>NZ_JBVIJO010000014.1:0-326551 GCF_055581365.1 Streptomyces sp. NPDC031445
CCGCCGGCCCGCCCGGCGCAACCCCAGCACTCCGACGGCACGCGGTGCGGGTCCCCGTCCGCATGAGACGGAAACAACCAGCACCGATCGATCAGGTCATTCACGCGAGACTGCCTGGTTCGACGGGCGTGGGCTGGTCTGAACGACCGAACCCGCGCGGGGGCGGCGTCGGCATCCCCGCCTTCTCCCCACCGGCCGGTGTGGGCACACATGATGCAGGGCGGGTTGCCCTGGAGGTACGCGTCGGACGGCTGGGTGGCGGTGGCCTCGCCGGCCGGGCAGACCACCGTCGACTCGCTGTCGCCCCGACCGGTCCGGGGCCCCGATGGACGGCGACTTCCGCATGGATTGCCGAGCTGACCGGGGTCAGACACGAGGCAGCGGAACGGGCATGCGCCTCCCGCGCGGCGCTGAACCGGCCCGTGGACGAGACCGAGGTCGCGCAGGTGCTGCTCCGTGATGCCGGCGAATGCCGGGCCTCCGCGGGGTGGACCCATCGACCTGACGGCAGGCATGGCCGCGCCAGCCTGACCTGAACCGACCGTGAGAGGTACAGCACGGGACGGAATCAGCACCGCTCCACCGGGCCGACATATCCGTCCGCGACGGGGGCCCACAGGCATCAGCAACAGGGTCCGCGTCGGACTTTTCCGGGAGCCTGACCGTCGTCGGCGCTGCCGCCCCGCAGCGGTGAGTCCGGTGGGGCGGCCTCCCGGCCGCGGCAGATCATGTCGGCCGGCAGAAGGTGGACGTCGGCGAGGAAGAAGTCCGCCGGGTCCAGCGTGAGCCCGCGCCCTGCCGTGTAGCCGAGGAGCGCGGTCCTGCCCCGCGGACGGACCAGGGTGAGGGCGTTGCGCAGGATCGTGCCGTCGACCGTGTCGATCAGTACGTCGGTCTTGCCACCGATCGCCTCCTCGGAGAGGTCGGAGGCGAGCAGTGCCTTGGCGACGCCGGGTACCTGCGGCAGCTTCGCGGGGCGCCCGACCGCGCCGACCACCACCGCGCCCGCGCGCGCCGCGAGTCGTACGGCCATGGCGCCGACGGCGCCGGACGCGCCGGTGACCGACACCCGCCCCCCGTGCAACGGCCGGGCCCGACCCTCGTGCGGTACGCGCACATGCACCAGGTCACCGACGCCACCCGGCAGTACGTTGCCGCACTTGCTGCACACGCCAGGAACAGCGCGACGATGTCCCGGCCGTCCAGCGACAGGAGACGCAACCGGCACAGCCCGGCCGCCGAAGACGTGCGCACGCAGCCTCGCCCGCCCCCTGGAGAACCCTGTTCGCCCGGTGTTCTGTCCGCGCACCCCCGTGTGGGACGGCTTCGGCCCGCACTTCACTCCGGCGCTGACGCGCCGGCCAGTGCCCGTCGAACCTCGGCTGCGGGGAATGGAGTGCGCTTGCTTTCCGTAACGAGTCGATGGGCGAAGTCGTCCATGACGACGGCATGCTGGGCATGGCGATCAATGATCGCGGTGATTCCGGGAGGCACGCCGTCGGGGCGGCGCCCTGCGATCCACCGGCGCAGGAAAGTCCCGAGTTCCGTGTCGCCACGCACGGCCTCGGGCAGGTGGTGGCGCAGCAGGTGCCACGGTGCGTAGCAACGGTCGTATACGAGGTGGTCGCAGAGGAAGGCGGCTTCCTGAGCCGAGAGGTCGAAGTGGCGGCTGAGAGCGAGCCCGAAGTCCGAGAAGTAGACCTGCCGGCCGTCGGTCAGCAGGTTGGCGAAGTGCGCGTCGAAGTGCACCAGCCCACGGGAACTCATGAACTCGGTCCCCTCCAGCAGCGCGTCTTCCACCCACAGATAGGAGGAGTCGCCTCCGGGCTTCGTGCCGGCCGCCTCACCGGTGACGCTGAGCCAGGCCGCGAGTGTGTGCGGCACGTGCTCGAGGAAGAGCACCAGGCTGACGGACGACTGGCCGATGGCTTCCAGCCGGCGACGTACGGCGGGTGATCCCTCCCACTGCGCGACGGCTTCCTCGACGCCTCCGAACTCATCGGCGAAGTCGGCAGGAGGCTGGTCCGGCAGAACTCGCCAGTGGTACATGAGCGGGAAACCGGCGAATTCACCCGTCAGTGCCCACGCGGTGGTCATGACGTGTGCGGCCAGTTCGCGCCAGGCCCCGAACCCTGCCGACCCCACCCCGTACTGGTAGTGGAGAGGGAGACCGAACAGGTTGGCGGTCGAGCGGACGTGCTCCGGCCGCAACTCGATGTCCGTCAGGGGGATTCGCTTGACGAAGACAGGTATCCCCGCGACTTCCATCTCCCCCCGCCTCCCACCGATGCCCGAGCCCAGTGCCGGCGCGGCAGCCACCGCATCGCCGAGCCGGCGGTCGCTGAGCAATGCGAGCCGTGCTCCTACGGCCGCGTAGGCGGATACACGTGCGGCGGGTAATGCGCGGGTCTCATCCATCGGCGGCTCCTGCCTGACATCGCACTGACCCGTTTGATCATGCCAGGCGTCCCCACGCGACTCCGGCGGTTGCCGGGAGTGACTCCCCGAGGAGCGGAGACAGCCGGCATCCCCCCCGCCACGGCTTCCCGGCTCGTCCGTCGTCTTCGGGTGTGTGCGACCGATGGGAGTGAACTGTCCGCTCTGCGAAGGAGTGCGGCACTGAGTCACATACCCGGCCGGTCATCGGGGTCCGGATGGCGCCGTGCCGCGTCGCGGTGTGCTGAAGCCACGCCGCCGCAACCGCCAATTGCCGTCTGTCGGGGAGCTGTTGTCGTGGCACTCGATCCACGCGCCCGGTCGGTCCGGACTGCACGAATTCCCCGGCAGGCGGCAACGTAGCGGTCACCCCTCCAGTCCAGCTGCTCGGGGCCAGGCCCGACGGTGCCTTCCTCTCGACGATGCCGTACTCGGGGTCGATGGCGCCGCCGGTGTTGCGCGTGCAGCTGCCGTCGGACTCGCCGGGGATCTTGATCCACAGGTAGGCGTCGACGAGGGGTACGCCGGTGTCGGCGGTGGGACGCGGGCCGAGACCGCGGCCGGGTGCGTTGCACCAGGCCTCCGGGTCCCCGGTGTACTTGCCCGGCTCCGGGGTCCAGGCACCCAGACCGTTGCGGCTGGTGTCGATCACGAAGTGCTGCGACCGGTCGGCCGGCGGGGTGCCCACGTTCTGGTCATACCAGGCGTCGGTCCACCGCCAGGTGGCGGGATCGGCGGAGGAGACCGCGTTGCCGGGGATGCCGTCGTTGGGGGCGGCCGCCGAGTAGTACTGGTCGGCGCACCGCCCGGCGTGGCCGCGCCCCTCCTCGGGTCCTTCGGTGGCGAACCACATGCACTTGGAGATCCAGGTGCCGTATCTGGTGTTGTGGTCGGTGGGGTGGGTGTTGGACACGTTCAGGGCGAAGCCGTCACTGCGGCGGACCCCGGCGTCCAGCAGCCGCTGGGCGATCTCACCGACGGGCCGCCATTGGACGTTCCCCGCGTCCAGGTAGACCGCGGTGCGCGGCCTGGCCTTCAGGGTCTTCACGGCGTAGGCGAGGTCGGCGGTGCGGGCGGCGGTGAGTTCGCCCGTCGGGTCGGTGGTGGGTCCGCAGTCCCTGGGGAGGAGGGCCGTGCCGTCGGGTTCGACGACGACCACCGCCTTGCTGGTGCCGATGCCCGCGGCGAAGGCATCGATCCATTGCCGGTAGGCGGCGGAGGATGCGGCTCCGTCACCGGAGTACTGCGTGCAGTCCCGGCCCGGGACGTTGTAGGCGACCAGGACCGGGGCCCGGCCCACGGCGCGCGCACGGCGGACGAGCTCACCGACCTTGCCGCGCACCTCCTCGGGCGTGCCCTCGGTGAACCATACGGCCTGCGGCCAGCCGGCGAGCTTGGCCATGTTCACGGCGTTCCCGGTGTCGCCGTCCGCGAGGTCCGCGAGGGCCTGCTGCGCAGCCTTGCTGTGGCGGCCGGACGGACGGGAACGGGACAGCGGACGCAGGCCCGAATCAGCAGCCGGCACAGTGCGGCGGGCCGTGCACGAGCGGGCGGGGAACACGATGCCCCGGCGCGGGCGAAAGCGCACGAGCACGGCGGGACGGGCGCGGGCTCGCCGGGCAGCGGTTCGCGGCGGGTGAGAAGACCGCTGTGACCGCGAAGGACCTGCGGGTGAGCGTGCGGTCGGTGGAACGCTGGCGCCGTGCCTGGCGCGAGGGCGGCATGGAGGAGGCCCTGCGCTCGGCGGGTCCGGCGAACGCCCCGACCGTCACCGACGCCCAGTTCGCCGTGTTGGAAGAGGAACTCGGCAAGGGACCGGCAGCTCACGGTTTCGATGAGCAACGCTGGACCTTGGTCCGGGTTCGGACGGTGATCCGCAGGCGGCTGCGGGCGAGTCTGTCGGTGGCGACGGTGTGGCGGCTGCTGAAACGGCACGGCTGGTCCTGGCAGGCCCCTGCCCGCAGAGCTCGAGCGTGACGAGCCTGCCGTGGAGCTGGTGTGGCATCGACACACCCGACGACCTCGACTGCAAACTCCGCCGCGAGTTACGCAGAACCCAGCTCCGGCCCCGGCTGATCGACGGCTGCCTCACCGCCACCGGCCTGACTATCAACCCACCGACCCCGTACTGAAAACCTCAGTAATGCTGAGGTTGGTCCGGGCCGCGCGGGTTGGTGGTCCCGCTCGCGCCCGCTTCCGGGTCTTCTTGCTCGCCCTCGAAGAGCTGCTCGCGCCCGGCTTTCCCCCAGGTCACATACTGAAACCACATAAGTGCCACCAGGGCGGCGACGCCTACCACCACGCCTGTGACGAACCCGGCGACCGCCGAGTGACCAGCGACGATGGTGCCCAGCAGGCCAGCCGCAGAACCGGTCAGGACCGCGGTGACCACGCCGATCATTCCGGCGACCGTCCGGAAGACCTGGGCGTATCCGCCGTGCAAGCCGTGCATGGCCAGCCGCCGCGAGGGCCGGACGCTGGCCAGGTAACGGGTCAACTCGGGCGCGAAATCGAAGTAGTAAGCACGGAGCCGCGCGATCCGTTGCGCGTACTGAAGATCCTCGATCCCGGATTGGAGAACCCGGTCGAAGGTGACGAAGCCGACAAAGGCAAGCGTCGAAAGCAAGATCAGGCCGAAGGCGTAAAACGCGGTGCTGATTTTGGTCGCTGAGACGACCAGCCCGAGGGCGACCATTCCGGCCGACACCGCACCGATGAAGATCGTTGCCCGGCCGGTTGATTCGGTGACTGCCTCGGCCCTTGCTCCCTGAAGGGTGAAATGCTCGGTGGTCACGAACGAGACGGCGGACGACCGCGGATCCGTCTCGCGTGCCTCCGTTCCCGCGTCCTCGTCGCTGCTCGTAGTCCCACCAGCTTCCGTATAGGGATCCGGATGTGACTTTACGACAGGAGCAGCCACAGGGCTGATGTAGACACTCCGTACACGGCCCACCCTGCCGGAGGAATGAGACCGGGCACGTCCGCCACCGCGCAGGTGCCGAGCGTCTCACCCAGGGCGTTCTCCTCCGCCTCAATGGTGCTGAGTCCGTAGATGTACTTGACGTCGCTCGAGACGCCGGAGTGGGTGCACCAATAGGCGGCCGATGACGGGCGGACTGATCGGAAGTCACATGATCGGCCGGAGAAGTCCGAGTAGTGCTTCGTTAGGTTCTGGGTCTGGTTCTGTTGGTGATGAGGGGTCGGCCGCAGGTGGTGCAGGTGCCGGTCCAGCACCTCGGCAGGTCCTGGAGGGCGTCCAGGATCTGGTAGAGGGTCAGGCCGGCATGGGGGCCTTTGGGTCGAGCCGCCGCAGGGTGAGGAAGGCCTGGGCGGCGGTGACGAGAGTGACGTGGTAGTGCCAGCCGCGCCAGGTGCGGCCTTCGAAGTGGTCCAGGCCCAGGTCGTGCTTGAGCTCGCGGTAGTCGTGCTCGATCCGCCAGCGCATCTTCGCCCACCGCACCAGGTCGGCGATCGGGGTGGCCGCCGGCAGGTTGGTCATCCAGTAACCAGTCGGCCCGTCGGCTTCTTCAGGCTGCTCGACCAGCAGGGTCCGCAGCGGCAGCACGCCGTCCCACCGGCCGCGTCCGCCTGCCCGTTCCTGGGCCGTGCGGCTGGCTTCCTTGCCCGACGGCCGCACCTGAAGCACGGCGAAACGCGAGGTCATCGTGCCCCTGCTGCCCTGCCGCCACGTGACCTCCTCGAACACCGCGGCCTCTTCAACCAGGCCTGGCAGCGGCCGGGGCGCCTCGCGGTAGCGAGGCAGGGTCGGCGGTCCCAGCCCGCCATATGAGGGTTGATACGGCTGGGCGTCGGCAGGCCGTGCGATCTCCTTCGGGTCGACAGCCACGACATAGGACCAGCCGCGTTCTTCCAACGCGAGCCGGAAGGAGACGCTGCGGCCGTAACCGACATCCGCCACGAGCCAGTGCGGGTCCTGCCAGGAGTGGAAACCTGGGGCGCGGCGGGTGACCTCGTGCGGGAGCGCGGACAGGGCGAGTGCGCCCGATCTGCCTACGCGGGAGGTCAGCAGTCACTCACCCTGCCCGGTCCCGGCGGCATCAGCGAGGATTTCAGCCGAGGGCGGGATAGTCGCCGGCAGCGAGGTCGTCGATCAGGCTCGGGTGGACGGGCTCCCAGCCGAACCGCTCCCGGGTCGGTGCACTCGACGACGGCATGTCGAGGGCGAACACGCGGCCGATGACACCGAAACGCTCGGGCGGCACCGACTCGACCGGCACGCCGAGAGCGCCGCCGATAGCTTCGGCCAGCGACCTCATGGTGTCGCCCTCATCGGCTACCGCGTGCAGGACCGTGCCCGGCGCAGCGTCCTCGAGTGCGATGCGGAACAGCCGGGCGGCGTCAAGCCGGTTGACCGCCGGCCATCGCTGCCCGCCGTCGCCGACGTACGCTGACACGCCCGCTTTCTGCGCGGCGGCGATGAGCACCGAGCAGAAGCCGTATGTCGTGCCGTACTGGTGCACGGAGCGGGGCAGCCGCACGACAGAGCACCGGACGCCCTGGTCGGCCAGGGCCAGCACCGCGCCGGAGGTGCGGCCGCGGCCACCGACCGGACCGTCGGTGGTGTCGGGGTCCTCCTCGGTGGAAGTGTGGCCCGGCATCATCGGGGTGAGGCCGGCATGCACGAACGGCTTGCCACTGCCTGCGAGTGCGGCGGCGAGGGTCTGCACGGCGCGTGCTTCCTCGTCGATGCCCTGTTCCAAGTTGTTCCAGTCGTTGCTGAAGGCCAGGTTGATGACACCGTCCGCCTGCGCGGCGCCGGCGCGGAGGCTGTCGAGGTCGGTGAGGTCGCCGCGGAGCGGCGTCCCGCCGGCGGCGGTGACGGCCGCAGCCGCGGCATCGGAGCGGACGAGGCCGAGGACCTCGTGACCGGCGGTGATGAGCTCGGGAACGACAACTGAGCCGATGCTGCCGCTGGCGCCGGTGACGAACACGCGCATGGGGGGCTCCAGACTGGTGCGACGCCGCGTCAGGCGCGGCGGTTGTAGGTGTGGGGATTTACGGGTTGCTTGGACTTGGGGAGGCCGTCGACCACGAGATGGTAGGAGCCGGTCACGAGTTCCTTGACCAGCTCGTCGTCGATGGCGTCTCCGCCCTCCACTGTGATCCAGTGTTTTTTGTTCATGTGGTAGCCGGGGGTGATGTCTGCGTACTGCTCACGCAGGGCCGTGGCGTCGTCCGGATCGGCTTTCAGGATCACGACGGGCCGTCCCGGCATGTCGGTCATGAGCATGAAGACCTTGCCGCCCACCTTGTGCAGCTCCCAGTCGGGGTCGAAACGACGCTCCTGGCTGGTGCCTGGCAGTTGCGCGGTGTGGTCACGCGCGATCTTCTGCAGTTCCTGTCCGTCCAAGGTGATCAACTCCTCCGTCGGCGAGCCGGGCGCGTGTGTCGGTCCGGGTTCTTGCGCCGGTCGGTGGCCGAAGGCCATGGCATAGATCGGGGCCATGGCCTGCCGGCCGGGCCGTGGCTGTCTGCTGCCTACGGGAGACTGCGGATGACTGTCTTCCCGCGGCGTCGCGTGGTCGGGTTGAGGGCGTCGACGGCATCGTCGAGGCTCGCGACATCACCGATGTTGGTCCGCAGCCGTCCGTCCCGCACCCGCTGAACGATCTTGCCCAGCTGCGCGCGGTCGGCTTCGACGACGAAGTCGACGGCCAGGCCGTCGATGGGCCGTGCCTCGACCGGGCCGACGACGGACACCAGTGTTCCTCCGGCCCTGATCAGAGCAGCGGACTGCTTCTGGACGTCGCCACCGATGACGTCGAGGACCAGGTCAACGCCGCCGACGTCCTTCAGCGTGTCGTTCTCGAGGTCGACGAATTCGTGCGCTCCGAAGTCGAGCGCCTTCTCGCGGTCGGCGGCCCGTCCGGTGCCGATGACGTAGGCGCCGGCCTCACGTGCGAGCTGGGTCACCATCGTCCCGACTGCCCCCGCCGCGCCATGAGCGAGGACGGTCTGGCCGGCCTGGAGGCGGTCGTGCTGGAACAGCCCCTGCCAGGCGGTCAGACCCGAGACGGGCAGGGACGCGCCTACCGTGAAGTCGACGTCGCCGGGCAGCGGTGCGAGGTTGCGTGCCTCGATCGCCACGTACTCCGCCAGGGTGCCGTCGCGGTGCCAGTCGGAGAGGCCGAACACCCGCTGCCCGACCGACAGCCCCGTCGTGCCGTAGCCGAGGGCGGTGACCACTCCGGCCAGCTCGTGGCCGGGGATCGACGGTGTCTTGTCCCGGCCGGCGCGATCGGCCCAGGTCGAGGACCACTCCATCTCGGTGGGAACGAAGCCCGGATCTCAACGATGACGTCGTTGATCGCTGCCACTGGCTCCGGTCGCTCTGTCAGCGTCATTCCGGCCGTTCCCGCAGTCTGGTCGGTGACCACAATGGCCTTCATGTAAATCATCCCTTGCCGTGTATATGTGGCGGGTTTTCGTTTCCCGGTTTAGATGAAGGTGAACAGCTGGTCGGCGTCGAATCGCGAGATCGGAGTGGTGTACACCTTCTCCGGGTCGGGGTAGCCGAGGGCCAGCAGCACCGTCGTGGTGTGTCCGCTCTCGTCCGATCCACCGTTCGCTCAGGGAGCAGGCATGGGTGCAGGATCGCGGGGTATGCGCGCTGTCGTCGGCCGTTTCGGCAGGCAGCAGCTGTGAGATCGATCGTGGGAGGGTATCAGCATGGCGCCCAGCACGCTGGCAACGCACACCCGGACGGCCGAGTTGCCGGAGGTCGCCGATCCTTCCCAGGTGGCGCCCAAGGACGCTCGCGAGCTCTCCAAACTCTTCTTCCAGCAGCTGGCGGTGCTGGAAGAGGGCACCGCGGAGTACAGCTACGCCCGTAACACACTGATCGAGATGAACATGTCCCTGGTCCGCTACGCGGCCGGACGGTTCCGCAGCCGTGGACCGGAGGAGATGGAGGACATCGTCCAGGTCGGCATGATCGGCCTGATCAAGGCGATCGACCGGTTCGAGCTGTCCCGCGAGGTGGAGTTCACCTCCTTCGCCATCCCCTACGTCGTCGGCGAGATCAAGCGGTTCTTCCGTGACACCACCTGGGCCGTGCACGTGCCCCGCCGCCTTCAGGAGGCCCGCGTCCAGCTCGCCCGGGCCACGGAGGAGCTGCGCAGCCGGCTGGGTCGCACCCCGACGGTCAAGGAGCTGGCGGAGCTGATGAGCCTGTCCGAGGACGAGGTCCGCGAGGCCCGCTTGGCCTCCAACGGTTACAACTCCTCCTCCCTGGACGCCACGCTCAACGGGAGCGAGGACGGCGAGGCTGCGCTTCAGGACTTCATCGGGACCGAGGACACCGCTCTGGAGCTGGTGGAGGACTTCCATGCCCTCGCACCCATGATCGCCGAGCTCGACGAGCGCGACCGGCAGCTCATTCACATGCGGTTCGTGGAGGAGCTCACCCAGGCCCAGATCGGCGAACGTCTGGGTGTCTCGCAGATGCACGTCTCGCGACTGCTGTCCCGGTGCCTGGCACGGTTGCGCGAAGGCATGCTCACGACCGGCTGAGCCTATCAGCGGTACCCCTCTTGATGCCCGCCATGGCTGTGGCGGGCATCAGCCATGCTCAGTTCGTCCGGCCGGCGGGGGTCAGGCGGCAAGTGCGTCGCGCAAGCTTGGGTGGCAGGGGATGACCTCGGTGAGGCCGACGATGTCGAGAGTCCGGGAGACGGCGGGGCTCGGTGCAGCGAGTCGCAGCCTGCCGCCGTGGCGCCGCGCGGTGTGATGGGCGGCGATGAGAGCGTTGATGCCGCTGGAGTCCATGAAGGTGACGCCGCTGAGATCCACCACCGTCACCTGGGCGGCAGCGTCATCAGCGATCAGGGCATTCAGCAGCTGCGGAGCACTGTCGAGATCGATCTCGCCGCACGCCGTGACCACCCGGACGCCACTGGTATAGGTCATGTTGATCGACAGACGCGCATTTCCTGCAGAACGGTTGTCCGCCACAGTCCCTCAGCAAGTGTCGGTGCCGCCGAACCCAGCACTTCCTCGATGTGGATCTGCTCGCGCATGGTACTGGTACTGCACCCGGATGGCCCTGCCACCCACAGGTATATGTTGCCCGTGCGCGGTACCCGCCCGGGAAGAACGGCGTACGCGAGCGCGGCGGGAGTGACAGGACTGATGGGCGCGGACCCGGAACGTGAGTGTTGCCACGGACCGAACTCAACGGCGGTCGAGGAGACCGTCGCGCTGTCGGGAGACGGCTCCTGCATCGCCGAGGCGCGTCACCGAACTGCCGCCTTCTTCACCGGGGGCGCAGCCGCCAGCCGTCCAACGAAGGTGACGGGGCACCTCGTTGGCTTGGCGCAGCTCGTGGTCAGCGAGCTGGTCACCAACGCCTGCAAGCACGCACCCGGCCCCATCCGGCTGCGACTGCGTCTGGCGGATGAGGCGGTGGAGGTGGAGGTGTGGGACAGTCACCCCGAGATTCCGTCGGCTCGGCAGGCGGACCCCTACCGGGTGGGCCAGCACGGTCTGGAAATCGTGAAGGCCGTTGCGGCCGACCTCACCGTTCTGCCCGAGGGGGCCGGGAAATGGGTTACCGCCCGCCTCCTCCTTGATCCCCACCCCTCGGCCTGACGCTGGCCCGGCAGGAGATGTCAGCCGCTCTCGGTGTGCGCTGTCGGTGTGCGCTTGCGCGAGGGTCAGCTGGCAGGTTGCTGCAAGGACAGGTGCGCGACGACTCGTTTGCCGGTGTCCAGGGCGACGGTGCACACCTGTTCGCAGAGCCGGGTGACCAGGTGCAGGCCGTGTCCGCCGATGCGGCCGGCGTCGGACACCTGGAGGCGGGGCGGAAGCGGGGAGCTGTCACGGACGCTGATCCGCAACTGGGCGGCATCCGGAGTGACTTCGAGTGTGAGTTCACCCGGGCCGGGTGCGTGACGGACGGCGTTGGTGACCAGTTCGCTGACGACAAGCTGGGCGTCCTGGCTGGGCCGCGCGCGCGGATGATGTCCAGCCCGTGCCAGCAGCTGACGCACTGCGTGGCGGGCGTCGGCGATGTGCGCACTCCTGGTGCCCCAAGCAGCGCCGTAGCGCCAGGGCACCCTCGGCTTCTGCTCCTCCGGGATCTGTTTACTGAGCGTGGTAGTCATGGAGAATCCCGTGCGGTTTCCCTTGGCTTTTGTTCACGTGCAGTAGCTCTTACCTGTATTCGCCTACCCGCTGTGACGCCATTACGCCTCTGGCGGCTTACTGAGCTTCTTCGTCCTTGACGCTCCAGGGTGAGGATGGCTTTGGCAATTGACGTCATGCGGTTCGGACTGCATCGGGACCTGCGGAAGATCCGCCAGGATTTCAAGCGGGCGACGCCGCGTTCGACCGGTGCCCGTGCCGCGTCCAGGGCCCGGTTGACGGTCTTCTCGGCGGGGGTGAGTTCCTGCAGGGGCCTGCGTTTGATGCCCGTGGTCAGCCAGGGGCCGCCACCCTGGTAGGCGAGATCGGCCAGGACGGGGACGCCCTGGCGCTCGCAGATGCGGATGATCCGGTGGGTGCGGGCGGCCGTCAGGTCATGGCAGCGGCCCGGCAGTGCGGGCGAGAGCCACAGCAGCCGGCCGTCCGGAACGGCGACCACCTGCACGATCACCCCGTGCCGGCGGTGCTTGTGGGAGTAGTCGGCCCGTGAGTCGCCGACCCGGTCACACTCGGCGAGCGTGCCGTCCACGAGGACGAAGTCCGGACCGTGCTCGCGCAGGACTTTCAGCAGGCCTGGGTCGCGTTCGGCGAGGAGACGGACGACCGCGCTGGTGTAGGCGTGGGCGGTGGACTCGCTGATGCCGAACCCGGCGGCGATCTTCGCCAGGGTGGTGTGCTCGCGCAGGTACACCAGTGCCACCATCGCGCGTTGGGACGGGCGGAGCTTGCAGCGCCGGTCACCCTCACGGGTGACGATGAGCCTGGTGACCCACTCCACGAGCGCATGGGACAGGTCAAGTGCGGCAGGATGGATGACCAACGAGGCCCCCGAGCAGCGTGGTTGAGACGTCAGACATCGCCACCAACTGCCCAGGGGTCTCGGTCGTTGCGCTTCGCGGACCGTCACCCAATCGGTGGCCTACTCGAAGAAGCTCACTGTTCGAGCCTTCGGCTGGCAGGGCACGTTGCCTGCCGCTGGATTCGCCAATGGAAGTCGCTGTCACCCGCGCGACGAACCGGCGTGCCCCGGCCAAGCCCGGAAGGGCCCCCTCGTAAGGGGGCCCTTCCGGGGGTGGTGGCGCGTCAGTGCTTGAAGGCGTCCTTTGCCTTTTCCTTGGCTTCACGGACGTCCCCGGTGCTCTTCTCCGCCTGGCCTTCGGCGGCCATACGGTCGTTGCCCACGGCGCTTCCCAGGGCCTCCTTGGCCTTGCCCTTGGCCTGCTCGGTCTTCGCCTTCGCCTTCTCGTCGGCAGTCACAGAACAACGCCTCCTCATAGCTTCAGGACCGCGGCTGCGGTAACCGGCTCGTGCCCCTGCTTTCCCTCTACAAACAAGGCCGCGACGCCGAATATTGAGGGAATGACAGGGAAGACGGGCCGGCAGGAGGTCGATAACTATGGTTCCCCTGCTTCTGGTCCTGCTTCTCGCGGTCATCCTTTTCGGCGCCGGGTTCGCCGTCAAGATCCTTTGGTGGGTGGCCCTCGCCGTGCTGGTCGTATGGCTGCTCGGCTTCGTCATGCGCTCCACCAGTGCCGGCGGTGGCCGTGGCCGCTGGTACCGATGGTGACCTGAGCGCGCATCCACCCAGCAGGGCCCGGCCGTCTCGGCTCGGGCCCTGTCGGCATGCCTCGCGCGGTGACAAGCGGGCATTCCTCATCCCGGGTGAGGATGAACCGGGCGGTGCGGCGGGCATGGAGATGGGCGTCGGTGGCCAGTTCGGACACCGCGAGCATCACCGAGTCCACGAGATCCGGTACGGACCGCTCCCAGCCCAGGGCGGCCAGGTGCGTCCGGGTGCAGTCCCGGGCGGCCTTCACACCGCTGTTGACGGGCAGCGACCGCGTCCATCCGATCGCTCGCAGGGAGCAGACGCGCCAGCTGGGATTGCAATCCGGTGTTGACGAGGCGGTGCGTCGCCGCAGCCGCGGGTTGTGGTTCAGCGTCCCCCTCCCGGCGGTGCCTCCCCTCAACGATCACCGCCACTATCCCCCAGCGCACCTGCACGGCCAGACGGCACCCGATCGGCCTACACGGCTCACGCGCCGATGTGCGGCGTACCCCGTTCGGTCGGCCCCGAACGAGCCAGTGGGCGAAGAAGCCACGTTGACCTGCGAGAATCGCGGGCATCCGTGCTACACGGTGAGGTCGGCGAGCAGCCTAGTGCACCGTCTGCTCGAGTCCACCGGCACGGAGGGCATCCTCGATCTCGCCGAGCTTCGCTGACGACAGGACTCCCACCTGCTCGGTCAGATCTTCCTTGGCCAGCGTGACGAGCCACGTGCACGGGACAAGACCGGGACGTGGCAGCGCCACTCGAAGGACGCCCTCGAGAGGCAGCCCCTCGGGCGCCCCCACTGCCACCTCGACGGCCACACCGCTGATCTCGGTCCCCGCAGGAGCGACAACCTGCATCGCTCGGAACCCAGACGCTTCGCTTCCTGACAGCAGTACCACCGGCCGCCGCTCGTCAAAGTCCGCCAACCAGACCTCGCCGCGCTGCATGTGCCCTCCCGACGCAGGATCGCGGGGGAACCTTGCACGCCCCGGACCGAACACCTCATTGTCGGCCGTAATCCAACCAGTTCAGCGGTCGCAGCGGCCAGCGAACCCGGTGAACCTTCGCGGTCACAGCACTGGGCCGGTGCTCGGCGGAGAGATCGTCATGTGGGAATGACTGAGAACCGATCCACTGTGGCACCAACTGTGGTGCGGCTCGCCCAGTACACGAAGGCGGACCAGGAGGAGATCCTTGGCAACAGCGATGATCCCTTCGGTGTCGCCCGGACCGGTCTGACCTGGCTGCCGAAAGAAGAGCACTTCGGCATCCGGCACGACGGCCGCCTCGTGGCACACGCCGGCCTGCTGCGACTGCCTGTTGCGATCGGCGGCGCCGAGACAGAGGTGGTGGGCGTCGGCGGGGTGGCCGTCTCCCCCGGCATGCAAGGTCAGGGCCTCGCTCGCCTCGTCGTCACAGCTGCCCTGGACCACGCCCGAGCGATGGGTCCTCAACACGCACTCCTCTTCTGTCGGCCTCCCCTCGTGTCGCTCAACCAGCGCCTCGGATGGCACCCGCTCGACAAGGACGTATTCGTCGAACAACCCGAAGGCCGCCTGGTGACCATGCCGCTGCGGACCATGGTGACGCCCCTGCGTGACGATGCCCGGTGGCCCTCAGAGCCAGTACGGCTCTCGCCCCCTATGTGACGGGCCCCTTTAGCAACAGCCGCGCAGCGCGGCGACGCAGGTTCACCCATCTCGCACCGGTGTCATTTCGCACCAACATTTTCCGGCTCTGCAATCGACAAGCGCTTCCCAACTCGGTGACAAACGGTGTCGACTCTCGGTTACGAAACCAACCGGGCACACTCCGGCATCCGGACCGCCCTGAACAGTTCGGCCTCGTCGGCTCGAAGAAGAAGAACACCTACTGAGCTTGCTCTTTGACCTGCGGTGTCGAAATGTGCTTCGAACTGTGTCGCTGAGATGGGCATTGGCCGGACAGTGAGGCGGCCTTCGTCTGATCATGTGCTCCGACCAAGGTGCACTGATCAAGACGAAGGCCGTGAGAGTGAATCTGCTGCCTCAGGACGTCCCGGGGTGAGCATTCCCCCCGATCCCGAAGCGCTGGGCGGTCGAGCGGACCTACGGCCGGCTGATGCTCCGCCGCCGTCTCGCCCGCGACTACGAGACCCTGTCCGCCCGGTCCGAAGCCATGATCCCCCTCGCCATGACAGACCTCAGGGTCCGCCGCCTCACTGGCGAGAACACCATCTCCTGGCGCGACCCGACACCACAGACCAAACAACAGATCCCGGGATAAAACACCGGGATAAAACGACCTCTCAGGGGCGCATTCGCGTGGGGCACTCGTCGTCCTCTCGAAGTCGGAGGGCGGCGGGCGCGACATCGTTCACGAGTCAGCTCGTAGACGGCTGACGGGATCCCGTCCGATCACTTCGATCGGGCGGGATCTCTGCGTTTCGCCGGACGGGCGGCAGGCACCCCTGGCGGGCGGCGCCCGTAATCCGCTGTTCACCGCCTCCTTCGCGAGCAAGAATCGTCCGCATGTCTGCGATCCCCGGTGGCACGACCGCCTTCCACGACCTGCCCGCGTTCCTCGCCCAGCCTCGCATCAACTCCCTTGCGCTGTCCGCCGACGGTGGCCGTCTCATCGCCACCGTGCAGACGCTGTCGGAGGACCGGACCAGGTTCGTGTCCGGGCTGTGGGAGATCGATCCGGCCGGGGAGCGCGAGGCGCTGCGCCTGACCCGGTCGCGGAAGGGCGAGTCCGGGCCCGCGTTCGGCCCGGACGGGGTGCTGTACTTCCTGTCGGAACGCGAGGACGACAGTGATCAGGACAAGCACGAGGGTGCCGCGCTGTGGGCGCTGCCCGGGCGTGGTGAGGCCGCCGTCGTGGCCCGGCACCCGGGCGGGATCACCGCGTTCACCGTCGCCCGGGACTCCGGCGCGCTGGCCTACACCGCCGGGCTGCTGCCCGGGGCCGCCGACGCCGACGCACACGGCAAGCTGCGCACGGCGCGCAAGGACGCCAAGGTCACCGCGATCCTGTACGAGGCCGGGCCGACCCGCGCTTGGGACCGCGATCTCGGCCCCGAGGAACAGCACACCTTCGTGCGCGCGGAGGCCGAGGGCGCCGTGGTCGACGCCGGCGGGCAGGGCGTCGGCCTCGAGCACCCCGGGGACGTGGCGCTGTCGCCCGACGGGACGCGAGTGGCCTACACCCGGTTCGTACCCGGCCGGGTGCCCGCCGAGAACCGCACCGCCGTGGTGGTGGCAGACGCGGCCACCGGCGAGGAGGTCTTCGTCCTGGGCGATGTGGAGCACCTCTACGAGGCGCCGGTGTTCACGCACGACGGCTCGGCGGTCGTGTGCTCGCGGATGACGTGGCCGACTTACGACGAGTCGATGGACATGACGCTCGTCCGGGTCGGCGTGGACGGCGGTAAGGCCGTCGATCTGCTGCCCGGGTTCGACAACTGGCCTGTCGGCGCCGTCTGTTCGCCGGTCGACGACGCCCTCTTCTTCGCGGCCGATGTGGAGGGGCACGCGCCCGTCTTCCGGCGGGACGCGGACGGCACCGTGACCAGGCTCACCGCCTCGGGCGCGTACGGCTCGCTCTGCGTGGCCCCCGACGGGCGGACGCTGTACGCGCTGCGCAACGCGATCGACTCCCCGCCGCGGCCGGTCAGGTTCGAGGCCGGCGTTGCCGACCAGACGCCGGTCGAGCTGCCCGCCCCCGGTGCGTTCGACGCGCTGCCGGGCACCCTCACCGAGGTGCACGCCGACGCGGCGGACGGGTACCGGCTGCGCGGCTGGCTCGTGCTGCCTGAGGGCGCGTCGGCCGAGAACCCCGCGCCGCTGCTCGTCGCCGTGCACGGCGGGCCGCAGGGCAGCTGGAACGGCTGGACCTGGCGGTGGAACCCATGGCCGTTCGCGGCCCGCGGCTACGCGGTGCTGCTGCCCGACCCGGCCCTGTCGACCGGCTACGGTCAGCAGGGCCACCGGCGCGGCTGGGGGCAGTGGGGCGGGGTCCCGTACACGGACGTGATGGCGCTGACCGACGCAACCGAGGCCCGTGACGACATCGATGCCGCGCGCACCGCGCTCGGGGGCGGCTCCTACGGCGGCTACATGGCCAACCGGGTCGCCACGAGCACAGATCGGTTCAAGGCGATCGTGAGCCACGCGGGCCTTTGGGACCTGCGGTCCTTCCAGGGCGACACCGACGCGCCCTGGTACTTTCAGTGCATCTTCGGGGACCCGGTGACCCGGCCCGAGCGGTACGAGGCGCACTCCCCGTACCTGGACGCCGCGAAGATCCGTACGCCGATGCTGGTCATCCACGGCGCGAAGGACTACCGCGTGCCGGTCGGCCAGGGCGCCGCGCTCTTCCAGGATCTGCAGCGGTTCGAGGTGCCTGCGAAGTACCTGTACTTCCCGGACGAGAACCACTGGATCCTCTCCCCGGGCCACATCCAGGTCTGGTACGAGGCGTTCCTGAACTTCCTCGACCACCACGTCCTTGGTCACGAGTGGCAGCGGCCCGGACTGCTGTGAGCGCAGGCGGGCGTCGGCCTTCGACGAGGTGGGATCCCCGCTGTTGGGCAGGAACGGACGCCGGTTCACCGCGGCCGACACGTCAGCGGACGCCAGGTGCAGCGGAGTGGTGGGACGGTTCCACGCCGACGAACGTGTGGCCGGCGGGGCGTGGGGCGGCTGCTGTCGTCAGCGGCCGGTCCGGCGGGGCCGCGAGCGGCGGGCTTCCAGAGTCCGGGAGTTGTACCCGTCCGATCATTTCGATCGGACGGGATCTCTGCTTTTCCGGGCTGTACGAAAGGTCTGGGTGCGGGCGGGAAAACGCTGCGGTGAGGAAGGCTCGCGCTTCTGCCTGCGGGGAGATAGGGAAGCATGCTGATGGGCGTTACGGTATCTGCCTGACGGCGATCAGCCAGTGGGTCGCGCACGCCCCCGCGGCTGCCGCGCCGGGGATCGCTCGCACCCTCGCGCACTTCGTCGGCCAGGTCCTCGCCGACGCCCCCACGGACGCCTCCAGGCTCTGCGGGCGCAGCGCGACGAACAGGTGGAGCGGGCCCGTGCAGTGGCGGAGACCGTGGTGGCTCTGCACCGTTGACCACCGCACCGGATAGGTGCGCACCGGTGCGGTGAGCCTCCCTGGTCTGGCCGCCCTTGTAGGCGTACGAACGGAAGACTTTGACTGCGATTTCGTCGCGGTCGTCGGCGAGTCTCTATGAGCCCGGCGACTAGTTCGAAGTCTTGCTTGCCGGTCGCCGCGTCGGCCACCGCGTTGAGGGGCAGGGTCTCGAACTCTGCCGCGGACAAGGAAGTTAGGTTGACCTCCATCAGTACGGCGACGTCGTCGGCGGTGAGCGCGGCGCCCGGGGCCTGGAGGAAGCCGAGGACGATGTTGACGCCGGTGCGGACCCGCCAGGGGCGGGATGTTCAGCAACGGGTGGGCGGCCAGGGCCGGGGCCAGGAGGGCCTGCGCCCGGCCGGTGGCATAGTCGGGGGCGGTGTCGAGCCGGCGCGCGTCGGAGGCGGCCGCGCGGCAGCCGCCTCCGGGATCGCCCGGCACCGGTAGGTACCGAGAGCGAGCTTCGCTGCCACAGCAGGCTCCTCACCGTTGCGGCCTGCCGGCAACGAGCTCCTGGATCAGTCCGGCGACGTCCTCCAGGGCGAGGTCGGCCGTTTCGGCGAGCGTGGCCAGGTCCACGGTCCGCCCGTCGATCAGCGGGCGCAGCACCGCTTCCGCCTCGCGCGCGAACTCGTACACGGTGCCGGCGGCGGACAGCGCCGTATCGTCATCGTCGCCGACGTCCAGCCCCGCGCGGGCGGTCTGACGGCGGTCCGCGCGGCGTGCGATCGGAGCGCGGAACCGCCGAGCCCCGGCTGTCATGTCAGACCGGGAACTGGCCGTGCCGATGCGCCAGCCGTCACGCCTGGCCCCGGGGGGCCCGGCGTGTTGAGGCTGGGCCCCACACCACTTCTTCAGGCCGGGGCTTGTCGCGGGCGTCGCCCTACAGCCTGCCGAAGCCTGCCGACGTAGCCGCCACCACCTGCGAACAAACACACGTACGAGCGGATCAGGCCCCGCAGCACCGCGACCTTCTTGGACTGAGTCTCTCCCTGGACCCGCCTGCTCGCGGCGGTGGCACGAGGGCGGTCAGCTCGCGCTGCGACAGCTCCTTGTGCTCCCTCGTGTTCCGCCGATCATGCTGGTCGCCGAGCTGTTCGGATTACGCGCCCCGCTCGCTCTGGGGACCGATTCCGATCTCTACCTGATGGTCACCTTGAGGATGCGGTCCTTGCCGGTGCCCTGGTCGGTCGTGCCCATCCAGAGCTGGTCGGCGCCGGGAACCTTGGCGATCGCCCGCAGCCTGCCGTACGTGCCGTCGTAGTACGAGGTGGCGTGTTCGACGTCCTGGCCGGTGGCGTCGATCGGCATCCGCCAAAGCCGGCGGCCGCTCAGCGTGGTGGCGTAGATGACATCGTTGACGACCGCGATCTGGGCAGGCACGCCTCCCTTGTCCGGATCCCAGACCATCTTGGGGTTCGTCATGCCGGAGGCCGAGCAGTTGCCCTGGCAGGTCGGCCAGCCGTAGTTCTTGCCCGGCTTGACGAGATTGAGCTCGTCCCACTCCTCAGCGCCGATCTCGGTTTCCCACAGCCGGCCGGCGCGGTCCCAGGCCAGTCCCTGGGGATTGCGGTGGCCATAGCTGTAGACGCGGTTCCCGAACGGGTTCCCGGGGGCCGCGGCACCGTTCTTGGTGATCCGCAGGATCTTTCCGTTGGGCGACTTCTTGTCCTGGGCGAGTTTGCGCTCCGAGGCGTCTCCCGTGGCGATGTACAGGTACCCGTCGGGTCCGAACGCGATCTGCCCGCCGTTGTGCCTGGTGTCCTTGGGGTCCCTGCGGATTCCCGTGAGAATGGGGGTGGAGCCGCTCAGTCTGGTGCCGTCGAAGCGCATCCTGACGATGCGGTTGTCCTTGGCCGTGGTCTCCATGAAGAACACGTCCTTGTCGGTGGTCCCGTTCCAGGTTGGGGACACGGCGACACCCAGCAGGCCGCCCTTGTCCCGCGAGTCGCTCCACACCGCGCCCGGCACGGTGCCGACCTTCTTCTTGGCGCCGTCCCGGGCGATCTTCCAGACCACGGCGGCGTCACGTTCGGTCACCAGCGCCGCCTTGTGGCCCGGGAGGAACGAGATCCCCCAGGGTGTCGTCAGCTTGTCCGCGAGCGTACTGATCTCCGCGGGTGCGCCACCCGCGCGCGACGCACGGGCTCCACTGGCCTGTGCATGGGGAACGGAGGGCGGCTCCGTAGCCGTAGCGGGAGGCCCGGACACGCCGACGGCCATGATGGCGGCGGCAGAGGTGAAGGCGCCCATACCCGGACGGACCCACTGCAGCATTGAAAGCGCCAAGCGTGACATCCTGTTGCCTTTCCTAATATGGAGCGGCCGCTTGATTCCCGACCTGAAGGGAACCGGCCAACTGCGATAACAGGGAGGAGTGCTTGTTACCGCGCTGCATCGCGAATACCGGGTTGCCAGGACCTGTCCTGACTCCTTTTGGAGTCTCAGCCTCCTGAAGCGCAGGCAGCGGTATCTACCCGCCCTGACGACGGACTGACTTCCGCGCTGCGGACAGCGCACATCAGTGAGCTTGCGGGCTGACGAGTCAGCCCGCGGACACCGGCGCCGGGAACTCCCTCCCACGAGTGACCCGCAGTCATGCAGGTGGACGCGGAACGGATTACACCGTTGCAAGTGGCCAGTTCTTGTGGAGTGCCCCACGGGACGGCGTCGGGTCGCCAGACGGCCCACGGCCGCGAATTGTCGACTGAACTTGAACTCGTATGCAGAGTTGCGCGCGCCCCGCATCCGGCCGGTGCATGCTGTGGTCGCTCCCACGGTGCCCTATTCGGGCCAGCCCATTGGTGAAACCTCCGTCAGACGCATTACCTTCAGAACATGGGCATGCGTGCATTCCGGCTGACAGGCCGCGCAACAGTGCTGGCGAGCCTGCTGTGCTCCCTCCTGGCCGCAGGCGTCAACGTTCACGCCGAGACCACCGCCCCACATCTGAGGCTGTATGTCCTGGGTGACAGCCTTGCCGGCGGCAGCGCCCAGGGCGGTAAAGGGTCGCACGGCTGGCCCTCACTGGTCGCTGGACAACTGGGACTGACGCTGAAGCTCGACGCCAAGGGCGGCACCGGCTACACCACCGGTGGCCGGCAAGAAGGCGGACGGCCGTACACACAGCGGATCAAGCAGGCTATCGCCGCGAAGCCGGATGTGGTCGTGGTCGAGGGCTCCCGCAACGACACCAGCCCGACGAAGACCCGAGCCGCCGCGGTAGACGCCCTGCGCCGTCTGCATGTGGGATTGCCCCACGCACGCATTCTGGTCATCGGGCCCATCTACGCGTTCCGGCGACCGATCCGCTCTCACCCGATCGACGAGGCGGTCTCGGCCGCGGCAAAGCAACTCAACCTGCCTCACGTGTCCGCAGTGCACCGTGGGTGGTTCACCGGATCCGCTCACCAATTCATCGGAAGCGACGAGGTGCATCCCACGAACGCCGGCCACGCATACCTCGCCAAGCGGATCCGCCCCGAATTGTCACGGCTATTGCATACATGAGACCGGGATGTTGTCGATCCACTGCGCGCCGGAGGCGGCCGCGCGGACAGCCGCCCCCGGAACCGCCGGCACCGGCTCGATCCGCCGTCGTCACAGTGCCGTACGCCCTGACACTTCTTCCCTCGCCCGGCACCGCCGACCGTCCCCATAGGCCGGCACCCGCCTCCGGGCGCGACGTGCCGACTTCGACCCCATGGTCCGCCTCGGACGGGTCCGCTCCCCGCAGTCGACCGAGGTCCGCTTCGGCACCAGCCGGGCCGGGGCCGTCGACGTCGCGCTCTACACCACGGCCTCCGTCCACGCGATCATCCCCGACCACTCCCTGCGCCCGGCACCCGCGCCTGCCCAAGCTTGCGGGCACCCGTCCAGCGCTACGCCGGTACTCCCCCACCCGCCACGTCCCAGCCACCCAAGAAGGCAGCCAAGGCGCGGCGCTGCTCTTCCTCACGGGCGATCTGCCGGGCGAGGACGTCGCGGCCGATGTACGGGGCGACGGCGGCGAGGACCAGGCGCCGGAGTGCGGCGGGCTCCAGCGCCTCCCCCTCCCTCTGCACCGGGCGGCGGGGGTCGAACCGTAGCGCCGGGCGAGGGCCGGCCAGCTGTACCCCGTCATCAGGACCGCCGGCGGAACCAGCCGCGGCCACGGCCCGGCTCTCGATCGTCCTCCGGCTCCGGGTGCGCGGAGGCCTGAAGGCGGGCAGCTTCAACGGCGGCTTCCTCGCGGGCGACGTCGTCGGGGTGGCAGGTTCCGCACACGGACAGGTCCCCGGCCTTCCAGGCCGTCCGGTGCGCAGTGGTCTCCTCCCACCGCCGGTCGGTGAACTTCCTTCCGCACCGCTTGCACACCGGGCGCTACACGTCCCGCTCAGCGGCACGGCCCCGCTCATCCTCCGTTTCGGCCTGCGCGTACGGGCGGTGGTGGAGAGCGTCACCGTCGGGGTTCTCGAGCGCGTCGGTCAAGGTCTGTTCGTCCTTGCGCCCCAGCCGCCGCCGCACCGCCGCGTCCGCGCCGGTGCGGGGCGCGGGGCGGGCATGGCGCCGGCGCGGCGTTGCCGGGTGGCCCCAGGACGGCAGGCACGGGAAGTACGGCGGCGGGCTCGGACGGCGGGACGGCCGGGCCGGGCGACGGGCGGCCTCCGGGCACAGCACCGCACGGCCACCGGGCGCAGCGTGGGCCGGGGGCGGGACCCGCGCGGGCCCTGTCGGTGGCCGGCGGTCCGGCGCGCAGCGAGACGGCCCGCCGCGCGGCCGCGAGGCCGATGTGGGCACGACACGGCCCGGCGGTCCGGCGGTCCGGTCCGCTGCGCGGAGGGGCCGTACGGCGCAGGCAGCGGCGGCCGGGCGGCCGAGGGTGGCCGGGAGGAAGCGGGACGGCGGCGTGGCGCGGGCGGGCGGCCGGGCGGGACGGCGGACGCAGGCCCAACCCTGCGGGACGGGCCGCCGCAGACCGGAACAGCGCGGCGGCCGGGGCACGGGCGGCACGGCACCAGCACGGCGGGACGGGCGCGGGCTCGCCAGGCGGCCGGACAGCGGCGCGGAGACGCGGAGGCACGGACGAGAAGCTGGGGCGGCACGCAGGACAGACGGGCGCGGCCGGGCCGCCAGGACGCCGCGCAGCTCGGCGCAAGCCTCCGGACGGCCAGGGACCGGCACGGCGCGGTAGGCGAGACGGCCGGGCGGCGGGAGGCCGCCTTCGAGCACGGCGCCGCGCGGCCGCAGCACGGCGGGGTCCGGCGCGGGCGGCGCGGAGACGCGGGGAGTACGGCGGCGGGCGGCGCAGGACGGTCGGGCCCAGACAGGCGGGCGCGGGGGCCGACGGCCCGGGAGCGGGGCCCGTCCGGCCGCCGGCCCGAGGGGGCCGGTGCGGCGGATGGCCGGCCGCCGGACGGCACACGGGCGCAGCGGGAGCGGGAGGATGGCGGCACGGGCACCGAGCACGAGCGGGTCGCCGGTGGGACAGCCGGGCGCGTGCGGGCCCGGGGGGCGGAAGGCGCAGCGGGACACGGCGCAGGCAGGTCACCAAATCGCCGGCGGCCTGAGGGCCTGCCCGGCCGGGACCCGCGCAGGCCCGGCCGGCGGCATACGGCCTGACACGGCACGGCGGACCCGGCCAGGGGTGGGGTGGTGCGGCCGGGCGCTTGATGGGCCCTGATGGTTTGGGTGGCGGGCCCCCTGGCCGCAGTGCACGGCTGGCCCTTCATGGACAGCCCCCGGATGTCGCGGTCCGGTGCTGTTCGCCTCGCCCGCACATGCGCCGTCTTGTGCCCGGCGGGTCTGGCACTCGCCTGACATCGCGTTGGGTGCGGTGGTTCTCGTCCTAGACGCCGTCGGCGGGCACGGGGACGTCGTAGGCGTTGAGCAGCATGGAGACGGCGACGTAGTGGGCGGTGAGGTTCACCAGCTCAACGAGTCCGTCCTCGCCGAACACGGCGAGGGCCTCGGCGTAGGTGGTCCCTGGCAGCGGGCCGCCCCGGTACAGCGCCGTCACCACGTCGTGAGCGACGAGTTCCTCGCGCGGCAGGTCGGCCGGTCGCTGCCCGGCCACCAGGTCGGCGACGGCGGTGTCGGGCAGTCCGGCGGCCTGGGCCACCCGGGCGTGGGAGTACAGCTCGTAGGCGGCGTTCAGCCGGGCACCGATGGTGAGGATCACGACTTCGCGCACGCGCGGGGTCATCGCCGAGTCGGTGAACAGGGCCTCGCTCCAGCCGAACAGCGGCCCGCCGAATTCAGTGTGCCGCAGAAGCGCCGGGAACGGGCCGATCAGGGCCCCGTCGTCGTCCACGCTGGTGAACGCTGTGAGGTCGCGTTCCACCACGGCGCGGATGCGTGCCTCCAGGGTGCGATTGTCGTCGGTCAGCTCATCCGGTCGGATCGGTTCCATACGCATGGCTTGGCGGGGGTGCGGCCCCGAGTGGCCAGGTCACCCCGTCCTCCTCTCGGTGCACGGGCGCGCTGTCTGCCGCGCACCCCCGTCGGTTGATCTTCAGATGGGTCTCGGTCGGGCCCGCGCTGCGCGTCGTGCGTTCGGCGCTTCGTCAGTGTTGTCTCCTCTCTGGCCGAGGCTGGTGTTGGGCCTCGGGGGTGCGGTCGTGGTTGGCCGTGTCGTGGGGTGGGTCCCCGTCCAGGTGCCGGTGTGGGTGGCGGCGCAGCAGCAGCCCGCCCGCGCCGACGGTGAGGACGGCGGCGGCACCGGCCAACGGGGCCGCGGACGGCCCGGAGAAGGTGCACAGCAAGATCGCCAGCGCGCCGGTGGGCATCGTGAGCTGCTGAGTGAGGGTGGTCTTGAAGTGGCGTGAGTGCAGCAGCCACACCACGAGAAGAAACAGTGCGGTGGGAACGGTCACGGCGGCTGCCGCGGTCTGCGCCGAGATCTTCGCCGTGCCGGCCGCCTGCTGGACGGCGACCTCGATGCCGGCACCGATGGCGGCGGCGGACGCGAAGACGAGGTAGTGGCCGTAGCCCCAGAGGAAGCCCTGGCGGTTGGAGACGAGGTAGTTGTGGATGGGGACCGCGAAGTAGAGCCACCATGCGGTGAACACGATGAGCAGGCAGCCTGCGGCCAGCGGCAGCAGCGCATTGAGTGCCGCGTGGCCGTCGAGGGCGTTCTGGACAGCGACGGCCGCGCCGGCGACGGTCTCACCGAGCACGATCAGGGTGAACAGGCCGTACCGTTCGGCGATGTGGTGCGGATGCCAGGGGATGGCGCGGTTGCGTTCGGCGACCAGGGGCACCGACAACTCGGCCAGCACGAGCGCGGCGAAGAAGTAACCGCGGCCGGCCGCCGGCAGGTACAGCATGATGATCCACCCCAACTGGCAGAGCACGACACCGCCCGCATAGCGGTGGGCGACCTGGCGTTCCTGAGGGTGGGTAGCGTCGTGAGCGGCGCGCAGCCACTGGAAGGTGAGGGCGAGCCGCATCACGACGTACCCGGCGACCGCGACCATGAAGTCGCCCTGGTCGAAGGCGCGTGGCACCCCGGCGGCCAGGATCAGCACACCGGTGATCTGCACCAGGGTGGCCACCCGGTACAGGGCGTCGTCGGTGTCGTATGCCGAGGCGAACCAGGTGAAGTTCATCCAGGCCCACCAAATGGCGTAGAACACGGCGAAGTAGCTGGTGATCCCCTTTTCGAAGTGGCCCTCGGCGAGAGAGTGCACCAGTCGGGTGTTGGCCTGCGCGACGGCGACGACGAAACAGAGGTCGAAGAGCAGTTCCAGTGGGGTGGAGGTGCGGTGCTCCTCATGGCGGCTGCGGGCGGTCATGCGGTGCATGGAGGGGGAGCCGATCAGTAGAGGTGACGCGGGGCGACTCGCCGGGTCGGGTGTCCCGCTCAGGGGACGAGGACCAGCTTGCCGTCGATCTGACCGGCCTCGCCGCGCCGGTGGGCCTGTGCCGCGTCGGCGAGCGGCAGGGCCGAATCGACCTTGGCGCGCAGTGCGCCTCGGGCGGCCAGCTGCGCGATGGCCTGCATCCCGGCGTGGTCGGACTGGACCATGAGGCTGCGGTAGGTGACACCGATCTGGTCGGCCAGTGTCAGGGCTTCCTCGTCGGCGCCCAGGAGGGAGACGAGGACCCCGCCGCGGCGGATCGTGCGCAGGGAGTCGAGACGGGACTGTCCGGCAAGTGGGACCAGGGCCGCGTCGGCTCCGGAGAGGACGTCACCGATGGCGGTGGTGCGGTAGTCGACCACCTGGTCGGCACCCAGCGACGTAACGAAGTCGGCGTCATCCGCCGCAGCGGTGGCCGTGACCTGGGCGCCCAGGTGATGGGCGATCTGCACGGCGAGATGGCCCACACCACCGGCCCCGCCCTGGATGAGCACACGCTGCCCGCCACGCACGTGGGCGGTGTCGTGCAGTGCCTGCCAGGCGGTCAGCGCGGCCAGCGGCAGGGCAGCCGCCTGGACGAAGTCGATGCCGGCGGGCTTGTGGACAAAGGCTCGGGCCGGGCCGGTGGCGAACTCGGCGTAGCCGCCGGAGGCGTAAGGGTAAGGCAGCATGCCGAAGACCTCGTCGCCTTGGTCGTACAGAGTGACGCCGCGGCCCACCTTGTCGACCACCCCGGCCACGTCCCAGCCCGTGATGGCGGGCAGCCCGTGGTCGTAGGGGAGGGAGCCGTCCCGGTGCTTCCAGTCGGTCGGGTTGACTCCCGCGGCCCTGACCCGGATACGGATCTCGCCCACGGCGGGCTCGGGGAGCGGGACTTCGGCCTCGGTGAGGACCTCAGGCCCTCCGTACGTGTCCTGCAATATCGCGCGCATGGCTCTGTCCTTTGCAACGGGTGGGAGTGCGCACCGGTAGCGCCTGCGTGATGCCGGTGGGCAAGTTGCGTCATGCCGTTGCCCGGGGGCGTTCGGGTTCAGGCGGCGGTGTCGTCGTGCGCGACCGTGATGACGATCTTGCCGACCTGGGCGCCCGATTCCATGTAGCGGTGGGCTTCGGCGATGTCGGCGAGATCGAAGGTGCGATCGATGACGGGTGCCAGGAAGCCGTCGGCGAGGCCCGTGTCGACGAACGCGACGGCGCGGCGCAGCCGTTCGGGATCGGCGGTGACCCGGAACATCGTGAACATGCCGGTGCTCAGGTCCGGGTAGAGCCCCGCGTTCGGCAACGGGGTGGGCCGGGGATCCATGGCGCCGTAGATCAGCAGTCGGCCGCCGGGGGTGATGGCCTCGGCGATGGTCTCGACACCGGGTCCTGCGATGGGGTCGAAAGCCAGCCGGACGCCTTCACCTCCGGTGATCTCCTTGACCCGGGTCGGCAGATCCTCCTCGTCGGTGACGATGACGTGATCGGCACCCGCGTGGAGCAGGGCCTGCTTTTTGTCCGCACGGCGGGTGGTGGCGATCGAGACCGCGCCGATGCGGCGGGCGGTCTGGATGGCGGCGAGGCCGACACCGCCGGCGGCCGCCGACAGCAGCACATAGTCCCCGGCGCGCAGTCCGCCCTCGTCGACGAGGGCGCCGTAGGCGGTGATGTACGCCATCCACACGGCGGCCGCACGGACCGGGTCGATGCCTTCCGGGCGCGGCACGACGGCGCCGGCCGGGACGATGACGTGGTCGCCGTAGGTGCCGTAGTCGTTCATGGAGAACGCGGGGACGACGCCGACCGGATCGCCCACGGCGAGGCCGGCCACGTTCTCACCGACCGCCTCCACGGTGCCCGCGGCCTCGTAGCCGAGGGTACTGGGGAAGGACGGCTGCAGAAAGTAGCTGCCCTCGCGGAACATGACCTCGGCCCGGTTCAGACCTATCGCCTCCACCCGGACGAGCACCTCGTCTACGCCGGGTGAACCCAACTCGACGTCGCGCACCGTCAGGACCTCGGGGCCGCCGAGCCGGTCGAACTGCACTTGCCTGGCCATGGAACACACCTTTCGCACGAGCCCGCGGGGATGGACCGGCTCCGAAGCCGGAGCCCCCAGCCCCCACGGGCCTGAAGGGTCGGGGCGCGGCAGTTCTCAGTCACCTGGACCATGGGCATAGGTGCTGGAACAGCAGCAGAAGTGGTGAAAGTGCCTGTCATCGGCATCTGGAGAACATCCTGCGCTTCACGCGGGGCCCGAGGCCAGCGGCAGATATGTCATTACCCGATAGAATTCTGCCATGGGTCGTTCCGAGTCGCCGCACAAGGTCGCCGTCCTCGCATTGGACGGCGTCTACCCCTTTGAGCTGGGCATACCGGCCCGCGTCCTGGGCGCCGCGGACGACAAGTACGAGGTCGTCGTCTGTTCCGTCGACGGCGGTCCCGTCGAGACCAACGCGGGGTTCGCCGTGATTCCCCAACACGGTCCGGAGGCGCTCGAATCAGCGCATACCGTGATCGTCACGCCGATCGAGACGACACGGCTCACACGAGAGCCGGCCCCGGAGGTCGCGGCCGCGCTCGCCAGGCTCCGCCCCGGTGCCCGGATCGCCTCCATCTGCAGCGGAGGCTTTGTACTGGCAGCAGCCGGCCTGCTCGACGAGCGTCCGGCGACCTGTCACTGGGAGAGCGCAGAGCGGTTCCGGAGCTGGTTCCCTCAGGTGCGCCTTGACGAGGAAGTGCTCTTCGTCGACGACGGCGATGTGCTCACCTCGGCGGGTGCCGCGTCCGGCGTCGACCTGTGCCTCCATCTCATCCGTGCGGACCACGGGGCGCAGCTCGCCAACCGCGCCGCACGACGCTGCGTAGTGGCGCCCTTCCGCGAGGGCGGACAGGCCCAGTTCATCGAGCGGCCCGTCGCCGACGATCCCGCCGCGTCCACGGCAGCCACCCGCCAATGGGCCCTGGAACGTCTGGCGGAAAAACTCACCGTGGACCAGTTGGCCCAGCACGCCCACATGAGCCTGCGGACCTTCGTACGCCGCTTCCACGCCGAGACCGGCCTGCCCCCCGGCCAGTGGCTGACCAGCCAGCGCCTCGCACACGCCAGGAACCTCCTGGAATCCACGGACCTGACCGTGGACCAGATCGCCTCCGAGATCGGCTTCGCAACTGCCGCCTCGCTGCGCCAGCACCTGCACGCCCACCTGGGAGTCTCACCGCTCGCCTACCGACGCACCTTCCGGACAGCAACCGCCTCCGCCGACGGAAGAGGTGGCTGATGGAGCCGCAGGTCTGGGTTGATCGCGTCTCGCTTCTTCACCAACCACTGTGAACAGCAGGCCGCCGGGCGCCTCGACGGGGGCCACTACGCGGTCGGCGCCCACCAGGAGGGGCGGCGTGTGGCCGGCTCTCACGAGGTCGACGGCGAGTCCGTCGGCGATCGGTGTGAGATGACCGTAGACGAGTGTCACGAAGCCGTTGTTCTGGTCGGCGTTGCGGTCGTTGAGAACTCTGTCGACGGCCTTGACGATGCGCACCGGGTCATCGACCAGTGGGGTGGCGGCGCGAGCGGTGTGCCGGACCAGAGCCGTCGTGGTAGCGGTCCTGACACCGCGCCCGCGGACGTCACCGAGGATGAAGGCTCTGCTGCCGTCGCCTCGGGAGAAGACGTCGTGGAAGTCGCCCTCAATGTCGGGCCCTTCGGCCGGGCGGAACCTCCGGGTACCAAGCGCGGGTGCGTTGCCGGTTCGCAGTCGGGAGGCCTCTGCGGCGAAGGTGGTCGTCGGCGCCGGTAGGCCCACCGGGTGGTGTCCGTCCCCTCCAGGCGCAGCAGGTCGAAGGCGACGAAGTGCGCCGGCCACTCACCGGCCTGCCCCGTGGGGCCTGGCGAGGAAGTCGGGCCCCACACACTTCGGACCACGAAGCCGTCCCCGTAGACCGGCGCTCCGCTACCTCAGCGCCGATGACCAGCGAAACAACCGCCCTGACCCGACGGCCGGCCGCGAGTCGGAACAGGCGGCGGGCACCAGCGTCTGTCCGCCATGTCATGCAGCGCCGAACTCGTGAGCCCGGCGACCGCGCCACTGCACCCACTGCGGGGTCGTCCAGGAGCGCATCGGGGTCCGCGACGCCGGCGCTTTCCAGGAACATCACCGGGTCATGGTCGCTGTAGGCGGTGCCGAGGAACTCGTCGTGGCCGTGGCGGTGCCCGGTGGCTCTCCGGCCGCCCGAGGAGGAAGGCCGGTGCACGACGATCGGCGCCCGCATCACGCCTCCCAGGCTGCGCCGAGCCGGACGGATGGGCGAGTCCGCCCGGGAACGGTCAGGGGGCCGCCGGTCCCGTCCCAGCGGTCAGAAGGCCCCGGTGCGTGAGTCGTACCCGGCCCCGGGGCCGCCGGTGCTGAACTGGCCCAGCTCGGTGGCCGGCGCAACGCCGGCCTCGTCACGCGTGAGGCCTCTCCCCCACCCGCACACCGATGAGGGAGCCGCCGTACTCGGCGTCCTGCTGCTCCTCGCACTGGAGATGACCGCGCCGGCCACCGCCCCACGCGCCGATCTGCCCACTGTCGCCGGCGCCCTGGTCGGAGCCCCTGCTATCGCCTTCGTAGCGGTCGCCGCAATGCTGCACAGCCACCACCGGGCCCAGCAAGAGGCCGGGCGACAACCGGTCGCGACGGTCGACGAGTCATGGTTCACCACCGGTGCCCTGGGCGGCTTCCCCATGGACGCCGTCCGCCCACTCCTGCTCAGGCCGGACGCGCCCAGCCTGAACCGCCTCTACACCGCCTGGATCCTCGCCACCCACGGTCACGACGCCGCCTGGCTCGAACACAACCTCGGCCTGCCCTCAGACCTGGCCCATCTGCTGGTCAATGCCGCCGTCCACCAGCGGAACTGATCACAATGTGCCGGTGAGTCCGGGCAGCAGATGCCAGCACGGTGCGACATCGTCGCGGTGGTAGTCGCTCCACGTAGCGCCCGGCCGATCACGGTCTCCGATGATTTCGACCTCGTCGGTGGAAAAGCCGCAGCGCGGCAGGCCGAGGAAGCCCAGCCACGTGGAGGGGACGGCTCGGGCTGGCCAATGGGGGCTGGCGGCCGGGTGTGGCGGCTGTGGGGCCAGCCGAAACCGCCGGCGATGCGCAGGGTCATCGGCGCTGGGAGGCGCCAGCTGGCGCGCTGTTCCTGCGCGCGGTGATGCCGCAGGGGTCACTGGAGGAGGGAAACGGAGAGGTGACGGCGGGCGTCGGCGAGCAGGGTGGTGGCGCTTGAACGCGCCGCGCATCACGTACACCACGGCGACGACGTCGACGGCCGCCAGGGCGATGTCGACCACCGGCCGCATCCGCGCCCACACCGCTCCGGCCGCCGCCCGCGCCCGCTCCGCCAACCGGTCGGCGGCCTCGGCGCCATAGGCCCGGATCGCTGTGGTGCGCCATCGCTCGCGCGGCCCGGTCGGCGACAGCAGCTCCGTGCGCCTGGGCGGGCGGCAGGCCGGCGCGTAGGCGGCCCCCTCCCCCGGCGCGTGTTTCGGCCGCCCGGGCCCGCTCGGCACGATCATCCAGCTCAGGGGCCCCGTGGACAGCACAAGGCGCACCTTCTTGCCCTCCGCAAGATGCCCCGTGACCTCCCAAAAATACCCCCCGGGGTATTGCTGTTAGGGTGGGCGGCAAATACCCCCCGGGGTACACCGTTCTTATGGAGGAGCCGCAGTCGTGTTCTTCGTCGACACTCTTGAGTTCGAGGGTCTGGGCAACCGCAGCTACCTGGCCGGCGGGGCCGCTGCCGCGGTGGCCATCGATCCGCCGCGCGACATCGACCAGGTGATCGCCGCTGCCGCCAGGCGCGGGGTGCGCATCGCGTACGTTGCGGAGACCCACGTGCACAACGACTACGTCACCGGTGGCTTGGAGCTGGCCCGCACCACCGGCGCCTCCTATCTGGTGCCGGCCGCGGCGCACGTGTCCTTCGCCCGCACCGCGGTCGCCGACGGCGACACCGTGGACGTGGACGCGGGTCTGGTCCTGCGTGCGATCGCCACGCCCGGGCACACTCCGCACCACACCTCCTACGTCCTGGAGCAGGGCGGGCGCGGTGTGGCGGCGTTCACCGGCGGATCGCTGCTGATCGGCACGGTGGGCCGCCCCGACCTGGTGGAGCCTCGGCTGACCGAGCAGCTGGCCCGGGCCCAGCACGCCTCTGCCCACCGGCTGGCCGCCGAGCTGGACGACGAGGTGCCGGTGCTGCCCACCCACGGGTTCGGCAGTTTCTGCTCCTCCGCCCAGGCCGAGGGGGACGCGACCACGATCGGCAAGGAACGCACCAGCAACGACGCGCTCACCCTGGACGTGGACACCTTCGTTCAGCGGATGCTCGCCGGACTGGAGGACGTGCCCGCCTACTACGCGCACATGAGCCCGGCCAACGCCACCGGTCCCGCCCCCGTCGACCTCACCCCGCCGAGGCGCGCGGATGCCGGCGAGATCTCCTCCCGGCTGGCCGCCGGTGAGTGGGTGGTGGACCTGCGCAGCCGCATGGCCTTCGCCGAGGGGCATGTGGCCGGGTCGTTCAACTTCGAGGGCGACGGCAAGCTCGCCACCTACCTGGCCTGGCTGATCCCGTGGGGCAAGCCCGTCACCCTGCTGGCCGATACCCCCGCACAGATCGCCGGCGCGCAGCGGGAGCTGGCCCGGGTGGGCGTCGACCGCCCGGCCGCCGCCGCCACCGGCGACCCGGCCGGCTGGATCCGTGAGGGCGAGCAGCTCGCCTCCTTCCCCCGCGCACGCTTCGCCGACCTCGCCGATGTCCGTCGGCGCGGCGACGACGTGGTCGTCCTGGACGTGCGCCGGGACTCGGAGCGCGCAGGCGGCTACATCGACGGCTCGGTCCACATCCCGATCCACGAGCTGCACGGCCGTATCGGCGAGGTGCCGGACGGGACGGTGTGGGTGCACTGCGCGGGCGGGATGCGCGCGGCGATCGCCGCTTCCCTGCTCGATGCCGCCGGCCGCGACGTGGTCGCCGTCGACGACGGCTTCGACGCCGCGACGGATGCCGGGCTGCCTCTGGTCTCCGCCTGAGTTCGGCCGTCCCCCCGCATGGAAGGAAGCGTGTGATGTTCCTCTTTCGCCGAAACGGGCCCCGTGTCACGGTCGACGCGGCGCGCAGCCGTACCAGCGGCGACCGGCCCGACGCGGTCCTGCTGGACGTCCGTGAGAAGCCCGAATGGAACTCGGGCCACGCCCCGGGCGCCGTCCACGTACCGCTGACGAAACTGGTCGCCGGCGCCACCCTGCCCGCCGAGGTCGTGGGCCGTCCGCTGGTGGTGATCTGCCGCAGTGGACACCGCTCCCAGCAGGCCGCGAAGCTCCTCACCGAACGCGGAGCGCACGCGGTGGACGTCGTGGGCGGCATGAACGCGTGGGCCGCCGCCGGACACCCGGTCGTCGACGAACGCGGGAACAGCGGCCAGATAGCGTGACCGTACTCGTCCTCGCCCTCATCGCCGGGGCCGTCATCGGTCTCGCCCTCGGAGCCCTCGGCGGCGGCGGCAGCGTCCTTGCCGTGCCGGCACTCATCTACCTGCTCGGCTTCAGTCCGGCCGCCGCCACTACCGCCAGCCTGATCATCGTCACCGCCACCTCCGCCACCGCCCTGTACGCGCACACCCGCGACGGGAACGTGGCGTGGAAGACAGGGTCGCTGTTCGCCGCGGCGGGCATCTTCCCCGCCTTCCTTGCCGGCGCCGTCGCCGGGCGCCTGCCCGAAGCGGTACTGACGGCGGCGTTCGCGGTCATCGCCGCGCTGGCGGCCCTGCGCATGCTGCGTCCGTCCGCGTCCGAGCCGCCGGACCGAATCCGTCCCGGCAAGGCAGCCGGTGCCGGTGCCGGACTCGGCGCAGTGACGGGCTTTCTCGGGGTCGGCGGGGGATTCCTCGCCGTGCCCGCCCTGGTGAGCGTCCTGGGACTGGCCATGCGCCGGGCGGTCGGCACCAGCCTGCTCGTCATCACCGTGAACTCACTTGCCGCGCTCACCGCTCGCACCGGCACCGGCACCGGGCTCCACTGGGAGATCATCGGCCCCTTCACCGGAGCCGCGATCCTCGGCGCCTGGGATGGCAAACGCCTCGCAACGAAGATCTCCGGCACCACCCTTCAGAAGATCTTCGCCGGCGTCCTGCTGGCGGTGGCGGTCTTCATGCTCGTTGATGGGGTCCGCTGAGGACGAGGGCAGCCACCGGCTCAGACCAGGGACCAGGAGAGCTTCTCCAGCCCCACCGCGCCTCAGGACCGCCTTCAGCCGGCTCCCGTCAGATCAAGCTCAGCACACTCCGACGCACCAGGATGACATCTGCCATGACCACACCCACGGCCCTCGCCACTGACGAGGCGCGCACGCGTCTGCACGAACTGACCATCATCGACGTGCGCACCCCGGGCGAATACGCCGGCGGCCATCTCCCCGGCGCGCTCAACATCCCCCTCGACCAGATCCGGCGTGCACTGCCCGACATCCGTCACGCCACCGCCCGCGGCGACGTCCTGGTCGTCTGCGCCTCGGGCGCCCGCTCCGAGAACGCCTGCAAGATCCTCGCGGAGAACGGCGTCACCGCCGCCACCCTGTCGGGAGGCACCGGCGCCTGGGCGGCCGACGGTCACGAGCTCCACCGCCCCCAGGGCACCTCCCGTGCCACCTGGGCAATGGAGCGGCAGGTAAGGCTCACCGCAGGAGTGATCGTGCTGCTCGGTCTGCTGCTCGGGCTCGTCGTCCACCCCGCCTTCCAGCTCATCTCGGCCGGCATCGCGGGCGGTCTGGTCTTCTCTGCCCTGACCAACGCCTGCGGCATGGCCGCCATGCTCGCCAGGCTCCCCCACAACCGCCCCCGCGCCGCCGACCTCGACAACACGCTGGCCGCGCTGCGCAACCGCTGAACCACACCACGAAGGGGAGGGGCCCGGCTCCGGATCCCTCCCCTTTCACCTGCCAGGCCATGTGGCCGACCGCCGAACCGGGCGGGTGATCCGGCGTCCCGGCACCACGGTCAGGCCAGAGAGAGGAACAGCTTCTCCAGTCGAATACGCATCTGCTCCCGGTCACCGGAAGCAGCCATGTCCGCGTCGGTCAGGCAGTGCTGCAGCCCCGTGGCGATGATCGCGAAACCGGCCTTGTCCAGGGCCCTGGCCGCAGCGGCGAGCTGGGTGACGACGTCCTCGCAGTCCCGCCCCTCCTCAATCATCTTGATCACACCAGCGATCTGACCCTGCGCCCGGCGCAGCCGGTTCACCACCGTCTTCAGTTCCTCAGCCGCCATCGCCAGTTCCACAACCCACACTCCTTAGAGATACCCCCTCGGGTATCCTACAGAAGGGGTGACCGGTCCCCGTGCATGGCGATCGTTCGGCCAAGCCGAAGGTGCCGCCACTGCGAGGGGTCGAGGGGTGCGAGTCGCACCGAGGTTCGCTCACCGGGGCCCGGGGAGGGTGTGGATCCGACCCGGATACTCGCGCGAAGACCTCCATGAGCCGTTCCCCCACTGCCACGACAGATCGGCGAGGCGGTTGACGGTACGCGTGGACACCTGCAGGCGGCACTGGTAGACAAGCGGGCAGGTCTCCTCGGCGTGCTTTTCAGTTTGCGTCACACAGTTCCAACGGCTGCCGAGGGCGCCGCGGTTACGCCCGTGCCGCGCGGTTCCAGGCGGCGGGGCAGGTCACAAGCGGGTGGTGAAGCGGCCGTCGGGCAACTTGCGCAGCCAGCCGCGGTCGACGAGCCTGACCAGCTTCCCGCGCAGCGGCTCCAGCTTGGACCGCACGCTGACATCGATTCCCAGGGCGTCGCCGACCCCGCCGGGCCATGACCGGTCCGGCCGCCTGCCGCACGGTGGCCAGGATGCGCTGATAGTCCGGCTGGAGCAAGGTCTCCTCCATGTCCGGCGTTCGGTGCGGGATCAGCAGTACCGCTCGTCCGCCCACCTGCCCGGCGGTCTGCGCAGCCGAGGCGCGTTCGTTGGCGAGCTGTTCGCTCACCTGCTGAAGAACCCCTTCCGCGACGGCGAGCTCGTCCCGCTCGGCCCGCACCTCCGCCAACTGCTTGGCGAGCAGTTCCTCACGTTCGTCCAGCTCCGCACGCCGCGCGGTGATCCGTTCCAGCAGCTCGGGGTCCGTGTCTCGGATGGTAGAAGGCCGCCTGACCCCAGGGAGTAGGAATCAGCGACCCGTCCAGCTCTGGCAAACGATCTACTGCGCGGACTGCCGCCGACGACCAGCACGAGACGAGCACCCCGCCCGTCAGCGGGCAGTTCACCCGGGCTGACCCCGAGCAGCCGGCGCTGGGGTTCGGACTCGTGCTGGAACCACCGGTTGTCGCCGAGTTGCTGTTGCAGCCGGGTCCGGAGACACCACCCGCACCAACGGAGGTGCGCCGTCAGGGATCATCGTCAGCGATGCTCCGCCCGCGCTGCTCGATGCGGTGGTCCGGCTGCTGCGTCTGCTCGACGGACCCCGCGACCAGGCCGTACTCACCCGTTGGTCACACGCGAGATCCTCTTGCGCCTGATCACCGGAGACCAGGGCGCCACAGTCCGCCAACTCGGCCTTGCCGAGAGCAGTCTCATCCACGAATCCCGGGCCGTAGGCTGGATTCGCGAGCACTACGCGCAGCCCTTCCGGGTCGAGGACGTGACGCGGATGTCCGCGACCAGCGTCTGCGACTTCTACCGCAACTTCCAGGCGATGACCGCGATGAGCCCCCTTCAGTTCCACAGACAGATCAGGCTGCAGGAGGCGCGGCTGCTGCTCGCCACCCATCCGGGAGACGTCACCGCAGCCGGCCACCGCGTCGATCATGACAACCTGTCACAGTTCAGCCGCGAATACCGCCGCCACTTCGGAGCGCTCCCCCAGCAAGGACGCCGTCCGATTGCGTCAGCCCGTGCGTGCGCCAGCGGGTCTCATGCCCTGAGCTGGGTGGGCTTACTGGAGGATCGTGCAAGGAGAAGGGAGGATAGTTCTACTATCTCCGCAGGTCAGAGCGATTCAATGGGATCACCGGTTCTCCCGTGGAGCAGGAAAATGCCTGCCCACCCGTACGGATCCCACCACATCGCAAAGGGGCACAACATGAAGACGGTTCTGATCACTGGTACCTCATCCGGGTACGGGCGGGAGACCGCCCTCTACTTCCACTCGCAGGGGTGGAACGTCATCGCCACGATGCGGACACCGCGTCCAGGCGTCCTTCCCGAGTCGGACCGGCTCCGCGTCATCGAGCTCGACGTGACCAGGCGCGACACCATCGCTACCGCGTTGGAGACTGCGGGGACCGTCGATGTCCTGGTCAATAACGCGGGAGTCCCGTCGATGGGCGTGTTCGAGGGCACCCCCATGGCCCGGGTACGTGAAGTCTTCGAGACCAACACGTTCGGCGTGATGGCGGTGACACAAGCAGTGCTGCCCCAGTTCCGCGAGCGCGGCTCCGGCGTGGTGGTCAACGTGACATCCAGCGTGGTGCTGGGCCACATGCCGCTCACAGCCGTCTACAAAGCGAGCAAGATGGCCGTCGAAGGGTTCACCGCATCCCTCGCGCTCGAACTCGCGCCCTTCGGCGTCCAGGCGAAGACGGTCCAGCCGGGCGCCTGCCTGACGACGAACTTCGCAGCCAATGCGGCCAAGGCGGCGGACGGGGCGCCGCTGGACGAGCTGGTCCCGGCGCCCTACGTGTCATGGGCGAAGAAGGCCATGGCGGACTTCACGGCGCAGGACCTGTTCACCAAGGAGAGCGATGTCGCCGAAACCGTCTGGCGAGCCGTGCACGACACGACCGGCCAGCTACGATTCCCCGCCGGCCCCGACGCGGTCTCGCTCTCCCAGGCGAAGTGATCAGCCGGCAGGCAAGGTCACGCCGCACTGATACCAGGAGCTGGCCCCGCGCCCACGCGCTGGTAGGACTCCGTTAGGTCTATTGGGTCTTGGAGTTGTGGGTGTGGGCACTTTTGGGCCCAGGCGCTGCTCGGTGAGAAACGCGTGGGCGGCGGTCACGAGGGTGACGTGGTGGTGCCAGCGGGGCCAGGAGCGGCCTTCGCAGTGGTCCAGGCCGAGGCCGTGTTCGAGCTCGCGGTAGTCGTGCTCGATGTGCCAGCGGTCCTTGGCCAGACGGACCAGGTCGGCGATCGGGGTGTCGGCGGGCAGGTTGGACAGCCAGTACTCAGTCGGTGCGTCGGCACCGGAGGGCCGTTCGACTGCGTACGCGCACGGCGGCGAAGCGGGAACGTAACTCTCCTCTTGAGCCGTTGCGCCAGGTGAGAGAGGTGATTGTCTCCTGTCCGAGGCTGGTGGCCAGCGCAGCCAATGATGGTGCGGCCTGCCGGTAACCCGGCTGGGGCCGGCATCCGATGGGCCCGTTGCGGGCCGGAGCCACGGGCTCTGTCTCGGAGGGGCGGGCGCTCACGTCCGAGCGGACGGCCAGGACGTAGGCCAGTCCACGCTCGGACAGGCCTGTCCGCAGGCGGGCGTTGGTGCCGTAGGCCGCGTCGGCCACGACTACCGGCGGCTTCATACCCCAGCCGGCCAGTGTGTCGAGCATGTCCAGAGCCGGCCGCCACTTCTCGCGGTGCGTGGCCTCGGGCGGAACGCGGGTGATGGCCCGCCGGCCGGTGTCCGACGCCCACTCCTCGGGCAGGAACAGCCGCCACTGCAGCGGGCAGGAAGCCGTGTCGGTCGCGGCGTGGACACTGACCGCGACGTGGCAGTTCGCCCGTTTGCCCAACGCTCCGCAGTACTGCGGAGCCACGGCGACCGACATCTGTCCGTCCTTGGGCGCTGACACATCGTCGAATACCCAGGCCGTCGGGTTGACGAGCGGCAGCACCCGCTCGACTATCCGCCGCTGCACCGGCACCGGATCTCAGGTCGACTGGTTCACGAACTGCTGCGGGTTCTGCTCGTTGCCGTCCGGCAGCCGTGCGGCCACCGCCTGGATCGATTTGCGGCGGCCGACACCCGGCTGCTCCGCCAGCCTCGGGCCAGGCACGGACGACGTCGGCGGTGCCGGGGAAGGCCCCGGAGCCGACATGACCGGGCCGCGGGTCCAGGACGACGACCGGGCGGTGCAAGGTCCCGGCCAGGATGGCCAGGACTGCGGCGAGATCTGTGGCACCGACCAGCAGCAGCCGCGGCCGACCCACCAGTTCCTCAGTGAACGCCGGTCCCACGTCAGCCAGTTGACTGACAGCGGATGCTGTCGACCAGCGGTGAGGCGGCCTCAGCCCGACCCGCACAGTGAGCGGACGGTCGTCGGCCAGGGCCGCGGTGATGGCGGAGTGCACAGGCTCGGCCGGCGCGGGCGTGATCAGGACGCGCAGTGCGCCGGTGCAGGCGGGAGCCTCCTCCCAGGGCAGCAGGTCGGCCCCGGGCGACACCACGGTCACCGCTCGACGAACTCCGCACCCTGCTGGCGCGTCACGTCAGCCCCGACGGATCGACCGCCATCGAGAACGTGAGGATCGGCCGCCAGGAGTCGGACGAACACCATGCCTCCATGAGTGGAACGGTCATGGCCCTGATCACCCAAGGCGCCAAGCGTCTCGCGCTGGGCGACCGCGTGTACGAGTACGGCCCCGGGCAGTACCTGGTCGCATCCGTCGACGTGCCGGTCACCGGCCGCTTCCTCGATGTCACCCCGGAGCAGCCAGCGTTGGGACTCGGCCTGCTCCTGCATCCGTCGGATGTCGCCGAGATGATGTTGCAGACGGTGCCCGGCACCTTTCCGCCGCTCGGCACGGCACCATCCGCCATCGCCGTCAGCGACGCCTCCGACGAGTTCCTGGACGCCGTTGTGCGACTGGTGCGCCTGCTCGACCGGCCACGGGACAGGGACATGCTCGCCCCCCTCGTCGAACGCGAGATCCTGTGGCGTCTGATCACCGGTGAGCAGGGCGCGACGGTCCGTCACATAGGTCTCGCTGACAGCAAGCTCTCTCATATCGCCAGAGCCGTGCACTGGATTCGCGAGAACTACCGGACACCGTTTCGGGGGGACGACGTGGCAGAACTTGTCGGAATGAGCGCGTCCTCCTTCTACCGGAACTTCCAGGCCGTCACCCGCATGAGCCCCATCCAGTTCCAGAAGAACATCAGACTCCATCAGGCCCGGCTCCTACTGACGGAACACCCGAAAGACATCGCGTACATCGGATACCGCGTGGGGTACGACAGCCCGTCCCAATTCAGTCGGGAATACCGACGCCTTTTCGGTGCGCCACCCAGTCAGGACGCGGTTCGAATCGCGATGGGCGCGGCCGGTGGCGCGGGCTGACTGGACGGAACGCGCGGCCTGCGCGCGGAGTACACCAGGGCGGGAGGCAGGTTGCGGTGCACCGTCCTGTTCGCGACCACTTCTTCGAACGCCCGGCGCAACTGGGCGAGCCTGTGGCGGCTGGGCGGGGCCCAGTGGGCGAAAGAGTAGGCGAACTGCGTGTACACCCCGGTCGCGGACAACACCGATGCGATGGCCGGTACGAGGGCCTGGCCGTGCGGACCAGTGAACGCTGACCAGGGGAGGCTGCTCACCACGACGTCCGCCGCGCCAAGGCCCCGGTCGGCGAGGATGCGGGGCAGTTCCCAGGCGGACTCGGCGACGGTCTCGGCGCCGGGAAACCGCTCAACCAGATGTGCGGCGAGCCGATCGTTCAGTTCGACCGCGATGTGGCGTTCGCGGCCTGCCAGTTTGTGTTGGATTGCCGCGGTGGCAGGTCCGGTGCCTGGGCCGAGCTCCACCACCACGGGCTCGCCCCGCTCCGGTATGGCGGCGACAAGCCGCTCGACCAGCCGGGACGAACTCGGCATCAGGGCGGCCGTACAGAGCGGGCTCCGCAGGAACTCGCGGGCGAAAAGCACTGTTTCACTCATGCTGTGATCCATGCGGTGCGGTGGGATCCGCGGTCGGCCGGACGGACATCCGCCCCGCGGGAGAATCTGTGATTCGATTCAACCCCGCGACCTGCAGCAACCATAGAATGATCCTCGCCACCCCTTGCACGATGCTCTATCGGATCCCAGTCCGGATCAGGAAAGGACACCCAAGCGAGTACGCACGGCCTGACGCAGTCGGGCGGCGTCCTTGCTGGGGGGCGCGCCGAATTGGCGGCGGTATTCGCGGCTGAACTGCGACGGGTTGTCGTAGCCGACGCGGTGGCCGACTCCGGTGACGTCTCCGGGGTGGGTGGCGAGCAGCAGCCGGGCCTCCTGGAGCCGGATCTGCTTCTGGAACTGGATGGGGCTCATCGCGGTCACCGCTTGGAAGTTGCGGTAGAAGGCGGAGACGCCCATGCCGGACTGCCGCGCCACGTCCTCTACCCGGAAGGGCTGCGCGTAGTGCTCGCGGATCCAGCGCACGGCCCGCGAGATGTGGCTGAGGCTGCTGTCGGCCAGGCCGAGCTGGCGAACCGTCGCACCCTGCTCGCCGGTGATCAGACGCCACAGGATCTCGCGCTTGACCAGCGGGGCCAGTACGGCCCGGTCACGGGGCTCGTCGAGCAGGCGCAACAGCCGGACCACCGCGTCCAGCAGCGCGGGCGGAGCGTCGCTGACGGCGATCCCCGACGGCGCGCCCCCGCTGCTCCGGGGTGCGTCTCCGGGCCCGGCCTCAAGCAGCAGCTCGGCAATGGCGGACGGTTCCAGGACGAGACCGAACCCCAGCGCCGGCTGCTTGGGGTCGGCCTGGGTGAACTGTCCTGTGACAGGCAGATCGACGGATGCGACCAGGTACTGCCCGGGTCCGTACTCGAACACCCTCTCACCCAGGGCGAGGCGTTTGGCGCCCTGCGCGATGACCGCCAGGAGCGTGCCGGACATCGAAGGCGCCGGCGGATCAGGTCGGTCGACCTTCGAGATGAGGACGCCGTCGACGGCGGTGGTCCAGTCGGACCGCGCATGGCGGGCCAGCAGGGCGCGGAGTTCTTCGAGGTACATGCGTCCATTCCAGCACCATTCCGCGCCGAGGTTCCCGAACTCGCGAGGATCGTGCAAGGACGAACGAGTATCGGTCTAACGTTTCCGCAGGTCAAACGGCTTGAATGGAATCACCGCACTCCATCACCGAAGAGGAAGAGAAAGAATCCATGATTGCCGACTACGGCTTCGGCGCCACCCTGACCGCCAGGCCCGGTATGGGCGACCAGCTCGTCGACCTGCTGCTGACCGGACTGGACGAGGGCAGCCCCGGCGCGAGCGAATACTGCCTCGTCTACCTCGTCTCCCGCTCCGCGTCCGACCCCGACGTCGTCCACGTCGCCGAAGGCTGGACCAGCGAGGAGGACCACCACCGCGTCTTCGCCGGCGAGACCGCACAGGCCATCGTGGCGCAGATCGACCCACTGCTCGCCAAGGACTCCGTGTACACCGACTACGTGCCGGTCCGCGGCAAATCCGCCCTCTGACCCGCCGAACACCCCACACCCCTCTACCGCCTCGGTGCCCACCGAGGTGGCCCCCGTCCTCGCCCGACCGTCCCGCCACCACCCACGAGAGGCAACGACCATGACCACGGCACGCCCCGGCCTGGACCCCGAACTGCATGAACTCCTGGCCGACATGCCCATGATGTCCCAGCTCAGCCCGGAAGTGCTGGCGCAGGTACGCCCCTTCTCCTCGATGCCCGTCGAACCCCTCCTCGAAGGTCGCGCCATCGACCGGCGCGAGGTCACCGTGTCGAGTCCGGACGGCACCCCGATCCCCTTGTCCGTCTTCAGCCCCGCGAACGGCGATCGCGCCGCTGCCGCGCCCTGCGTCTACTGGATGCACGGCGGCGGGATGGTCATGGGCGACCGTTTCTCACAGATCGACATCCCGCTGGAGTGGCTTGACGAGTTCGGCGCCGTCGTGGTCTCCGTCGACTACCGGCTCGCACCCGAATCGACCGGCACCATCCCGGTCGACGACTGCTACCAGGGACTGGTCTGGGTCGCCGACCACGCCGCCGAACTGGGCATCGACCCCGCCCGGATCGTCGTCGCGGGCGCCAGCGCGGGCGGCGGCCTCGCTGCAGGTGTCACCCTGCTGGCCCGCGACCTCGGCACCCCGGCGATCGCCGCCCAGGTCCTGATCGGCCCCATGCTCGACCACCGCAACACCACTACCTCCAGCCTCCAGTACTCGGACGGGCCCGGCGTCTGGACCCGCGAGATGAACGAGTTCGGGTGGCGCTGCCTCCTCGGCGACCTCACGGATGACGAGGTATCCGCATACGCCTCACCCGCCCTGGCCGACGACCTCGCGGGCCTGCCGACCACCTACATCGACACCGGCTCCGCCGAAGTCTTCCGCGACGAGGACACCGCCTACGCCACCCGCATCTGGGCGGCCGGCGGCCAGGCCGAACTCCACGTCTGGGCAGGCGGCTTCCACGGCTTCGACGCCCTGTACCCGCAAGCCCGCATCTCGGCCGCAGCCCGCCGAACCCGCACCGACTGGCTCGCCCGGCTCCTGCCCACGAACCCCGCCGCATAGGTGAAGTCGACGAGTTTCGGTCGTACGCTTCCGTGTTCGCTAAGACCTCTGCGTCTGCTGTCTCCGGGCGCGAGCAGGCTGGTGACCTCGGCGATCGCCTCCGCCGAGGGGTGGAAGTAGCGCCGTACGTTCTCCGGCTTCTTGTGCCGGGACTTCGCCATCGGCATGGGCAGGCCGGCCCCGGCCTCGCCGAGGTGGGTGAGACCAGAATGGCGGTATTCGTGCAGGTCCCGGCCTGTGCCCGGCACTCCGCCGACTGCGGTGTGGGCGTCGAGCAGGGCGCGGGCCTGGCCGTACGACAGCCGGACCAGCCCCGTGTCCGGGCACACGTCACGCGGCGCGAGGACCTTGCCGGGACCCGGCTTGCGGTGGGTGACGACCACCGGCCCGCGCGTGCGGCCCTTGATCAGCCGGGGCAGCAGGCGGGCGATGCCGGCGTCCCAGTACACGGGCTCCATGACGTAGTCCTCGCGCGGGGCACCGCGGCGGCGGGTACGCGGCTTCGAGCCCTTGGCCTTCACCGGGGCCCTGCGGGCGGCAAGGTCCAGCTCCTCGATGTTGACACCGAGGAGCTGGACCTTGCCGCCCGCGCGACGATCTCGTACAGCATCCGCCACAGCGTCTTCTCCCGCAGGTGGACCTCGCGCCGGGCGATCAGCCGGTCCACGGCCATCTTCGAGCGGGCCGGGGTCTCCGAGTCCGGCATCTCGTCTCCTACTCTCCGTTGTCGATGTCGGTGACGGTGCCGTCCTTGATGTAGCGGGCGAGGTTGAGCTGTGGACCTGGGTGCCGTCGGCGCGCCGTGCGCCGCGAACGGTCTTGCCGTCCACGGCCAGCGAGCGGCGTGCGCGTCTGCCCAGGTCATGGTCGGGTGGCGGGCGGTCGGGGTCCCGAGCGGCGAGCCAGGCGCCGATCGCCGCGGCGAGGGCGTCGCCGTCCACGCGCTGCGGGATTCGGCGCACGGTGGCTTCGGTCGGGGCGGTGGGCCCGGCGGGTTCGCGGCTCGGGCCGCCGAGGGCGGTGAGCACGGCGGCCGGGGTGTCGGCTGCCCCTTCCGCGATCGCGGTCAGGGACTTCGCGCCGGCCAGTACCGCGTACGTGGCGAGTGCGAGGACGAAGGCGAGGGGGTGGCGGCGCCCCTTGGCCTTACGTGGATCGGGAACGGTCGCGAGGCGGTCCAGCAGCTGCGGGTGTTCCCCGGGCTCGGCAGGGCGGCCGGTGGCGAGCCGGCCCAGGCCGACGGGGATGGGCGTTGATGATCGGGCAGGCGCGATCTTCCGGCGTGGTGATGACAGCGGCCAAGATCCTTTCCCTGCGTACGGCCGCGGGCTCCCCGTCGGCGGGCGGTCCCCGCGGACGGACAGTTGGACTCCCCACCGGTGGACTGGCTTGTACGCAGGGTGGTCGTCGCCGAGGGATGACCCGAACCGCGGTGGCGAGGGGCCCGGGCTGCGGTTACCCGGCGGTCGGCTCGGGGTGGATCTGCTCGATGCGGTCGCGCTTGGTGTACAAGTTCCAGTAGTGCTCGGCGAGGTCGTCGGGGTCGACGAGCGGGCCGACGCCTTCCGGCAGTGATGCGGCGGCGATCTCTCCCATCTCGCTGCGGGCGATGAAGGCCGCGATGGACAGGGTGCCGGCGTAGGCGCCGATGTCGGCGAGTTCGCCGTTGAGGGAGTACAGCCAGTTGCGGGCGGCGGACATCAGCGGGCCCACGCCGCTCATGTACGGCCGCGGCGCCACGGCGGTGTGGCCGGTGGTCATCAGGAACGCGCCGTCGCCGCGCTCGGCCCACTCGGGCAGCACCGCGCGGACCACCTCGACCGGGGTGAGCAGGAGGAGGGGGCTGTCCTTCTGCAGGGTGACAGCATCCAGCTTGGTGGCGGGGGCGAAGCTCTGTTCCCCGCTGATCGGCCCGTACTCGATGACGTCGATCCGGCCGAACCGTCCGCGGATGACGTCGATGAGGGCGGGTACCTCGGCGGGCTCGGAGAGGTCGGCGGTGAATCCGGCCGCGTCGATGCCCTCGCCGATGAGCTGTTCGACGAGTGCGTCGAGGCGGTCCTTGCGGCGGGCGACGAGGGCGACGCGGAAGCCTTCGCGGGCGAAGCGGCGGGCGACGGAGGCGCCGAGCCCGGTGCCGGCTCCGAAGACGGCGATGACCTTGGACGTGTCGGGCATGGGGATGTCTCCTCGGGCTTTTTGGGGTGTTCTGGCTGTTCAGCAGGGGTTCGAGGTGGGGTGGGTCAGCCGCGGGCGTTCCACACCAGCGGGGCGCGGCACATCCAGGTCTCCTCGTCGACGGAGTCGAGGAGGAAGCGAGCGAGGTCGGCCCGGTTGATCCAGCGTCCGGGCGTGGTGACGTTGGCGTCACCGGCGCGCAGGGGGCCGGTGGCGGGCCTGTCGCTGAGGGCGACGGCGCGGGCGAGGGTCCAGTCGGTGTCGGAGGCGCGCACGACCTGGTCGACGCCGGTGTGGTCGGTGAAGCCGACCTTGATGTTCGACAGGTTGATGAATGCCTTCACCAGCGGGTTGAGGCGGGCCCAGTCGTCGCCGGCACCCTGTGAGGAGGTCAGGACGATCCGGGGGATGCCCTGTTCGGCCATCACGGTCAGGGTGTTGCGGGCGGCGTCGGTCATGAACATCGGCGGGCTGACCGGCTTGGCCCAAGGATTGTCGGAGGCGCGGGCGTTGTTCAGCACGCTGATCACCGCCTGGGTGCCCTGGGCGGCCCGGCGGATGTCGTCGATGTTCGCGGGCGTGCCCTGGATCAGCTCGACACCGGTCGGGGCGTGGACGGCGGAGGGGTCGCGGACGAGGGCGCGGACGCGGTGGCCGCGTTCGGCGGCCTGTGCCAGGACGTGGGTGCCGGTGCGGCCACTGCCGCCGAGGACGAGCAGGTCGGTCATGGGGAGTCATCGCCTTTCGTGGGCGGAGGGCCGGGCGGCGGGAGCCGGTCGGGGACGGATTCGGAGGGATCAGAAGGAGTAAGGGCCGAAGCGGCCCCAGGCCACCACGAAGGACAGAACCAGCAGCACGGCGTTCATGCCGATCGCGCTGCACTCCCGGCGGCGGAGTGGAAGGTGCCGGCCAGCACCATCACCACCGCGAGGCCGACGGCGGCGAGCGGGGTGAGGACCACCGCGAGGCCGGTGGCGGCGGGCAGGACGAGGCTGAGCACGGCGGCCAGTTCGACCGCGCCGATCAGCCGGACCGTGCCCGGGGCGAGGTCCTTGGCATAGGGAAGAGTGCCGGCGAGCTTGTCGATCGGCTGGGTCGTCTTCATGACGCCGGCCATCGCGAACACCGCGGCCAGCAGTCCCTGCAGGACCCCCAGCAATGGGGATTCAGCCGTGTGCCGGGACGGCGCAGCCGTCCGAGCCGCAGACCGGGGCGTCACCGCCACCTGCGACGGGGGTGAGGGGGTGGGTGTCGTCCCAAGCGGTGCGGAGCAGGTCGAGCAGGGTGTCGCTGTCCTGGGCACCGGGAACGCCGTAGCGGCCGTCGACGACGATGAACGGGGCACCGGTCGCGCCGAGGCGCTGAGCGCGGGCCGCGTCGTCGCGGACCTGCTCGCGGTAACGGCGCTGGGCGAGTGCCTGCCATGTCTGCTCGCGGTCCAGGCCCAGGGTGTCGGACAACGCCAGCAGGTCGTCCGGGGAGAAGACGGGCTCGGCCTTGCCGAAGTAGGTGTCGAAGATCGCGTCCCACGCTTCGCGGTTCTTGCCCTGGGCGGAGGCGTGGGCGAGGAACTCGTGGGCCAGATCGGTGTTGCCGACCTGGTTGTCCAGCACCCGGTAGGGGCTCAGACCCTCGGCCGCGGCCAGTGCCTCGATCCGCCGGGTCGACGCCTCGGCCTGACCGCCGCCCACACCGTGCCGTCGCAGCAGAGCCTCGCGGACGGAGAAGGTGCGGCCCTCGGGGAAGCTGCTGCTGAGCGGGAACGAGTGGTGGACCACCTCCACCTCGCCCGCGTGCTTGAACCGCTCGACGGCCTGCTCCAGGCGGTGATGGCCCAGCCCGCACCAGGGGCACGTCACCTCGGACCAGATGTCCACCTGCACGGCGCACCTCTAATTCTTACGACTTGTTCGTAGCGCCATGATGGACCAGTATGGAAGGCGGTACAAAAGGCACATCCGTGTGCGTGCCGGAGAGGAATGTGCGTCATGGAACAGACCCGCGAAGCGAAGGCGGCCGGTGAGGCGAAAGCGGTCGGGGCGGCGGCGATCGGGCCGTGCGCGGCGATCCCCGCCGAGCACATGGCCTTCATCCGCGAGGTCCTGGACCGCGTCGGCGACAAGTGGAGCCTGCTGCTGATCGCCGTCCTGGAGCCGGGCCCGCTGCGCTACACCGACCTGCAGCGCCAAGTCCCCGGGATCTCCCAGCGCATGCTCACCCTCACCCTGCGCCAACTCCAGCAGGACGGCCTGATCGCCCGCACCGCCTACGCCGAAGTTCCCCCGCGCGTCGAGTACGCCCTGACCCCGCTCGGCCGCGGCCTCCACGAGATCGCCACGTCCCTGGTCGGCTGGGCCGCCGCCCACCACGACGAGATCCGTGAGAACCGGGCCCGCACGACCTCAGCGCAGCCGAGTGCGGGTGCACACGCCTGAGCTACCGGAGACCATCACCGACGGTAGCGAAACACGCGGCCACCCGACTCCTCATCGGTGGCCGCGGGTGGAGGATTCCCACTGGCCACCGACATGGTGGTGCGGGCGAGACGCATGGGCGGGATCCTCTCGGAAGATCACGGGCAGTTCGCGATCTTGCGAGCGGCTCCCGCAGGCGACCCGCCCGGCGGTCGGCAGTGGCTCTACCCGATCGGGAGGTAAGTCCGATCGTCGACGCGCGCAGCGGGCCGATTAAGGATCCGTGGCGTGGTTCAGGTCCCCGATGAGCTGATCAAGCTGGAACGATCCGCCGAGGAAGAACGCGCCAAGCTCGCAGGCCTGACCGGTGAGGCGTACGTCGCCCAGTGGCGCCGCTGGCGTGATGCGTCCGGGAAGGTGCAGGCCGCCGTCACGGCGCACGCCGAAGCCAGCGAGTGCCACCGGTATGAGCTGGAGCAGGCCGCGAAGAAGGCCGTCCGGCACGCTCAGGACGATCCGCGGGCCGGTGGGCGGGCCAGGTGGCCAGCACCTGGCCCGTCTCCTCGTCAAGGAGGTTGACGCGAGCGCCGGGCCTTCTCCCGTAGTCGTCGACACAGCGGCGGAACTTGTCCTGCGCCATTTCCTCGCGGTGCCACCAGCCGTGCTGCACGGGCTGGCCATCGAATTCGAGCAGCAGGTGGTAGCGGCCGCCGCTTCGCGGACGATCGTGCGTTTCGCCTCCAGCTCGCCCAGCTGGTAGTGCGCGGAGGCCCGGCTGCGCATGCCGACAGCCGCGCCGATCTGCTGCATCGTCGGCGCCTGTCCGTGGTCGGCGATGTGCCGGCGGATGCAGCGCAGGATGCGCTCCTGGGTGTCGGTGAGGTGGTCGACGCGATGCGTAATCAAATCAGATTGCTTGTTCGATTTTGACGGCAGGCCGGGAGGAGCAGGTGGGTGGTGAGCAGCCGCTGTCGTGTCTGGACGCGCTGCGTTTCGCCCGGCGCGTCGTCGAGCACCAAGCCATACGGCATCTGGGGCTCATCGACCGCTGGATCGCCCAGGAGGAGCGGCGGGGGGCGGAGCGGCGCCATGGTGAGCAGATGCGTCCGACGCCTGCGGACTGGCTGATCCAGTACGGCCTGAACCGGGACGACGTCGACGCCGTCCACGTCGGCGGCTGCTGGGCCGCGAAGAAGAGCGGCTGCTGCCGGCCCGCCACACGCGAGCGGGCCCTCGACGCACTCCGGAACGAGGTGCCGCCGTGCGTGCACTGCCGGCCGGACACGGCCCTCGGCATCGGGGACTGAAGCAAACAGCTCTGGCCAGCGCGAGCGCGTGGAGGGCGGTCGTCTACGCGGCGAAGGCTCTGCAGGGCGAGCGCCGGCCTGCTGGGCGACCGCGCGGTGCGTCGGCCAGTCGGGGAAGCCGGGGCTATACAGCGCGCGGTCGCCGCTGACCCCGGATCCAGCGACGCTCACCTGCCCGGCCCAAGAACACCCGCCATTGCCGGAGCGCGGACGCCGCCCACACACGAGTCTCAGCCGCTGTCCGCGCCATCCACCCGAGGCGCCGCGCAGGTAAAAGGTGCACATTGGACATATGCACCCCGGCCAGCGGTTCGCCGTCACATGGCAGCGGTGGCACGCCACCCGGTTGTTGGTGCTGCTCCCCATCGGGTTGATCGTTACGATCACCGTCGTGGACATCCAGACTCCGGAATCCGTCCACCTCGGTCCGCTGCTGGTCGTAGCCCCTGCTATCACAGTGGCGATCGGTGGGATCTGGCTGACCGGACTGATCGGCGTCCTGGCGGTGGTGGCTCAGGTAGTCATCGCCGTTTTCCACGGGGGTCTGACCACGCCCAACCACATCTCCCAGATCATCGGGCTCACCATCCTCTCGATGCTGGCCGTGATCGTCTGCCTGGTGCGCGACAGGCGCAGGGCTGAGCTCGCTCAGGTGCGGACCGTTTCCGAGGCCGCGCAGCGAGCACTGCTACGCCCGCTACCCCGCCGACTGGGCACTCTGCACCTCTCGTGCACGTACCTGGCCGCCGCGAGAGAAGCGTGTATCGGCGGTGACCTGTACGCCGTGGCCCGCACCGGTGACCGCACTCGTGTGCTCATCGGCGACGTCAGAGGAAAAGGACTGAACGCAGTGGGTGAGGCGGCTGCGCTGATGGGCGCGTTCCAGGAGGCAGCTCACCAGCACGCCACACTGCCGGCGCTCGCCAGTGCCCTGGACCGCAGCGCGTGCCGCTACGCCGCCCAGTTCCTCGGGGCGGACGACGAGGCCACGGAGCATTTCATCACCGCATTGCTGCTGGAGATCCCCGACCATGACTCCGTGGCGCGGTTGACACACTGCGGGCACCCCGCGCCCCTGCTCATCAGCAGGGGCAAGGTGACGAGTGTCCCGAGTTCCCCGGAGCCACCCCTGGGCCTCTGCGGGCTGACGCAGAACCGCCGCACTTCTCACACGTTCCCGTTCGAGGCTGGTGACACGCTCTTGCTGTACACCGACGGTCTCGTGGAGGCCCGCGACGGCAGCGGCGCCTTCTACCCGCTGGAAGAGCGGCTCGCTCTATGGCCGAAGTGCCATCCCGACACGCTCATTGAGTGCGTCCAACGCGACCTCTTGGCCCACACCGGCGGGGCCCTGGGCGACGATGCCGCCATGCTCGCCATACGACGAACGGCAATGCCACACACCGGACACCTCGGCAGCGAGCTGGTCGGCAGCGATGGCCGTCCGATGGCTGACCTGAAGCACCGCTACCACTGACCCGGCCACCGTGCGCGAGTGGCTGTCGTCGGCGTTGGTCGGGAATGGAGGGCATCGTAGTCAAGCAGCCGGACGACGCCTACCAGCCGTCGGCGCGCGCGGCTGTACGTCCGCAGGGCGAGCGAGGCGACTGTCGACTCGGTCACCGGCCCTCTAGGGTCTGATGCAGGTTCGGGTGACAGGTGCGGTCACGCGGCCTTGAGGGCCGGCGTGGTCATGACGGTCTCGAATTCGACGGGTGTCAGCCGGCCGAGCGACGTTTGTCTGCGGCGTCGGTGGTAGGTCGGCTCGATCCAGGTCACGATCGCGATCCGGAGTTCTTCGCGGGTGGCCCAGACACGGCGGTCGAAGACGTTCTTCTGCAGCAGGCTGAAGAAGGACTCCATGGCCGCGTTGTCGCCAGCAGCTCCGACCCTCCCTATCGATCCGGCCATCCGGTGGCGGTCGAGCGCCCGGACGAACTTCCGGGAGCGGGACTGCGATCCGCGAGCGCGCTCGGGGTGGAGAACGTCGACATGCCGTCGGACACGGAGGACCGCACCGCTCTGTTCCGGCAGCGCACCCTCACTCGGAGACTGATCGTCCTGCTGGACAACGCCCGCGACTCGGAGCAGGTCAGACCTCTGTTGCCGACGGGCACGGGGTGCCTGACCATCGTCACCTCCCGCAACCGGCTGCCGGCCCTGGCAGCGGCCGAGGGCGCCGCACCGGTGCCTCGGGACATCTTGACGCGGCAGGAGGCACAGGCGGCATTGGCCGCACGGATCGGCGGCGAGCGGTGCCGTGCGGAGCCCGGGGAGGCCGCCGAACCGATCGAGCTGTGCGGGCGCCTGCCTCTCGCCGTCGCGGTTCTCGGCGCGCAGCTGAGCGCGGCCCCCGTCCTGCCGCTGCGCTTGGTCGTACGGGAGCTTCGGGCGTCGCAGTCGCGGCTGGACGTCCTGGCCGGTGACGACCGGCGCGCCGAGGTCCGCTCTGTGTTCTCCTGGTCCTACCAGGCTCTCACCGCGCAAGCGGCGACGTTCTTCCGGCTCATGTGCCTGCACCCCGGTCCGGCGGTCTCCGCCGAGGCCGCCGTCCCCCTCGCGGGCGTGGAACTCGGAGAGGCGAGGCGCTCACTGCGCGCACAGGTCGCTCGCCGCCGGGCGAGAGACCTGTGCCTTCCCGAAGTTGTCGTGCATGCCGTCGTCTACGGCCGACCGTGCGAAGTCCTACGCGTGATCAACACTCGCCGGTGGCTGCACGTCATGTCAGCCGGACGAACGCTCGCGACGACAGTGGTGCGCTGTCACGCATCGGCACCTTGGGCGCCGGGACGCTGCTTCTGGGCGTTGACGACGGTCCGCTCCAGCACGGCGGTGTTTTCGCGGACGGTGCCGGGCTTGATTCCGTCCGCCTCCTTGATCTGGACAGCCCGGCTGCCGAGATAGGTGTACGTCGTGCGGTCGAAGATCCACTCGGTGCGGTCGCCGCTTTTCTGGTCGACGTGGGCCAGGGCGATGCCCTCGCGCCCTGCGGCGTCCTTGGCATGGTCCACCACCACGACCCCGGGGATCTTGGCCGCGGCCCGGTACAGCGCTGCGTTCAGCTTCGCCGGTGCGAGCTGCTCACCGAGCAGGTCACCGATGGTGGTGAATGCCTCCTCGTCCGGGGAGTTCCCCCGGCCCTTGGTCTCCTTGTAGATCTTCTTCAACAGGGCGTTCGGGTCGGTCGGCAGCGTCTTGAGATAGTCGTAGGAAGGGTTGTTCAAACTGTTCGGGACAGTGGTGTTGAGAGTGATGCCGCCCTCGGGCTCGTAACCGGGCTCGTCCAGCCATCCATGCTTGCCGTCGGAAGAATGCCAGACCTCACGCACATGCAGGGGCTGGACCAAGGTCTTGGATTCGTCTGCGTCGGTGTGCGAGACGGAGAGGTAGGAGACCTTGCTCTTGATGTAGATGTACTGGCCCGGGCCGGGTGTGGGAGTTCTGCCGGCCAAGGCGGCACCGGCGATGTGCTCGACGGTGGAGGCGAGCTGGACGGTGCTGCCGGGCTCGATGCGGACGACCGGTGCTTCGACCGGTGCCGGGGTGGCTGCCGTTGTGCCGCTGCTCCCGGAACGGGTCAGCGCGGTGAGGGCGAATGCGCCGGCCAGGGCGGCGGCGGTGACCGGGACACCGATCAGCACGAGACGACGTGCCGGGCGGCGGGACGGCGCAGGGGCTGATGCGGTGGACTGGATCTCGTTCATCAGGTGCTCCTCGAGAAGCAGGCGACGGTCGAGTGACAGGTGCGGGTCTCCCGGTGCCGGCAGCAAACGGGACAGCTCCGCACGGTCCAGCGGTTCCTGACGCCGTGACTCCTTGCGGATCATTCGGACCTCTCCTTGCACGACTCGTGTGACCGGGCCGCGGAAGCGCGGCTGCCCTGTACTTGTCCGTTGCCCGGCAACGGTTCCCCTCGTTTTTTCAGGTCTTCCTCGGCCAGTTTCGCCAGCCGTTTACGGGCGCGGGACAGGCGGGAGCGCACGGTGCCGACCGGGACGTCGAGCACGGCCGCCGCCTCCGTGTAACCGAGTCCGGACCATACGCAGAGAGTGAAGACCTCACGCTCACCGCGATTCAGTTTCTTCAGCGCCCTTTGTGCGGCGGCCAGTTGGTCGGCGTCGGCTATGCGTCCGACGAGTTCGTCGGCGAAGTCGGGGACGGTTTTCTCGGCGGGCAGGCGTCCCAGGGCCTGCCGGTGACGGCGCGCAGCGCGGGTGGAGTTGCGCAGTACGTTCACGGCGATACCCATCAGCCATGGGCGCGGGCTGTCGCCCTCGTCTCGCAGCTTGGCGCGCAGTCGCCACGCCTCCAGGAAGGTCAGCGAGACGATGTCCTCGGCGACGGTCCAGTCCCCGGTCACACGAACCGCGTGCCGGTAAACCAGCTGGGCGTGGTCACGGAAGAGTTCGCGAAACGCCTCGGGGTCACCCGCTCGTATGCGTGTGTGCAATGAGTAGTTCACGTCAAGCCTTGTCCAGGCAGCGGGAGGGGTTCCCGTGATGTGTGTCACATTGCGGGAGATTTCGCGGCCGTCCCACGTATCACGGGTGCCGTTCACTGGGGTGAGTGAGATCAGCCATGCGGTGACTACCGGGCGATGCGGGCGTTCCGCGGCAGGTTTGATGACGTTGTCGAGTCGAGTCAATGTCTCGTTCGTCCACCCGATCGCATTGTGGGGATCATAGAGAAGGTCGTGCAAGTGGGCTGCTGGCGGGCCCTCAGCAGTGCCATGCCGTCATGGCTGGCCTGTCCGAGTGGTGAGTCGACCGGTTCGGTTCCCGGGCAGGTCCAGTATCCGGGTGGCATCCCGGGCGGAGACGTGCTCCGCTCGCCAGCGACGCGGCATGACCGCTCGCGCGGATTTCTTGAGGTTCTCCAGGGACGGGTCATAGCCGCCCTCACCTGCGGTTCAGCGTCGCCCCGGAGCAGCAGGATCATCTCGTCCACCAGGTCGCTCATCGCCTGCGTCCGAGCACGTCCGCTGGACATGGTCCACCGGATCTCGTTGTACCGCGCCGCCAGCCGGTCGATGGGGTCACCCGCCGGCTCGGCGGGGCTACCCGTGGGCCGCGCCCTGCTGAGCGCCTCTCTCACCCCGTCGGCCAGGTCTCCGGCGGCCTCCTGGTGTCTCGCGTCGCTCCGCCTCGCCTCTCGCATGGGGTGCGCAGTGCACCGACCCTTGCCGCGCAAGAGCGCGCGGGCGGAGGTGGGTTGACCGAAACGCCGACGCTCCGTGGTCGCGCCGCTACCCGGTCAGCAGGGGTCCGCACGCCTCGCGCGTAGCCGGCCACCTCGGGATCACCTGACCGACCAGATGAGTGTCAGCCGCTGCGAGGGACGCCCGCGCCGGTGTGGGGATCGCCGTGCCGCTGGATATGGTCGACGTGTGGACGCCAGCACAGGACGGCAGAGCGACGCGTTCGCCGGGGAAGCGCGGGGTGAGCTGTCGCCCCGGACGGCCCGGGCGCTGTGGTGCGGGTCGGCAGGCCTGGTGATCGCCGCCCTGGGCGTCCCGGTGTCCGTCGCCGGTGCGGAGGACGGCCGACGGCTGCTCGCGGCCGCGGCCCTGGTCCTCGTACAGGTCTGTGCCCTGAGGTGGCAGGCGCGCGTCCCGGTCCCCGTACTGGCCGTCACCACGGCGGCGGGGATCGCGGTGTGGGCGCTGCTGCCCGCGGTGACATTGACGGGGGCGCTGCTCGCGGCGCAGGTCACATTGTGCGTGCTGTCGGCCACCAGGCCACGGCGGATGTCGTTGTGGGCGCTCGCTGCCATGTGCCTGCCGGGCGCGCTGGAGTTCCGGACGGGTGGCAGTGCCCGCCCGGCGGTCTATGTGCTGACGGTGGTCCTGGCGTGGACACTGGGGCAGTGGCGCAGGGCGCAGCGGGAGCGGATGAGGGCGGAGACGCACCGGGCCGTGGCGGAGGAGCGTGCGCGGATCGCGCGCGACGTGCACGACGTGGTGGCGCACACCTTGTCGGTGATCGTCGTCCAGGCCGGCGCCGCGGACGACGTGTTCACCGAACGGCCGGACCAGGCCCGCCAGGCCCTGCGGGCCGTCGAGACGGCCGCCCGCTCGGCGCTGGGTGAACTGCGCCTGACCTTACGGGCGTTCCGGCCCGAAGCGGACGAGGGATCGGCAGGGGAGCCGCGAAGGCCGGCGCCCTCGCTCGCGCGCCTGGGCGAACTCGCCGACACGGTGCGCGCGACGGGGATGACCGTACACGTGTACCGCGAGGGAGCCACTGACGGGTTGCCGGCCGCGGTGGACCTGGCGGCGTACCGGATCATCCAGGAGGCTCTCACCAACACGCTGCGCCACGCGGCCGGCGCCGATGAGGTCAGCGTGCGCGTGACGGACGAAGGGCATTGTGTGAAGATCACGGTGGTCGACAACGGGCGTACACGTCAGGGACGTTGGGCTGGGGCCGGAGCGGGACGCGGCCTGGTGGGGATGGAGGAGCGCGCACGGCTCGTGGGCGGCAGCCTGCGCGCCGGTCCGCGGCCCGGCGGCGGGTTCGAAGTGGCAGCGCGGCTGCCGGTGGAGCGAGCCTCATGACGCCGGTGGAGCGAGCCTCATGACACTGCGGGTGGTGGTGGCCGACGACCAGGCCCTGGTTCGTACCGGATTCCGCCTGATCATCGACGCCCGTGCGGACCTGGAGGTGGTCGGTGAGGCGGCGGACGGCCGGGAGGCGGTGCGGCTGACACGCGAACTGGCGCCCGACGTGGTCCTGATGGACGTACGCATGCCCGTCCTGGACGGCATCCAGGCGACCCGGCAGATCGCGGGGAGCGGGAGCCGGGCCCGGGTCCTGGTGCTGACCACCTGGGACGTGGACGCGGACGTGGTGGCCGCTTTGCGGGCAGGGGCGAGCGGCTTCCTGCTGAAGGACATCCGCCCGGGAGAACTCGTCGACGCCATCCGCGACACCGCGCGGGGCGACGCGTTGCTGGCCCCCAGCGTCCTCAGCCGTGTACTCGACCGGTTCCTGGCAACGACCCCCGACCCGGCGCCGCCGCCGTCCCTGAAGGACCTCTCCGTCCGCGAACGGGAGGTGCTCACCCTGATCGGGCAGGCCCTGTCGAACGCGGAGATCGCCGAGCGGCTGGGCCTGTCGGAGGCCACCGTCAAGAACCACGTCACCGCGGTGCTGCGCAAGCTGAACCTGCGCGATCGCGTCCAGGCCGTCGTCGCCGCCTACGACCACGGCCTCGTACGGCCACGACGCCCCTGACAGCCGCCTCCTCCTCAGGGAGGAGAACCGGGCCGCGCTCCTCCCGCGCTCCCAGTGCCGGCCCCCTCCCGCGGCCGATGTGTGTCCAAAGGTGCCGGCCCTACGGTCGAACGGTGATCGACGACCTGCCCTGCACCCTGTACCTGCTGGTCCACGACGAAGCGGCCGAAGGCCCCTACGACCGTTCCCGCGCCGCTCTGCTGGTCCGTACCGCCGCCCTGATCGACCTCGCACTGCGCGGCCGACTGAAGGAACAAGGCGGCACGGTCACCGTCTCCGGCACGGAACAGACCGGCAACCCCGTCCTGGACCGCGTCCTGCGCGACGCCGGCGACGGCCACGGCTGGAAGCGCCTCGTGCGCCGGCACCGCGCACAGACCCTGACGGACGCGGAGGACCGGCTCATCGCGGCGGGTCTCCTCACCGCGAAGGCGCCCCGCACCCGCCTGGGCACGCGCCGACTGACCGTGACGGACCGCGCCGCGCCCGCCGCGCTCCGCGCCCGCGTGTCCGCGGTCCTGCACGGGGACGGCCCGGTGCGGGACGTTCCCGCCGCGGACGCCGCGCTGCTGGCGCTGGCCGCCGCGGGTCGGGTTCGTTCCGTGGTGTCCCGGCGGGACCAGAACGTCTTCCGGGCCCGCATCGACACCTGCACGGGGTCTCTCGCCACCCTCGCGCCGGGACTGGAGAAGGCGGTACGCGCCCTTCCGACGACCATGATCGCCGCCAAGGGCGGCATGGGCGGCAGCTGACCGAACGGGGAGATGACCATGCACCGCGTCCTGACCGCCCTGGGCTGCGCCCTGGCCACCGTCCTCACGACGGCCTGGTCCCCAGCGCCGCCCACACCGCCCACCCCGGCCGCCGCCCCAGTGGTCCGCACCCATCACGGCCTGGTGCGGGGTGTCCACCGCGACGGCTACCGCACCTTCGCGGGCATCCCCTACGCGGCGCCTCCGGTCGGCACCCTGCGCTGGGCTCCGCCCTCGTCCGCGCCGGCCTGGTCCGGAACACGGGACGCGACCCGCCCCGCGAGCGCCTGCCCGCAACCGGCCGGCGAGGTGCCCGCCGGCAGCACCGACGAGGACTGCCTCCACCTGAACGTCACCGCGCCCGACGGCGCCGGATCAGCGCACCCCCGGCCGGTCGTCGTGTGGCTGCACGGCGGCGGGTTCACCACCGGAGCGGGCAGCTCGTACGACGCCCATCGCATGGCCGTCCGCGGTGACGTGGTCGTCGTCACCGTCGACTACCGCCTCGGCGCCCTCGGTTTCCTCGCCCACAGCGGGCTGCCCGGCTCCGGCACCTTCGGCCTCGCCGACCAGCAGGCGGCGCTGCGCTGGGTGCGCGCCGAGATCGGCGCCTTCGGCGGCGACGCGCACCACGTGACCCTGGCCGGCGAGTCGGCCGGCGGCTACAGCGTCTGCGCCCAGCTGACCTCACCCGCCGCCGCGGGACTCTTCGACCGGGCGATCATCGAGAGCGGCCCCTGCACGGGGCGTCCCGAGCGGCCGTTCGCCCCCTCCTCCGTCCCCCTGCCCGTGGCGCGCGCGGCGGGCGGGGACTTCGCGGCGAGAGCCGGCTGCGGTTCCGCACACGACGTCCTGACCTGCCTGCGGCACGTGAAGGTCTCCCGTCTGCTCGCCGCCCAGAGCGCGGACCAGCAGCCCGCGACCGGAACCCCGCTGCTGCCCCGCGACCCCGCGGCGGCCATCGCCGACGGCCGCTTCCACCGGGTCCCCGTGCTGATCGGCCACACCCGTGACGAGGGCAACGGGTGGGCCGCCGGCATCATCCAGGCCGGCCATCCCGTCACCCCGCAGACCTGGCCCGACGTCGTGTCCTCCTTCTTCCCACCGGGACAGGCGAGGGCCATCGTCCGCGAGTACCCGGTGCACCGCACCGACGGCGGCCCGGTGTTCGGCGCGGTCATCGGCGACGCGGACTTCGCCTGCCCGACGGCGCGCACCGGCGACCTGCTCGCCGCCCGCGTGCCCGTGTGGCGCTACGAGTTCGCCGACGAACACCCCCCGCCGCTCACCCCGGGCACACCGCCCTTCCCGCTCGGCGCACCGCACGCGAGCGAACTGCCGTACCTCTTCGACCTGGGTGGCCGCCCCCGGGCGCTGACCGCGGCGCAGCACCGGCTGGCCGACGCCATGATCGACTACTGGACACGCTTCGCCCGCGGCGCCGACCCGAACGGCCCGTCCTCACCGCACTGGCCCCGGCACACGGTGCTCTCCCTGGCGCCGGACCACATCGCCGCCACCCGTACGACACAGCTCCGCCACCACTGCGCGTTCTGGAACGGCCTCGGGTGAGCCCGGAAACGACCACCGCGACAGCCCGTGACGCCGTGGGCCGTGGCCCACGAACCGACGGGGAACCCACCACGCGAACTCCAGGGGGACAGTCATGAACGAAACCGTCGCCAAGCGTCTGACAGGCCTGGCCGGCATCGCCACCGCACCGCCTTCATCAACGAAGTACCCCTGTACTTCCTCTACTCCGGTCCGCCACCGGACTCCAACGTCCTGGCCAGGCTTCTGATCGGCATCCTCGCGCTGGCACTCCTGACCGTGTTCGTCACGGTCTTCCGTGAGCTGATCAAGAGGACGGATCCCGCAAGCGAGTGGCTCGGCACCCTCGCCTTCGCCGCCGGACTGGTCTACGCGACGGTCACCCTGGTCTCCAGCGGACTGGAAGGCGGCGCGGTCATCGCCACCGACCACCCGATCGACCCCACCATCACGGTCCACGCCACGTACCTCCTGTACGGGTCGATCGGCCGCCTCATGCTCGCGCTCTTCCTCGCCGCCCTGGGATACGCGGTCTCGCTACCGGATGACCAACCTGCCCGCCACCACCCCGGTCGCCGACCTGGTGTGGTGGGCGAAGATGCGCTGGCGGATCGAGCACGACTACCGCGAACTCAGACACGGCCTGGGCCTGGACCACTTCGAAGGCGGCGTGACCCAGAACCCCGCCGCCCGCCCGTCGGACCCGTCAGCACCGCGCGGCCGCTTCGAACTGCTACGGAACACCCCCGATGACCAGACGACCACCTACACCCGCGCCCAGGCCGCGACACCAACCGGCTGCACCATGTGCCCAACCATCGTCTTCCTGTCAACGCATTGCGCGCGCCCGGTGAGCGCGCCAACATGCGAATCACAGCATGGGATTCGACAGCGAGAGTCAGATCACACCGTGTAAATATGAATCTGCAATGCAACAATGTTACGGTGATCTCGTGAGGCTGACCAGATACACGGATCTCGCACTCCGAGCAGTGATGCGGCTGGCCGTCCTGGACGGTGACCAGCTGGTCACCACACGGCAGATCGCCGAGTCCATGAACGTGCCGTACACGCACATGGCGAAAGCCGTGGCGGAGTTGCAGCACTTCGGTGTGATCGAGGCGCGACGCGGACGCAACGGCGGACTGTCGCTGACCGCCGCGGGGCGGGACACCAGCGTCGGCGAACTGGTCAGGACACTGGAGAACGACCGCGAGGTCGTCGTGTGCGAGGGCGCCACCCCATGCCCCCTCTCCGGCGCTTGCCATCTGCGCGACGCGCTGCGGCAGGCGCAGAGGGCCTTCTACGCCTCCCTCAATACCCTGACCGTGGCCGACCTGGTGAAGACACCGACCGGGCCCGTGCTACTGGCTCTCGGCGCCTGACCCGCCGGCGGACCAAGACGGGGGCGCCCCTCCCCTGCACGGCACCCGATGGGGGCCTGTAGGGGCCGGTCACGGCCTTGAATATGCATCTCAGTGACCAATTACTCGAACATCGAACACAGGAGCGAGTCTGATGCTGTCTGCGCAGTCGGTCCCCGTCGTCCGGGCAACACTTCCCGCCGTAGGAGCCTCCCTCACCACGATCACCGATCGCTTCTATCAGCGACTGTTCGAAGAACGCCCCGAGCTGCTGCTCAACCTGTTCAACCGGACGAATCAGGTCAACGGCACGCAGCGGGAGGCCCTGGCCGGAGCGGTCGCCGCCTTCGCGACACTCCTGGTCGAAAAGCCCGACGAACGTCCGGACGCCATCCTGTCCCGCATCGCGAACAAGCACGTCTCCCTCGGCATCACCGCCGACAGCTACCCGCTGGTCGGCCGTCACCTGCTGGCCGCCGTCGCGGAGGTGCTGGGTGACGCCGTCACGCCCGAGGTGGCCGCGGCCTGGGACGAGGTGTACTGGCTGATGGCCAACGCGCTTATCGCCAGCGAAGCCCGCCTCTACGCCGCCGCCGGCGTCGCTGACGGCGACGTCTGGCGCCGGATGGTCGTCACCGAGCGCCATGAGCAGTCCCCCGACGCGGTCTCGCTGGTCCTGAGCCCCGCCGACGGCGGGCCCACCCGGCCCTTCCGGCCCGGGCAGTATGTCAGCGTCCGGGTGGAACTACCCGACGGGGCACATCAGATCCGGCAGTACAGCCTCTCCACCGCTCCCGGCCGCGACACCTGGCGGATCACTGTCAAGCGCGAACGCTCCGCCGACGGGACCGTTCCCGACGGGGAAGTCTCCTCCTGGCTGCACGCGAACGCGAAGGAGGGGTACGTCCTCGACGTGTCGCTGCCCGCCGGCGACCTGGTCCTGCCAGACGCCGACACGCCGCTGCTGCTCGCCTCCGCCGGCATCGGCATCACCCCCATGCTCTCCATGTTGGACCACCTCAGCCAGACCGATGCCACGCGGCCTGTCACCGTCATCCACGCCGACCGCAGTCCGCATCACCACATCCACCGCGACGAGCAGGCACACCTGGTCGACGACATACCCGGTGCCGACCTGCACCTGTGGTACGAAAACGACGCACATCACGCGGTGGGCCCTCAGGTCTACGCCGGGCGCACGGCCCTGGACGAGCTGAAGCTCACCGACGACACCACCGCCTACCTCTGCGGCCCGCTGCCCTTCATGCGCGCTGTGCGGGGCCAACTGCTGGCCAAGGGACTGCACCCGTCCGCTATCCACTACGAGGTCTTCGGCCCCGACCTCTGGCGCAGCAAGTAGGCCTCGCACGGCTGACGCCGCGCCGTTGTCCTCTTCACGGTCCGCGAGAGGGCCGCCGGCCTCCGGGCCCGGCACGACTGTGCCCCCTGTCGCACGGATGCGCTGTGGGGTGCGGTCACCGGGTCCTGGGGCGCCGTCGGAGACGCGAGGATGCGCGCGAACGTCCCGCCGCCGAGGACGCAGTATCGATGCAAGTGGGGGCACGGTGATCCGCCCTGGCCGGGTCGAAGAAATCCTCGACAGGCTCCGGACGAATATCGAACTCCAGCTACTGGTCGTCTTGGACAAGGGGCAGGCCGCCGAGCGGCGTGCCCCTTCCAGCGCGACGGCGACCGAGACCAAGCTGTGTGTCGGCAACCGTCTGGCTGTGACACGGTGATGAGAGGGGGCAGCGGCGCTCTGTCCCGGTCGTCGGGCCGGCCGACTCGGCTCGCTCCATCTCAGCATGGAGGATGCGGTCGTGATCACTGCCCCTTCGGGTCTAGGCAGGCACCTCTTGCAGTACCCACTCGTTCCCGTCCGGGTCGGCGAACGTGGCGTACGAGCGGTATTTCAGCCGCTGGGGATGAGGGCCCTCGCGCCGCCTTTCGCCGGTGCAGCGGTGGAACAGGTCGCTGGTGTCGTGGAAGATCTCACCCGTCCTGACCCCCCGGTCGCGGAGTTGCAGGCAAGCCCTTTCGATGTCGGTCACGACGAGGTGGAGCCCCCGGACGGTGCCGGGCAGGGCCGTTGTCACCCCGGTTCCGAAAAGAATCGAGCACGGAGATCCCGGAGGGGTCATGTGTACCACTCGATATGATTCGTCGCTGGTGTGGTCCTCGTCCAGGCGGAATCCCACCGCCTGATAGAAGGCCTTGGCGCGATCGACGTCGGAGACGGGGAGGACGATGAGCTCCAGCCTGAACTCCATGAGGGGCTCGCTGCTTGCGGCGGCAACCGCAGCCGTTCGGGCGCGCGCCGGACTCTCCACCTCTTGAATCTCCACCTGATAAATGTAGAGTTCCGGGCTGCGCCCGTGTGAGGTGACTGTCCAACCGCCCACCACACGCCAGTCTGCGTCACGTCCCCGCAGAGGCTCACCTTCCGGTGCGGAGGCCGAACGCAGCTCGTCCTCCAATTCCTGGTGCCGCTCGTGCGGTACGTGCAGTTCGAGGGCGAAGTGGCGCAGAGGACGACCACCCGCAACGGGGGTGAAGGACGGCAGCTCCACGGCCGGAACCTCGCGGAGCGCGCTGAGCAAAGTGACGTGCATTGTCGTCATGACCGCATCTCTTCCTGACGTCTTTTTCAGGATGACCGGATGAGGCAAAGGTCCGTGACAGGGCGGACGAACAGATCCAACGATTCCGCGACGAGTCGAGTTGTAACACACGCTGTGATGACGTCGGGCACGTTGCCGGCGCGAAAGTATGTGCCCGGCGCGAGCGCCTTGAGTCGTGGGCGGTGCCACAACCTGGGCCAACGGGCTGCTCGGAGAGTTCGACGAGGCGTTCTCCGAGGAAATCCCACCATCCGGGCGCGGCGACGGGGCCGCGGCTGCCTGATGGACCTGCACATCGACGTCTCCTGCTCCTCGACGTCCAGGGGCCGGCCCGCCCTCGGGCGCGAAGACGTGACCGTGACCGACTACTCCGCGCCGGTGGCGGCCGTCGCCCGGCACAAGACGCGCATGGCGACGCTTGAGTCCTTCCACCGGACGCCGCCTGGCGCCCGGCCGCCCTCCTGCGCACGCTCGTGCGCTTGGAGTCGCTCCCCCACCGCACCGGGCGGCCACCTGGTGAGCCTGGTTCGTGACGACCCCGTATGCCGCTGCGGGGGGGGCGGCTTAGGTGCCACGCCGGTCGTCGGCCCGTCCCCGGCGCCGTACCACCGGGGACATCAGTTCGCGAGGTGCCATTCGCCCTTGCGTACCACAAGGACGCCGAGTGATTCGAGCTGGAGGCCGGAGTGCTCCTGCGCCGTGTTGCGGATCGGTCCGGACATACCGTCGAAACCGAGTGTCTCGATGGTGTCGCGCAGCTTCGGGCCGTCCGTAGTTCCCGCCTTGGCGACAGCGTTGCGCAGCATCAGGGCGGCGTCCGCCGCGAAGGAGGCGAAGCCGGAGTAGTTCCGGTACTTGTCGGTGTACCGGGCCACCCATTCCTTCTGAGCACGGACGTTCTCGCCCTGTGAGGTCACGTCGCCGATCGCCAATACCCGGGGAAAGACCATGTGGACGCCCTCTGCCGCTCCCTGAGCGCCCTTGACGAAGAGTTCCGCGCCGGCGCCGGCATCCAGATAGACACCTCCCTGGAATTCCGCGTCCCGCAGGTTCTTGGCGATGATCCCGGCCGCCGGCATCACCGCCCACACGACCACGACGTCGGGACGCTCGGCGACCAGGCGCTTCGCCTGGACACTCATGTCCTTGTCCTCCTGGCCGAACTGCTGCGTGCCGGTCACCTCGATGCCGGCCTTCTTGGCCTGGGCCAGCACCGCCGCGCGGCCCTCCTGACCATAAGGATTGTCGACGTTGAGCAGGCCGATGCTCCTCACCCCCTTCTTCTTCAGTGCGGCAAGCAGCACCCCGGCATCCTGAGCGGGATTGGGCGAGATCTTGAAGGTGTACCGCCGTTCTGCCACCGGGCTGGTGATCGCCGTCGCCGAGGCCAGGGAGATCAGCGGTACCTTGCGCTTCTCCACAATGGTGGTGACCGGTACGGTGCACGCCGAACAGCCGCCCGTGATCACTGCTGCGACGTGGTCGTTGTTGATCAGGTCGTTGACATTAGTGATGTTCTGCGCGGGCTTGGTCTGGTTGTCCTTGACGATCAGCCTCAGCTTGCGTCCGCCCAGCAGGCCCCCCTGCTCGTTGATCGAGTCCACTTGGAGTTCGAGGGCCTTTTTGTACGCCGTGCCGATGCTCTGTGTGGGCCCCGACAGCTCCAGGCTGGCGCCGATCACGATGTCCGCCCCCTTACCCTGCCCGCCGCCCGTCGCGTCGTCCTTCTCCGGCGCCGCGCAGCTGGTGAGCCCCAAGGCGCCAACCAGAACCGCTGCGGTCAGAGCCAACGTGGTACGTGTCCGGATCACTGCGTCTCTCTTTTCTGTGTACGAGCGGTCGCGGCGGGGTCAGGCCCGTCCTGCCTCACCCGAGCCGACCGCTGCCTGAATACCGACGACACGCCGCCCATCCCTCTGGGCAAGAACAGCAGGACGGCGATCAAAGCAATCCCGTAGACGACGATGTCGAAGTTCCCGGTAGCGGACGGGAACACCTGCGGGATCACGTCTTTGGACGCCTCGGACAGCGTGATGATCACCAGAGCGCCAAGCGGTGCGCCCCACGGAGTGCGCAGTCCACCGACCGAGGCGATGACCAGCAACTGCACCGAGCTGAGGAGTCCTGCCTGACCGGGGTCCATGAAGGACGACCAATGGGCGTACAGACTGCCCGCGATCGAGGCGAGCCCGGCCGCGAGCGCCAACGCGCCACGGCGCAACGAGGCGGCCGAGACACCGGCCGCCTCCGTCGCCACGGGGCTGTCGCCCAGCGCACTCAACGCATCGCCCGCAGGGGACCGCAGCAACGCGTCAACGGCCAGCACGGCGAACAGCAGCACGCCGGCCACCAGGTAGTAGAACGAGAGGTCCGTGTCCAGCTCCACTCCGAACGGTGCCAGCGACGGGATCCCCGCCAGGCCGTTGGATGCACCGGTCAGCGGCAGCTGGTTGGCCAGCGAGGTGACCACCAGACCGAACGACAGGGTCGCCAGGGCCAGGTACTGGCCCTGTGCCCGGAAGATGAACAACCCCACGGCGTACGCCACCCCCATGGCCAGGACGGCCCCGGCAAGCAACGCGAGCAGGGCGTTCACCTGCCATCTGCCGGTGAGGACGGCAGAGGTGTACCCGCCCACGGCGGAGAAGGCGGCCTGCCCGAGGGAGATCTGCCCGGCACGGCCGACGAGAGGTACCAGCCCCAGCGCGGCGGTGGCCTGGATGCACATCAGTACCGCCACCGACATCGTGTAGAAGGGCACCCGCGTGAAGACGGCGGGCACGGCCAGCAGCAGTACGACGAAGGCCGCGTACCCGGCCGCACGGGAATGGAGCAGGGCGCGCGCCCTGTGCGAGGTGTTCATACCCGCGCCACCGGCGGCCGGCGCAGCAGCCCCGTGGGCCGGAGTAGCAGCACCACGAGCAGCAACCCGTAGGTGAGTGTGTCCTTGTACTCACTGCTGAGGTATCCGGTGGTGTACGCCTCGACCAGTCCGACCAGCAGCCCGCCGGCGACGGCTCCCACCGGGGAGACGAGTCCGCCGATCACTGCCGCTGTGAAGCCCCTGAGACCGAAGGCAATGCCCACCGACGCGTCCGGCGGTTGCAAGGGAGCCAGGAACACTCCCGCCACAGCGCCCAGCGCCGCGGCCCAGGTGAACGCCAGCGAACTCATCCGGGCCGGCGAGACACCCATGAGTCGGACCGTCTCGGGGTCCATGGCCGTGGCTCGCATCGCGGTACCCCACAAGGTTCTGGTGAGGAACGCCCACATCAGCGCGACCGCCGCCGCGGTGGCGACACCGCACCACAGGTATTGCCGGGGCACATGGGCGCCGAACACGTCGAAGGCGCCTCCCTGGGAGAACGGCGGGACGAAGTGTGAGTCCGCGCCGAAGGCGAGCAGCGCAGCGCCCTGCAGAGTCACCGAGGCGCCGATCGTCAGGATGATCAACCGTTCGCTGTCGGCGCCCCGTGCCCTTCTGATGACGACGAGGTCCAGCAGACCACCGACCGCGGCGGTGAACGCGATCGCGATCAGGGCGGCCGCCCACAGGGGCGTGCCCGCCTCGTACAACACGGCGGAACCAAGCCCACCGAGCATGACGAAGTCGCCTTGCGCGAAGTTGATCACACTGGTGACCTGGTACACCAGGGCCACCCCCAGACCGACCAGGGCATAGGTGGTGCCGGCTCCGAGTCCGGACAGCGTGAAGTCGAAGAACTGCGACATGCGGGCCTACCGGGTTCTGATGCCGAGTGTGGGCGAGGCGGGTACGTTCATCCTGCGGACCCTCCGAGATAGGCCTGAAGGACCCTGGGATCCCTGCGCAGTTGGTCTATGAGTCCCGAGGCCACGAGGTCGCCCCGCTCCATGAGGTGGCCGCGGTGTGCCACGTGGAACGCGACGCTCGCGCTCTGCTCGACCAGGACCAGCGTGGTGCCGCGCCCGGCCAGTTCCACGAGGGCGTCGGTCACCAGCCGGACCGCCTGCGGGGCGAGCCCCAGGGACGGTTCGTCCAGCAGCATGAGTTTCGGACGGCTCATCAGCCCGCGGCCGATCGCCACCATCTGCTGCTCGCCGCCCGACAGGGTACCGGCGGGCTGTCGCCGACGGCCGGCGAGCGCGGGAAAGAGGTCGTACACAGCGTTCAGCCCGGGCGCGGTCGCCGCCCGCCCCGCCGCATAACCGCCCAGCCGCAGGTTCTCCTCGACGGTGAGCCCGGCGAACACGTGCCGGCCCTCGGGGACGAGCACCAGACCTGATCGCGCCCGCCGTTCCGCAGACCAATGGGTCACGTCACTGCCGTCGAACTCGACGGTACCCCGCCACGGGCGGGACAGACCCGCGAGGGTACGCAGCAGCGTCGACTTGCCCGCGCCGTTGGGTCCGATCACGGTCACGGCCTGCCCGGCGTCCACCGAGACGTCCACGCCGTGCAGGGCCTCGATCCGGCCGTATCCGGACACCAGCCCAGTGGCGCGCAGCAGCTCGGTCACCTCTCCTCGCCCAGGTAGGCGGCCCGCACCACGGGATCGGCGGCGATCCGATCGGGTGTGCCGTCCGCCAGCAGCCGGCCGTGGTCCAGCACCACCACCCGGTCCGACACCGAGAGGACTCCGGCGACGTCGTGCTCGACCAGCAGTACGGTCACGCCCTCGGCAGCGATGTCGGTGAACAGTGACGTCAGATCAGCACTCTCCGCGCGCGAGAGACCCGCGAGGGGTTCGTCCAGGAGCAGGAGTGCGGGGTCTCCCGCCAAAGCCCTGGCGATCTCCACCCGGCGCTGAAGTCCGTAGGCGAGACTGTCCGCAGACAGTTGTGCGTACTGGCCCATTCCCACTCTTTCCAGCAGTTCACGGGCCGTGCGGCGCTCGGCGGCCATCCGGCGCTTCGCCGAGGCCAGACCCAGAGCGTGTCCCAGGGAGAGGCTCAGGCTCCGGGCCGTGCGCGGCAGCATGACGTTCTGCAGCACGGTCAGCGAGCCGAAGATCTGGAGGTTCTGGAAGGTCCTGGTCACACCGAGGCGGGCGGTACGTACCGGGCCGACGCCTGTGATGTCGTGACCGTTGACGCGGATGGAGCCGGATGTCAGCGGCGTCAGACCGGACAGGGCGTTCAACAAGGTTGTCTTTCCCGCACCGTTGGGACCGATCAGCCCGATGACACCGCCGCTGGAGTGCGAGAGCGTGAAGTCCTCGACGGCCGCCACCCCGCCGTAGCGCACCGTGGCTCCGGACACTTCGACTGCCGTGGTCACCGGCCGCCTCGGCCGTCGCATTCGGCTGACACTTCTCTCCTCCACTTGGCCCCCCGTCACCAGATACATCGTCAGCCGGCGTGTGCACGGCGCCACTCGACACCGCGGATGGTACGGACGACGCACAACCGGCTTGTCGACTACGGCTGTTGAGAAGGAAGACAGCTGTGGCAGCGCGGTTGTGACAAGTTTCGGCATGACAGACTGCTGCTCGCATCCATACGTCGCGGCGGTACGGAGCAACGACGCGGAACTGCTGGGCGTCCTGACGGACGACGCCCGCTCGGCCACACTGCTCGACGCTCTCGGACCCGACGCCATGGCGCGCCGGATACTGCCGATCTGGCGTGCGTACGACCTGGCCAGGGACGACAGGCGGTCGCGGACCAGACGCCCTGCCTGACGAACAAAGGCGGCACCCAGCGACAGCGGGGCCGCTGCTCCTGCGCATCGCCCAGTTCCCCGACGCCTTGACCACAGGGCAGCCCCTCATGCTCGACTTGCGTGCCCCGCACAGCAGCGTCTTCCAGGCTCTCCTCCCCGAGCGGGAAGCGCCCACGGACGCGTCCGGCTTCCACTCCATGCTCCTGGTTCCTCTGCGAGAGCAGTCGGCCTGCCCGCATGGACCGTAATCGGCCGGCGCCCTGGTCAGCGTCCCGATGGTCTTAGCCGCAAAGGCCCTGGCGTTCACCCGCGGTCATCCCGCCCCACACGCCGTAAGGCTCTTTGTTGTAAGTGGCCATGGCGGCGCACGCTTCGATGACCTCGCACTGGTCGCAGATTCGGCGCGCCTGTTCCTCCCGCTGGCGGCGCCGGTGGCCCCTCTCCCCCTGAGGAGGGAAGAAGACGGCACTGTTCATCCCGCGGCAGGCGGCTCGCTCCTGCCATTCCCAGTCGCTCAGCAGCGGCAGCAGTCTGGTTCGCATTCTTTTCCTCCTCCTCGCGCCCCGCAGGACCCGGACGTGCGTGATGGTGGATGAAAACTCTGAGTCCCCACCCCCGACTGCGGGGACCACGTCCGGTCCGGGGGCGGGAAGCGCGGGCCTCACAGCCCGCGGGGCAGACGTCTCAGTCGTCGTTGGCGGAGAGCCGGGCGACACCGCCGTCCGCTTCGCGTCCCCACATGTTGGTCTTCCCGTCCCGTTGGACGGTCGTGTAACACGAGGAAAGCCTGCTCGAGTCGCTGCGGACTACGCCCGGCGACCGGGGTAGGCGTCGATGCTCAGTCAGCGATCGGTCTCACCGTGACCGGTGCGCACCACGTCCTTACCGAGCAGAGAGGCAGCTTCCGAGGTGCTCGGCGTGGGAGTGGGAGTGGGAGTACACCAGGTGCGTGACCCGGAACAGCATGCCGCTGGCGCGGCTCACTTCCTGGACGGCACCAGGCGGTGCCTAGCGGCAGTCTGAACGTTGACGGGCACGACGCCGTCCCGCGCAAGCGTGTGTCATGGGTCATTGCCGGCTGGAGGGGCCGGCGTCGCCCCCCGCTGTCAGGAAGGGTGAAGTTCCACAACGACGCGGTAGCTGGCAGGTTCTGAGGTGATGTGAAGGCCAGGGTCGTCGAACATGCGCTGCAATGAGGCATGCCACTCGGGGTTGCCGGTGGCCTTGTCGAGCGCAGTGCCTGAGGTCCACTCGGCGATGTGGACGAACTGCACCTCAGGGGTGTCGGCGAGCGGCCTGTGCAGGCGGGAGCGGAGGAAGCCCGGCTGGGTCGACATGATCCGGGCGTTCTCCTGGTACACCTCGACGAAATAGTCGGCTTCGTCCGCCGGCACGGTGTAGCGCTTGATGACAGTGACCGGCTCGTCGATGCCCGTCTTCGATTCCAGGGATTGACTCATGCCCTCAGTGACCGACGATGCCACTCATGTGTGACCAACTGCCGGCTGTTGATGTCACGCAACCGCGTCGAGTCGAAGCCGACGTCACCGACGGCCTTGCCCTGCAGGATGCGGCGCGTGAGGTCCGCCGCTCACCAAATCCTGGGCGGCCGTAGCGGGCGATATCACCGAAGGGAACCGAAGCGTCTTTCGGCCTGCTCGTGCCCCTACGGCGGGTGGGCGAGCACGAGCCCACCTGGACACACCGACATACGCGGCGAAGCCTCGCGAGTCCGTGCACGGTGAGCAGTGGGAGTGTGCCTGGTGTCGGCGCGGCCCTCCCCTCCGTCCGAGAGCCGTGGCAAGACGAGGACGGTGCGGTTCTCTCTGCCCGCGGTCCTTCCGTGTATGCGCGCATGCCACCCGGGACACTCTGGCGGGACGACCGGGAGGACATGGCCGGACCACAGCCCACTGCTCCAGGGAGTGAGCGAGGACAGCTTGCAAGGCGTCCGGACGAGGCCGACCGACAAGGGCTCGGCGACCAGGAACGGGGGCTTCGCCGCGCCGGACCCGCCCGAAGTGGTCGAGGCGGATGTGGGTCAGGCCACGAACGCGCGATGCCCTCCCTGTCACAGATCCCGTTCGACCCTGGTCATAGAGGTAGCACGCAGTGCCCCACGTCCACATCGCACATCTGTGCAGCACACCAAAAGGGTTGATCATGAAGGTGGTCGTCATCGGCGGAACCGGGCTCATCGGCAGCAAGGTGGTCGCCAAGTTGCAGGAGCATGGTCATGAGGCTGTGCCTGCCTCTCCCAACAGCGGTGTCAACACGCTCACCGGCGAAGGCCTGGACGACGTCCTCCAGGGTGCTCAGGTCGTCGTCGACGTCTCGAACTCCCCGTCCTTCGCGGACGACGACGTCATGGAGTTCTTCCGCACCTCGACGTCCAACGTTCTCAAGGCGGAGAAGGCCGCAGGCGTGGACCACCACGTCGCCCTGTCCGTAGTCGGTACGGACCGTCTGCAGGGCAGCGGTTATTTCCGCGCCAAGCAGGTACAGGAGGATCTGATCAAGGACGGGGGCATCCCCTACTCGATCGTCCACGCGACCCAGTTCTTCGAGTTCGCGAAGGGTCTCGCCGACCAGGCGACCGACGGTGACACGGTGACCCTCATCCCCGTGAAGATCCAGCCGGTCTTCTCCGACGACGTCGCCACGGCAGTCAGCCGCACCGCCGTCGGTGAGCCCCTCAACGCCATCACCGAGGTCGCCGGTCCCGACGTCTTCGAACTGCCCGAGCTGATCCGTAAGGAGCTTGCCGCGAAGCAGGACACGCGTAAGGTCGTTGCGGACCCGAACGGCACCTACTGGGGCGCGAAGATCCAGGACGACACCCTGCTCCCCGGCCCGAACGCACACATCGGCGAGGTCCACTTCGACGAGTGGCTCGCACAGCAGAAGTAACCAGCACGAAGGGTCCCGGCGCGGGGGAGCGAGCATACGCGACGATCACGTCGTGTGCACCGGCGCATCGATGGGGCGATCGGGCGTGTTACGGCCCACTGGTCGGTGGGCACGGTGACATGGTGGGGCGCCTGGCCGTTCGGCTGGTGTGTGACATGCGGGCTGGGTGCTTGAACAGGTGAGGGCCTTCTGGGGTCGGTGTGGATCGCGACATCTGCCGCCGACCGCCAGAAGGCCCCTCGTGCCTCCCCGTAACGCCCCGCTGACCCCGACTGGCAGGCTGCGTCCGGCCCGGTGTGTCGTGGACGACGTCCGGCCGCTGCGGCAGCCCGCCGAACGCTTCCAGGTCTGCCACACCACCACCGCACGCTGGGCCGGCCGCTACCGGCAATGGGGCGCGGCGGGCATGCACGACCGCTCCGACCGCCCGCACCCACAGCCACGGCAGATCCTGCCACCGTCGAGCAGCAGGTCACGCGGCTGCGACACGAGCACCGGATCGGGCCGGTGCGGCTGACCGCCCGATGTTCCATCGCGCATCCACCGCCCACCGCACCCTCCTCCGGTACGGTCTGCCCGCTCGGGCAGGCAGGTCAGACGAGCCGCAACGCCGGAGGAGCGCGCCTGTCGGCCAGGACCAGGTCCGGCCTGGTGTGGGGCCGTTTCAAGGGCGGGGAACGCGTAGAGGGGTCATGACATCCGTGAAGGCGGGTGCATCTCCGGCCTGACCGGCGGTGAGGACGAACGCCGGCGGACGGCGCAGCCGTCGGCCGCGAGGTGGTTCCTGGTGGTCGGTCCGCCGCGGGACCGGCCGATGGCGTGATCGTCCGGCTCTCCGGCCGGGGCTCCTTTTTACGGGCCCCGGCAGCGTGCTGGTGAGCGCGTACGATGGTGGAGTTCACGGACACGGCCCAGCTGACGTCCTCGTCCGCGCCGGCCTGGGCCACCACGGCGGTGAACCTCCGCTGCCGCGTGCCGTCGACGGCCCGCATCCACAGCCGGATGTAGACGCCTCACCAGTTGCTTGGCGTGTCCAGGAAGTGATCAGTTGGCTGATTGCCTCACCACGCCAGCGCTCCGCAGATGATCGGAATGTGGCGGAACTTGGTAGGTGACCGCGGCGTGCGTGCTGCCCCGCAGGTAGCAGACGAGGTCCTCGTCTGCGCCCTCGGCACGGAGTTCCCGCATGATCTCCTCGACAGCCTGGTAGAGGACAGGAGAGCCGATCCCCACCACTTCGCGCCCGGCGGAAGTGGGATTGACTTCAACGCTGCGGCGGTCATGTGGTGAAAGGCGCGTGGTGACCAGGCCACGCTCCTGGAGACGCGTGACAAGACGACTGGTGCCGGACTGACTCAGGCCGATCCCGTCGGCCAGTTCATTCAGGTACAGCAGGCCCGAACCGGCTCGCACGCTTTCGTCCAGAGCGCGCAGGGCGTGAAACTCACTGGCTCCCAGCCCTAGGTGTTGATGAAGGCGTCGCCCGACCCGGGACTCGATCCGGCGGTGGACACGGGTCAATGTGTCCCACCGGGCAATCGACGCGGCAACGGCGCTCATGGTGGATGGCCTCCCTACTGTCCGCAGCCCCTGCCGTTTCCCGCATGACACATGCCGGCATGAGAGTACGGCGGAACAGCCGCCGCTGGTCTGCAGCAAGTAGACAGGCCAGGTGCTGCCGTTGTGACAGCCGCACCAGTATCACTGGTCCTTCAGCGGCTGACGCTGTCAACGGTGGGACTAGTTTGAGGCGTTGTTCGTCGAGGCGACGCTCCAGAAGCGGGTGAAGACCCTGTGCGGTGACTGCCCGGTCCGCACCGAGTGTCTCGCCCATGCGCTCGACAACCGCATCGAGCACGGTGTCCGGGGAAGCACGACAGGGCGTGAACGCCGCAGTCTGCGCGGACCACACGCGAGCAAGCGATACCGAGTGGGTGGGCCGGGATGTGCCGTTGATCCCCGGTGACTGACGGACCGAGGGCGGCAAGTCGAAGTGCTAACCGGCCCCGGCGAAGCCTCCGGACGTGTCAGCCGTGATCAGGCAGACGACGAGTCCGAGTAAGGCTTCGCGGGTCGGCTGGTGGAACGGCGGTCGACGGTCTCTGCGTCGGCCATGGAGTACGTCACTCCGTTTTCGGTCAGTCCCACGCAACAGACCTGGAAGCGGAGCCGAGTTCGGCGAGGGCGGTCTTCAGCTCGGTTCGCCGCTTGATGCCGAGCTTCGCGAAAACCTTGCGCAGGTGGTACTCGACGGTGTGCGCGCTGATGAACAACCGTGCGCCGATGTCCCGGTTCGTGAGCCCCTCACGAGCCAGGCGTGCCACGTTGAGTTCCTGATCGGTGAGCTGCGCCACCGACGCCCGTACGCGGACCCGCAAGGTTTCGCCGCCGACGCGCAGTTCGTCCGCGGCACGCTGGGCGAAGCCGTTCAGGCCACAGGCGCTGAGCACCTGGTGTGCGGCGCGGAGTTGTTCACGCGCGTCGGCGTACCGGCCCCAGCGGTTGAGTGCTTCGCCGTACAACAAACGACTACGCCCCACCCAGATCGGCATCCGCTCGTGTTCAAAACGCTTGATCGCATCGCGGTACAGCTTCTCGGACTCGTCACCCGCACGCAACTGCGCCTCAGCCATCGCCAGCACGGCCAACGCGTAGGTGGTCCCCACCGGCCGCGTGACGCGCGCCAGTTTCTCGAATGCCTGCTCGGCGAGGGAGCGTTCACCGGTGTGCGCGGCCGCCTCTACCAGTTCGAGCAGTGTGCGCATCGCGAGGTTGAGTTCGTGGGTGTAGGGCAACTCGCGGCGGCTGCAGGCCACCGCGTCCGAGAAGCGGCCCAGGCCGTTGTAGAGGACCGCCTCGGAGAAGTTGGCCGCGCTCAGCGCGTGCCCTTCCCCCCGGGCGTGCCCGTCCGCCCTGATTTGTGCCGCCCAGCGCTCCGCCTCGGCGGCCTGCCCCCGGTATGCCGCGAGCAGCAGCCGTCCGTACTGCGGGAGCGGATTGCCGGTGACCTCCTTGATGGCGTCGATCTCATCGCACGAGGCTTCCGCCCCGTCCAGGTCGCCGTCGGTCATCTGCACCAGCATCAGCAGGCTCAGGGCGATCGGCAGTACGGTGACGACGCCTTCGGCGCGGGCGATCTCGACCTGCCGGTTGGCGAGCGCGCGCAGCCCGGCGGGGTCCCACAGGTCCTGGGCGGCACGGGAGGCGAACCACACCCAGTGCAGCTCGAGGAAGTCCGGTGCCTGCTCGAGGAACGCACGCTGCGCCCGTCGCAGGGTGGCGAGCGCGGCCTCCTGGCCTTCGGTGGCGAGCAGCGCCTGGCCGCGCAGGATAAGGTCCCGTGCCCGGCAGGTCTCCTCGGCGGCGGGCGTCGCCCGGAGAATCGCGTGCGCGACGGCGGCCACCTGTTCGGCGTCTCCGAGCCTGCCGCCGTACGTCGCGGCTGCCAGCGCTTCGATGTAGGTGTCGCGGGCGAGTGCCGGGTCGAGCCCTTCAAGCCCCTGTGCCGCTGCGAGCAGTTGCTGCACCCCGCTGCGGTGACGCCGCAGCGCGTATCCCGCCCGAGCGCGCAGCCGCGCGACGACCGCCTCCTGCAACGCGGTGAGCGGCAGGGCGTGGGCGTACTCGAGCAGGCGCAGGGCCGCGGCAGGGGCGCCGGCGTCGTGTTTCGCCTCGGCGGCCGCGATCAACCGCTGCCCGCGGGGGAACGGCGAAGGTGTGAGCTCCGCCGCCCGTTCCAGGAATGCGCCCGCGGCAGCCGCACCGCCGCGTGTCCGTGCGCGTACCGCGGACCGCTCCAGATCGGCGGCGACCTCCTCGTCCGGGTACAGGGTCGCGCTGGCCCGGTGCCAGGCCCGGCGGTCCGGATCGTGCTCGACGCTGGTGACGTCCGCCAGAGCGGCGTGGACGCGACGCCGGTCCCCCGGTGAGGCCGCCCGGTACACGGCCGACCGCACCAGCGGGTGACGGAAGGCGACGCGGGTGCCGACGACGAACGCCTCGGCGTCCTTGGCCGCTTCGAAGGCCTCCGGCCCCAGTCCGAGTACGGCGCTCGCCCGCCACAACAGTCCGGGGTCACCGGTGGGCTCGGCGGCCGCCAGCAGCAGCAGGAGGCGCGCCGGCGCGGGCAGCGGGGCGAGCTGCACGATCAGACTCTGCTCGATACGGCTCTCCAGCGGCAGGAAACCGGTCGGCGTGAACTCGCCGGCGACCTGGGCCGGGCCCACGGTCCGGGGCAACTCCCGCAGCGCGAGCGGGTTGCCGCGAGCCTCCGCGATCAGCTGGTCGCGAATCCGCCGGTCGAGACCGCCGGGCACCGCCAGGCGCAGCAGTTCGCTCGCATCCTCGTGGCCCAGCCCCTCGACGACCATGTGCGCCAGACCGGCGAACACGTCGTCGGCCTGGCGCATGGCGAGCACCAGGGCGATGCCCTCCGCGTCCAGGCGCCGGGCGGCGAACGCGAGGGCACGCGCGGACGCCTGGTCGAGCCACTGTGCGTCGTCGACGACGCACAGGAGCGCCTGGTCCTCCGCGACCTCGGTGAGCAGTCCGAGCAGTGCCAGCCCCACGAGGAACGGGCTCGGCGCTGCGGCGGCGCTGCGCAGCCCGAACGCCACCTCGATCGCCTCCTGCTGCGGGGCCGGCAGCCGGGCGGCCGAACCCATCATGTGCCCGCAGAGCTGCTGGAGGCCGGCGTAGGCGAGTTCCATCTCGGACTGGGAGGCGACGATGCGTTCAATGCGGACGTGCGCCGTGGCCCATGTCGTGATGTGGTCCAGGAGTGCCGTCTTACCGACCCCCGCCTCACCGGAGACGATCAGCGCGCCACTGTGGCCGACACGGGCACGGCTCACCAGCGCTTCCAGTTCCGCCAACTCGCGGCGTCGCCCCCGCAACGGCGCGATACCAGGCACAGTGTCCGCCTTCGCCGCTCTTGTGATGTCTTCGCCTCACATCCTATCGGAGCATCGCCCCGAGTCACCCCGAATGCGAGCAGAGTCCCGTGTTTCTGTCACAGGCGGATCGCAGCCCGCTTGATCCCGGCGGGATGGGGGCCGGGCGGAGGTTTCCGTTCGCTGTCCACGGGCCAGCAAGGACGAGCATGCGAGGACGACCCGTGACACAGGATTTTGGCCGGGTTCGCGGAGCCAGAGGATGTGCGAGGCGAGGTGGAATCCGGCCCCGTAGCGGTTGGTCGCAGGCCGGCGGTCTGCCGCCGGCCCCGGCCACGCAGGGCCCGGCGGATCGCCCGGGACGCGTACGCCTTGTCCGCGATGACCGCATCAGGTCTGCGGCGAGGTCGCCCGACATCCGCCCGGGGCACTCGCCCGCCACGGCCGCCCACGACCGTCAACACCCGGCAGCCAAGGCGCTGTCCGCCCCCGCTCAGCGCCCGTCAACTCACCACGAGCCGCACGAGATCAGTCAGCAGACGCCCAACGCTGTCCTCCATACGGTCGTAGCCGAGCCGTCCCAGCCCTCGTAAGGAGGTCGGGGACGGCTCGGCTACGGCTTGAGCAGAACGCCCAAGAGCTCTCGAAAGGTCGCTGCGCACCACGTCGGCCGGCACGGTGTTCATCCGGGCCGTCGGCAGAGTGAGGCCACCCCAGAAGCCGACGTCGCTCGGCCGGATCCCAGTGTCATGGGAGGACGGCTCAGACGCGGTCTTCGGGCGCGACGTATTCGAAGGTGGGGGCGGCGGCCAGTCCGTCGTCGTCCTGCATGGCCATCAGGCTCTGTGCCTGGCCCTTGATCGCGTACATCGTGCCGACCGACATGCCCAGCATCGCCGGGTTCCCGTTGAAGGCCTGCTCGAGCTGCTGCAGCATCTTGCAGTACGTCTGGTTGAACGCTTCCTGCGCGGTGCGGATCGCGCTGCCCTCGGGGTGGTCCTCCAGCCGCGGGTTGGGGCGCAGCGGGCGGACGCCGGCAAGGTCCACGGTCACGGCCTCGCCGGTGGGGCCGGACCCGGGCGTGTCACCGGGCTGGTAACGCCGTCCCCGCGCGAGTTCCTGGAAACGGTAGTAGTGGGAGACTGCCTTGGTTTCGGGGTGGAACAGGTCCGTGTCGCCGTCCCAGACATCGGCACGAGCCGCGCCCTCGCCCTGCTCGACGATCTCCTCCAGCGCCGCGAGCGCCGAACTGAGGTCGGTGACGGGGTTGAGGTGCCCCGCCGTGTGGGCGAACGGGCCGCCGGAGACCTGACGGGCGGGGTCACCCGTGAAGACCTTGTCCTCACCCAGCTCGGCACACAGGCGCCGCAGCCCCTTCTCGACGGCGTCGTAGAACTGCCCGATCGTCTCGTAGTTGTCGCCCTCGGCTGGATCTCCCGGGTGCGCCGGCTGTTCGATCCGGAGGAACATCTCGAGGGCCTCCGGCCCGAACGGCAGAAGGGACAATTCGATGGACGGGTCGGCGTGCGGCATGGGACGCGGGTGCGGGGGCAGCAGGTGCGGCATGTCCAGGCGGGGTTGTCCGCCGACGGCGTTGAGAAGGTTCGCAGCCAGGGCGAGGTGAATCATCTCCTCGACGAAGACGCCCCCGATGAGCTGTGCGGCCTCCGCGTTGCGTTCGGCGTCGAGGGAGTACAGGGCCGTGAGGTAGGGCGGCAGCGTGGCATGTTCGAGCTCGATGGCCCACTGCAAGTGCCTGCGCAGGTCGTCAAGCGTCGCGATACCTGTCGCCGTGGTGGTGTCGAACTCGTGAGGCTGGGTCTGAGACATGGATGAGACGCTCATTTCGGTTGTCGTACACGCGAGGGAACGCACCTGCGGCAGCTGGCATTGCCGACGCCGAAGTCGTCGTATGGATCACGAGGCTGTTCGTTCGCCGCCGAAAGAGCAGGCGCATACCCTGGAGTCACCTCACTGACAGGGCAGACCACATCTCTGTGACACGGCATGTGTCATCGCTTTCACAGTCTCTGAGGCGCGAGCACGCATCCGTCGACGTACGGTGTGAGATAGTCATGTCGACGGCGGGGCTGGCGAGCGGCCGCTCTCTACAGTTTCCGGCCCTGCCCTGGCAGGACACCTGGCGGTTTCCCCCCGGCCCTGCTTACCGCGTTCCCTGCTTCCCGGAGGCATAGTGCTCACTCTCGGCAGGCACGCTGCGCCCGGGGAACTCTCCGTGAAAGGTGTACCCATGGCTGAGCTGTTCTACGACGCCGACGCCGACCTGTCCGTCATCCAGGGCCGCAAGGTCGCGGTCATCGGCTACGGCAGCCAGGGCCACGCCCACGCCCTGTCGCTGCGTGACTCCGGTGTGGACGTGCGTGTCGGTCTGCACGAGGGCTCCAAGTCCAAGGCCAGGGCAGAGGAGGACGGCCTGCGCGTGGTGACCCCCGCCGAGGCCGCCGCCGAGGCCGACGTCATCATGATCCTCGTCCCGGACCCGATCCAGGGACAGGTGTACGAGGAGTCCATCGCGCCGAACCTGAGGGACGGCGACGCGCTGTTCTTCGCACATGGCTTCAACATCCGCTTCGGCTTCATCAAGCCCCCGGCGGGTGTGGACGTCTGCATGGTCGCCCCGAAGGGCCCGGGCCACCTGGTGCGCCGCCAGTACGAGGAGGGCCGCGGCGTCCCGTGCCTCGTGGCCGTCGAACAGGACGCGACCGGTGACGCCTTCGCGCTGGCCCTGTCGTACGCCAAGGGCATCGGCGGCACCCGCGCCGGCGTCATCAGGACCACGTTCACCGAGGAGACCGAGACGGACCTCTTCGGCGAGCAGGCCGTCCTCGCCGGCGGTGTCTCCGCTCTGGTCAAGGCGGGCTTCGAGACGCTGACCGAGGCCGGTTACCAGCCGGAGATCGCGTACTTCGAGTGCCTGCACGAGCTGAAGCTGATCGTGGACCTCATGTACGAGGGCGGCCTGGAGAAGATGCGCTGGTCCATCTCGGAGACCGCCGAGTGGGGCGACTACGTCACCGGCCCGCGCATCATCACCGACGCCACCAAGGCCGAGATGAAGAAGGTCCTCGCCGAGATCCAGGACGGCTCGTTCGCCCGCAACTGGATGGACGAGTACCACGGCGGTCTGAAGAAGTACAACGAGTACAAGAAGCAGGACTCCGAGCACCTGCTGGAGACGACCGGCAAGCAGCTGCGCAAGCTGATGAGCTGGGTCGACGAAGAGGCGTAAGGGCACACGGAGCCGCACCCTGCCCACGGTGTGCGACTACCAGTTCCGCCTGAGGGCCGTGGCCGGCGGGAAGGGAACCGGTTGACGCGCGGTGGGTGGGGTGCCTGACCCTCCGACAGGCCGGGCACTCGTTCCCCTGAACCGAGACGGGCGACGGGTGTGTGTCGCAGTCCTGTACTGGCAGGTACACGGATCCTCAGTCGTGTCCCTCGGTCCCCGCACCAGCGGAGGGCTCAGGCACCGGCTGGGCGGGCAGGTCTTCCAGGAAGTCCGCGGACGGTGTGAAGAACAGGGAGCCCGTGACCGGAGTGGAGAAATCAAGGATGCGGTCGTGGGACGCTGACGCCGTACCCAGGAACATGCGCTCCAGCATCGTCTCCGGGACCTCCGGAGTGCGCGCGTAGCCGATGAAATAGGTGCCGAACTCCCTACGGCCCACAGATCCGAAGGGCATGTTGTCACGGAGGATCTCGCGCTCGTTGCCGTCCGTGTCGGTGACCGTGGTCAGAGCAACGTGTGAGTCCGCCGGTTTGGCGTCGTCCGGCAGTTCCACGTCGGACAGCTTCCGGCGGCCGATCGCCTTCTCCTGCGCTTCGACCGGCAGAGCCTCCCACGCGTCGAGGTCGTGCAGGTACTTCTGCACGACGACATAGCTGCCACCTGCGAACTGGGGGTCTTCCTCGCCGACGAGCACAGCCGCGTGCGCCGCCGGACCCGTCGGATTCTCCGTACCGTCGACGAAGCCGAGCAGGTCACGTTCGTCGAAGTACTTGAAACCCTGTACCTCGTCCTGGACCGTGACCGCGCCGCGCAGCCGGCTCATGATCTCCGAGGCGAGGGCGAAGCACAGGTCCGGCCGCGAAGCGCGGATGTGGAACAGCAGGTCGCCGGGGGTTGCCACGGCCCGGTGCACCGGACCGTTCAGTTCCCGAAAAGGATGCAGTCTGGACGGACGTGGTCCGGAGAACAGCCGGTCCCAGGCGTGCGAACCGATGCCCGTCACACAGCTCAGCCTGCCGTCGGGCTGGGCACGAAACCCCACGGCCCGTTCCAGCGAGCCGAGGTCCGACAGCAGTGCACGAACGGTGGTCTCGCCACCACTGTCGATCGTGACGACCAGGAAGATCGCAGCACTGGTCAAGGGAGACAGAACCATCTGAGACACTGGTTCCGCGACATCTCCGGGCATGAATTGTCCTCTTTCATCCATGTCGGTAGGTGGGTGGTACACCGTTTCAGCGCCCGTATTCATTGAGATGATCGGTCCGGAACGACTCGTGCTCCTCGCGGCGTTGGCGGGCTATTCTCGGGAGCAGCCGTCGTCGCACGATCCGTGACGGGGCCCGGGGGTACCGTCGAGGTACTCGCCGCTGCCGGGCCTTTCCGTACTGTCCCGCCCAGGTCGACTGGCACACCATTCGCGGTAGCTGGTCTGCGCGACGAAAGCGTCCGCGCCTGGCAACAGGTCCGTGAGGCCAAGACGCGCACCGAAGAAGGGGCTGCGGACGTCCGTGAAGACATGACGGTGCTCCGCATGCACGGTGCTCAGGGCGGCCCGCACGAACGCGTCCAGCCTGTGATTCTCAGGGCCGGCGATCTCACGGACGCCGATCAGGGGTCGGGACACAGCGGTATGCGCAAGCAGGATGGCCACGTCGGTCAGGGATACCGGGCACACTTCGACCGGCGGCACCCAAACGATCCAGTCTTCAGTGCCCGCGGCCGCTATGTCGTCGGCCGACTCGAACATCTGCGTGGAGCGCACTATGGAGTACGAGATACCGGAGCGCTGAACCATGGCTTCGTGCGCCTGGAGGGCACGGAAGGCACCCTCACTTCTTATGCGGTCCACGCCTACCACGGACAGGGAGACATGGTGTTTGACACCAGCGGCCGTCTCGGCCTGGAGGAGGGCGCTCGTGGAACGCCGCCATGACGCGACGAGGGCCTCCTCGTCGATGACATGACCGTCATCATCGGTAACGATCCCGGTGTTCAGACACAGCCGGCGCGAGAGGTCGATCACTACTGAACAATGGCGCAGGGACTCGGTGATCTCTTCGGGCGCGAGCGAGTCAAGACCCCCGGGTGCCGAGATCAGGTCCACCTCGTGTCCGTGATCCCTGACCCAGAGTGCGGTCTCGGCGCCTATGAGCCCACCGTCGTCGAATACAACGACCTTCATCCGGAAACTCCCTTATGGAGGGACCGCGTCGCGGTGCTCAACTGGACCCCTCGGGCGTGGCCGCGTGCTTTCCTGCCAGCAGACCGGTGGACTGACCCACCTCGACGAGGTAGCCGTCCGGGTCACGGAAGTAGCAGCGCAGTTCGGATCCGCGGTCAACGGGCTCGGTGAGGAAGTCGGCACCGTTCGCAGCCGCATGCGCGTAGAAGGTGGCGATGTCGGCTACTCGCACATTCAGGAAACTGGACACCCGCTCACCACTGCGTGGTACCTCCAGTGTGACCCCCGGCTTGTCAGGGGTGGGACCACCGCCGGGGTTCATGATGATCCAGGTGTTGGCGACCTTGACGATCGCCGGATTCTCCTCCATCACGACCTCGCCGCCGAAGACTTCGGCGTAGAAGCGCCGGGAAACCGAGACATCGCGCACCGTCAGGAAGTGTGTCAGCAGGAGGCCCTGCTGCGGTGCGGGGAGGTCCCCGTGGAGTGTCATCGTCCGTCGTCCCTTCATGGGCTCGTGTGGCTGAAGGCTTGACAGGACAGGCGCCCGGTCTGTGACAGCTGCGGTCGTCCGACGCCGCGGCGCCCCACGGTCGACCAGGTGACCGCACGGGTGTGGGAAGCCGCCTCCAGGGTGCCGCCGCGGACCATGTTGTGCTCGGCTGCGGGGGCATCGCCTCGTCCTGCGCCTTCCGCCGGGAACCCCGTACGGCACTACACTCACCGCGCCCCGTGACAACCGCGAAGCAAAGGCCGTGTTCATGATGCATGCAGCAAGGGCGTTCGGCACGCCGCACGACGACCGGACGCAGTCTCAAGACACTGCACGGGTCCGCGGCCTGACGGCGTCGGTGTTCGCCAACTTCCGCCAGTACCTCATGGGATGGGACGCGGAGAGCCGCCCAGGGTCCGATGTCGAGCAGTTCCGCAGCGGGCTCGCCACCCCGCAGTTCAACGGCGTGGTGCGCGTGCGGTCCACGTCCGCGATCGGGCCGGCCGTGGCGGCCGTGCGCAGGGACCTGGCGGGTCTTCCCTGGTGGTGGTGGGTCGGGGCCGACAGCCCCGACGACACCGCCGACGCCCTGCGGGGCCACGGCGCACAGGAGCTCGCCGTCCTGCCGGTGCTGACGAGGTCGCTCGGCCACCCGGCCGAGATGCCCGAGCCGACCGGTCAGGACCGTCGCGCCGGCCTGCGGGTGGACACGGTGCGGGACGGGGAAAGGCTGGCGGAGCTGGTCCGGACGTACCGGACATCGATGGGTATCGCGCCTAGCCTTGAGCCGGAGATGGTACGCATCGAGTCGCAACGCGAGGACAACACGGACATCGTCCGGCTGGCCGCGGTACTGGAAGGCCGGGTAGTCGGGTCGACGGTGGTGATCAACGCCCACGGGGTGGCCGGCATCTTTCTCGTGCACGTGGCCGAAGCACATCGTCGGCAGGGGATCGGTGGCGCGATGACGCTCGCCGCACTCCAGACGGCACAGAAAAGAGGGATGCGCTCCGCCGCGCTCGTGGCGAGCCCCGACGGGGAGCCGCTGTACCGGCGCTTCGGATTCACAACGCTTTCCGAGTACCGCCTGTTCGCGTTCCCGGCCTGAACCGCCGCTCGCCATGGTGACACGGTGGTGCCTGACGGTAACCCAAGCGCTGCACACTGTAGAAGGCAGGGCAGGCTCATCCGTGTCACAGATTCACTCGACGCTTGGTCATGGTGAGCGATACCTGACAACACAGTGTTCGATGATGTGACTTCGCCGAACCGTGCCGAGGACTCCAGTGAACGCCCTACGTCACCGCGCGCTGTCAGCCGCTCGCAGACGCCCCGAACGCGTGTCGGCCGCCACGTGGCCGGCCTGTGCCGCCCTGACCCTGGTCGCCCTCGGCATCTCACTCGCACACGACGGCGCCGGCCCAGGTGAGAACCGTGTCGGCGCCGGGCGCACCTGCCGTTCCGTCCTCCCCGCCGACCAGGAACTCTCCTGCGGCACGTACGGATTCGGCGACCTGCGTTACGTGTGCCCGGCCCCCGACGCTCCGAAGCGCTGTTCTAAGACCACGCAGGTGCGGATACGCAACACCGGGCCGTCCACGGTGTACGTCACCGTCATCCACGGGCCGCGTCCGGGCGAGCGCCGGCAGGGCCGGGAACGGGAACTCGGTCCTGGGCAAACTGCCGGCCTGAGTCCTGGCAAGGGAGACCTGCTGTTCGACGTCACCCTGCGTGGACCCGGCCCCGTCAAGGCTCTGACGGTCGTCTCCGTGCGCTGACGCCCGTCCGCGCCTTCACTCCAGTGCCGTTCCTTGCCGGAAGTGTGCACACCGTTCACGTGCGACCGGGCCGACGGCAGCGGAATCAGATGAGTTCCAGTCCGCCATCGACGGTGATCACCTGACCGGTCGCATGACGTCCGGCGGGATCGGCCATACTGAGCACCCAGCGGGCCACCTCGTCGGCGCTCGCGATGTGGTGCGTGGGGATACGGTCGCGCTCGTAGGCGTACATGTCGTTGGCGGCCTCCGGCGTCAGGCCCGCGTGCAGCATGACGTCGGTTTGGGTGGGCCCGGGGGCAACCGCGTTGACCCGCACACCTTCGCCGGCGAGCTCGAGGGCCCAGCTCCGCGTCATCTGCTCGACGGCTGCCTTGGTGGCCGAGTAGTGCGCGCCGCCCGCCATGGGGCGGTGGCCGTATGTGCTGGAGAGGTTGACGATGGTCCCGGAGGTCCTCCGCAGGTGGGGCAGGGCCTCATGGGCCAGCAGGCTCGGGGCGACGACGTTGAGCGCGAACAGATCGACAATCGTCTGCTTGTCGGTCTCCGCCAGTGGCATGACCGCCGTCGCGCCGGCGTTGTTGATGAGGTGGTCGAGACGGCCCCACTGTTCCACGGCGGCACTGACAACCTTGGCAGGTGCTCCGTCGCCGCAGATGTCGATCGACAGGACCTCGATGTTGTCGTGGGCCGCGGCCGTCTCTTTCAACGGTGCCTCACGTCGCCCCACACCGAGTACGTGGGCGCCGGCTCGGGCGAAGGCGATGGCCGTAGCCCGGCCGATGCCGGAGCCGGCGCCGGTGACGATCGCGACATGGCCTGAGAAGGTGCGCTCGAGGGAGTCGGCAGGCATGAAACCCTCCTTGTTCGATGTTCGATGTACATAGAACATCATGGAAAGGCTTCGCTTCCTCGTCAACCGGGGAAGCGGCGGAGTGACGACCACAGTCAAGGGCGCCGCAGCGGTCCTCCCAGGTCAGGCAGGACTCTCGCCGGGCGATGGGCTCCTCGCGTGATACACGCGACAGGGCTGAAACATGTCACACGCTATCGGCGCGCGGGTCCGGCGGCAGTGTGCACCACAACTTCTGCGGCGAGGGGGCATCGGCCCGGCCACACACAGCTCGTCGAGTACGGGGCGCCGACAGTGACGTCGTTACGCCACTTCGTCACGTTCCGTGACGTGATCTCCCATATTGTCACTGGCGGCGGCGGACAGCAGTGCCGACAAGAGGCCGGGGAAACGGGCCTCGAGGGCGTCACGCCTCAGCTGCACATAGCAGCGCGTACCCTCCTGACGGGTCTGCGTGACGCCCGCCTCGCGCAGCATCTTGAGATGGTGACTGAGGGTGGACTTGGCGACAGGGGCCTTGAACTGGCCCCATCCGCGCTCGGCACCGTCGGACAGAATGCGGACGATCCCCAGCCGAGTCGGGTCGCTCAGCGCTCCGAGCAGGCGCGGCAGCGCGATCTCGCTGTCGGCGGGGAACGAGTGGTCCGGCATGCCGACCATGTTACCGGGCGTTCGGTACATGTCGAACGTCGCCGGTGATCATGCGAGTACCAGTGAGCGCGGTGATCCAGACCGCGGCGCGGCTGTAGCGCGGACGCGCGCCAGCAAGGTCCTGTCGGTACGGCGGCGGCTCGGCGGGGAGCCTCGTGCGCCGCGTCCCCTCTCACGCTGCGTGCAGGACGGTTGATGACCCGGACGAGGCAAGGCGGGGGCCGGCGGCAACAGGGCAGTGCGCATGACTGTCCGGGACGAGCAATCGGATGAGGTCTCCCAGGTCACCGGTGCTGGCCGCGGTCCGGAACGCGGATACGAGACGACGATGCGACTCCGCGGGGACCGGCCGTTCGCGGTCGCACTCCAGTCGGGCCTGCGCTCGGTGGACCACCACTCGTGCGTTCTGGACACTGATCCGGAGCAGCCCCGCCAGATCGGCATAGGCGTAGTCGAAGCCCTTACGCAGGACGTAGGCGGCCAGCCGGTCCGGGGTCAGCCTCGCCATGAGCAAGGCCAGGGCCGCCTCGACCGCCGTGGTTCGCTCGGCACACAGCAGGGGGTCCTGGGCGGCCCGGTCGCCGAGGTCGGCCAACTCCGGTTCCACCGGTGTCTCGTGACGGTGCCGCGCGGACTGGACGACGTTGATCGCCAGACGGGTCGTGGCCGTGGTCAGGAACGCGGCCGGATTGCCGATCTCCACGCGGTGGGTGAGCTGCCAGCGCAGCCACACCTCCTGCACCACGTCTTCGGCTGCCGAAACGTCACCGAGAATCCGGTAGGCGATGCGGAACAGCCGTGTCCGCTGGGCCAGGAAGACGTCGAGGGCGATGTGCATGTCGTCCTCGCCCGGCCAGGTGACCGGGGGTTCGGTCGGCGTCGTGGACTCCGGACTGGGCGCGGACATTCGGGAACCTCTCCTTGCGGGGCGGGCGCCCCCAAGGGGCGTTGGCTCCCACCCTCGGCCCTGGGCACCCCGCACCGCGCCCTTGGTTCCCATGGTCGAGTCCGTAGGGACCCCGTGGGGTCACCCGGGGCCCGGCACCGGCCGTCAGCCGGACGGCACCTTGTCCTTGGTGTCCGCGGCCGGGGTACTCGCGAGAGCACCTGGCAGTGCTCGGCGCGATTTGATGCCGAGTTTCGTGTAAACCTTCCGCAGGTGCCACTCCACGGTGTGCGGGCTGATGAACAGCTCCGCACCGATCTTCGCGTTCGTCATGCCGTCGGCGGCGAGCATCGCGACCTGCGCCTCCTGGGGAGTGAGGGCGTTCGCCGGTGCGCTCTCCCGCACCCTGACGTGCTCGCCGGTGGCGAGCAGCTCGCGGCGGGCCCGTTCGGCGAACGCGTGGGCGGGCATCCCGTCGAACATCTCGTAAGCCGTGCGAAGGTGCTCGCGGGCCAGCGCACGACGGTTGTCGCGACGGAGCCATTCGCCGTACAGAAGGTGGGTGCGTGCCACCTCCACGGCCACGCTGCCGCGGCCGAACTCCTCGATCGCGGTCTGGTACAGGCGGTCCGCCTCGTCGCCGTCGGCGAGGAGGGCCTGACTGCGGGCGCTGGCGCCACGGGCCCAGCCGGAGTCGGCGGCGCGGGTGAGTTCGACCAGCCGGGCCAGTGAGGCGCGGGCCTGGTCGAGCTCACCGCACCGGGTGGCGGCCTCGACGTGTTCGACCAGCGACAGGCCCGTGAAGTTGAACCCGTCGTGGTCGATGCCCGTGCGGGCGGCTGCCAAGGCCTCCTCGTAACGTGCCAGGCCGTTGAACAGCACGCCCTGGATGTAGCCCATGGCCCCCAGCAGTCCCACCTCGCCGCGCTGTTCCGCCCTCTGCCGGGCTTCTTCGATGATGCCGGCGGCGACGTCTGCCTCGCCTCTCCAGGCGGCCAGGACGAGCGTCGCGTACTTGTGCGGGGCGTGGCCGGTCGCAGCGGCGAGGGCGTCAGCTTCGTCGATCATCCGGGCAGCCTCGGCGAAGTCACCGTAATGGATGTGCACGCCACCGGCGTAGATGAGAGCCGGCGGCAGTGCGCCCAGCGCTCCGATGTCACGGGCCAGCCGCACGGCCCGACTCGACAGAGTGTCCCACGCGTGCAGGTCCCAGGCGTAGTGGATGAACGCCTCCAGCGCGACCGGGGCCAGCAGGAGCCAGCGCACTGTCGCCTCACGGGTGCCCAGCTCCTCGTGCGCGAGCGGCTCCAGCGCACCCCGCAATGCCGGGACGCCGGTCTCACAACCGTCCGCGAGGAGCGCGGCCACACCATCGAGGAGCAGGTCGGCGGCGTTGGAGCCCGAGGGGGGTGCGCCGGACCCGCGGGCCGCGATCGCGGCGGCGCGGGCGCCCGTGGGACCGTGGACCCGGCCCGCGAAGATGGTCGCGCTGATCGCCTCCAGGTACGTCTCCCGCGCCAGTGGCGACCCGGCGGCGGTGAACTGCGCGGCGGCTTGCAGGAGCAGAGGTGCCGCCTCGTCGCTTCGGCTGCGGGCGAACAGGATCCTGGCCCGCAGGCGCTCCAGGCGGGCGCGGTCGAGAGCGCTCAGCGGACACAGTTCGGCCACCGTCGCGAGCTCCGTCGCCTGATCGGGTGCGGCGGCGGAGAAATGGGCCTCGGCGGCCGCGAGGGCTCGGCGCCCGCGCGGCCACGGGTCCGGCGTCACCTCGGCCGCGCGCTCCAGCAACACCGCCTCGGCCGCGATGCCGCCGCGCTGCCGCGCGCGGTCAGCGGCCTGCTCCAGCCCTGCCGCGACCTCCTCGTCCGGCCCGTCGGCGGCCTGGGCGGCGTGCCAGGCGCGCCGGTCGGGGTCGAGAACCGGGTCCGTCGCCTGCGCCAACGCCCGGTGCACCGCTCGGCGTTCTTCGGGCTCGGCTCTGTGGTAGACCGCCGAACGGACCAGCGGGTGCCGGAACCGTACGGACTCACCGAACTCGATCAGACCGGCCGCCTTGGCCGGTGCGGCATTGGGGGTGATCTTGAGAGCGGCGGCGGCGCGGACCAGCAGACGCGCGTCACCGACCGGTTCCGCCGCGGCGATCAGCAGGAGTGTCCGGGTCGCCGCAGGCAGCGAACCGAGCCGGCTGGCGAAGTCCCGTTCCACACGGCTCGCGACCGGTCCCTGGACGCTCCGGAACGTCGACGAGTCCAGTCCGTACGCCAGCTCGGCGGCGCTGCGGCCACGGGAGAATTCAAGCAGCGCGAGCGGGTTGCCGCCCATCTCGGCCACGAACCGGTTGCGGACCCGCTTCTCCAGCCGCCCGCCGACGGCAGTCTCGAGGAGCTGTCCGGCCGCGACGGCGTCGAGACCGCCGACCGGCAGTGCCGGCAGACCGTGGAGCGCCTCCTGCCCCTCGGGGTCACGTACCGCGAACACCATCGCTACGGCCTCGGCGAGCAGTCGTCGGGCCACGAACTCCAGGGTCTGCAGGGACACCTGGTCCAGCCACTGGGCGTCGTCGACCAGGACGAGCACCGGCCGGCTCTCCGAAGCCCGGGTGAGCAGCGTGAGAACGGCGAGGCCGACCAAGAAGCGGTCGGGCGGGTCTCCAGCCGCGATACCGAACGCTACGCGGAGGGCGTCACGCTGGGGTTCGGGTAGTTCGTCGAGCTCGTCGAGGAAGGGCGTGCACAGTTGGTGCAGGCTCGCGTAGGGCAGCTCCATGTCGGCCTCGATGCCGTGTGCCCAGGCCGACTTCACCCGTGACGCCTGCGCGGCGACGTATTTCAGGAGTACCGACTTCCCGATGCCGGCCTCGCCACGCACCACCAGTACGCGGGACCCGCCCTCACGCAGCCCAGCCAGCAGGTCGTCGAGGGCCGCGCACTCGCGACGCCGGCCGACCAGGTCGGGAAGCGGGCTGGCGATCATGCGACGCGGCTCCTTGGAGGAATCCGGGGGTGTAGGGCTGCCACAACGGTTGTCGGAGCGATCCTCACAACGATACCCGGGACGGCTCCACAGCTTGTGTCGGATCGTTGTGACGGACTCCACTTCAAAAGATGCTCCGACGCTGTCACACAAATGGCCCCTGTCCGGTCGACCACTGCCTATGATCTCGCACGTCCGCCGCCGCAGGAGGTCCCATGTCTTCGCTCGGACACCAGCTCGCCACGTCCGTACTCGTGGTGGGAGCCGGTGGGTCAGGCCTCCGAGCGGCCATCGAAGTCGCCGAGGCCGGCATCGCGGTCATCGCGGTGGCCAAACGCACGGTCGACGATGACCATACTGTGACGACTTTCCGACGTCTGACCGAGTCAGCCCGCAGCACCGGGTCCGAGGAGTCGTGGGAACGGCACGCGGCTGACACCTTGCGGGCGGGGCACTCGCTGGCCGACCCGCGCACCGCGCAGGTCGTGGCCCGCCACGCCGCGCAAGGGTTCCACGACGTCAGGCGCTACGGCATGCGCCTTGATCGGCAGGGTCGCGGCGCCGCCGCCCGGCACCGGTTCCGTGACCACACGTACCGTCGTGGCGCGTTCACCGACGAGCACACCGGCCTGGAGGTGCGGCGAACACTCCGGGAACGCGCCGAGCAGCTCGCCGTTCCCGTCCTGTCGAACGTCTACGTCACCCGGTTGCTCGTCGACGACGGGACGGTGTTCGGTGCCTATGGGTTCGACCTCGTCGACGGCTCGCACTACCTTCTGCACGCCGACTCCGTGATCCTCGCCACCGGTGGGCACACGGGCATCTGGCGGCACACGGCGTCGCGTCGAGGGGAGAACACCGGCGACACCTTCCGCCTCGCCGTCGAGGCCGGCGCCCGGTTGCGCGATCCGGAGCTGGTGCAATTCCACCCCTTCGGGCTGATCAAGCCGGAGAACGCGGCCGGCACGCCCGTGAGCGAAGCTGCTCGCGACGAGGGCGGGGTCCTCCTCAACAACCTCGGTGAGCGGTTCATGACCCGCTACGACGCCGAACGGATGGAACTCGGCAGCCGGGACCGGATCACGCTGGCGTCCTACACAGAGATCAAGGAGGGCCGCGGTACCCGGGACGGCGGCGTGTGGCTCGACCTGTCCCACCTGCCGCGTGAGACGGTACTGACGCGGTTGCCGCACGTGCATAAGACGCTGTTGGACCTTCAGACGCTCGACATCACCCATGACCCGATCGAGGTCGCGCCGAGCGTCCAGTACTCCATGGGCGGTGTCTGGGTACGGCCCGAGGACCACGGCACCGACATCGACGGGCTCTTCGTGGTCGGGGAGGCGGCCAGTGGTCTGCACGGTGCGGACCGGCTGGCGGAGAACGCGCTGACAGAAGTACTCGTCTACGGGCGGATCGCCGGCCGGGCCGCTGCCGAGTACTCGGCCCGGCTCACCTCCCAGCAACGGTCGCCCGCGGCGGTCCGCGCCGCGGAGGCAGACGTGAACCGGCTGGTGGCAGCCGACGGTGAACAGAACGTCCGCGCGCTGCAACGGTCGGTGCGGCACCTGATGACGGAGCGCGCCGGTGTCGTCCGTGACGAGGCCGGACTCGCCGACGGGCTCGCCGAACTCGATGCGATAGAAGCCCGCATGGCCTGCGTGGGCGTGCACATCGACATCGGCGGCTTTCAGGACCTCGCGTACGCCTTCGACCTCAGGTCCGCCGTTCTCGCCGCTCGCGCGACACTTCTGTGCGCGTTGGAGCGGCGGGAAACACGAGGCTGTCACAACCGGTCCGACCACCCCGCCGTCGACCCCGACCTGCACGTCAATCTGGTCTGGTCCCCGGCGACCGGTGTGCGCCGTGAACCCGTTCCGCCCATCCCCACCCATATCGCCGCGCTGATGCAGGAGGTCCCTGCCGAGGCGCAGTCGCTCGAGTAGGAGGCGCGGGAGCCGGCGGGTGGGCGTCGCAGCCTTCTGCCGGCGCCCACGACGCCGACCCGGCCGGCTACCTCGTGCTGGACGCGGGGAAGGACAGCACCCCGAGAACGTGCACCGCGCTACTCACGGTCTGCCCGGAACGTACGCTCCCCCGGCGGCCGGCAGGAGGGACAGCAGGCGCAGGTTGGTATGGCTCTCGGTGCCCGGTGTCGCGGTGTAGACCACGAGCCGCTGGGACTGGTCGGGGTCGACCAGCGTCTGGCAGTGCAGTTCCAACGTCCCGACCTGGGGGTGCAGGAAGCGTTTCGAGGCGCAGTAGGGTCCCAGCACGGGACGCTCGCGCCAGATACCGGCGAATTCGGTACTTTCCCTGTTCAGCGCGTCCACGAGTTCGGCGGCACGCGAGTCGCCGCCGTCGCGGATGTAGGCGCCGTGGAGGTCCGCCACCATCAGACGGCTCTGCTCGGCGTGGTCTTCTCCGGGGTGGACCAGGCGGGCGACCGGGTCGGTGAACCAGCGGTAGTGGGCACTACGCGCCAGTCCGGTGTAGGCAGTCTCGTCACCCAGCAGCGCCACCGCCGGGCGCGTCTGTCTCAGCGTCTCGCCGAGGTGGTTCACCACCTGGGCGGGAGTGTCCTCCAGCCGGTCCAGGATGCGCATCATCCCCGGGTTGATGTGGTCGCCGCGCCGCACCCGGCGAGGCAGGGCGTGACCGGCGAGCTGGAAGAGGAGATCACGCTCCTCCAGTGACAGGTGCAGCCCGCGGGCCATCGCGGCGAGCATCTGTTCCGAGGGATGGGGGCCCCGTGGCTGCTCGAGCCGGCTGTAGTAGTCCACCGACATGTCGCACAGTGCCGCGACCTCCTCGCGGCGCAGCCCTCCGGTGCGCCTGCGGCGCCCGCGGGGCAGTCCGACGTCCTCCGGCTGGAGGGCCTCACGGCGTGCCCGCAGGAAGGCCGCCAGCGCTGCCCGATCTGCCATGACGTTCCTCTCTCACCGAACGGTGCCCGTCCTGTGCGGAGTCGCCGGTCCGTGGATGTCCGGACCGGGACTTGCGCGAGGAGGCACCGCCGCGACCGCGTCCTTCACGGAGCACTCCGCCCGGATCAGCAACGCAGCCAGGACCACTCATTCCCCGCAGCGGTGTGCCGTCCCGCACCCTCGCGAGCGTCGGGACGGCATTCATGGCGGCCTCGGCCGTGCGAGGCCGCGTCCCTCCGCGGCCGCGCCGCCCCGGGAGGAGCATCGGCGTCCCGGCTTTACCTCCCGGGGTGATGGCGACGCGGTGTGTCAGCGGGTGATCGCCTTGGTCTCGAGGAACTCCTCGAGACCGGCACGGCCCATCTCCCGGCCGTTGCCGGACTGCTTGTACCCGCCGAACGGGGCCTGGAAGTTGTGTGGTCCACCGTTGACATCGACCTGGCCGACGCGCAGGCGCCGGGCGATCGCCATGGCATGGTCCTCGTCACCGGTCACCGCGCCGTTGAGGCCGTAGATCGTGCCGTTGGCGATCTCGACGGCGTGGTCGTCGTCGACGTAGGGGATGACGACGAGGACGGGACCGAATATTTCCTCCTGGGCGATGACGGACTCGGGGTCGACGTCGGAAAAGATCGTGGGCCTGACGTAGGCACCGGTCTCGAAGCCCTCCGGCCGGCCGGGACCACCGACCACGAGCGTGGCGCCATCGGCGATGCCGCGCCGGATGTAGTCGTCGACGCGCCTGCGCTGGGTCTCCGAGGCGAGCGGGCCGATCCTGGTGCCCTCGTCGGAGGGGTCACCGACGACGTACTCCATGGCGGCGTCCCGCAGCTTCTCGACCACGGTCTCCTGAAGGCTTTCGGGCACCAGCATGCGCGTGTAGGCGCCGCAGGCCTGACCACCGTTGGCCCAGGCATAAGCCAGACCGCGATGGACCGCGAAGTCGAGGTCTGCCTCGGGAAGGACGATGTGGGCCGCCTTGCCGCCCAGCTCGAGTGCGACGCGTTTGACCGTGCCGGAGGCGGCGACGGAGACGTTTCTGCCGGCGCGGGTGGACCCGGTGAAGGAGATCATGTCGACCTTCGGATGGCGGGAGAGCGCCTCGCCGACCACCGGACCGGTGCCCTGCACCACGTTGAACACACCGTCCGGCAGACCCGCCTCTGTGGCGATCTCAGCGAACATGCGGGCGCTGAGTGGGCTGTTCTCGGAGGGCTTCAGGACGACGGTGTTGCCCGCCAGCATCGCCGGGACGACCTTGGTCACCAGTTGCTGGAGCGGGAAGTTCCAAGGGGTGATGGCTCCCACCACGCCGATGGGCTCCCGGATGACGAGAGAGTTCTCGACCACCTCCGTCCACTCGAATCGCTCGGCCGACGTGATCGCGGCCAAGGTCGCCGCGACGGGGAAACCCACCTGCGCCTGTCGGGAGAACCCGATCGGGGCGCCCATCTCCAGAGTGATGGCGGCGGCGAGTGCCTCGGAGTGCTGCTGAAGTCCTTCGGCCAGGCGCCGCACAGCGGCCACACGGTGCTCCGGGGGCGTCGACGCCCATCCCGGGAAGGCGGCGAGCGCGGCGTCCACCGCCTTGTCCACGTCCTCGGCCGTGCCCTCGGGCACCGCGGCGATCACCGTTTCGTCGGCCGGATTGACCACGTCCATCAAAGGCCCGGAACCCCGGAGAGGGCGACCGTCGATCCAGTGGGACGGCGCAGGGAAAGGAACCGCAGGGATTTCGTTCATGTCGCCAAGGAAACATCGGCCGTCGCGAGGCAGCCATGCCTTGCCATGCCCGTGATCCGCGTCACAGACCGCGCCTCGCCCGTGCCGGTCAAGAAGGCTCCTCTGCCGCAGGCCACGGCGAGTCCTCCCGCGAGACAAGCGTCCGGTTCCGCGCTGAGCCGATCGCTCAGGATGCCGCGCATCGCGAGCCCGGCCCGGGGCCTGCTCACCGATCCGCCGAGCGGGCCCGGCTGTTCATCACCCCCACGCACCTGCGCGAGGTCCGCGTCGAACCCGCATCACGTCCGGGCAACTCCGCGCCACCCCACCGAACGTCTCCCAGCCACGTGCCGTCCCGCAACCCCCTCGACCGCGTAGGCGCCACCAGGTCAGCGCCCGTCGTCCAGGCTTATGTGCCCCAGGATGTCCAGGAGGATCCTCCGCACCTCGATGCGCTCGGCCCCCACCGGCAGATCGCCGTGCGCGTGCCGCTCCTGGGGGTCGTTCGCGCGTTCCATGGCGACGTGCACGGCGTCGGCGGCGTCCAGATCCTCGTCGACCACGTAGTACATCCGGATCACACGGGTCCCGCCGAGCCGGAACGGCACGCCGATCAGCCATTTCACAGGCTCGGTGAGCACAGTGCCCAGGTAGGTGTGAGGGCCGCGCACCGGCTGGTCGGCCTCGCGGAGAGCAGTGTCGGCGACCGGGGCGCCGTCCCCCGCGGTGAGCCCCGCACAGTCGGCCCCCGGAATGCTGGAGTGGTCCCTGTCGAGCAGCATGTGACCTCCTCTCCGCGTCCGATGTCACGCCGGTTGGTCCCCGGCTGCAACATCAGCGCGAATACCCGAAAGTGCAGGTTTCTAGCTAATTGACTGAATAAGGGCGACCTGTGTGACAAGCCGACCCGGGCAGAAGGCGGCGGCCGGTCAGCGTCGGAATGCGCTGGTCCACGGAGCATCTGAGCGTGACCTTTCACTGATCCGCCACGGGGCCGCCACGGACCACTACGAACCCGCCTACGGCCTCCGCGGGGTGCGATCCGTCACACCCGGGTGTGACCTTTGCTCTGCCGCCCTTCCGGGCGCATCCCGTCGAGTGAAGGAGCCGGTCGTGAAGCCGTATCCGACCAGACCCAGGCCGGTCCGGGACATGCCGGGCGTGGTGGCCGGCCCGGCCGCGGACGAACTCGGTGACGCCGTGTCGGTGTTCGTGCGGGCCCGGCCCGGGCTGCTCAGGATCGCCCGCCGCATCACCGGCGACGCGGTCGAGGCCGAGGACGTCCTCCAGGAGGCATGGGTGCGGTGGCAGGGCACCGACCGGACGGTCGTGCTCAACCCGCCGGCGCTGCTCAGGACGACGACGATCCGGCTCGCCATCAACGTCGTCCAGTCCGCCCGCAGACGCCAGGAAACCTGCGCCGGCGCGTGGCTGCCGGATTCGATGGACCACCAGGCCGGTCCGGACACGACGGCCGAGTTGCAGGACGCCGTCGAACGGGCCGTCCTCCTGCTCATGGAGACGCTGACCCCGAACCAACGCGCGGTGTACGTGCTTCGGGAAGGATTCGGCTACCCCTACTCCCGTATCTCCCGGATTCTGCACATCAACGATGCCCATGCCAGGCAGCAGGTCTTCCGTGCACAAGAGCGTCTCGCCGGCGGCCGGCGGCTCCGGCCGGTGGACCCGGACGCACACCGACGCCTCGTGACGGCCTTCCGCACGGCGGCCCGGTCGGGCGATCTCGTGGCCCTGGAAAGAGTGCTCGCCGCCGACGGCGCCTCCACTGCCGTACGCGGCGAGCGAGTGAAGATGCGTCCTTGAGCAGCCCGGGACCAGCCGCTCGTGGCGTTGTTATGCTCCCACGCGTGCAGGAGCCAGGATGAGTGGGGACAATCCGGCGCGGCTGCGTGGTCGCCGCCGCGAGTGCGGGGCGCTCGAAGAGCTGGTCTCGCAGGTGGAGGCGGGACACAGCGCCGTGCTGGTCCTGCGCGGTGACGCCGGAATCGGGAAGTCCGCTCTGCTGGACCACCTGGCGGCACGCGTCGTCGAACACCGCGTCGCCCGTGTGGCGGCCGCCGAGTCGGAGATGGAACTGCCTTTCGCGGGGCTGCACCAGTTGTGCGCACCGTTCCTCGGCCGTGTCGGCTCCCTTCCTCCCCCGCAGAGAGAGGCGCTGGCCACAGCGTTCGGACTCAGCACGGGACCGCCTCCGGACCGGTTCCTCGTCGGTCTGGCCGTACTCGGGCTGCTGACCGAAGTGGCGGCCGAGCAGCCGCTGTTCTGCCTCGTGGACAATGCCCAGTGGCTGGACCGGGTCTCCGCGCACACGCTGGCGTTCGTGGCGCGGCGCGTCTACGCCGAACCGCTGGCACTGATCTTCGCCTCCCGTGAACAACGGGGACGTGACGAGTGGGCCGGTCTGCCCGAGCTGAGACTCGACGGCCTCGACGACGCGGACGCGCGCGCACTCCTGGACGCGGCGGCCGACGGCCCGATGGACGAGCCGATCCGTGATCGCATCCTCGCCGAAGCCCGCGGCAACCCCCTCGCGCTGCTGGAACTTCCCCGCGGTCGCATCGGGACCGGGCCGGCAGACGGGCTCGACCTGCCCGATCCCGGACCGGTGACCGGCCGTATCGAGCGGAGTTACCTCAGGCAGGTCCGCTCGCTGCCGGCCGCGACGCAGCGCCTGCTGCTTCTCGCCGCCGCCGAGCCGGTCGGTGACGCGGCGCTGCTCAGGCGTGCCGCCGAGCGACTGGGCATCGACTCCGACGCGGCCGGCCCGGCGGTGACGGCGGGGTTGCTCGACATCGGGGCCCTGGTGCGTTTCAGGCATCCGCTCCTGCGCTCCGCGATCTACCGGTCGGCCGGGCTGGGGGAGCTACGGGAGACTCACCGCGTCCTGGCGGAGGTGACCGACCCCGAACTCGACCCGAACCGCCGTGCGTGGCACCTGGCGCGGGCGACGGTCCGGCCGGACGAGGCGGTCGCCGCCGAGCTGGAGTCCTCGGCCGGGCGGGCCCTGGCCCGGGGAGGCACCGCCGCCGCGGCGGCGTTCCTCGCACACGCGGCCGTACTCACGCCTCACCCGCGGCGCAAGGCGACGCGCGCCCTCGCCGCGGCTCAGGCGAAACTCCGCGCCGGTGCGCCCGCCGCGGCGCGCGAGCTGCTGGCGCTGGCCGGGAGCGGCGCCCTGGACGCACTCGGCCGCGCCAGCGTGGACCTTCTCCAGGCCCGGATCACCTTCACCTCGAACCGGGACAAAGAGGCGCTCCCCCTTCTGCTGGCCACCGCCCGGCGTCTGGTGCCGCTCGATGCAGGCCTCGCTCGCGAGACCTTCCTTGACGCCCTGTCGGCCGCCATTTTCGCCGGACGCCTCGCTTCCGGCACACAGGTACGCGAGGTGGCGGCGACCGCGCGGAAGACGTTGCCGCCCGCCACGAGACCGCCGCGCACCGCCGATCTGCTTTTGAACGCCTTGGCCATCCGCTTCACCGCCGGATACCGCGAGGCGGTTGCCGCCTCGCGCGAAGCGGTACGGGCGCTGCGCCGGGAGACCGACCCTGAGGAGATCCTGCGCTTGTCGTGGCCGGCTTCGGCGCTGGCGGCCGAGATGTGGGACGACGAGGGCTGGGCGGAGCTGGTGACACGTCAGGTCCACACCGCACGGGCCGTCGGTGCGCTGGCCGAGCTGCCTCTCGCGCTCAACTCGCGGGTCTTCCTGCATACGTGCGCCGGTGAACTGGAGGCGGCGGCCCTGCTCATCGCGGAGATCGCGCGGGTTCAGGACGCGGCCGGCACCAGCTTCGCTCCGTACGGCACGATGACGCTCGCCGCCTGGCGAGGCCGCGAGCACGAGGCCGTTCCGCTGATCGAGGCGGGCACGGACGAGGCCGTGCAGCGCGGTGAAGGCCTCGGCGTGGCCATCGGACTGCGGGCGGCAGCCGTGCTCAACAACGGCTTGGGCAGATACGAAAAGGCCTTCGACGCGGCCCGTCAGGCGACCGCGCACCAGCAGGACATGATCGCGGCCAACTGGGGACTGGTCGAACTGGTGGAAGCCGCAGCGCGCAGCGGTCGCCAGGACGCGGCCAGGGCCGCACTGGACCGGTTGACCCGGGCCACGGACGCCGCCGCCACGAACTGGGCGTTGGGTGTCCAGGCGCGTTCCCGGGCGCTGCTCGGTCGGGGTCACGGGGCCGAGGAGCTGTACCGCGAGGCAATCGAACGACTCGGACGTACCTGGGCCGGAGTGGAGTTGGCCCGGGCCCACCTGCTCTACGGGGAGTGGCTGCGGCGGGAGAGCCGTCGCGTGGACGCCCGGGAACACTTGCGCGAGGCACACGCCCTCTTCAGCCACTTCGGTGCGAGCGCCTTCGCCGAACGCGCCGTCCGCGAGTTGCGGGCCACCGGTGAGACGGTGACCCGGCGCGACGGTGTCGCGGCGGAGAAGCTGACCGCCCAGGAAACGCAGATCGCGCTGCTGGCCCGGGACGGTCTGACCAACTCGGAGATCGGCGCCCAACTGTTCCTCAGTCCGCACACCGTGGAATGGCACCTACGGAAGGTGTACGCCAAGCTGGGCATCCCGTCCCGACGACACCTGCACGCGGCGTTGTGAGGCGGCCTCCCGACGCCGAGAGGGCCGGCGTAGCGGCCCCGGGGAACGACCGGTCGGTGGCCTGCTCGCCGCCGGCGGGCGACGGGGCCTGAGCCCGGACACGGGGGTGGGCCCCGAAACCGTGGGGCGCCCACCCCCGCCGGCAGTCACCGACCGGTTGTCATGACTTGCCTCAGGGAGTCGAGGTGTTCGTCGAACGTCCTGCGGCACTGGACGTACTCCCCACGCGGCAGCAGGCCGCCTCCCGACATGGCGCTGCCCGCCTTCCCGGGAAGCGCCACCGGCACGACGAGCCGCCGCCGGCCCCGAGAGCGCAGAATACGGCGCGTCATCTCCACCATCTCCAGCCGGTCGGGCCCCGCGATCTCCCGTGCCGCCATACCGGAAGGTCCCTGTACCGCGTGCTCGACGAGCTTCTCGGCGACGTCCTGGGCGGCGACGGGCTGGGTGAGCATCCTCGGCATCATGACCACCGGTGAGCGGTTGTCCAGCAGCGGCTCGGGGAACTCGAAGAACTGGGTGGCACGGAGCACAGTCCAGGGCACGCCTCCGTCGCGGACCAGTGCTTCCTGAGCACGCTTGCCGAAGTAGTACCCGAAATCCACCTCGTCGCTGCCGACGATCGACAGGGTGACCAGATGCCCGATTCCGTTCGACCGGGCGGCGGCAAGCAGGTTCCCGGTGGCCCGGGAGAAGAAGTCGACCGCGGTCTTTCTCCTCGTCGTGACGATGTTCGTCACATCGATCACCGCATCACTGCCGGAGAGCCTCTCGTCCAGGCCGACGCCGGTCACGAGGTCCACGCCGTGCGAACGGGCGAGAACGACAGGTTGGTGTCCCGCGGCCCGCAGCTCCGCCACGACGAACTTCCCTACCAGGCCGGTTCCTCCGGCCACGGCCACCTGCATGTGAGTGCCTCCTCGTAACGACGACGGTTCCCGGCTCCGCCGTACAGACAAGGCAGGTGCTCGCGCTGTGACACGACGAGGCGGGGATGGCCGTTTTGTGCGAAACGGTAGAGACCGTTTGGATGGACTGGTGCCGATTACGGGCCGACTCACTGCCGACGACCGGGCACTCGTTCCGTTTCTGCGGCCGCCCCCGGCCTTTGGAGCCGGCTCGGCAGCAGGCCGGGCCACACGCTGGTTATCCGTTCGCCGGCCTGCCGAGCGGGGCGCTCATGGGTTCTCCGGCGTCGCTCAGGAGTACCCGCTCGAGACGGACCAGGTCACCCACCTGCGCGGCGGCGCGAAAGGCCTGGACCAGTCGGCGTTGCGCTGCGACGTCCACGGGCTGCCGTCGGCGCGGTGCGTCGAGACGCCGCTGTGCGCGGGTGGCTTGCTGCCTGGCGTTGGCGACGGAGAGGTGGAGGAGGGCGGCGATCCGGTCGTACGGGTATCCGAACCCGTGCCGGAGGACGAACACGGCGCGCTGCTGGGGTGTCAGCGTCTCCAGCAACAGGGCGACCGCCCGCTCCACGGCGTCCCGCCGCTCGGCCACCGCGTCCGGGGTGGCATCGGGGTCCGGCGGATCCGGAAGCCACGGGGTGGCGTAGCACTCCCGCCGTCTGCGAGCCGACTGGAGCACGTTGATCGCCACCCGGACAGTGATCGTCCGCAGCAACGCCGGCGGGCTGTGCACGGCTGTGCGGTCGGTACGCTGCAACCGCAGCCATACCTCCTGCATCACGTCTTCGGCCTCGGTGACGTTGCCGAGAATGCGATAGGCGATGTTCACCAACGAGGGCCGGGCCTGGAGGAACACGGACACCGCGCCCTCCAGATCGTCGATCGCCGAGGCCACCGCGCAACTGTCCTGCACCGGTGTGCGTTCCCTCAGGTATGTGTCCACGGTCGGCTCCTCCTCTGGAGTGGGTGAGCGACGACGAAACGCCGCGCGACCAACCCTCGCGTGGCGGCGTGGCGACCGCGCCGTGGACAACGCGTGGGAGGCTGCGTGGTGGTGCCCTGGTGGGGCCGTGGTGGGGCCGTGGTGGGGTCACGGACAGGCACCGCGGCAGGGGGGCTCGAGACGGCACTGCGCCGTTTCCGGGCCGGCCTGTCACACGGGCGTGGTCCGCTCGGTCTCTGCGGAAGAGGGATGAGCTGGCCGGTCCCCGCACCTCGGTCGAGAGGAAGACATATGACCACGCGCATCGTGTCCATTGCCGAAGGCAGACGGCTCACCCGTTCCATCGCGGTCGGCCCTCACACCCTGACGGCCGACGAACCCGAACCCGTCAGCACCGACGCGGGTCCCACCCCGGGTGAGCTGCTCCTGGCAGCACTGGGGTCCTGCACTTCCATGGCCGTGCGGGCGCTGGCCGACCGGCATGACTGGGCACTCGACCGCGTCGACGTGGCCGTACGGTTCGGTGACCAGGGGCGTATCGTCAAGAACGTCGGGCTGACCGGCGACCTGGAGCCGGCGCAGCGGGAGCAGTTGCTGGCAGCCGCCGGGCGCTGTCCCATGCACCGCCTGTTGACCAGGGAGGTGGAGATCGTCACCGTACCCACGTTGCTGGCGGAGCCTGACGTCTCCTCCGTCTAGCCGCGCCTCGGTGGCCCGCCCCTCCCGGAACCTGGGCGGGTCATGACGTGGCCGCCGTCCCCGCGAGTCGCACGGAGCCGATCTCCTTGCGGGAGGAGATCCCCAGCTTCGCGAAGATCTTCCGCAGATGCCATTCGACCGTGTGCGGGCTGAGAAACAGCCGGGCGCCGATCTCCGGGTTCGTGAAGCCGCCCTGGGCGAGTCGCGCGATCTCGACTTCTTTCGCCGTGAGGACCACCGGCGTCGCCGAGGCGCTCGCGCGCACCTTCACGCCCATGGCCTGCAGCTCGCGCCGGGCGCGCTCCGCGAATGCCTCGGCTCCGGCTTCGCCGAGCATCGTGTGCGCGTCGCTCAGCTGGGAACGGGCCTCGGTCTGGCGCTGTTCCACGCGCAGCCACTCACCGTAGCGAAGCCGTGCCCGTGCGCCGTCCATCAGGGTCTGTGCCGTGTCGAGCCGCTCGATCGCTTCCCGGTGCAGGAGGTCGGCGGCCTGCCCCTCGCTCACCAGGGCACGGGTGGCGGCCGAGATGCCGAGCGCCCAGTCGGTCGGGCTGACCTGGGCCATCTCCTCGATCGTCCGTACAGCCTCGACCGCCTGCGCGGTCCGCCCCAGCCGTACGGCCGCTTCGACGAGTTCGACCCGGGACTGCAGGGACAGTCCGAGTTCCTGCGGGTTCTGGCATCCGCGCTCGGCGGAGGCGAAGGCCTCCTCGTATCGGCACAGGCCGTTGTAGAGGACCGCCGCCGCCCACTGGGTCGCTGTCGTCACCTTGCCCTCGTCCCGCAGGACACGGTCGCGCGTGAGGGTTTCGATCGCCTGCCGGGTCGTGGACTCCCGTCCCTTGAAGGGCTCCACGACGAGTGCCCCGTAGTGCGCGAAGAAGCTGCTGCCCGTGGCCTCACCGATCGCGTTCGCTTCCACGGCGAGGGAATCGGCGCCGCGGAGGTCGCCGGCGAACACCCGGTTCGACAGGCGCAGGAGGAGGGCCGAGGGCAGGACGGCCAGCGCTCCGTTGCCCCGGGCGAGGTCGACCAGCCGTGCCGAGAGCTCGGACCATGCGGCGAAGTCCCAGGTGCTGTGTGCCATGCGGCACACAAGCGGAAGCCATCCCAGACCTTCCTCCTGGGACAGTCCTGCGGTGCGGAACGCGTCGATGGCCTCCGCGAGGATGGGTGCACCCGCGGAGTATCCCTCGGTGACCACCCGTGCGATACCCGTCAGGAGGAGACCTTCACGGCTCTCGCTGCCGACGTGACCCGGCGCGCTCAGCACCGCCTCGGCGACGTCACGGACCCCGCTCGTGGCCAGCCGCCCCGCGGTCAGGGCCGCGTAGATCGCGTCCCGGTACGTCTCACCGGCGAGTACGGAGTCGTACGGCTGGAGCCGCTTGGCCGCTTCGAGCAACAGCGGCAGGCCGGCGCTGGCGCTCTTTGCCGCGGACCTGATCTGTCCCCGGAGCAAGGTCGCCTGTGCGGCTCCGGCCTCGTCGAGGTGGCTCAGTTCCGCGACGTCGACCAGGTCCCGTGCAGCGTCGAAGGCGCCCGCCCGGTATTTGGCCTGCGCCGCCGCCAGCGCCCTGGCTCCGCGGCGTACGGGATCCGGAGTCAGTTCGGTGGCCCGGTGCAGGAAGGCCGCCGCCGCCGCGACCCCGCCGCGCGCGTGCGCCCGCCCGGCGGATCCCTCCAGTTCGGCGGCCACGGCCTCGTCCGGTCCCGTCGCCGCGCTCGCCAGGTGCCATACGCGGCGTTCGGGATAAAGGCTCGCGTCGATCGAGTCGGCCAGAGCCGCGTGCACGCGCCGACGTTCCTCGAAGCCGAGGGCACGGTACGCCGCGGAGCGAACCAGCGGGTGGCGGAGGCGCACCCACATGCCGAGCGTCATCAGTCCCGAGGCCTCGGCGTGGGTCACGGCACTGTCCACGGAGATTCCCAGGCGCTCGGCGGCATCCCGCAGCAAAGTCACGTCACCGACCGGATCGATGGCGGCGATGAGCAGCAGTTGTTGCGCCTCCCGGGGAAGCGACCGGATCCTTCGGAGGAAGCCCGCCTCGATCTGGCTCGACAGGGGACGGACCTCGGGCCCTGTGTACCCTTCGGCCATCTCGACGGCGGTCAGGCCCCGCGGCAGTTCCAGGAGAGCCAGCGGATTTCCGCGCGTCTCGGCGATGATGCGGTCGCGCACACGCTGGTCGAGCGGCCCGGTGACGACGGAGTCGAGGAGTCTGCGGGACTCGCGCTCGTTCAATCCCCGCACAGCGAGCTCCGGCAGGTCGGCCAGAATCTCGCGGGTGCCGGACTCGCGGACGGCCAGTACGAGCAGAATCGATTCAGCAAGCAGCCGACGAGCGACGAATTCCAGAATCTGGGCCGACACGCGGTCCAGCCACTGCGCGTCGTCGACCAGGCAGAGCAACGGCTCGTCGCCAACGGCCCCGGCGAGCAGGCTCAAGGTGGCCAGACCGACGAGGAACCGGTCGGGCGCGTCGCCGACCTGCATTCCGAACGCGGTCCGCAGTGCGTCGCGTTGCGGATCGGGGAGATCATCAAGACGGGACAGCAGGGGAGCGCAGAGCTGATGCAGCCCGGCGTAGGAAAGCTCCATCTCCGACTGCACTCCGGCCGCCCTGACGACGCGGCATCCGGTGGCACGGTCGCGCAGATGATTCAGCAGCTCGGTCTTCCCGATGCCCGCCTCACCGCGCAGCACCAGAACCCCGCTTCGCCCGGCCCTGGCCCGCGCGAGCAGGTCATCCAGAACCTCGCACTCGTCACGCCGCCCGAAGAGTCCGGTCCGTGCTCCGTCCCTCGCCATGACAGCCTCCCCGCCGCCACCATACCTTGGCGGTCAAGGACGTCGAGCCCGTCCCGAACATGCCGCTCGCTGTGTCAGAGCACGGGGATCAGGCCACCGAGCCCACGACGACGGCCGTGCACACGAACGTCAGCACGGTGATCACCGCCATGGCGATCACTGTTCCGCGCAGCCATCGCCCGAACCGCATCTTGTTCGCCGTCTCGGTCGCGCCGGCGTTGTCGTCGACGTACTGCGTCACCATGCGGGCCACGTACTTCTGCTCCTCGAGATACCACAGCTCGATATCCCTCTTCTGTTCGTGGGTCAGCCCGTCCATCCTCGCGGTGAAGGCCGTCACACGCCGGCGAGCAGCACTGAGGTGAGCCTCCCGGTACAGGTAGGCCTCTATGTCGACCAGTCCACGAGCTGCCTGCTTGTTCATGTTCATGATCCGTTCCCAAAGTCGGTGGCCCGACGCTCGGCACCTGCACCGGGCTGCGGGCGGGGGGCAACGGCCGTCGGCGCGTGCTCCCTCGACGCACCTGCGGGCGGCCGACCGCTCACTCGACCGGCCGCCCGGTCGCATCCGGTGCGCTGGGAGCCGGGCGGTTCAGCCGGTCGCCCGCGCCGCCTCGTTGATCAGACGTGCGACGTCACCGGGACGCGAGACGCTGACCGCATGGGAGGCGGTGACGCTCACCACGGTGGCCTTCGCGCGCTCGGCCATGAAAATCTGCGTCTGAGCCGGGATGTTCCGGTCCTCGGTGGCCACGAGAACCCACGACGGGACGTTCGTCCACGCCGGGGCGGAGGCACCTTCCGCCAGCGCGACGTCGGCCACGGGGCGCTGGGTCGCGGCCATGACCGCCGCGGCCTCCTCCGGAACGTCCGCGGCGAACTGCTGGTGGAACTTGTTCTTCTCGATGTAGAGATCCGTGACCTGACTGCCGTCCGGCAGGGTGACAGGTACCGGGTGGAGCGCCTCCCCCAGCGTGCTGCCCGGGAACTTGCCCGAGAGGGTGACCGCACTCTCCCCCTCGTCCGGCAGGAAGGCCGCCGCGAAGACGAGTGCCTTGACGTTGTCGAGGCCGACGGCGGCATTGCTGATGACCGAGCCGCCATAGGAGTGGCCGGCAAGGACCACAGGGCCGTCGATGGAGGCCACGAGTTGTCCGACGTACCTGCTGTCTCCGGCCAGTCCGCGTAGCGGATTACTCGCGGCCACCACCGGGTAGCCGTGCGCCTGGAGTTTTTCGACGACACCGTTCCAACTGGAGGAATCAGCGAATGCGCCGTGGACGAGGACGATGGTCGGCTTCTGTGCACTCATAGGAGTGGCCTTTCGTTTTTCCAGTGAAGTACACCGGTGAGGCGCCGATGAAATACGCGCCCCCATCCGGGCGTACGACCGTTCTGTAGCGCGGTACGTTCCGATGCCTGGAATTCGTCCGCGCACCACCGGCGAGGGGGATCAGTCGGTGCCCAGGGCCTTGCGCAGCACGTGGACGGCCTGCTCGATCGCCGCGGTCGAGGCCTGCGTGGCGCGGACCGGGTTCAGCATCATGAAGTCGTGCAGGCTGGCGTTGTAGCGGATGCTGGTCGTCGGCACGCCGGCCTGGATCAGCTTGCGGGCGTACGCCTCGCCCTCGTCGCGCAGTACGTCGTTCTCGTCGACCACGACGAACGCCGGCGGCAGCCCCCGCAGGTCTTCCAGGGTCGCGCGCAGAGGCGAGGCCGTGATCTGGGCGCGCTCGGCCGGGTCGGTGGTGTAGGCGTTCCAGAACCACTCCATGGCCTTCGCCGTGAGGTGCGGCCCGTGGGCGAAGAGCCGGTAGCTCTCGGTGTCCTGCCCGGCGTCGGTGACGGGGTAGTACAGCGACTGGTGCAGGAAGGTGACGTCACCGCGCCGCTTGGCCAGGTGAGTCAGGGCGGCGCTCATGTTGCCGCCGACGGAGTCACCGGCGACGACCATCCGGGAGCCGTCCAGCCCCTCCTCGGCGCCCTTGCTGGTGACCCACCGGGCGGTGGCGTACGCCTGCTCGACGGCGACGGGGTACTTCGCCTCCGGCGAGCGGTCGTACTCGACGAAGACCAGGGCCGCCTCCGCGCCCACGGCCAGTTCACGCACAAGGCGGTCGTGGGTGCCGGCGTTGCCGAGAATCCAGCCGCCACCGTGCACGTAGAGGATCACGGGCAGGACGCCGGTGCTGCCGACGGGCTTGATGATGCGCACCCGCACGTCACCGACCTCGGCGGGGACAGTGATCCATTTCTCGTCCACGTCGAGCTTGTCGACCGGTCCCGACTGGACATCGTCGAGCAGCTTGCGGGCGCCCTCGACACCGAGTTCGTAAAGCAGCGGCGGCTTGGCGGCCGCGTCGGCGAATTCCTGGGCGGCAGGCTCGAGAATGATGTCGCTCACGACATACTCCTTGCGAGGTGGTGGGTTTCGGACTTTCCACCTCATGAGACCGGGCCGGGAGTCGATGTGTGACGCGTCGGCGAAAACGGCGCGTGAATCGCTCACCGGCCACGGCCTTTCTCAAGGGTTCCGCGCAGGCCCGAGCCGACCGGTCCGGTGTCGTCAGTCAGAGGCCGGCCGGGTGGGGTCGGTGGGCTTCGGCAGCAGGAAGCCGTCGACGTACAGGTCGACGTGCTCGTTGTAGAACGCGGTCAGTCCGGCGATGCGGTTGGCGTGGATGGTCGGGAAGTCGTACGTCCAGGCGATGTCCTCGTGAGAGGCGGTGTCGCTGTCGAACGACCAGTAGCTGCTCGTCGTCCCCTTGTAGGGGCATCGGGTCACCGTGCCGGAGCGCCGCAGCTTGGTCCAGTCGATGGTCGCACGGTCGAGGTAGTAGCGGGTCGGCAGGCCCGTCTCGAACAGCTTCACGCAGTTCGGGGCTTCCGCCAGGACCACACCGTCCACCTCGACTCTGACGCTGCTGCCGGAGCGCAGGGCGTCCACGCGGGAGTACGGGCTTCGGGGGTGAACGAAGACCGGCTCGTCCTCCTCGAACCAGGAGTCCAGCGCATCCCACTCGAAGCGCACGGTGTCGTGCAGGGGTCCGGGGGCGCCCTCTCCCCAGACCCACGCCGCGCCCGGCCGGACCTCCGAGCCGACCCGCAGGGTGTGACGGTGTGCCGGGCCGGCGCCGAGGTGCTCCGTGTGCTTGTCGTCGACGAGCACACCGTCAACCAGGTCCTCGACCGGGATGCTGAACTGGGGGTAGGCCTGCCACTCCCAGACGTACAGGGCGCGGCGGGTGTCGAACACGACACGTCCGCCGATCATTCCCCGGACGCGGCGGGGTACGGGCTCGACGTGCCCGACCGGGACGATGAGGCTCGGGTGCAGGACGCTCTCGGTTGCCATGGTGATCACCTTGAATTCGCTGAAGGGTGTTCGCCGTGCCCGGTGTCTGCGGTCCCAGGATGACCGCCCTCGGGGCGACGGGCTTGACCTACTTGTCGTCACACGGTGCTGCGGATCGTGTGGTCGCACCGATCCGGACCGCGTCCTGGTTCGGCGGAGTGACTCGATGACCGACGATGTCACAGATCGCGTGGGCTGCCGGTCAGTGAGCTGTAACTGTTCCACATGTGAGGAGATCCGTCATGGATGCGCGCATCAACTACTTCGGCAACGCTCTGGCCGGCAAGGTCATGAAGCACCTCAACTCGGCCGGCGCGGCGGTGCACTCGGCTCTCCCGGTCACCACCCAGGAGCTGGTGAAGATTCGTGCCAGCCAGATCAACGGCTGCGGCTTCTGCACCGACATGCACACCAAGGACGCCGCCGCCGCGGGCGAGGAGCAGCAGCGTCTGAACCTGGTGGCCGTGTGGCGCGAGGCCACCGTCTTCACGGACGCAGAGCGCGCCGCGCTCGAACTGGCCGAGCAGGGCACGCGCATCGCGGACGGCTCGGAGGGTGTGTCGGACGAGGCGTGGGCGAACGCCACGAAGCACTACGACGAGGACCAGCTCGTCGCGCTGATGTCGCTGATCGCCGTCATCAACGCCTACAACCGCATCAACGTCATCAACCGGCAGCCCGCCGGTGACTACAAGCCCGGCATGTTCGGCTGAGTCAGCCGCTGCGGCCCGGCCGGCCGCAGGACCGTCCCTCGCCTGGTCGCCCCGGCCCTCGACCAGGCGACGGACGTCGCCCCGCCCGGTCAGCCGAAGTCCGCCCGGCGGCACGGAGCCCGGAGCGACCGCCGCGAGCCCTGGAACCCGAAGGACCCTCATGTCTGAACCCCACGCACTCGCCCCTCTCCGGCGAGTCGGCACCGACGTACTGGAAGTCGCCTACTACGAGACGGGTTCCGGGGACGACACCGTGCTGCTCCTGCACGGTTTCCCCTACGACATCCACAGCTACGCGCACGTCGCTCCGCTGCTCGCCGGAAGCGGGTTCAGAGTCGTCGTCCCCTATCTGCGGGGCCATGGGCCCACCAGGTTCCTGTCCGAGTCGACTCCGCGCTCGGGTCAGCAGGCCGCTCTGGGAGCCGACGTCGTCGCCCTTCTCGACGCCCTGGGCGTGGAGCGGGCCTACCTCGCCGGATACGACTGGGGCGGGCGCGCCGCCAACGTCGCCGCGGCCCTGTGGCCCGAGCGCGTTCTGGGCCTGGTCTCGGTCAACAGCTACCTGATCCAGGACATCGGCGCGGCGATGGAACCCGTCGCACCCGAACGGGAGGCGGGCTTCTGGTACTTCTACTACTTCCTCACCGAGCGGGGCCGGGCCGGTCTCGCCGCCGACCCGCAGGGGATAGCCCGGGTCATCTGGGAGCGCAACTCGCCCAAGTGGCCTTTCCGCGAGGAGGATCTGGAGCGGACGGCGAGGGCCTTCGCCAATCCCGACTACACCGACGTCGTCATCCATTCGTACCGGCACCGGCTTGGTGCGGCTCCGGGTGCCGAGGCGTACGCGGACTTCGAGGCGCGTCTCGCCGAGCTGCCCGCCATCACGGTTCCCACCGTCACCCTCGACGGCCGGGCCGACGGCAACTTCCCCGCGTCGGACGGTTCCTCCACCGCTCGGCACTTCACCGGCCCCCGGCTCCACCGCCAGGTGGTGAACGCCGGCCACAATCTTCCGCAGGAGAGCCCCGAGGCGTTCGCGGCTGCCGTACGCGACGTGCGCGTCCTGCGGCACACGTATGTCGGCCGCGACGGCTTCTCCGGACGGAACCAGGACTCGACATGACGCACTCCCCCGCACCTGACGACTCCGCCCCGCTCCGCCTCGCCAGTGCCCGGGGACGGTGGACCCTGCTGGCCACCGTTCTGGGATCCAGCGTGGTGCTGCTCGGATCGACCGTCACCAACGTCGCTCTTCCGCGCATCGGTGACGACTTCGACGCCGACCTCGCGGTGCTCCAGTGGACGGTGAACGCGTACATGCTGACCCTGGCGGGTCTGATCCTGCTGGGCGGTTCGCTGGGCGACCGTTTCGGGCGGCGCCGGATCTTTGTTCTCGGCTTGGTGTGGTTCGCGGCGGCCTCCCTGCTGTGCGGTCTGGCTCCGGGCACCACCACGCTGATCGCCGCCCGAGCCCTGCAGGGCGTCGGCGGTGCTCTCCTCACGCCCGGCTCATTGGCGATCATCGAGGCATCCTTCCACCCGGACGACCGGCCACGCGCGATCGGTCTGTGGTCGGGCTTCGGCGGCGTCGGCGCGGCCCTCGGGCCGTTTCTGGGCGGGTGGCTGGTGGACGGTCCCGGCTGGCGCTGGACCTTCTTGCTGAGCATCCTCCCGGCGCTGCTGTGCGTACCCATCGCACTGCGCCACGTCCCGGAGTCCGTCGGCACGCCCAGGACGAACGAGGTCCTCATGGCCGGCGCGGAGGGCCGGCGGCGCATCGGTTTCGACATCGACGGCGCCGTCCTGGGCGCTCTGGCACTCGCCCTGATCACCTACGGGCTGACCGAGGCCCGGAACAGCGTACCGGTGGCCGTCGGCGCATCCGTCGCCGGCGTCGCGGCGGGTGCCGCGTTCCTTCGCGTGGAGCGCCGCAGCAGCGACCCGATGATGCCGTTGTCCGTCTTCTCGTCCCGGCAGTTCACCGCTGTCAACCTGATCACCCTGTGCGTCTACGCGGGCACGGGCGGGTTCTTCTTCCTGACGGCTCTGCAACTGCAGATCGTCGTCGGGTACTCGGCGCTGGCAGCCGGTGCCGCCATGCTGCCGAACACCGCGCTGATGGTGCTGTTCTCGTCCCGGTCCGGGACGCTCGCCCGGCGGCTGGGGCCGCGGACTCCGCTCACCGTCGGCCCGGTGGTGTGCGCGGCGGGCATGTTGATGATGCTGCGGGTCGGTCCGGGCGCGTCCTATCTCCGCGATGTCCTCCCCGCCCTGCTGGTGATGGGAGCCGGCATGGTCGTGATGGTCGCTCCGCTCACCGTGACCTTGCTGTCGTCGGTGGATTCCGCGAACGCCGGGCTGGCCAGCGGCATCAACAACGCCGTGGCCCGGGCGGCCGGGCTGGTGTCCGTGGCGGCGTTGCCCCTCCTGGCCGGGATGGGACCGGACGCCTACCGGTCCGACGCGGCCTTCAACACGTCGTTCGGCCGGGCGATGCCGCTGTGCGCGGGTCTGCTGGTCGTCGGCGCGTCAGTGGCCTTCGCCACGCTGCGGCAGACCGCTGCGGCTCCTCACCCGCCGCACGGACGGACACACAGCTGGCTGATGGAGCCCCCACTGGTGTCCCGCTTCATCCATCACCAGGTCGTCGACTGACACCCGGCGGGGCGCTCCGCTGTCACACGGGCGGACGCCGGCCGGTCTCGTTGTAGAGAGGGCCACCGGTCAGCGGTTCACGCCGGCGCGTCCCTACACGCCCACCGCAGGAAAGGATCCAGCCATGTCGTACCCGTATCCGGAACAGAAGTACTGGGGAGAGAACGGTGAGGCCAGCGCCATCTTCCGGCCTGCCACCACACCGCCGGCCATCGGTGAGAGCGGTGTCGGGAAGGACGCCACCCACTATCTGGCGACCACTGGCACCACGCGGGGTGAGTTCGGGCTGTACCGGGTGGAGATGCGGCCCAGGGCGGGCGGTCCCAAGACGCATTTCCACAAGCGGATCTCGGAGTCCTTCTACATCCTGGACGGCACGGTGCGCGTGTTCGACGGTGTGCAGTGGGTCGATGCGCGCAAGGGAGACTTCCTGCACGTGCCCCAGGGCGGGCTGCACGCCTTCCGGAACGACTCCGACGCTCCGGCCGACATGCTGCTCCTGTTCACCCCGGGCGCCCCGCGCGAGGAATACTTCGAGCAGGTCTCGCAGCTGGCGCACGCGTCGGAGGAGGAGCGGGCCGCGTTCTTCGACAAGCACGACTCATACTTCGTGGAGTAGAAGACACCGACAGGCGGGGCCTCGCGCCCGTGAAACCGCGGCGGTAACCGGTTTCATGAGCGCAGGGCCCCGCCTGTCATGTGAACGGCCGGACCGGCACCCGGGCTCGCGGAGCGCGGTGATCGGGCCCCTCGCCCACGGCGCGGATATGCCGCCGCCCGCCGCCATGAGGCAGCGGACGGCGGGCGAACGTCTCGGGGTCATGCGGTGGGCCGCGGTGCGCGCAGGTGGGCGCGCTCCTTGAGCTCCTCCTCGTCGACCAGCTCCAGCATGGGCTTGCCGGGAGCGCACATCATGGTGACGACGAATTCGGTCCTCTCGTCGGCGAGAGCGTTGCCGTCCTGGTAGTGGATGGCGTCGCCACCCGGTTCCCAGAAGGTTCCGCCGGCTTCGATGACGCGCTCGGGCTCGCCCTCGAGTTCGAAGCGGACCGCGCCCTTGACGACGTAGCCGAACGCCGGTCCGGAGTGGCGGTGCGGCGGGGTGCCGGGGTCACCGGGCTCCCACTGGACGTGGATGGTCATCGCCGAGGCACCCTCGGGGACGACGATGGGTGAGGCGTCCTGGAGCATCTTCGCCGCTCGGGTCCAGCTCGGACCGTCCTCGCCGCCCGTTCCGTGACCGTGGCCGTGGTGGGCGTGCTGTGAGTTCTCCGACACTGAGTCGCACCTTCCGTGATTCCACGTGCCCGGCGGTAGATCCCGCCCGCACGTGGTCGTGTCCGGTCGTTGAAGACCGCTCCTCCTGCTGACCGGGTGCCCGGCGGATTTGTGACACGGGTCGCGACCGGCGGCGGCCGGCACGCGTGGCGGAGCATGGTGTCACAACGGACCGATCGGTCCTGTCTAGGTGTGATGAGCACGGTGGCACGCCGATGGGCGCCACCGCTTTCGACGCACACCCAGCGGGGTCTTCGGCCCCTGGACGGAAGAGACCCAGATGAGAGTCGTCGTTGCAGGTGCCACCGGTGTGATCGGATCCAGGACCGTCGCCGGACTCCGGGACCACGGGGTGGAGGTTGTGCCCGTCTCCCGCGCTGAAGGGGTCGACGTGAGCACGGGACAGGGTCTCGACCAGGCGCTGCGTGCCGCCGAGGTGGTGGTCGACGTCACCGACGCACCCTCTCGGAGGCAGGAGACCAGCACGGCGTTCTTCACCACCGCGACGGGCAACCTCCTCAAGGCCGCCTCCGCGGCGGGCGTCGAGCACTACGTGGCGCTTTCACTGGTGGGCGCCGACCGGGTCGGCTCGGGCTACTTCCGGGCCAAGGCGGCGCAGGAGGACCTGGTGCGGCGCACCACCTTGCCGTACTCCGTGGTGCGCGCCACGCCGTTCTACAGGTCGTTGACGATCGCCGCGACGGCCGGCACCCGGCCTGACGGCGTGCACGTGCCCCCGCTCCTGATGCGTCCGGTTTCGACGGACGACGTCGCCGCCGCGGTGGCCCATGTCGCGGTGGGTGTGCCACTGTTCGGAGTACTCGAGGTCGCCGGCCCCGAAGAGCTACGGTTCGAGAACGTCACCGCCGAGCTGCTCTCCTCCCTGGGTCGCCCCGGCCCGGTCATCGCCGACGCGCAGGCCCCGTTCTTCGGCGCGGTACTCGAGGAGCGCGCACTCCTCCCCGGCCCTGATGCCCATGCGGGCCACCAGACCTTCACCCAGTGGCTCAAGAACCGCTGAGTACGCCGGGCGGCGAAGCCTCGTCGCCCGTGATCCCCACCGACCGCCCCGCGGCGCCCACCGTGTCCGCGGCCGGCGTCGCCGGCGCCCACGCAGTGACAGGAAGGCTGCCATGAGTGATCCGTCCCGGCCCACCGAGACCCTTGTGACCAGTGAGCTGGACCAGCTACCCGACCGTGACCGCGAGGAGACCGCCGAGTGGCAAGCCTCTCTCGACGCCGTCGTGCGGAACGCCGGGCCGGAGCGGGCGGCCTACCTGATACGGCGGGTGCACGAGTTCGCCGCGGCGTCGGGGACACCCCTGCCCGGGCTGCTGTCCACGGACTACATCAACACCATTCCGGCCGCCGCACAGCCGGACTTCGACGGCGACCTGGAGATGGAGAACAGGATCACCGCGCTCAACCGGTGGAACGCCGCGGCCATGGTCACCCGTGGTTCCCGGCTGGGACTGGGCGGCCACATCTCCACCTACGCGTCGGCGGCCTGGCTCTACGAGATCGGGTTCAACCACTTCTTCCGGGGCAAGGACGGTGACGGCTCGGGCGACCAGCTGTTCCTCCAGGGACACGCCTCCCCTGGCATCTACGCCCGGCTGTTCCTCGAAGGGCGGCTGAGCAGGGAGCAACTGGATGCCTTCCGGCGGGAGGCGGGCGGTCACGGGCTGCCGTCGTACCCGCACCCGCGGCGGCTGCCGTGGCTGTGGGAGTTTCCGACGGTGTCCATGGGGCTGGGTCCGCTCGGCGCGATCTACCAGGCCCGCTTCAACCGCTATCTGCAGGCTCGCGGCATTAAGGACACCTCCGCCTCGCGGGTGTGGGCGTTCCTGGGCGACGGGGAGACGGACGAGCCGGAGTCGATGGCCGCCCTGGCCCTGGCCTCCCGCGAGGGCCTGGACAACCTGACGTTCGTCGTCAACTGCAACCTCCAGCGCCTGGACGGGCCGGTGCGGTCCAACTCGAAGATCGTCCAGGAGCTGGAGGCGCGGTTCCGCGGCGCGGGCTGGAACGTGGTCAAGACCCTGTGGGGCGAGGCGTGGGATCCGCTGCTGGGACAGGACATGACCGGCGACCTCGTGCGGCGTCTGGGCGAGGTGCCCGACGCGCAGATGCAGACGCTGGCCGCGCGGGACGCCGCGTACATACGCGAGAACTTCTTCACCGGTGACGCCCTGTCCGCCGTCGCCGCCGCCCTGAGCGACGCGCAGGTGGTCGACCTGTTCGAGAACTCCCGCGGCGGACACGAGCCGTTGAAGGTGTACGCCGCCTACCGGGCCGCGGTGGAGCACCGCGGCGCGCCGACGGTGGTCCTCGCCCAGACGGTCAAGGGTCACACCCTGGGTTCGGCGTTCGAGTCCCGCAACGCCAACCACCAGATGAAGAAGCTCACGATGGAGCAGTTCCGCGAGATGCGTGACCTGTTGGGGCTTCCCATTCCCGACAGCGCGCTCGCCGGTGACCAGGTCCCGTTCTGGCACCCGGGGCAGAACTCGCCGGAGGTGCGGTACCTGCGCGAGCGCCGGGCCGCGCTGGGTGGTCCCGCCCCTTTGCGGCGGGTGATGGCGAAACCGCTGCCGGAGCCGCCCGCCAAGCCCTTCGAGGCGTTGGAGAAAGGTTTCGGCCACCAGGAGGTCGCCACCACGATGGCGTTGGTGCGGCTGGTCAGGGATCTGATGCGTGACGAGCGCAGCGGAGCGCGCTGGGTGCCGATCATTCCCGACGAGGCCCGTACGTTCGGCATGGAATCGATGTTCCCCACGGCCGGCATCTACTCGCCGCTCGGCCAGAAGTACGACCCGGTCGACGCGGACCAGTTGCTCCACTACAAGGAGAGCACGACCGGACAGCTGCTGATCGAGGGCATCACGGAGGCCGGTTCCGTGGCCGAGTTCGCCGCCGCGGCGACCTCCTACGCCACGCACGGCGAGCCGATGATCCCGTTCTACATCTTCTACGCCATGTTCGGCTTCCAGCGCACCGGCGACCAGTTCTGGGCGCTCGGCGACCAGATGGGCCGCGGCTTCGTCGTCGGCGGCACCGCGGGGCGCACGACCATGACCGGCGAGGGACTGCAGCACGGGGACGGGCACTCGCACCTGCTGGCCGCCACCAATCCGGCGGCGGTCAGTTACGACCCAGCTTTCGCCTACGAGATCGCGGTGATCGTCCGGGACGGGCTGCGCCGGATGTACGGCGAGCAGCCGGAAGACGTCTTCTACTACCTGACCGTGTACAACGAGCCGAAGCACCAGCCGCCCATGCCCGCGGTGCCGGGTGTCGAGGAGGGCATCGTCCGGGGCATCTACCGGTACCGGCCCGCCGAACCCGCCGCGGCGGGACCCCGGCTCCAGTTGCTGTCGTCAGGTACGGCCATTCACTGGGCGCTGCGAGCGCAGGAACTCCTCGCCTCCGACTGGAACGTGCACGCCGACGTGTGGTCGGTGACGTCGTGGACGGAGCTGCGCCGCGACGCGATGCGCGCCGACGACGCGCGGATGCGCGGTGAGGAGCGCACTCCGTTCGTCACCCGCGCACTCGCCGGTGCGCCGGGGCCGGTGCTGGCCGTCAGCGACTGGATGCGCCAGGTGCCCGACCAGATCAGCCAGTGGGTCGAGCAGGACTACTACTCCCTGGGCACCGACGGTTTCGGTCTGTCCGACACCCGCGAGGACGTGCGCCGCCACTTCCGCGTGGACGCCGAGTCGATCGTGGTGACCGCGCTGGACAGGCTGGCCCGGGCCGGGCGGATCCCCCTGGCGACCGTCGCGCAGGCCCGCGCCCGCTACGGCCTCGACGGGTGAGCGGCGGGGAAACGCGACCGACCCCCATGACGCAGGTCATGAACGACAGGAACCGGAGGGCCCTTGCGCCCTGCCGGTCCGTGAGGAGCTGAACGACATCATGACGGTTACCGTGACCCTGCCGGCCCTCGGCGAGTCCATCACCGAGGGCACCGTGACCCGCTGGCTGAAACAGGTCGGCGAACACGTCGAGGCCGACGAACCCTTGCTGGAGGTCTCCACCGAAAAGGTCGACACCGAGATCCCCTCCCCCGCGGCCGGCGTTCTGCTGAGCATCGCCGTCGCCGAGGACGAGACCGCCGAGGTCGGCGCCGAACTCGGCGTCATCGGTACGGAGGACGCCGTCCCGGCGGCCCCGCCGGCGCCCCCGGCCGAGGCCCCTCGAGCCGCCCCGGCGCCGGCTCCCACTCCTGCGCCGGTCACGCCCCCTCCCGTCGCACCCGTCACGCCCCCTCCCGCCGCACCCGCCGCGCCGTCACCGGCCCCGGCGTCCGAACCCACGGCGCGACCGGCGCCGGCGCCGGCGCCGGTCGCGCCCGTGTCACCCGCGCCCGCTGTGCCGTCCACCCCGGCGGCGCAGGAGTCCGGCCTGCGCGGCCGGACGGTCCCGATGACCCGCATTCGCAGGGCCATCGGGGACAACCTGAAGAAGGCCCTGCTGGAGCAGGCGCAACTGACCAGCACGGTCGAGGCCGACGTCACCCGGCTCATGCGGCTGCGGAACCGGGCGAAGGACGGTTTCCTGGCCCGCGAGGGCCTCAAGCTGTCCCCGATGCCCTTCTTCGTCAAGGCCGCGGCCCAGGCCCTGAAGGCGCATCCGGTCGTCAACGCCAGGATCAACGAGGCCGAGGGGACGATCACCTACTTCGACACCGAGAACGTGGGCATCGCGGTCGACACCGCGAACGGCCTGATGACCCCGGTGATCAAGGCTGCCGGCGACCTGACCGTCGCCGGGATCGCCCGGGCCGTCCGCGACCTGGCCGACCGGGCCCGCAGCGGCCACCTCACGCCCGACGACGTGTCGGGCGCGACCTTCACGATCTCCAACACCGGTTCGCGCGGCTCCCTGTTCGACACCGTCATCGTGCCGCCGCGCCAGGCCGCGATCCTGGGCGTGGGCGCGACGGTCAGGAAGCCCGGGGTCGTGCTCAGCGCGGGCGAGGAGGTCATCGGCATCCGGGACCTGGTACACCTGTCGTTGTCGTACGACCACAGGCTGGTGGACGGGGCGGATGCTGCTCGCTACCTGACCACGGTCAGGGAGATTCTGGAGTCCGCGGCGTTCGAGGACGACCTGTACCCCGACGCCGGGACGTGAGGCGTGCCGGCGCCCATGTGTAGGCGCTCATGAGAAAGCCGATGCGGAACATTATGTTCCGCATCGGCTTTCTCAACGGGCCGGTGCCCGGTCCGGCTGACCCGGAAGACGGTCGGTGATCACCGGTGCCCGGTGCGCAGGAAGCAGCTCCGCCGGCGGCCGGGCAGGCCGGCCGCCAGGTCACGCCCCTGGACCCAGGCGGTGACGGTGCCGCCCTCCTCGCTCCGGTGCACGGCGACGGGCACATGGCGCAGAAGGGCGTCCATCCGTTCGTCGCCGGACAGGACGAGGCCGTAGAGCGTCGCCCAACCACCTCTGAGCGCGTGGCGGCCCAGGTGGTGCAACAGGCGGGTGCCCAGCCCCTGCCCCTGCCAGGAGTCCTCGACCAGAAGCGCGGCCTCGACGGCCGAGTGGTCCGGCATCAGGTGGCCCACGGCGACGATGCGGCCGGTGGTGTCCCGTGCGGCCAGGTGGACCGAGCCGGGGCGGGCCAGCAGAGCGGGCAGGTAGGCCTGAGGGTCGGCCATGGCCCGGTGGTAACGGCTCCACAAGGTCTGTGAGGAGCAGCGACGATGCATCGCCACGATGGGAGCGAGGTCGCCGGGTCCTATGGGAACGATCCGCGGTTCGCGGCGCATGGGCTTGTCCTTGCGCGGCCGGGCCGGGCGCGGCGTGCGCAGCGGCGGACCGGCGGTCGGGGGCACGGGGTTCGCGCACATGGAAGCGTGGAACGCCCACGGGACCGACGCGTGGACCGAACGGTCCGGGTCAGTCCCGTGGGCGTTACGCGGAAGGGTCAGCGCACCGAGCGCGCGGCGTCCTCGATGACGTCGGTGACCTTGCCGGGCTGCGACACGCTCACCGCGTGGGAGGCTCGGACCTCCGTGGTGTGGGCACCGGCCCGCTCGGCCATGAACTTCTGAGCCTTCGCAGGGATGTTGAGGTCCTGCGTGGCGACCAGGTCCCAGGACGGGATGGTCTTCCAGGCGGGCTCCGCCGCGCCCTCGGCCAGGGCGGCGTTGGTGATCGGTCGCTGGGTGACGGCCATCAGGTCGGTCTCGTCACGGGGCACGTCCGCCGCGAACTGGTGCCGGAACTTGTCGCTCTGAATGTAGAGGTCGGTGCCTTGCGAGCCGTCGGCGTTCGTGAACGGCACCGGGCGCAGCGCGTCGCCGAGGGTGCTGCCGGGGAACTTCCCCGACAGGTCGACCGCGCTCTCCCCCTTCTCCGGGAGGAACGCGGCGAGGTAGACCAGCGCCTTGACGTTCTTGTTGCCGGTGGCGGCGTTGCTGATGACCGAGCCGCCGTAGGAGTGACCGGCCAGGACGATGGGACCGTCGATGCCGGCCAGGACGTCCTTGAGGTAGGCCGAGTCGCCGCTCAGGGAACGCAGCGGGTTGGCGACCGCGACCACGGGATAACCGTCGTGCCGCAGTCTCTTGATGACGCCGTTCCAGCTCGTGGAGTCGGCGAAGGCACCGTGGACCAGGACGACGGTGGGCTTGGGCGCCCGCGAGGGGGCGCCCTTGTCGGCGGAGGCCGGAGCGATCGTGGTGGCGAGCAGGCCCGCGGCGATGGTCGCGCCGGCCAGAACGGTGAGGTAGGTACGGGCCCGGCGTGTGCGGGGGGTACGGGTCATGTCGGATGCCTTTCGGACGGGACCGGGGCGCGAGCTCCCGGAGGGCGAGCGGGCTGGTAATGGGGGTCGATGCCCCTGCGCGGCCCGCAGCCGCGGTACGGATGGATGCGGGTCCGCTGTGGCCGCGAGGAAGAGCGCCGAGGCCGCCGCGGCGGGAGTCGGCGGTCGCGCCGACGGGGCGGAGGCGCCGCGGCGAACAGCCGTGTACGGCGGACCGATTGGCCCGGCACTTCGTTGTGCCGCCTTTTACTCGTATGACCGGAAACGCGTCGAAGGTGTGACACGTCGTGACGACAGGTCGCGGGGTGTCGCGTCGGTGATCAGGGGTGGTGGTGGCCGCTGCTGATCTCCGTGTACTCGGCCGCCGTGGGCTTGGGAACCTGCGTGCCCGAGCCGTAGAGGGCACGGCTGAGTCTGACGCGCAGTCGCCGGGCACGGTCGGGCGCGGCGCCGTCCGCGTCCCGCACGGGCGCGGCCTCAAGGGGCCGGTACTGCGTGTGGGCGGTCAGGACGTGCAGTTGCTCCTGGGTGAGCGGCTCGTGCACCTCGACGTACTCGCCGTGCGGAAGCCGCTTGATGATGCCGGTCTCACGCCCGTGCAGCACCTTGTCGCGGTCCTGCCGTTGGAGACCCAGTGCCACACGTTTGGTGACGAAGAAGGCCAGGACCGGGACGACGAACAGGCCGATGCGCACGGTCCAGGTGACCGATTCGACGGAAACACGCAGATGAGTCGCTATCAGGTCGTTGGCGGCGCCGACGAGGGCCACCGAGTAGACGCTGAGCCAGGCCACGCCCAGAGCGGTCCGCACCGGGCGGTTGCGGGGGCGGTCCAGCAAGTGCTGTTCGCGGTCGTCGGCCGTGACCCAGGACTCGATGAAGGGGTAGGCGCCCATGGCGAGGAAGAGCAGCACGCCGATCAGCAGGGGCAGGAGGTTGTCCAGGGCCAGGGTGTGGCCCCAGAACGAGATCTCCCAGCCGGGCATGACACGCAGGAAGCCGTCGGCGACGCCCATGTACCAGTCGGGCTGGGAACCGGCGGAGACCTGGTCGGGGCGGAAGGGCCCGTAGTTCCACACCGGATTGATCTGCGCGACGGCGGCCATGAAGAAGATCACGCCGGACACGAGGAAGAAGTAGCCGCCGGCCTTGACGGCGTACGCCCGGAACGGGATACCGACGACGTTGGTGTTGGTACGGCCGGGCCCGGGGTACTGAGCGTGGCGGTGGCGTACGGCCAGGGCCAGGTGCCCGACGAGCAGGGCGACCATCAGTCCGGGGATGACGAGGATGTGGATGGTGTTGAAACGGGCGATCAGGTCCTCGCCGGGGAACTCGCCGCCGAAGAGGAGGAACGACACGTACGTCCCGACGACCGGGATCGACAGGATCGTGCCGTTCACGACCTGGAGGCCGGTGCCGGACAGCAGGTCGTCGGGCAGGTCGTAGCCCGTCAGGCCCCCGAACATGGCCAGGATGAGCAGCAGGAACCCGAACACCCAGTTCAGCTCGCGTGGCTTGCGGAACGCGCCGGTGAAGAAGACTCGCAACATGTGTACGAACAATGCGGCCACGAAGACCAGCGCCGCCCAGTGGTGTGCCTGGCGGACGAGCAGGCCGCCGCGGACGTCGAAGGATAGGTGCAGGGTCGAGTCGAAGGCCTCCGACACCAGCTGGCCTCGCAAGGGGGCGTAGCTGCCCTGGTAGACCACAGGGTCGGAGGAGGGGTGGAAGTAGAGGCTCAGGTAGACGCCGGTGAGCAGCAGGATGACGAAACTGTAGAGTGCGATCTCGCCGAGCATGAACGACCAGTGGTCGGGGAAGACCAGGCGCCGGGCGGAGCGGGCCAGCCGGCGGTAGCCGAGCCGGCCGTCCGCCCACTGGGCGAGCCTCTCCCCCGTGCGCTCCTGCCCCGGCTCGGCCGGCCGGCTTTCGTTGCCCATCTCTTCACCATTCATTTCTGCATCACCCGAAGCTCGCTGCGTCTGATGGCGCCGCGGTCCCGGGCACTGCCGTGAGTCCGCGGCACTGGCGTGTTGCGAGGGCTCGCCGTCGCCGTGCGGCCGTGGCTGTCCGTGCCACGCGCGTTCCCCGGCCCCAACGGAGCCGGAGCAACGCACCCGCGGCGCTGCGGAGCCGACTCGTCCACGGCTGTGCTGTTCGGGCACGGTTCGTGAACTGCTGTCCCAGTCATGACCGGCGGGACGGCCCAGGTGTGACAGAAGGAGCCGGGCGCCGCCGCGCTCCTCGACGTTCGCGAGGAGGTCTCGGCCGACGAAACAGCGCGGGACTGCGACGGCGGTCACCCCGAGCCCGCACGGGCCGGCACCCCGCTCGCCGCCGTCGCTGTCACACCCACGGCCCAGGTGCTGTCTTGCTGGATATGCACCCTGTCATAGCGAGAGCACCGACCTTCCGGCCGCATACGGATTCCTACGCCATCACCGCGGAGTTCTACGACATCCTCCAGGCCGAGGCGGACGAGAGACGGGTCCGTCAGCTCTACGGTCGCGAAGTCGCGAAGGCCCGTGTCGGCGTCCTGGACATCGGTGCCGGTACCGGACGGGTCACGCTGATGAGCCTGGCCGAGTCCCGAGCCGACGTGTACGCCGTCGAGCCCGCGCGGGCCATGCGCACGTCCTTGATGACCCGCCTCGCCGCCCTGCCGGCACGGGAGAGGGCGCGGGTGACAGTACAACCGCACGCCCTGGACGAGGCGGCTCTGTACGCCGTGGCGGACGTGGCCGTCTGCCACAACACGGTCGCGTGCCTCTCGCCGGGCGCGCGGCACGCGCTCTGGCATGCGATCGGCGCGGCCCTCGTCCCCGGCGGTTCGCTGTTCCTGGAGCTTCCACCCGCCCAGCTTCCGCTCCGGGCCCTGCTGCGCGTCCTGCCCGAGCAGCGGATCGGCGAGCACACGTACGGCGGACGCATGGTGATGTCGACCGCCGGAAACCGCATCCAGACACGCGCCGACTACTGGGTCCGGGGTGCGGAAGGTGTGCTCCGGGAGCACACCGAGACGTTCTGGATGTGGCCCGCCTCGCGCTCGCAGATGATCGACGACCTGGAACGGCACGGATTCGTCCCGTTGGCGGGACACGATGATCCGGCCGTACTGGCGGTGACGCTCCGTTCTCCCCGATGAGGCGACGGACCACATCTCCTGATGCCCGCGAGAACGGCCAGGGGACGCCGACGGCGGCCGCCCCGGCGCGCTGACGCGGTGATGTCACAACCCTTGTCGTCGCCCGGTCTCATGGATGACCGCACCACACGACTCGCTGTGTGCGCCGCACTACTTGAGACGGGATCATCATGTCGCCTGATAACGCGTTCGTGATCGTCGGGGGCGGCCTGGCCGCCGGCAAGGCCGCTGAAGAACTGCGCGCGCACGGTCACGACGGGCCGCTTCTCCTCATCGGGGACGAGCGGGAGCGGCCGTACATTCGACCGCCGCTGTCCAAGGGTTATCTGTTGGGCAAGGAGGACCGCGACTCGATCTATGTGCACCCCGAGGACTGGTACCGGGCACACGGGGTCGAGCTGCTTCTGGGCACGAGTGTGACGTCGGTCGACGGGCAGGCCCACGAGGTGACGCTGGACGACGGTCGTCGCGTGCCCTACGCCAAGCTGCTTCTGGCGACCGGTTCCTCACCGCGCCGCCTGTCCGTTCCGGGGGCGGACCTGGACAACGTCCTGTATCTGCGACGTGTGGGCGACAGCGAGCGTCTCAAGTCCGCCTTCACCGAGGGCGCGCGGATCGTGGTCGTCGGCGGCGGGTGGATCGGTCTGGAGACGGCGGCCGCGGCGCGGACGGCCGGGGCGGAGGTGACCGTGCTCGAGCACGCCGAGCTGCCCCTGCTCAAGGTCCTGGGGCGCGAGGCGGCCGAGGTCTTCGCCGGTCTGCACCGGGACCACGGCGTCGACCTGCGTCCCCACGCCGGGATCGAACGCGTCACCGGAACCGGCGGCCGGGTGGACGGTGTCGTGCTCGCCGACGGCAGTCACCTGCCCGCGGACGCCGTGGTCGTGGGAGTGGGCATCACACCCAACGTCCGCCTCGCCGAGGAAGCGGGCCTGGACGTGCGCAACGGCATCGTCACGGACGAGCACCTGCGGACCTCGGTGGCCGACATCTACGCCGCCGGCGACGTCGCCAACGCCTACCACCCGCGGCTCGGCCGGCACCTGCGCGTCGAGCACTGGGCCAACGCACTGCACCAGCCGCGCACCGCCGCACTGAGCATGCTGGGCGAGGACGCGGTCTACGACCGGCTGCCGTACTTCTACACCGACCAGTACGACCTCGGGATGGAGTACACCGGCTACGCCGAGCCGGGCGGCTACGACCGTGTCGTCTTCCGCGGGGCACCGGACGAGCGGAAGTTCATCGCCTTCTGGCTGTCCGGGAACCGGATCGTGGCGGGAATGAGCGTCAACGTGTGGGACGTCATCGGCACGATCCGTTCCCTGATCGAATCCGGCGTGGAGACGGACGACGCCGTCCTCGCCGATCTCGCCGTCCCCCTGGAGAGCCTCCTTCCGCGCGTCTGAACCACTTCGGCGACACGGTCGGCTCCCACGTGCCCGCGCACACCGGCTTTGCGGAGCCCGGGCCGGCCTGCCGCCCCACCACGCGACATCTACGAGTACGAGAGCAGACACATGACCGACAGGCCTCTTCCGCCGCTCCGCCCGATGCCTGACGAGTGGCGACGGGCACTCGCCGTAGTGGCCCATCCGGACGATCTCGAGTACGGATGCTCGGCCGCCGTGGCCTCCTGGGTGACCGACGGCCGGGAGGTCACCTATGTCCTCGCCACCCGTGGTGAGGCCGGTATCGACAGCCTGGCCCCCGAACGCGCCCGGTCGCTGCGCGAGGCGGAGCAGCGGGCCGCCGCCGCGGCCGTGGGTGTTTCCACGGTGGAGTTCCTCGACCACCAGGACGGTGTGATCGAGTACGGCATGCCCCTGCGGCGCGACATCGCCGCTGCCGTCCGCCGCCACCGGCCCGAGCTGGTGATCACGCTCAACCACCGGGACACCTGGGCCCATGGCGCCTGGAACACGCCGGACCACGTGGCCGTGGGGCGCGCGGTGCTGGACGCGTCGGCGGACGCGGGCAACCGCTGGATCTTCCCCGAGCTCACCGAGCAGGGCCTGCGGCCCTGGAACGGCGTCCGGTGGGTGGCCGTCGCCAACTCGCCGGCACCGACCCATGCGGTGTCCGCCGAGCCGGGCTTCGAGCAGGGGGTGCTGTCCTTGCTGCGGCACCGCACCTACATCGAGGCATTGACCGGGGAGGACCCCGAGACGTACGCGCGCCGCTTCCTGGCCGACGGCACCAGCGCCCACGGTTCGCGGTTCGACGGAAGGCGTGCCGTCGCCTTCGAGCTGTTCAGCCGGTGACCGAACGCGCCCAGATCTCACACGCCCCGCGGAACCTCGCTCACACGCACGAGACCGTGCCGAGGAAGGACCATCGATGACGTACGAGTCCCCCACCGTTCTGGACGCCGGACCGTCCGACGACGTCGACCCGGACGAGTTCGTCCGAGCGGCCATGCGCTGGCACTTCGACCCGGCGACAGGCTCCCGTTACTGGCTCGACCGGGCCGACCGGCTCGCCTTCGACCCGCGACAGGACGTCGAGGTCGTGGACGACCTGATGCTCTTCCCCGACATGACCGACGAACTGCGGGACGTCCCGGTGGCGGACCTGATCCCCCGGGGCTACGGAAACGACGTCCGGCTGCTCAACGTCTTCGACAGCGGCGGAACGACCGGTGCGCCCAAGCGAGTCGTCCAGCTCGACGACTGGATGCGGCACAGCACGGAGCAGGTCGACAGGCGCCTGCGGGACCACGGCCTGCCCGTCGGAGCCCAGTGGCTGACGGTGGCGCCGACGGGTCCGCATCTGGTGGGTGACGTGCTGCAGCGGGCCGCACGGTCCCTCGGCGGCCCGGGGCTGAGCATCGACATGGACCCCCGCTGGGTGAAGAAGCTGGTCGCCGCCGGCCGGAGCGACGAGGTCGAGTCCTACACCGACCATCTCGTCGAACAGTGCCGGCGGATCCTGCTGACCCAGGACATCGGGGTACTCGCCGCCACCACCCCGCTGCTGGAGCGCTTCGCACGCGAGGACGACCTCCTGGAGCGGATCAACGGCTCCGTCCAGGCGATCATCTGGGGTGGCACGCACATGGACCCCGACACCCGCCACCTGCTGGCCACGGAGGTCTTTCCCGAGGTACCCCTCATCGGCATGTACGGCAACACCATGATGCTCACCGCCCTGCTCGAACGGACGGGTCTCAGCGCTTGGGAGCCCTGTGTGTTCGACCCCGTCTCGCCGTACGTGTTCCTGTCGGTCGTGGACCCCGACACCGGAGATACGGTCGATGTCGGTGAACGGGGCCAGGTGATCGTCAGCCACGTCAGCAAATCCATGCTCATCCCCAACAACGCGGAACGGGACACGGCCGTGCGCATGCGGCCGGCCGACGGCCAGGCAGGTGACGCCGTCGCGGACGTCGCGCCGGTGCCCACGGTGAAGGGCGAGACCGTGATCGAGGGCGTGTACTGATGACGGATGCCGTGGTCACGGGGCCGGTGTACCTGGACGCGCTGGGTCCCCGCGGTCCGTACCGGACGCGGGTGCCGAGCCCGGTGACGGATGTGTCCGGCACCGAGGTGGCGCGGCTGAGCCTGGTGCCACCGCTGTACGTCGGCCGGGCACTGTCCGCGCTGCGCAAGGCCGAGGCGGTGCCGGCGGCCGGCCTCGACGCGGTGCTGGCGGCGGCCGGCGAGGAGTTCGCCACCGGCACCGTCGGCGGACTGGGCGTACGCGAGTACGAACACCTCGTCAGCCGCGCCTCCGGCACGCCGCTGACGGTGGTGCGCGCCGCGACGCGGGGGACGGCACGGTTCGTCAGCCAGGCCCGCTCCTCCGCCGACCGGGGCAGACCACGCGGGGCGGTGGCCGACCGCCGGGACCCGGCTCTTCAGGCCGGCCACGCCTTCTGGGCCCGCAGGGGAAACGTGTTCGCCGTCAACGCCTCCGGCAACCATCCCGGTGTCCACCGGCTCTGGCTCGAGGCGCTGGCCCTCGGCTACCGCGTCGCCGTGCGTCCGTCGCGGCGGGAGCCTTTCACTCCCCACCGGCTGGTCGAGGCGCTGCACCGGGCAGGTGTGCGGGAGGACCAGCTGATGCTGCTGCCCATGGACCACCGGACCGCCGACGTGCTCATCCGTGGTGCCGACCGCGCGATCGTGTACGGCGGCGACGAGGTGGTCGCCCGGTACGCCCACGATCCACGTGTGCTGTCCCAGGGGCCGGGCAGGACCAAGATCCTCGTCACCGCGGACACCGACTGGCGGGAACACCTCGACACGATCGTCGGCTCCGTCGCCGACGAGGGGGGCACCGCGTGCGTCAACGCCACCGCCGTCTTCGTCGAGGGCGATCCGGCACCGCTCGCCGAGGCCGTCGCGGCCCGCCTGTCCCGGCTGCCCGGTCTGCCGCCGCAGGACGCGCGGGCCGTACTCCCCGTGTGCCCGCTGGACCGGGCACGGGCCCTCGGCTCCTACCTGAGATCGGTGGCGGCGGGGACCCGGGCCTGGCTCGGTGGTGAGGGCATCGTCGACGACCTCGGTGACGGAAGCGCCGTCCTGCGTCCCGCCGTCCACCAGGTCGCCGGTCCCAGTGCCGCGCAGCTCCGGACCGAACTCCCCTTCCCCTGCGTGTGGGTGGCGCCCTGGAACCGTGCGGACGGCATCGCTCCGCTGCGGGACACACTCGTGCTCTCGGCGCTCACCCGTGACGGCGCGTTGCTCGACTCTCTGCTGGCGGAACCCACCATCGCCAATGTGTACGTCGGTGACCACCCGACCTACTGGATGGCTCCCGGCGTGCCCCACGACAGTTATCTGTCGGACTTCCTGATGCGCAGCAAGGCCCTGGTCGGCGCCCTGTGACAGACGGTCAGTGGGGCATGAGCAGCATCAGGGCCGTACCCAGCGCCATGGCTCCGTCGCGGACGTCACCGTACGGGTCCGCCGCGGCGGCGCGGCGCGGGGCGTCCGGGACGGGCCGCAGCGAGGGCATGGGGCGGGTCAACGACCGCATGGCGCACGCAAGGAGGTACACCGCCAGCAGCCCGGTGATCCAGGCAGCCGGCACTGGTGCGCCGGTGGCGTGGCCGTGAGCCATGGTGCCGTGCGCGGCCGGGACGCCTGCGGCCAGGGCCTCATGGGACGGCACCGCCCGGCCGTGGTGCGCGCGCAGCATCCAGGCCATCGCGGCCATGCCGGCCGCGGACGGCAGCCTGCCGGCGATCTCCGTCACCGCGTTCGCCGTGTGACGGCGGAGGGCGGTCAGCGGGAACCACAGGGCGGCGAGCGTGAAGAGAACCGTCGTGGTCCGACCGGGCAGCGATTGGCCGAGACTCCACGGCATGACCGCCATGGCCACGGACATGGCGGAGTGCAGGAGATGGTCCACCCGGTCACGGCTTCCCGCCCCCGGCGACCGGACGCCGTGCCATAGTGCGTGCACCGCGGCGAGAGCGAAGAGTACCGTCATCATGAAGTGCACGGTGTCGACGGGAGTGTCCATGGGACGCGTGCACCTTTCCTGGTCCATGACCTTTCACCGTGGTGACCGGGCGTGCGGTTGTTTCGTGACAGACCTCGCCCGTCGTCCGGAGCGAGCAGGCCGGGGGACCGGTGTCGTGCCTGAACGGGATGCCGTGCACTCATCGAGTGCCACGGTGTGCACGGTGGACGGTGGTGAGCACGGTGAACGGCGCCGGGACGGTCGTACCAACGCCCCCGACGCGGGCCCTCACAGCCGCTTGTAGCATGGGGCGCACGAAGCCAGAAGGGAAGATCCATGCACGCTGGCGGCCACCCCGACACCCTCGATCAAGCGACGAAGGACTTCCTTTCTGCGCGCCCGAGACTCTTCGGCATCGCCTACCGGGTCCTGGGCAGTACGACGGAGGCCGAAGACGTCGTGCAGGAGACCTGGCTGCGATGGCAGAACACGGACCGCACGAAGATCGTCGAACCGGCCGCCTTCCTCACCACGGTGGCCACCCGGCTGGCGATCAATCTGGCCCAGTCCGCACGGGTGCGCCGGGAGTCCTACGTCGGCCCCTGGCTTCCCGAGCCCGTCGACACCGCAGAGGATCCGCAACTGGGCGCGGAACGGGCCGAGGCCTTGGAGATGGCGGTTCTGCTGCTCCTGGAGAAACTGAATCCCGTGGAGCGCACCGCCTATGTGCTGCGGGAGGCGTTCGACTACCCCTACGGGCGGGTCTCGGAGATCCTCGAGACGAGCGAGGCCAACGCGCGTCAGCTGGTGAGCAGGGCACGCAGGCACCTGGCCGCCGAGCGCCGGGAGCGTGTCACGCCGGCGGCCCATCGGCGGTTGCTGGAGGTGTTCCTCTCCGCTGCGCGGACGGGCGACCTGTCGGTGCTCGAGGACGTTCTCACCGCCGATGTCGTCAGCTACTCGGACGGTGGCGGGATCCGCGGCGCGTCCAGGATCCCGGTCATCGGACGGCCGCATGTCTCGCGGTACCTCGTGGCATTCGCACCGCGCTTCTGGCCAGAGGCCGACATCCGGTGGGTCGAGGCGAACGGCCTGCCGGCCGTGCTGGTCTCGTCCGGCGGGCAGGCTGTCGCCCTGCTGTCCGCCGACATCTCGGTGGACGGTATCGACCGGCTCATGTGGGTGATGAACCCGGCCAAGCTGGCGCCGTACGTGGCCTCCCTGCACGACTGACCCGCCGGCGGGCACCCTCCCCGGCTGTCGGCGGGCAGGCGTCACAGGAACGATTACTTGTCGGTCAACCAGTAGTCCGGATCCCGGACACCCCGACCCCAGGACGGACGACGTGACGTGTGGTGTGTACGGTGCGGTGTCGCCCTCGAAAGAGAGCGCCCCGGCCTGCCCGGCGCGTCCCGCGGATCCGCGCGTCACCGCCCTCCGTGCCTCGAGGCCCCTGAGTACGCCATCCCGGACGTCCGCCGGAACGCCGTACCACGAACACATCGGAGTCATGCCGTGACCGAGCGTATCCAGTTGCCCGCCCTGTCGACCGAGAAGAACTACGACGGGAACGAGTTCCGGCCCATCTACACGACCACCGTGACCGTCCACGGTGGTGTGGCCTCGCACGGGCGGGCCTCCGGCCGGGCACGCTCGTCCGACGGCGCCCTGGACCTGGACCTGCGCATGCCCGCCGAGCTGGGCGGCGACGGCCGGGGAACCAACCCCGAGCAGCTCTTCGCGGCCGGCTTCGCGGCGTGCTTCCACGGCGCACTGAGCCTCCTGGCACGGCAGGAGGCTCTCGACCCCGCGGCCATCTCGGTCGAGGCGACCGTCGCCTTCGGACGGGATCCGGAGGACGGTGGCTATCTGCTGCGCGTCGATCTGGTGGTGCAGTGGCCCGGTGTCGCTCCCGAGACGGCAACGGATCTGATGCAGAGGGCCGACGCGCTGTGTCCCTACGCGCGCATGGCCTGGAGGGGTACGCCGACCACCATCACGCTGGCCTCCTGACCGGCACGTCCGGCATGCGTCGGCCGTCGCCCCGGGCGACGGCCGACGCATGCCGGCACACCAGGGTCTTTCGACGAGAGGCCCTGGGTCAGGACGGGAACCACAGGTCCGCGTCGGCGGCTTCCTCCTTGCGGACGGCGAAGACGGAGATCTCCTTCTTGTGCAGACCCTGCCGGGGCAGGGCCGCGACCAGGGGGTGGTCTGCGGCCGTGCCGACGCGGTGGTCCCGCTCCGGGGACGCGGCTACGAAGAACTCCGCGTTGACGGACAGGTAATGCGCCCAGTGCCGCGGCAGGTCGTCCTCGTAAAAGATGGCCTCCACGGGGCAGGCGGGTTCACAGGCGTGACAGTCGACGCACTCCGCAGGATTGATGTACAGCGTGCGCGAGCCCTCGTAGATGCAGTCCACGGGGCATTCCGTGACACACGCCCGGTCCTTGATGTCGACGCAGGGCTGCGCGATGACATACGTCATCCCTCTCCTCCTCCTCGCCGTCGCACACGCAACAGGGCCGGCTCGGGCGGCCGTCGGACTCATCGATACGACCGGGCACGCACTCTCGTTGTGACACGTGCGCTCCCCCTGGGCGGCCCACCGGGGAGCCGGAAGACGCGCGTGTCACAAAGCTCCGTCTGGCCTGGTCGTAGTCAGTGACACTCACAGCGACGGGAGCAATCGTGGCCATCACCGAACAACGACTGTCGACCATGGTCCTCGTGATCGGTACCGGCGGGGCCGGCCTGCGGGCGGCGATCGAGCTGTCCGAGGCCGGCGTCGATGTCGTTGCCGTCGGCAAGCGCCCCAAGGAGGACACCCACACCTCCCTGGCCGCCGGCGGGATCAACGCGGCGCTGGCCACGATGGACCCCGAGGACAGCTGGCAACAGCACGCCGCGGACACTCTCAAGGAGAGTTACCTGCTCGGCGACCCCCGCACCGCGGAGATCGTCACCCAGGGCGCGGCCCTGGGCATCGACGACCTGGAGCGCTACGGCATGGCGTTCGCCCGCGAAGGGGACGGCCGTATCTCGCAGCGCTTCTTCGGGGCGCACAAGTACCGCCGCACCGCCTTCGCCGGCGATTACACCGGCCTGGAGATCCAGCGCACGCTCATCCGGCGCGCGAGTCAGCTGGACATACCCATGCTCGACACCGTCTACATCACCCGACTCCTGGTCCACGACGGTACCGTCTTCGGGGCCTACGGCTTCGACCTCACCAACGGCACCCGTTACCTCATCCACGCGGACGCCGTCATCCTCGCGGCCGGCGGGCACACCCGCATCTGGCGGCGCACCTCCTCGCGCCGGGACGAGAACACCGGCGACTCCTTCCGCCTGGCGGTCGAGGCCGGGGCCCGCCTGCGCGACCCCGAACTGGTCCAGTTCCACCCCTCCGGAATCATCGAACCGGAGAACGCCGCCGGTACTCTCGTCAGTGAGGCGGCCCGCGGTGAGGGCGGCATTCTGCGCAACGCCCTCGGCGAGCGGTACATGAGCCGCTACGACCCTCAGCGGATGGAACTGTCCACCCGTGACCGCGTGGCCCTCGCCTCCTACACCGAGATCAAGGAGGGCCGCGGCACTGCCAACGGCGGGGTCTGGCTCGACGTCTCCCACCTCCCCCGCCAGACGATCATGAACCGGCTGCCCAGGGTCTACCAGACGCTCCTCGATCTGCAGATGCTCGACATCACGCGCGAACCCATCGAGGTCGCCCCCACCGCGCACTACTCGATGGGCGGCGTGTGGGTCCGCCCGGAGGATCACAGCACCGACGTCCGCGGCCTGTACGCCATCGGCGAGGCCTCCAGCGGCCTCCACGGCGCCAACCGCCTCGGCGGCAACAGTCTCATCGAGCTCCTCGTGTACGGTCGCATCACCGGCCAGGCCGCAGCCGCCTACTCGGAGTCACTCACCGCGCAGCCTCGCTCCGCGACCGCGGTGGCCCAGGCCCGCGACGAAATCGACGAACTGCTGGCCGCCGACGGACCGGAGAACGTCCGCGCCCTCCAGCGCGCCATCCGCAACACCATGACCGAACACGCCGGCGTCGTCCGCGACGAAGAAGGTCTGCGCACGGGCCTGGCGGAACTGGACACCATCGAGAAGCGCATGGAGAACGTCGGAGTCCACCCCGACATCGCCGGCTTCCAGGACCTCGCCCACGCCTTCGACCTCAAGTCGGCCGCCCTGGCGGCCCGCGCCACTCTGGAAGCGGCGCTGGAACGCCGGGAGACCCGCGGTTGTCACAATCGCAGCGACTTCCCCGACATGGATCCCACCTTCCGCGTCAATCTCGTCTGGTCCCCGACGACCGGGATCACCCATGAGAGCATTCCGCCCATCCCGAGCGAGATCGCGGCCCTCATGGAGGACGTCTCCACTGACGGAAAGCTCGTCGAATAGCGGTCCGTCTTCCGGGAGTTCCTGCTTCACGGGCTTCTCAGCGTCACAGACAACCGGCGTACCCGGTCATTCCTGTGCAGACCCAAACACGTCACGCATCTACCAAAGGATTGCCACTATGAAGGTCGTAGTGATCGGCGGTACCGGACTGATCGGCTCGAAGCTGGTCGCCAAGCTGAACGAGCACGGTCACGAGGCCGTGCCGGCCGCCCCCAACACCGGCGTCAACACGCTCACGGGTGAGGGCCTTGCCGAAGTCCTCGAGGGGGCCTCGGTCGTGGTCGACGTCTCCAACTCGCCCTCCTTCGCGGACGACGCCGTCATGGAATTCTTCCGTACCTCGACCACCAACCTCCTCAAGGCGGAGTCGGACGCCGGGGTGACCCACCACGTGGCCCTCTCCGTGGTCGGTACGGAACGGCTCCAGGACAGCGGCTACTTCCGTGCCAAGCAGGCGCAGGAAGGGCTGATCAAGGAGTCGGGAATCCCGTACTCCATCGTTCACGCCACGCAGTTCTTCGAGTTCATGAAGGGCATCGCCGAGTCGGCGACCGACGGTGACACCGTCCGACTGGCCCCGATCAAGATCCGGCCCGTCTACTCCGACGACGTGGCCGCCGTCGTCGGCCGCACCGCTGTCGGCACCCCCGTCAACGGGCTGGTGGAGGTCGCCGGCCCCGAGGTGTTCCAACTGGACGAGCTGATCCGGAAGGGCCTGGCGGCCAAGAACGACCCGCGCACGGTCGTGACCGACGTGCACGCTCCGTACTTCGGTGCGGAACTGCAGGAGACCACCCTGCTGCCCGGTCCGGACGCGCACATCGCGGAGACCCGTTTCGCCGACTGGCTCGCGCAGCAGCGGTAAGCCTCCGGTGATGGGCCCTGGGGCACGGTCCACCACCGGTGAGGGGGCCTGTCGTCCGCACCGCGGCACGACAGGCCCCTTCTTCCTGCCCGGCGCGGCGACGGCCCGGACGCCACACACCTTGCGAACGACAGACAACCACCGCAGAGAAAGCCACCCGCCATGCTGATGCAACGCGATCAGGCCGTTCCTCCCCAGTCGGGTCCATACCCGGAGGTGACCGGCACGTACACCATCGACCCGGTCCACAGTTCGATCGGCTTCTCCGTCCGGCACGCCATGATCTCCAACATCCGCGGGAGATTCGACCGTTTCGAGGGCCTTCTCAAACTCGACGGCTCCGACCCGTCCCGCTCCGAGGCGTATGTGAGTGTGCAGACCGACAGCCTGGACACGGGCGTCCAGGAACGCGACGCACACCTGGCGGGACCCGACTTCTTCGACTCCGCGACGTTTCCCCTGATGGCCTTCCGCTCCACCGGCATCGTCCCGCTCGGTGACGGCGAGTTCCGCCTCACGGGCGCTCTGCGCATCAAGGACGTGGAGCTGCCCTTGGACATCGACGTCGTCTTCGGCGGAACCGGCGAGGACGCCCACGGGCAGCACCGGGTCGGCTTCGCGGGTACGGCGACCCTGCGGCGTTCGGACTGGGGGCTGGCCTGGAACACACCGTTGGCGACGGGAGGAGTCCTCGTCAGCGACAAGGTGACCCTGACACTGGACGTCTCCGCGACACGGCTCGACCGGGACACGGCGGCCTGACCGGAAGCCCGTGAGGGCGGGGCCGTACCCGTTCCGGCACCACCCCGCCCATCTCCCTCCCCCCTGTGTGGTCCGCGGCTTGGGCTCCTCCGCGGCCACGGCCAGGTTCGTCCACTCGGCCCGCGCTCACGCGACGGCCTGCGTCGCCCCCGGCGTACGCGCCGCGCGCCGGCGCATGGCGCGGCGCTCCCCTTCCGTCGTACCGCCCCAGATGCCCTCCACCGGATCCGCGTCGACGGCCCACGCCAAACACCGTTCCCGCACGGCGCAGCGGCGGCAGACGGCCTTCGCCTCATCCGTCTGTATCGCCACCGGGCCGCTGTTGACGTTGCCTATCGGAAAGAAGAGATCAGGGTCCTCGCCTCGGCAAAGCGCCCGTTCGCGCCAGTCCATGGAACACCTCCTGGGTGAGGGACGGATACGGTCTCGGGGGGTGGCTCGTTATCCGGTAGTGCAAAGACGCGGCTGGGCGGTACACCCGCCGCTCGTCACTTGAAAGGACCGAGCGGTCGATGTGTATGTGACATCAAACGGTGCCGGGCTTGCGTTTCCGAAGGCCCGTGAGTATTCCACCGATGGATGCAAGGCCACACGCCGGGGCGTTCACCAGGTGACGTGGGTGCTCCGCCCGCATCCAGAGCGCCGCCCTCCCCGGCTCCGCTCCCCCTGCGCTGCCGTCCCCCGCGTCCGGCACCGGGTTCCCGGGCGACCCGTCATGAACGAGTGCGGTTCCAGGAACGCAGTTTGTCGGGGTTGAGGACGACCCAGACCTGGACGACACGCGAGCCGCTGATGTCGAGGGTGATGACCGCGGCGACCTGGTCGTCGCAGCGGACCACGAGAGCGGTCCGTCCGTTGGCGGGGTGCGTGTACAAGGTGGTGCGCGGGTGCCGGGCGAGCAAGGCCAGCAGACTCCGGGCGACATGTCCGCTGCCGGCGACGGGCCGGGTCAGCGTGCGGACCTTGCCTCCGCCGTCGAAGAAGGCGGTGACGTCCGGGTAAAGCAGGGACACCAAGCGGTCGGCGTCCCCGTCGGCGCACGCTTGTCGTACGGCGTGGGCGATCTCGTCCTGCCGGCGTGACGGCGTTCGCTGTGCCCGCCGGACCCGAATGCTCCGGCGGGCGGCCCGGTCCGCCAGTTCCGTACAGTCGGCCTCGGACTGTCCCACGATGCCCGCGACCGTGCCCCGTGCCATTCCGAACACGCGATTGAGCACGAACGCGGCCCGCTCGACCGGTGACAGAGTGTCCAGCGTTCGCAGCAAGACCGCGCTGACCTCGTCCTCCGGACGGGAACCGTGCTGCTCCCTCCTCGGCACGGGGCCCTGGGCGTCTCCCCTGCGGCCGGGCAGCGCCAGCCGAGCCAGGCAGAGGTCACCGACGACCTGGGTCAGCCAGGCCTGTGGCGTCGCTATGCGCTCCCGCTGGTGATCGGAGAGCCCGTACCAACGCCGGTACGCCTCGTCGGTGACACGCTCGGCCGCGGGGCGGCTGCCCAGCATCCAGTGAGCCACCTCCAGCAGATGCCTCCGCTCGTCGACTAACTCCGTGATCGACAGGGGGTCACCGACAGGCTCCATACCGCGCTCTCCTTCCGAACCGCCCTCCGGCACCACCGTGGCTTCGGTGGCGTCGCATCTCGCGACTGCCTCATTGTGTCGCCGAAACACACTTTCATGGGACCCCGCTGTCGATGTCATTTCCCCCGGCAATACAGTGAGTCCTGTCGAACAGGCCGCGCAGGAAGTTCAGTTACCCAGGCGGCCCCTCACCCACCCACCACGCGAAGGGGATCAGTAATGCGCACCATGTTGCGTGCAGCGGCGATCGGTGCCGTGTCCGCCGGGCTCACGCTCGCCTCGGGGGTCGCCCAGGCGACCCCCGGAGGTCCCGGTGTCACCGGCAAGACACTGGCACAATGGACCACCGGTCGTTGGGACTACAGCCTCCGTGAGGTCACCATTCCCCCCGGCCAGGGGACGGGGTGGCACTACCACGACGGCAACCTGTACGCCTATGTCAAGCAGGGAACACTGAGCCACTTCGATGCCACGTGCGCGTCGGACGGCGTGTACAAGAAGGGCGACTACATCAAGGAACCGGCTGGCGCGCAGCACGTGCACATCGGCCAGAACCGCGGCGCGGTGAACGTCGTCCTGGAGGTCCTCTACGTCCTGCCGCACGGTGCCCCCTTCGCCCAGGACGCCCCTGATCCCGGCTGCGAGCCGAAGTAACCGGGCGCGCCGCACCACGGCTGTCACAGCCGTCGGCACTGCCTGGTCAATGCGGTGTCGACGGCGTGCAGTGGCAAGCGCCCAAGCCGTGCGGCGAAGAAGGAGGAGCATGGCAGGGACACGTTGCAGCCGATGCGTTCGAGTGATCGCTGCTCGAGAGACGTCCGTGCCCAGGCTTCCGGCACAAGCTGAGGAAGGACGAGAGGATGCCCCGAAGCACTGACCGGCGGGCCGATCCCGCCGCCGCCACCGCGTCGCTGGCGGCGGAGGCGGCGCTGCTCGAGGGCCGGCTGCGCCTGCTCCGAGAGGCGATCGACACGGTGGACGCCCGCATCGACGCGGTCTCCGAGGCCCTCAGACAACTGCAGCATTCGGTGGCCCGGCCCGCCGACGGCCAGAAGCACCCGGGCGGGACGGACGGCACCAGACTCGATCACTCGAGGACCGACCGCCCCTGACACATCGAGCGGGCGGACCCGGTGGATCGCCACGCAGTCGATGCATCCTCTCCGTGTCAGCCCGCTCTGTTCCCGACCGGCGGGGGCCGCTGCATATGATGTGCGGGTACCATCCGATGGTGTCGGGCCGGGTTGACGTCACCGGCGCATCGGCGGCCCCGCCGGAACAAGGGTTGAGGACGAGAGGAACACATGGGCCCCGTGACCCCCAAGGCTCGCAACATCGAGATCACCGCCGAGAGCCTCCGGGAGGACCTGGACCGGCTGCAGGTTCAGAAGCAGGCGCTGGAGCGGGAACTGTCCGCGGTCACCGCTCACCTGGACTCCGTGCAACGAGCCCTTAGTGCCCTTCAGGCCCTGCTGCCCATGGCCACCGCGTCGTCCGCGGCACCCGCATCCGTGGATGCCGGGCCGACGGCGGAGCCGGTACCCGCGGATACGACCGGGGACACGGACACGCGCGGGCCGAGGCCCGACCACGCCTCCGTCGAGGCCGAGGCCGACAGTGCGCCGAAGTACGGCAAGTTGACCGAGCAGATCCTGACGTACTTCGCCGAAGTCGCGGACACCGACGTCCGTGCCCGCGATGTCGCCGCCGCTCTGGGCCGTGACACTGACAGTGGCAGCATCAATGCCGTGCGGAGCACACTCGACCGCCTGGTCGGCACCTCTCGCATTCGCCGTGTCGGCCGCGGTCTGTACCGCGCCGCCAAGCCCTGACCAGCCGATTGCACATCGCCGCACCAGGCTGTGCCGCTGTCACCTCCGGGCAACGGGTACTCCCAGGGAGACACCCGTCACCCGGCATCTCACCGCCGGCTCATCCGGCGACGACGTCCGTGGGCTCCTCGCTGCGCCGTGGGGCGCCGCTGGAGACGAAGGCGTCTCTCGGGTGCTGGACCGAGACGAGGGAGACGATGTCGCGGCCGTAGAAGGCGGCGGTGGCCCAGACCGAGAAAACACGTGTCTTACGTTCCCAGCTGGGTACGGCCAGGACATGGTAGCCACGGTGCATCAGCCAGGCGGGGAAGCCCTTGATCACCAGACGCCGGTACTGGAAGATGCCGCGGCCCAGCCCCAGTGTGGCCACCACGCCCAGACTGTGGTGCACGTAGTCCCTGGCCGGGCGGCCCCGCAGTGACGCCAGGATGTTCTTCGCCAGAAGCTTGCCCTGTCGGACGGCATGCTGCGCGTTGGGGACCGTGCGGGCCCCCGGCCGCCCGGCGGCGAGGTCGGGTACGGAGGCGTCGTCGCCGGCGGCCCAGACATCCGCCACCACCTCGGTGTCCGTGCCTACCCGGAGATCCGCCCGCACCGTCAGCAGGCCCCGTTCGTCGACCGGAAGGTCGGTGTGGTTGTGCACGATCGGGTTGGACGCGTTGCCCGCCGTCCACACGATCAGGCCCGAGTCGTACTCCTCCCCGTCGGACAGCACGACGTGCCCGTCCTCCGCGGAGACGAGCTGGGTGTTCAGGTGCACTCGGCTACCCCGCTTCTCCAGCGAGCGCACCACCCACTCACCGGGCCGGTCGGTCACCTCGGGAAGGATGCGGTCCCGTGCCTCGACCAGGTGGAAGCCCAGTTCTCCCGCATCGATCTCCGGGTAGTGCTTCAGCAGGGCGGTCGCCAGGGCCAGCAGTTCGCCGAAGCCTTCCACCCCGGAGAATCCGCCTCCGACCACTGTGACGGTGAGCAGCTTGCGACGCTCGGGACCGAGCGGAAGGGTCGCCGCTCGGTCGAACGAGGTGAGCAGACGGTCACGGATCGCCACGGCCTCCTCGACGTGCTTCAGTCCGTACGCCTGGTCGCTCAGCCCCGGGATCGGGAACGTGCGCGTCACGGCCCCTGCCGTCACCACCAGTACGTCGTAGTGGAGGTCGAAGTCCGGCCCGGCCTCCGGCCGGACCGTGACCGTGCGCGCGCTGTTGCGGATCTCCGTCACCGTGCCCGCGATCACACGGGTCCGGCGCAGGTGCCGCCGCAGCGAGACCGCGGCATGCCGGGCCTCCACCGACCCGGCGACCACCTCGGGGAGGAACGGCTGGTACGTCATGTACGGACGGGGGTCGACCACGGTGACGCGTGCCTCACCCCGACGCAGCTTCTTCTCCAGGCCCCACGCGGTGTAGAAACCCGCGTACCCACCACCTACGATCAAAATTTCACGCACGGTGTCCTCTGTTCCTCTCGGTTCCACTTATCAAGACCGGCCAGAACCACGTGGTGTGACGTGACCGGAGCGGAACTGGAATCCCGTACGTGCAACCGACGGCGCCGTTTCTGGTCTACCCCCTGGACTGGACACCGTCCCTCGTTGCAGAGACACGGGGCGTTTGCGGTGCCGACCGCCGGATTGCCACACCTGCGCTGTGCGGCGGGCCGGCCCGGACGGCTGGGGAACGTGTCGGCCCACGGCGCCGGCCCTTCCCGCAAGTCCACGCCGCAAGCCACCCCGTGGCGCCCTTGGACTGCCGTGGGCGAGTCCGTGGTCACGCCGTGGCGCGCTCCGTGGCCATCGTCAGAGGGCCGCCGGGCCGCCCCCGAGCCGGCTGCCCGGCCTGGGCCGTGCTGCCCCGGTCGTCACTGCGGACGGACGGGCGGACGACGGTCGCGAACCGGTGAGGCGCCCGCCGTTCCGTCGGTGCGGCCGGCGCGTTCCTCACACGTTCGCGAGCCGGCTCCAGTGCGCCTCCAGGATCCCGGCCACCTCCGCGGGCCTCTGGAGCGGGGGCCAGTGATTGCAGTCCATCTCGATCACCTCGGACGCGTGCAGGGAAGCGCCGAGCTTGCGCCCGAACTCGATCTGACAGGCGGGGTCGAGCGCTCCCCAGAAGACCAGACACGGCGCGGACACCGCGGACAGCCCCGGCTCCCACTCCGCCCCCATCGTCACAGCCGACCGGTACAACCTGAGGACCGCGTCCTTCATCGGACCGTCCACGTGGCTCGCCATCTCTCGGGCCAGGTCGATGGGCACGTCGAAGCCGTTCGCCAGGTCGTCGGCGAACTGTTCCGGTTGCAGTTCCTCCATGAAGCGGTCGCCTTCGGCCTGGTCCTGCCAGATCTTGGCCAACGGGTGCCATACGTATTCGGAGTTGATCGGTCCGTTGCCCCCGGCCCAGGTACGGACCAGGTCGGGGCGCAGATAGGCGACGCGGGCGGTGAATATGCATCCCCAGTCATGACCGACCAGGTCGACCGGCTCGCCTACCCGCTCCAGCCGTTCGATGAGCCACTCCACGTACTCTTCCTTCGTGGACAGGAAGCCGGCCGGGCGCTCCGCGCCGAAGCCCGGCAAGTCCCAGGCTTCCACGTCGGTCCGGGTCAGGTGCCGCCGCACACCGTCCCATACCCGGTGGGTATCGGGGACGCCGTGAATCAGGATGGCAGGCATGGACAGGTCCCTTCGTCAGCGGGCGACGCCTCGCGATCGGTGTCGGAGGAGCATCCTGTCACACTGTTGTGTACGTGGACTCCCAGTTCTCGCACGTCGTCACCCACCGACGCGGAGGGCGGAATCCCACGGAACGAGTGAGGGGCACCTCATGTCACATGATCCGTACCTGTCCGGTCTGCACTGCTGAGGGCACCGAAGACGAGCCCGTCGGCCGAGGGCGTCCGGGAGCGGGTGCCCCGTTCGCCGACCGTCACGGCCGTCGATCCCGCCGATCTCGGCGGTGATGACGCGGTGCCGTGTGACAAGGAGGATGCCGAATGGACCAGGCCGGTGACGCAGTGCCGATCGCGGATCTGCTCGACGAACGACGGCATCTGCTCAATGTCGCCTACTGGATGCTGGGGGCGGGCCCCGAGGCCGAAGACGTCGTCACCGAGACCTACCGGCAGTGGTACGACTTGTCCGATCTCCAGAAGGCACGCATCACCGACCCGGGCGCCTGGCTGACCGAGACCACGGGCTCCATCTGCCTGACACGCCTCATCCTGCCTGGGCGACGGCCCACCAGCCCGGACGGCAACGACGGCGATACGGAGGAAGCACCCCACCGGGCCCTCGAGGAGGAGATCAGCGGCGCCCTGCTCAACGCCCTGGACGCTCTGACCCCCACTGAACGGGCGGCCTTCGTCCTCAACGACGTCTTCGCCATGCCACCACGGGCGGTCGCCGACATCGTGGGACGGACGCCACACGAATGCGCCGAACTCGCCGACCGCGCCCGCCGGAGCCTGCGAAGCAGCCGCTCACACCGCACCACGCCACAGCAGCACGACAGGATCGTCCGCGCCGTCCGCCGAGCCTGCACCACAGCCGATGCCACTCATCTGGCATCGCTGCTGGCACCCGACGCCACCGCGTTCTTCGACGGCGGCGGCAAGGTCCGTGTCCTCACCCGGCCGGTGCACGGCAATCAGCACGTCGCCCGCACCCTCCTCACCCTCCTGACCCCCCGACCGCACACCAGCCTGCACCTCAGCCCGGCCAACGGCCGTACCGCAATCGTCGTACGGCACAACGACCAGGTAGCCGCCGTCATCAGCTTCGACATCGCCGCCCAGCACGTCATCCAGGTATGGGCCGTCCTCAACCCCGACAAACTACGCACGTGGAACCGCCCCCACACCCCCGGCCCCACCATTCCCACAGCGGTCAAGGACTGAGACCCCTCCACACCGTGCTCGGCCAGGCCCAGCGCACAACAACTTTCTCGTTGCTCACAACAACTGGTCTCGATCGCCCTGTAACGCTTCGGCGGTGGCCCTGGTCTATGAGGCAGACACAGTTGAAACAGTGTGACTTGTTGTGGCGTGTTCAGGAGTCGGCCAACGCGCGGCCCCTCACGCGGCAGCCGTACGAGCGCGCCCGCCGGCAGTACCGATCCGCGGGGGAACGGAGACAGAAGAACCATGCATCGCGAGACGCCCCGTAGGGGGAGCAGCCTGGACGAGGCCGTATCTGTCTTCCTGGAGCTCCGCCCACGTCTGTTCGGTATCGCGTACCGCGTTCTAGGCAGTGCGACGGAGGCCGAAGACGTGGTCCAGGACGTATGGGTGCGCTGGCAGAGAACGGACCGCTCCGTGGTGGTGAACCCCGCGGCGTTCCTGTCGAGTGCGACGACACGGCTAGCCATCAACGTGGCCCAGTCCGCCCGGGTGCGCCGCGAGACCTACATCGGCCCCTGGTTGCCCGAGCCCGTCGACACCAGCAGCGACCCGGAGGTCGGCGCGCAACGGGCCGAGGCGCTCGAGCTGGCCCTGCTTCTCCTTCTGGAGAAGCTGAACCCGAGCGAGCGGGCCGCGTACGTACTGCGGGAGGCGTTCGACTACGGCTACGCCGAGATCGCGGAGATACTGGGCCTGACCCCTGTCAATACGCGGAAGATCGTGAGCCGGGCCCGCAAGCACCTATCGGCCGAGCACCGGGAGTCCGCGGACACGGCCGAGCACCGACGGCTCCTCGATGCCTTCATCTCGGCGGCGCGCACCGGGGACGTCGCCTCGCTGGAGGCCGTCCTCGCCCCGGATGGCGTCCGTCAGCCCGGTGGCAAGTCCTCCCGTCCCACTCGCCGAACACGGGCTGCGCTCGGAAGTTCCCGAGGCGGACGGGCGAGCACGATCCACGTTGCCGTCGAGCGGGGGCGCAAGCCCGTGTCGTGGTGATCACGCGGGCCGCGAGGACTACGTGCCGTAGTGCGGGACGACAAGGCGTACGGCTCCCCTGACAACGGGCGATCATCCAGCGCGTCGGCCGCTGCCGGCTGCGGCGAGGCCGAGCTGTGCGCCGTCGATGTCTTGAGAGCAGCCGACGCCGGTGGTTCCGCCACCACAGAGGCGTTCGTCGTTGCGTTTCCAGCGGGCTGGTGGCAACAATTGATAACAAGCATGCATCGAACCATCACCGCATCTTTTCCCTGTGACAACCGAGGTCTCCCGCATAGGATGCACCGAAGCGCCCGTCCCGGCGTCCGTGTCAAGCGTCACCCCAGGTGAACGGGCCGGGCACGGCAAAGCTGAGGACGAGAGGAAGACATGGCCCCGGCAACTGGCGTGGCGCGCACCATCGAGGTCACCGCCGAGGGGCTGCAGAAGGATCTGGCCCTTCTGCGGCTCCAGAAGCAGGCGCTGGAGAGGGAACTGGCCGTCGTCATGGCCCATCTGCACACCCTCCAGCGAGCTTTGGGCGCACTCGAGATCCTGACGGCAGATCCACAGGGTGGCACGCCGGATCCCGTGGACACCGTCGGTGCGGTCCGAAGCCGCCCCCCGGAGCCCAGAGGGGCGCACACGGACACTCCACCGACCGGACATCCCGCAGTCGCAGAAGTCACCGTGGCCGAGGGGACACGAACGTACGGAAAGCTCACCGAGCAGATCCTGGAGTACTTCGCACAGGCCGACGACGCGGACGTACGCGCCCGGGACGTAGCAGCGGCGATCGGCCGCGACACCGACAACGGAAGCATCAACGCGGTGCGCAGCACACTCGACCGTCTCGTCGGTGCGTCGCGGGTCCTGCGGACCGGCCGTGGTCTCTATCGGGCCCAGCGTTCCTGAAGCGGATCCGCGGTGACGGCCGTCATGCCCCGGACGCCGTCTGCGGGGGATCGACGACGCCCGGGGCACTGCACCCGCTCGGCTCCGCAGCGGGTGTCGAAGTGCTCCCGACGCTTGTCCGGGGTTAGCACCCGACGCCTGGAACACTGTGATCAGTGTATCCCACTCACACAGTGCTGCAGAACGACAGTGGCGGTGTGCGGCCGAGGCTTGGAGCGGCTGCATCGACGCGGAGCCGTTCTGACGATGGTCAACTGAGGTTGATAACAGTGTGATGACATGTTGCGTGTCATGTTGAAAGGGTGCCACCCGACAATGGATCATCGGAAGGCGTGAAGCACTCTGCCGCGCCGCTCTCTCCCGGCACCCACACGATCACCGTCCCTCACGCCGACGCCCACGTCGAACAGCGGTACCACGTCGCCGGCGCGGGCCCTGTATGCATCGCTCACTCGGGCGGACCCGGCATCAGCTGGGAATACCTGCGCATGCCCGCGCTGGAACGCAGCCTCACCATGGTGTACGTCGAGCCCGTCGGCACGGGCTCTTCCGGACGACTCCCCGATCCGGGGGACTACTCCGTGACCACGTACGCGCGTCTCCTGCACCACGTGGTCGAACACCTGGAACTGCCCGAGGTCACCCTGCTCGGCCACTCCCACGGTGGTTTCGTCGCCCAGCAGTACGCCCTCGACCACCCGGCGCGGCTCGCCGCCCTGGTCATGTACGACACGTCGCCGGTGGCAGACGACCAGTTCTGGGCGGCGGCGGTGGCCGCCATGCAGCGCTTCGTGGACCGTCACGTCGACGACCATCCGGAGGTGGCCGGTTACGTCGCTGCGCTCACGGCCCGCCTGGACCTGCTCGACGACGACGGCGCCACCGCCGTCCTGCGCAAGACCATGCCCGCCTATCTCTTCGACTACTGGGGCAGGGAGCGGGAGTTCGCTCCCGCCCGCCAGTCGCTCCGGATGTACGCGGCGCCCACCCGCGGCCAGGGCACTCCGTTCGATGTCCGGGACGCCCTGCCCCGTATCATCACACCGGCACTCGTCCTGGCCGGCAGGCAGGACTTCATCTGCGGACCCCGATGGGCCCGCCTCCTGCACGAGGCCATGCCCGCAGCCGTGCTGTCGATACTCGAGGACACAGGACACCTCGCGCACATCGAACGGCCCGAGCAGTTCAGCGCGGCGGTCCTCGCTTTCCTCCGCGGTCAGGGCGTGCTGGGGAGCCGGCAGGCCCCGTAACCGTTGCGCGACACAACAGTGTGCGCACACGGCGGCCGCGGTGCGCCCCCACCCCGGGCGTTGCGCACCGCCGCCGCCCGGGCCCGAGACCCCGCGAGCGGACCATGCAAGGGCAACGCGAGCGGGTGCACGGAACCGTCGGCTACCGGGAGCGGACATCACTCGTAGCGGATGGCCTCCACTCGGGTGACCCGCCGCAAGGTCGGCAGCGTCAGCACTGTCACCAGCAGGACCGATCCCGCGCCGATGCCGGTCATCGCCAGCATGCTGCCCCAGTCGAACACCACCGTACGGCCGACGAGGTGGAGGAGGGTTCCGCCGAGCGCCGTTCCGGCCAGTCCCGCCATCAGCATGCCGATCGCCACGGGCAGCGCCGTCTGCCACAACATCGAGCCGCTGAGAGTTCGCCACGGGGCGCCGACGGCGACGAGCATGGCCATGACCCGTTGTTGGTCCCTCAGTTGTTCGACGGCACCGATCAGCATGCTGGTGGCGATCAGGAGCAGCACGACGGCCACGCCCGCGAGCAAGGCGCGCCTGATGCCGCTCAGGACCGTGTCCTCCGTGCGGTCCCTCGGGAAGTCGACCTGGAACCGGGGGTTCAACCGGACCACGGCTGTGCGGATGTGGTCGCGGACGTCTTCTTGGGAGGTCCGGTACGTGAGGCGCACAGCGTCGGTTGCGTGCGCGGTCGCGGCGGCGCCGGCGGCCCCGGGAGTGGCGAGCAGCATCGTCTCGGGAAAGGCGCCTTGAGGGTTTCCCGGCCTGGCCCGGACCGTGGCGGTGATCCGGGGAACCCGCCAGACCGTGCCACGCCCGTCCACGCGCATCCTCATGCCTGTCTCCCACTCGGTCATGTCGTCCGTGTTCCCGGTGCGGGGCCTGACCAGGAAGGCGTCGCCGTCCGAGCACGTGGGCACAGAGGCCAGGAGACGAAGTTCTGGGCAGTCGGCGATACGTACGGTCTGTGGGATCTCATCGGCGGCCTCACTGACCTGCAATTCGCTGAAGGAGACCGCCCCCGTTACTCCGGGAGTCCGGGCGAGGAGGGAGGCGTACGGCTTCTCACCGTGGGCCCCGACCAGACGGACAACGCCGATCTGCGTGTCCGATGCCGGCCGTTCCACTGCCATGGACCGGTGCTTGCCAGGATGACTGTGGGCCATACCAGTGAAAAGCGTCTGCAACGCGATGGCCCCGGCGACGGCAACCACGATGCCGTTGACCGATCGGGTGGACGCTTCGCTGTGCGACCGCAGCCTGCGCATGGCGAGCTGCCAGGACAGGGGGCCCGCCCCGCCGGCCCGTTCGGTGAACCACTCGAGGAGCCACGGCACGACAGCGGTCACGCCCACGAGCAGCGCCAGCATGCCGGCGACCAGCGCGACGACACCTGCGGTGCTCCGGACCTGCGATGCGTCCCGGACGGACGTCCACAGGAGCAACAGGCCGAACAGGGGCAGGGCGAGGCGCCACCACAGTCGCCGCCTGGCGCCGACGGACCTGCGCACCACTCCCAGCGGTTCGGCGATCACCTTGTTCATCGCCAGATGAGCGCTGAGCAGGGACAGACAGGGAACGGCAACGACCACCAGGACCGCCAGAGACGGCTCGGGGGTGAGGTCCTGTGCGAAGACACTGAGTCCCTGGACATCGACCAGTTCTACGAACCGACGTCCCACCACGAACAGCGCCGCGCCCACAACGACGCCGATGAGAGAGCTGACCAGCGCCTCACCGGCGGCGATGCCGGCCGTCATGCCACGGTCCGCGCCGATCAGCCGCAGCGCCGCCAGCCGCCTGTCGCGGTGTTCACCACCGAACCTGGTGGCCGCGGCGATGAACACGGCGACCGGGGTGAGCAGTACCACGATGCCGACGACGGTGAGCAGGACGAGATCGGGGGCCATGGGTTTGTCCGCGTAGACCTTGCCGAAGTGGTCGAGCCGCCGCGCGCCCGCCACGCCGCTCTCCATGTGCTCGCCGCCCAGGAAGAAGACGTACTCGTTGGGGCTGAGCAGGCCCGCGTCGTCCACCCGTCCTGCGACCGGGTGGTCGAGGCGGGCACGCAACAAACCGTTCCCAGGCTCCGCGAGCAGTCGTGCGAGGGCCGGTGACACGACCATTTCGCCTGGCCGTGGATATCTGTCAAGTCCGGGTGGCAAAGGGGCATCGGGCCCCTCTGGTTCCACCAGCCGGCCGCGGATCGCAACATTGCGGAAGACGGTGTCAATGTCGCTCACCAGTACGGTGCGCCGGGAAGCCGGTACGACCCGGTCGTCCAGGTTGACGTCGATGCGTTCGTGGATGCGCGCATCGCGATGATGCCGGGCCGTGGGCACCGATGCCGCGAGGAGCACCACCGCGACCCCCATGCCGATTCCCGCGGCCATCAGGATGGTTCGTACCGCGCTGACCCGGCCGCCGGTCAGGGCGGCTCTCGCGCCCAGGGCGAGTGCACGGACCCTACCGAGGCGCTTTCGGCGCCGCGCCAGGGCCGGAACGGGACCCGGTTGATCTTGCCGACGTGGGCTCACTGACTTCCTCTCGTGCTGCGGCAGAGCTGTGTCCGGCCCGACGGCGGGGAGCAGGCAGGGACAGGGGAGGCCGGGGCGAAACCGCGAAAGCGGCGTACGTGGTGGGCGCCCCTGCGGACGTGACGAACGGCACGGCAGCTGCGGAGACATGTCTCGGACGCCGGAACGACTATACACAGTGTGTGTAGTCACACACGGCAGCGCCGGGTACACGCCCAGGACGCGCACCTCAAACAGGCTCGTCATCGTCGGCTTCCCGGTCTGCGCGGCCGGGGCGGCCTCCCCGGGACGGTACGACGAACCGCGTGGTGTTCCGAGGGTCGTCCCCGACCTCGGCGCGCAGCACGTCCAGGCCGTGCGGCTCAGCCGCGGCGGGCGGGGCGTACCTCGGGCCCAGCAGGCGCGATTCGCAACGGAGGTTCCGCCGCCGGCCGACAGCACGCCCCTCAGGAAGGGCCGAAAGCGGTAGACGCCGGTGAGGACGTGCTGGACATGTCTTCAGGCCGCCTGTTCGTCGACTTGGGCCCCGGTTGTCGTCAGGACGATGTTGTGCAACTCCTGGCCCCGCTGGTAACGGCCCAACTGCTGCCGCAGGAAGTCCTTGCTCATGGCCTGGAACGCGTCCGTGAACGCCGCCACGTGGGGAGTGATCAGCACGCCAGGCAGGTGCCACAAGGGGTGGTCGGCCGGCAGGGGTTCCGGATCCGTGACGTCGAGCGCGGCCCGCAGCCGCCCGGCCCGCAACCTGCGGACCAGGGCGTCGGTGTCGACCAGTTCGCCCCGCGCGATGTTCACGAGCATCGCGTCGTCCCGCAACAGCGCCAAGGTGTCCGCGCCGAACATGCCGCGCGTCCGGTCGGTCAGCGGCGCGCACAGCACGACCGCGTCGACCGTGGGCAGCAGCGTGGGCATCTCCGCCACCCCGTGAACATGCCCCGCCCGGGACGTACGCGCCGTGCGAGCCACGCGGACCACCTCGCACCGGAACGCGCTCAGCCGGGCGGCCACCGCCGCGCCGACGGCCCCGTAGCCGACGACCAGGACGCGTTTGCCGACCAGTGTGGTCCGGAACTCGGGCTGCCATCTGCCCTCGGCCTGTCGCGCCCTGAAGTCGTCGAGTCCCCGGCACAGCGAGAGCAGCAGGGTCACCGCCAACTCGGCTGTGGCGTCGCGGTGCACACCGCGGCCGGTCGCAAGCCGCATGCCGGGGGGCACGCCGTCCGGCAGCGGCATGACGTACTCGTAGCCGGAGCTGAGCAGTTGGAGCACATCGAGGTTGTGCATGCGCGGCAGCACCGAGCGCAGTACGAGGTCGGCGCCCGGCGACGGTGGACCGACCAGGAAACGCACGTCGTCCGGATCGCCGGGTAGTGCGGTCGAGCCGTCCCAGAAGACGTACCGCAACCCGTCCGTCAGGCCGGGGATCTCGTGTGGGGGGTACGGGAGCCAGACGGTCTTGGCGTCGCCGTCCTTCATGGTAGATCAACTTCTTCCAGCTTCGGTGCCGCGCAGACGGACACGGACACACATAGTGGTCCACGCGGATGGTGGTTGCCCTATGAAGTTTCATGCATGCGTGGGACTGAACGTGTCAGTCGATGTGAAGGTTTGATGTGAAGCTCGCCACTCGATGGGCTGGTCGGCACGGAGTGAGCACCATCAAGAGCGTCCGTCAAAGCCCGCTCGGCCCGTGGCGCACTGCATTCCACCAGGTGGTGACCGGTGATCGAATACCTCGACTCGGATGAGCCGGCGTCAGCTTCGCCGACCTGATCCTTGACACAACGTTGTGATCGGTTGTCCACGACGTCTGCTACGTTCGGAGCGCATCGAACTTGGCCGACGTGAACTTCCGGCCGGACGACAGCCGATGCGACTTTCACCTCTGCCCGAATTTGGGAAGTTGATGACCGAAGAGAAGAAATCTCGTCGGAGGCATGCCCTCCGGCGGCGTCCCGTTGCGCTCGGTGCCGCGGCCGTGGCCGTGGCCGGAGCCATCGCCGTTCCGGTGGTGGCGCAAGCGACGCAGGGCGACCCCGCGAGCGACCCCACCCTGCAGAAGGCATTCGCGGCTGCCGCGGCCGAATACCACGTTCCCCCTCAGGTGTTGCTCGCGGTGGCCTATGAGCAGTCGGCCTGGGACACCCATGCGGGACAACACAGTGCCTCGGGTGGATACGGCCCGATGCACCTCACCGACGTCACGCCCGAGATGATCGCCGGCGGCTCCGCAGGCATGGCGGGCCGCGCCGAGGCCGTCCAGCTCGCGAAGGGCGAGGACAAGCACACTCTGCGTACCGCTGCGAAACTCTCCGGGCTGTCCGTCGACAAGGTGCGTACCAACCCGACGGCGAACATCCGCGCCGGCGCCGCGCTGCTCGCGTCGTACCAGAAGAAAGTGGACGGCAAGACCTCCGACGATCCGAACGACTGGTACGGGGCTGTCGCCCGGTACAGCCAGGCCACGGTGCGACAGAGCGCGTCGGCGTTCGCGAACCGGGTCTTCGACACCATGAGGAAGGGTGTCGCCCGCACGACGGACGACGGCGAGACCGTGCGGCTCACCGCCGACTCCGGGGTCACCCCGGCCACCTCGCAGATGAAGGCGCTCAAGCTGCCGAGCGCCAAGACGACGACCGACCCCGAGTGCCCGCCGACCCTGAACTGCGCCTTCCTTCCGGCGGCCCCGCGCAACGGGCAGGTCTCGGACCGGCCCGCGAACGGCATCAGGATCGATCAGATCGTCATCCACGACACCGAGTCGCCCTACGACTCGGCCATCGCCACGTTCCAGGACCCTGCGAGTTCCACCTCGGCCCATTACGTGGTGCGCTCCTCCGACGGCGCGGTGACCCAGATGGTGCCCACCAAGAACGTGGGCTTCCACGCGGGCAATTACTCCACCAACCTGCACTCGATCGGCATCGAGCACGAGGGCTACGCGGCGCACGGTGCCACCTGGTACACCCAGTCGGAGTACCGGGCGACCGCGGAACTGGTGAAGTACCTGGCCAAGCGATTCGACATCCCGTTGGACCGTCAGCACATCATCGGCCATGACAATGTCCTGGCACCGGCCGATCGGTTCACCAAGGACCAGCACTGGGACCCGGGGCCCTCCTGGGACTGGGAGCGCTTCATGGGCTTGGTCGGTGCTCCACCGAGGGCACGGCACGGCGTCGGCCCCGTGGGCTCCGCCGTGACGATAGCACCGGCTTTCGCCCGGAACGAGCAGACCATGGAGCTCTGCCCGCAGGATGACGGCAGTGACGCCACCAAGGAGTGCACGACCGTGCGCCAGGCGTCGAACTTCATCCGTCTGCGTACGGAACCGCGTGCTGACGCGCCGCTCTTCGCCGAGCAGTCCATCCACCCGAACGAGCCCGGCAGCGACCGGATCAGCGACTGGGGCTCCGCCGCCCAGGCCGGGCAGCAGTTCGTCGTCGCCGCCAAGAGGGGCGACTGGACTGCCATTTGGTACAGCGGCAGCAAGGTCTGGTTCCACAATCCGCACGGTCGCCTCACCGTCCCCGCCCGTGACGTGACCATCGTCCGGCCCGCTGGTACCGAGTCCCTGAAGGTCTTCGGCACCAGCTATCCGGACGCCAACGAATACCCCGAGGGTCTCGCGCCGTCGACGCAGGCTCCGCTGAGCATGTACAGCGTTCCCCTCGGGCAGGCGTATGTGGCCACGGCCGAGCCGGCACCGACGGACGACTTCTTCCCGTCCAGCGGCAAGGTCGTCTTCGGTGCCGAGAAGATGTACACGATCCAGTACAGCCACAAGACCGCTCTCATCCACGCGGATGAGGTCAATGCCACGCGGCGCTGAGTGATTTCTCCGTGCCCGCCAGGGCTGGCCGGCCGTCGCACGTGAACCCGACGGTCAGCCAGCCCTGGTGAACTCCTCCGCGGCCGATGCCGCCGTCGTCCAAGACATGGCGTTGCGGCCCCCGGGGCAGCGACGAGTGGCCGGCACGGTGACAGATGCGGTGCCCTGGCCGATGGGCCGCCCGCCCTCAGTGCCTCAACGGCCTGGGGGCACCACCGGTGGCCGGCCGCCGGACAGCTCGCGCGGACGGCGGCGGGCGTAGCCGGCCATGCCGGTCATCTCCAGGGCCCCGGCGATCCGTTCGCCGAGGCCGGCTCGCCCGTTGACGAGCCCGCGCCACTGGCGCCCCGGAGCCCCTCCGCACGGACCAAGGCCGTGTGAACACGGAGAAGGCCGTCCCTTCCCCGTCACGAGGACGGACTACCCGACACGTGACGGCTCGGGCATCAGGGACTATGTGCACGTCTGGGACCTCGCCGCAGCCCACATCGCGGCGATCGAGCGTTCCGGCTCTGCCCTCGAGGGGCCGAGGCGCCCGATCGCAGATCAACCTGCGCACCGGCTCGGGCACCACGGTTCGGGAACGTCCCACCATCCGCCGGTCAGCGAACCGTGAGCGCTACTTGCGTACCGTCTCCGTGGATACCCTGAAGTCCGCCGGCACACGCGTGTTTGTTCCTTCCGGGCAGGCCGCAACCATCCGGGCCCGCCACACGAGCTGGGACCTGCCCCAGAAACCGTCGTACCTCGTGTGTGATGAACTGTGGCCCGGTTCCGAGACGTTGATCCCGTCTCGGACAAGAGAGGGGGAGGGGCCGTGGACCTTGGCGGGGGGACGTGGCAGCGACTGACCGCCGTGCTGCTCGTCATGGCGGTGGCGGCCGGGTGTACGGGGCAGGGCGAAGGCGCGGGCGGCGGAAACGACGAAGACCTGCTGCGGAATCACGACTGGACGCAGATGCCGGGCACCACCGCGCGGAACGGCATCCTGTGGGTCAGCGCATTGGATCGGCACATCGTGGAGCAGGACTCCTCCGGCGGCCAGCCCAACCCCCCGCTGAACCTGGCCGGCCCGCATCTTGAGTCCGATGGCGACTTCACCGTCACCGCGCGCATGTCCGGCGTGGGTGACGATGACGGCGACTCATGGCTGCGGTTGTACGGACGGGTACCGGTCATCTACGACGAGTGGCGGCAGGAGCGGCCCTCACTCCGCGTCGGCGTGACCGCTGACGGACGAGTGAGGGTGCAGATCTGGGACGGCGAGGGCGATGAGCCGGCCACCTCCGAGGATTTCGGCTGCGGCTGCTCCGGGACGGTGACGCTCGCCGTGTCGAGCATCGGTGACACCTTCCGCGTGGCAGCCGACGGGCGGCAGCTGGGCACCGTGCAGGACCCGGGGGTGTTCGCCGAGGGCACTGTCTGGTTCGGTCTGGAGGCGGACGCGGGCGAAGTCGAGCGCCGCGAGGGATGGCGTCTGACGCAGCTGACCGCGCGGGCAGAGAGCGGTGACTCGCTCCGCGTGGTCAAGGCGCCGCGGCTACACCAGGAGCAGTCCGACAACTCGCTGCGTGCGCGGGCCGCAGACGTGGGGCGGCCGTTCGACGTCGGCACCGCTTTGGCCGAGAACCCGCTGCTCACCGACTCACGCTACCGGGCGCTCGCGGGGAGCCAGTTCTCCATGCTCACTCCGGAGAACGCGTTCAAGCCACAGTTCCTCCACCCACGCCGGGGCGTATACGACTTCCGCGACGCGGACCTACTCGTACGCTTCGCCCGCGCGAACGACATGAAGGTGCACGCGCACACCCTCGTCTGGCACGAGGCTCTGCCCGACTGGATGCGGGAGAACGACGACCCCGAGGAGGTGCGCCGGACCATGCTCCGGCACATCGCCGTGGTCGCCGGGCACTTCAAGGGAAAGGTCGCGGAATGGGATGTGGTCAACGAGCCCATGTCCGACGACGAGAAGAGCTACACCAACGGGGATCTCGGTCTGCGCTCCGAGCAGAGCCCGTGGTTCGAGGCCATGGGCGAGGAGTACATCGACGAGGCGTTCAGGGCCGCCCACCGGGCCGATCCGAAGGCACGGCTGTTCCTCAACGAGTACGGGGCCGAGGAGAAAGGTGAGCGGTGGGACGCCCTTTACGATCTGGTCGAGCGGCTCAAGGAACGTGGCGTACCGATCGACGGCGTGGGTTTCCAGAACCATGAGTACGCACCCGGCGACCGCATCGACCCGGAGACCTTCCGCAGCCATGTGCGGGATCTGGCGGAGCTCGGGGTTCAGGCGCGGGTGTCGGAGATGGACGTCCCCATAGGTGAGGACGAGGAGGACGGGCGGCAGACCCAGGCTGATGAGATGGCTGGCAAGCTGCGGGTCTGCCTGGAGGAGCCGAACTGCACATCGTTCTCCACATGGGGATTCACCGACCGGTACGGTTCCACCGCCGACACCAAGATCTATCCTCCGCGCACGGCCGATTCCCTGCCGTGGGACGCGGCCCTGCGGCCGAAGCCGGCGTACGAGCGCCTGCTCGAGACCTTTGACGAGGCGTGAGGAACCAAGGTGCGATCTCTCGGTTGGGTGTCGGTGGTGGTGAGAGTCGGTCAGTGCTGATGTGGGCCTGTGGTCTTTCAGCACCGGGGGGTCATTGCCATGGACGAGAGATGTGGGCACCCGCCCCGGCGTGATGGCCTCCGCCGTCATCTCGTGTGCGGACGTCCTGATCGAAGATGGAGCCGGCCGGGCGGAAGCGCTGGGCGGTCACCGGGGCGCACCGCTGGGCTTCGACGAGGTCCAGGATGTTCTGCTGCGTGCCTGGCAGACGGCCGCCGAGCTCTTGCCCGAAGTGTTCGGCGATCCGGCCGGGGGCACCTCCGACCTTGTTCTCGTCCTCCGGCTCTCGGGGCACGCGTACGACATGTCCTTCCTCGGGCACGAGTTCTTCTCCGGGAAGCCGGAGGACGGCTCGCAGCCTCGACCGCTCAGCGGTTGTAGGTCAGGCGCGGTGCCGCTTTGCGGGCCAGGGTGTGGGCCTGGTCGGGCCACCAGGTACCGGCGGGCGGGTCGACGATGCCGTACTCGGGGTCGATGGCGCCGCCGGTGTTGCGCGTGCAGCTGCCGTCGGACTCACCGGGGATCTTGATCCACAGGTAGGCGTCGACGAGGGGTACGCCGGTGTCGGCGGTGGGACGCGGGCCGAGACCGCGGCCGGGTGCGTTGCACCAGGCCTCCGGGTCCCCGGTGTACTTGCCCGGCTCTGGGGTCCAGGCGCCCAGACCGTTGCGGCTGGTGTCGATCACGAAGTGCTGCGACCGGTCGGCCGGCGGGGTGCCCACGTTCTGGTCATACCAGGCGTCGGTCCACCGCCAGGTGGCGGGATCGGCGGAGGAGACCGCGTTGCCGGGGGTGCCGTCGTTGGGGGCGGCCGCCGAGTAGTACTGGTCGGCGCACCGCCCGGCGTGGCCGTGCCCCTCCTCGGGTCCTTCGGTGGCGAACCACATGCACTTGGAGATCCAGGTGCCGTATCTGGTGTTGTGGTCGGTGGGGTGGGTGTTGGACACGTTCAGGGCGAAGCCGTCACTGCGGCGGACCCCGGCGTCCAGCAGCCGCTGGGCGATCTCACCGACGGGCCGCCATTGGACGTTCCCCGCGTCCAGGTAGACCGCGGTGCGCGGCCTGGCCTTCAGGGTCTTCACGGCGTAGGCGAGGTCGGCGATGCGGGCGGCGGTGAGTTCGCCCGTCGGGTCGGTGGTGGGTCCGCAGTCCCTGGGGAGGAGGGCCGTGCCGTCGGGTTCCACGACGACCACCGCCTTGCTGGTGCCGATGCCCGCGGCGAAGGCATCGATCCATTGCCGGTAGGCGGCGGAGGATGCGGCTCCGCCACCGGAGTACTGCGCGCAGTCCCGGCCCGGGACGTTGTAGGCGACCAGGACCGGGGTCCGGCCCACGGCGCGCGCACGGCGGACGAGCTCACCGACCTTGCCGCGCACCTCCTCGGGCGTGCCCTCGGTGAACCATGCGGCCTGCGGCCAGCCGGCGAGCTTGGCCATGTTCACGGCGTTCCCGGTGTCGCCGCCCGCGAGGTCCGCGAGGGCCTGCTGCGCGGCCTTGCTGTGCGGGTCCACGTAGAACTTCGTGGCCGGGGTGATCAGGTCCTGCGTGGGTGTGGCCTGTGCCTGCGTCGCGGTCAGAGCGGCGCCTGCGGTGAGGGCCGCGACGACGACGGCCGCGCGGCGCCGAAGGCTGCGTGGATTCATGGTTGCTTCCTGGTCGGATGAGGTGGTGGAGGCGGATGCCCGCCGGCCGGGCGGAACGCCGATCCGCCTGTGCGGGCGGCGGGAGTCCCGGATCAGTAGCCGTAGATCATCTTGTAGGCGACCTCGGGGAGGAACTGTCCGGCCGTGGAGCCGGCTCCGACGCCGCAGTTGCCGTCGGACTCGCCCGGGGTCTTGATCCACAGCAGCATCTCGGCGCCTCCGCCCGTCCGGGTGGGGGTGCCGATGCGGCGGCCCGCGGGGTTGCACCACTGGCCGTTGGAGCCGTTGCCGTTGCGGCTGGTGTCGACGACGAAGGGCTTGGTGTAGCCGTAGCGGGCACTGAGCTCGCTGTTGACGGCGTTGCCGAAGGCGGTGTTCTCGGCGGTCGTGAAGTAGTTGGAGACGTTGAGCGAGAAGCCGTGGGCCTGACGGAGGCCGGCTTCGTGCAGGCGCTTGGCCATGGTCGCCGGACTGACCCAACCCGGGTTGCCGGCGTCCATGTAGACCCAGGTGTTGGGGGCCTGGCGGCTGAACTGGGCGAGGGCGTTGGTGAGCATCGCCTCTCGTTCGTCGATCTGAGCCTGGGTCATACAGCCGTAGTCCCCGAGGGAGTCCGGTTCGAGGATGACGACCGCCGGGCGGCCTGCGATCCCGCCGGCGAACTGGGCGATCCAGTTCGCGTAGGCGGACGGCGAGGCGGCCCCGCCCGCTGAGTGCCCGCCGCAGTAGTCACGGTTGTAGATGTTGTAGGCGACGAGGGCGGGCAGCTTGTCGGAGTAGTCCGCCGCTCCGACGTACGCCCCCGTGGCCGTGCCGATGGTGCCGCTCCAGGAGCCGAACCAGCGGGCCATCGGGGTGTTGGCGACGGAGGCGTTGATCGCGGCCGCCCGGCCGTCGCCGGGGTTGGCGGCCACCCACCGCTTGGCGCTGGAGTCCGGGTCGACATAGAACCCGCTGGTCATGGTGGTCGGGTCGGCCGCGTGGGCGGATGGTGCGAGGGCGAGCGCGGACGGCAGGGCGAAGAGGGCCGCCACCAGTATTCGCATGCTGCGGCGCATGGCTGTACCTCGATTTCCTGAGCGGGACTCGAGTGCATTGGGAGCGCTCCCACTGGAAGCGGTCCCAATCGTGGGGTGGGCTGGTTGAGCTGTCAATACTCGGCGCAAGACTCGACCTCGACCGCAACGGGGAGCCCGCGAGAACGGTGGCTGGAAGCGCTCCCAGCCGACCGCACCGTGCGCCGGCGACCTGTGAGAGACTCCCGGCTCATGGCAGAAGATGCGCCGCGTCGGCAGCCGACGCTCGACGAGGTGGCCGAACGCGCCGGCGTTTCCCGCTCTGTGGCCTCCCGCGCCCTCAACAACGCTCCGCACGTCAGCCGCGCCAAACGTGAAGCCGTCGAACGGGCCGTACGGCAACTCGGTTACGTCCCCAACCCGACCGCCCGCGCCCTGGCCACCCGGCAGACGGGAGCGGCCGCCCTGGTCGTCTCCGGAGAAGATCCGTCGATCTTCGCCGATCCCTTCTTCGCCCAGGTCATCGTGGGGGCGTCGGCCGCTCTCGAGGAGGCGGGCCTGCATCTGATGCTGTGCCTGGCCGCTTCCGACCGCGGCCGCAAGCGGGTTGCGGAACTCCTTCGCTCCAGGGGCGCCGACGGCGCCATGCTGATGGCGCTGCGCGAGGACGACCCGCTGACCCCGGTGGCCGAGAAGGCGCAGATGCCCGTCGTGTTCGGCGGACGCCCGGTCGGTACGACTCCCCGGTGGTACGTCGATGTCGACAACGTCGGCGGGGCGCGCAAGGCGACCGAGCACCTGCTCTCCCGCGGCCTGACTCGTGTGGCCGCGATCTGCGGGCGGCTGGACACCGAGGCCGGGCGCGCCCGGTACCGCGGCTACCGGGACGCCATGCTCGCCGCCGGCCTCGATCCGTTGCCGCCGCAGGAGGGGGACTTCACCGAGCACAGCGGAGCCGCCGCCATGGCCGCGCTGCTGGCGAACCGCCCGGAGGTGGAGGGGGTGTTCGCAGCCGGCGACAACATGGCGGTGGGAGCGCTGCGCACACTGCGGAAGGCCGGCCGGCAGGTCCCCGCCGACGTCGCCGTGGTCGGATTCGACGACCTGAGCGTCTCCCGGAACGCCGATCCGCCGCTCACCACCGTCCATCAGCCCATAGAGGCTCTGGGTCGGGAGATGGCCCGCATGCTGGTCGCCCTCGTCAACGGCCAGGACCCCACCGCGCTGATCCTGCCGACCCATCTGGTCGTCCGTTCCAGTGCCTGACGGCTGTGGCGGGGCCCCGGCTGTCAGCAGGTGGTCGGGTGGTGCGATCGGTGGACCGGTTCAGGGCGTGGACAGCTCGAACCGCGTGATGCGGACAGCGCCGCCGAGTGCCTGCGTGGCGTGGTTGAAGAGGGCGAATCGGTAGCCCATGAAGAACCGCCAGTCGTTGCCCATGGAGAAGGCGGGTCCGAGGCGGGTGAAGGTGGTGCCGTCGGTGCTGTAGGAGAAGGTGCCGGGGCGTGGTGCGCCGGGGCGGATGTCCGCGGTCGCGCGCAGCCAGACGCGGCCACCGGAGACGGACGTGCTCGCGACCTCGGAGCCGGTGCCGGTGGTGTTCCAGTCGGTGTCCATGGTCAGCCCGGTGACCATCACCACCCGTGTCACGCCGCCGTCGCGTTTGACACCGATCCACGCGGAGGCGTCCCGCAGCAGTGCGAGTCCGGCTCGGTCGCCGTCCCGCATGGCGGAGTGGTCGAGCTGCACGGTGGCCGTGGAGGTGGGGCCCTGGATGCGGTGCGTGAGGGTGTTGCGGGCCCAGTAAAGGTCGTCGGTGACGGTGGCGGTCCGGAGGGTCAGCCCGTCGCCGACCGACCACTTGGTGTCGTCCGGGTTGTGGTTCCACTCCCACCTCGGTTTGAGGGTCGTACCGTCGAAGGTGTCGACGCCGGTCATGGGGGTGACCTGACGGGGCGGAGGGGGCACGGCGGGGCTGGGATACGAGGTGCCCCACGCGCCGTCGACGAGTTGTACGACAGGCCAGCCGTCCGAGGTCCAGGTGACGGGGGCCAGCGCGGGCACCCGGCCGCCGGGATAGGCGTCCACGAAGGCCAGGTAGTACCAGGCGCCGCTCTGCGTCTGCACCAGCCCGCCCTGGTGCGGGACGCCGCCGCCGGGGATCGGCCCGCGCAGGTCGAGGAGGACCTGCCGCATCGTGTAGGGGCCGAAGGGGCCGCTGGACGACTTCAGGACGTACTGCCCGTTCGCGGGGCGGGTCAGGAAGATGTAGTACTGCCCGTTGATCTTGTAGAAGCGTGAGCCTTCGAGGGTGCCGACGCTCGACGGCGTCGTGAACACCTGCTGCGTGCGGACCTGGGTGCGGCCGTCGGGCGAGAGCTGGGCCACGCTGATGGCGGTGTTCCCGTACGCCACGTACAGGGAGTCGTCCGTGTCGACGAGCAGCCCCGCGTCGTAATAGGGCGTGCCGATCGTCGTCAGCCTGTTCCACGGTCCCTCGGCGGCGGTGGCGGTGTAGACGTACGTCCGGGTGAAGTCGATCTGGCCGAGCCAGTAGAAGGTTCTGTTGCTCGGCCGGTAGGCCAGTGACGATGCCCAGATTCCTCTGACATAGCCGCGGGAGCCGTTCAGGTCGTACTTGGCGCCGAAGTCGAGTACCGGCACCGAGTGGCCGGCGATCTCCCAGTGCACCAGGTCGTACGAGCGCAGGACGGGTGCGCCCGGCGAGTAGTGCATCGTCGAGGCGGAGGCGTAGTACGTGTCGCCGACCCGGATGACGTCGATGTCCGCGAAGTCCTGCCAGATCACCGGGTTCGTGTACGTGGAGGCGGCCGCGAGAGCGGCTCCACGGGGCAGGAGGGCGCCGGCGGCCAGACCGGTGGCGGCCGTGAGCGCACGCCGACGGGATAAAGGTTGTTGGGGCCATGACATATTCATCTGCGGGCGCCCTCCTCGGCTTCATTAGGGTGGAGCGGCTCTAGTACGTTCGGTATGTCGTACACGGGTCGACTGATCGAGCATCCTGGATGATAGGAGACCGATCGCACCCGTCAAGACTCCCCGCAGTTTCGGCACGTCGATCGACACATTCGACACCGGACGGCCCGCGCTACCGCCGGCCTCTTCACCCTTGACCCAGGTCGCGGCCCCCGCAGACGGTGATCGGCCCGAAGCGCAGTCGGCTTGTTCCAGCGACGTTGACATGTTCAGGCTCCGCTCTAGTATCCGTGGAAGCCCTAGATTTCCGAATGTCGATCGAAATTTCGAACTGTCCGTTCCTCGCCGTGCCGAAGGAGCCCCAGGTGCTCAGACGATCAGGCGGACGACTGCTCCGCCTCCTCGCGGCCGCCGCACTGACCATCACCGCGACCGTGACGGCCTCGGCCCACTCCACTGCCTCGGCCGCGCCCGGCAGCCCCGCGCTCACGCCACCTCTGGGGTGGAACAGCTGGAACAGCTTCGGATGCGGGGTCACCGAGGCACAGGTGCGCCAGGCCGCCGACGCGATGGTCTCCTCGGGCATGCGGGACGCCGGCTACCAGTACGTCGTGGTCGACGACTGCTGGTTCGACCCGCAGCGTGACGCGGCGGGCAACCTGCGGGCCGATCCGGCCAAGTTCCCGAGCGGGATGAAGGCGCTCGGGGACTACATCCACGGCAAGGGCCTGAAGTTCGGGATCTACCAGGTGCCGGGCGAGCGCACCTGCGCGCAGACCAGCGGCGCCTATCCGGGCTCGACCGGCAGCAGGGGGCACGAGGCCCAGGACGCAGCCACGTTCGCCTCCTGGGGCGTCGACTACCTCAAGTACGACTGGTGTTCCTCCAGCGGCACCCGCGACGAGCAGGTCACGCGGTTCACGCTGATGCGTGACGCCCTGCGCGCCACCGGCCGGCCGATCGTCTACTCCATCAACCCCAACAGCTTCCACGCCATCACCGGCTCGACCTACAACTGGGGCGAGGTCGCCGACCTGTGGCGGACGACCGAGGACCTGCTCGACATCTGGCAGAACGGCAACACCAACAGCTACCCGATGGGGGTCGGCAACGTCCTGGACGTCACCGCGCCGCTGGCGGCGCAGTCGGGTCCGGGACACTGGAACGACCCGGACATGCTGGTCGTCGGCCGTCCCGGCCTGACACTGACCGAGTCCCGCTCCCACTTCGCCCTCTGGGCACTGCTGAGCGCCCCGCTCATGGCCGGCAACGACATCCGCACCATGTCCGCGGACGTGAGCGCGATCCTGCGCAACCCGCGCCTGATCGCGGTGAACCAGGATCCGCTGGGCGCGGGCGGGCGCAGGGTGCGCGACGACGGCGCCACCGAGGTGTTCGCCAAACCCCTGTCGGACGGCTCTGTCGCGGTGGGCCTGTTCAACCGCGGAGGCGGCACCTCGACGGTCACCACGACCGCGGCGCAAGTCGGCCTCTCCGGCGGCCCGTTCACCCTCACCGACCTGTGGACCGGCGGCACGTCGAGCACGTCCGGGCAGATCTCGGCGAGCGTCCCCGCCCACGGCGTGGCCGTGTTCCGGGTGACCGGCGGCAGCCCCCTGGCCGCCACCACCTCACGTCTGCGGGGCAACGCGTCCGGCCGCTGCGCGGACGTGGACAACTCCTCCACCGCCGCCGGTGCCACTGTACTGCTCTGGGACTGCCACACGGCTGCCAACCAGCTGTGGACCACATGGGCCGGCGGGGAGATCCGCGTGTACGGCGACAAGTGCCTGGACGCGTACAACCAGGGCACCGCCAACGGCACCCGCGTCATCACGTGGCCCTGCAACGGCCAGGACAACCAGAAGTGGACGCTCGGCCCGGACGGGTCGATCCGCAACGTCCACGCGGGCCTGTGCCTCGACGCCGACGGGGCCGGCACCGCCAACGGAACGCCGCTGGTCCTGTGGACCTGCAACGGCCAGGCCGGCCAGAAGTGGACCCGCGCCTGAGCAACCGCCACCCACCGGCCGGCCGGCTTCGCCCGCACCGGCGTTCCCGACATCACGTGCGGGCCGCCGAGACCGCCCGGCAGTGAGGGACGGACGCCCGCGCTGCCTCGCTCATGACATCGGTGCCTCGTTGTCAGGTTCGGCGGGCACAGGACGTGAGGCGATCGGCGAGCGCGATGACGAGGTCGCGCAGTTCATCGGGGCGCTCGATGACGAACGGCTGGTCGAGTGAGGCGAGTACCGGAGGCAACCAGTCGAGCCGCTCCGCCCGCAGCTCGACGCGCAGCCAGCGCTCGTTCGCCCGGTCCTCGCCGGCGGCGGGCTCGTGCTCCTCCAGACTCGCGACGCTGACGGGAAGGTGGGCGCGGATCTGCTCAACCGTCCCGTGGATCCGCAAGGTCACCTCATGCCGGTACCCGGCCGTGGCGAATCCTGACAACACGCGCTGTGCGGGAGCGGGGCCCACGGGCTCTTCGAATGAGCCGGGCAGGGTCCGCGCGTCTGCGATGCGATCGAGCCGGAAGGTTCGGTCCTCGCCGATCTGGGCGTCCTTCCCCGTGACGTACCACCGGCCCGCGTGGGCGACGATCCCGTACCCGTGCAGCGTGCGTTGGCTGGGCCGTCCGTCACGGTCGGTGTAGCGGATCGAGACCGGTCGGCGGTGGCGCACCGCATCGGCGAGGGTGAGCAGGATTCCGGCGTCCGGGGTGTCGAACTCGCCGGGCTGATCCGTGAAGGCGAGAGCTTCCAGGAGTGTGTCGAGCCGACGGGCGATGTGTTTGGGCAGCACGCGCCGGATCTTCGCCGACGCCGTCTCGTTCGCCGTGCGCTCCGTCGTCGTCAGCCCTGTCCGGCGGCCGGCGACCAGGCCGAGCAGCACGGCCAGCGCCTCGTCGTCGCTGAGCATGAGCGGAGGCAAGCGGTACCCGGGAGCCAGGCGGTACCCGCCGTAGCGGCCGCGCACGGACTCCACGGGCACGTCCAGGTCGATCAGCTGGTCCACGTACCGCCGCACAGTGCGTCCTTCGACGCCGAGACGGTCGGCGAGCTCGGCCACGGTTCGGGTGCCGCCCGACTGCAGCAGCTCCAGGAGTGTCAGCACGCGGCCGGTGGGTCGGGACATGTTCGCAGCCTAACGCGAATACAGGACCGATTCTGTCCCCTATTTCTCCTAGCCTGCGACGTGTACGCCACCAGCACAGCCAAGGAGATTCCGATGGACTTCATCTCGGTCCGCATCATCACCGGCGACGTAGCGCGCCTCGTCGAGTTCTACGAGCGCGCCACAGGAGCGCAGGCGAGGTGGGCCAACGAAGACTTCGCCGAACTCAAGACCGCGGGCGCCACCCTCGCGATCGCCGGCACCCGCACCGTCCCGCTGTTCGCCCCGGGCTCTGCCCGCCCGGCGGACAACCACAGCGTGATCACCGAGTTCCTCGTAGACGACGTGGACAGCGTGTACAACGACCTGACCGGCTTCGTCACCGACTTCGTCACCCAGCCCACCACGATGCCCTGGGGCAACCGTTCGCTGCTGTTCCGTGACCCCGACGGCAACCTCGTCAACTTCTTCACCCCCGTCACCCCAGGAGCCATCGAGAAGTTCGCACGCTGACGCCACCACGCTGACGCCAAGCACAGCCGCTCACGTGGGAGCGCTGAGACCTCAGGGCTCCCGGTGAACGCGGCGGCCGAGTCCAGGAATGCCACCAGCCCGCAACGGACTGGAGCTGCGGCCGGGTGGAGTCTTCGTTCACCCTCAACCGGGCTCTCGAGACTCGTCATACTGCTGTGGCGCCGCTTCTGGAGCTCTGACGGTTGGCGGGCCTAGGTAGGGGGTGGAGGCATGTCGGGACGTGAGCGTCGATCGCGGGGTGAGCTGATCCGGCAACGCGCGCAGGCACACTTCGTGGGGAGGCGCGCTCAGGTGTCGCTCTTCACAGAGAACCTGGCGAAGGATCCGCTGGCGGAAACGGATCCGGCTGACTTCCTGTTCCATGTCCACGGGGTGGGCGGGATCGGGAAATCCACATTGCTGCGACAGTGGCGGGAAGTGGCACGGCGGGCCGGCGCATTGACCGCGGTAGTCGATGAGAACGATGTCCATGGCGTACCCCAGGCGCTGACGGAGCTGGCCCGACAGCTGGCTGAGGAGGCCGGTCCGCTGAAGGGGTTCGATCGGGCTTTTGAGCAATTCCACCGGGAGCAAGCAGCGACTACCGAGCCCATACCGACAGACAGCGCCGGCGGGGGCGAGGCATCGTTGTCGAGCCGTCTGGTGGCACAGGCCGCTCTGGGGGCGGTGTCACTGATTCCCGGAGCCGGGGTGGCAACCGCGATGACGAACCCGGAGGCCGCAGCACAAGGGCTGGACCGACTACGCGGTAGCGCTGGGGCACGCGGCCGCCGGGGGCGCGGGGCTGATGTCACGGGGTTGTGCCAGGCGTTCGTCGCCGAACTGGACCGACTGTCCAGACAGCATCGGTGGGTGGTGCTGTTCTTCGACACCTGGGAGCAGACCGGCCGCTATCTGGATCAGTGGCTCCGGGATATGGTCCAGGACACCTTCGGACCGCTGCCGGTGAACGTGATGGTGGTCCTCGCCGGCCGTGACGAACTGTCGGAAAGAGACTGGGCACCGCTCAGGGCCCTGGGAGTGCAGGACCTGCCTCTGGATGTGTTCACCGAGGCCGAAACACGGGCGCTGTTAGCCGCGCGCGGAGTGACTGGGCAGGGCGCGGTGGAGGCGGTGTTGCAGCTGTCCATGGGACTGCCGCTTCTCGTGGAGCTATTGGCACTGGCCCGGCCCTCGACTCCTGAGGACATCGAACAGGGTGGGGACGCTGTGGACGCGGTGGTCGAGCGTTTCGTCCAGTGGATCAACGACCCGCGGCAGCGTGAGACGGTGCTCGCCTGCGCGCTCGCGCCGCAACTGAACAGGGATGTGTTCGCAGTCGCTGCTCCACAAGACGGGCAGGACCTGTGGGAGTGGCTGAGCAGTCAGCCGTTCGTCAACGGGCGCGGAGGCTTCAAGCAGTACCACGCGGTCGTACGCGCCAGCATGGTGCGCCATCAACGTGCCCGTTCGCCGCAGGGCTGGACCATGGGGCACCTGCGACTTGCCGACGCCCACGCCGGCTGGCGGGCCGACGCCGAGCGGCGTGTTCCGGAGGCGGAGAGGTGGGGCGACGCCCAATGGCGCCGGCATTGCCGAGCCGAGGCGTATCACCGATTGTGTGCGCACCCAGCACCCGGTCTGGAAGGGGCACTGGAGCTGACCGTTCACGCCGCCGGACAAGACACGGCAGTCCTACGGGAATGGACCGACACTTTCGACCAGGCGGCCCGCGACACTGCCGATGCCACACTCCTCTCATGGGCCAAACGCTTCCAGAACGCCGCCGATGATGATCATCCCGCCCTTGCCGCGCTCACCGTTCTGCTGACCCATGGGCACCTGACTCTCCCGGCTCAAGCCTGGGCCCGTACTTACCGCGGCTGGCGTCTTTTCGTCGCCGACCGAGACGAAGAAGCCGTCACCGAACTCACCCGCGCCATTTCGATCGACTCTCGCAATCATTGCGCCTGGGCATACCGAGGCAGCGTCCATAGCTGGAACGGCCGTACCGATCAGGCGATCGCCGATCTGACTGTGGCCCTCGGCCTCAAGCCCGGATACGCCTGGGCCCTCGCCGAGCGAGGCGCCACTCACCGGTCGGCGGGTCGGTTCGATGATGCCGTCACCGACCTCACGGCAGCCCTCGAACTCGACCCCAGCCTCGCCCGGGCCCTTGCACAACGAGGGGAGGCCCACCAGCAGGCGGGTCGGTTGGACGCTGCCGTCACCGACCTGACGGCAGCGCTCGAACTCGACCCCACCAACACCTGGGCCCTCACCCAACGAGGCATCACCCACCGGTTGGCGGATCGGTTGCACGCTGCCGTCACCGACCTGACGGCAGTGCTCGGACTCGACCCCACCAACACCTGGGCCCTCGCCGAGCGAGGCGTCACCCACCGGTTGGCGGATCGGTTGGACGCTGCCGTCGCCGACCTGACGGCAGTGCTCGGACTCGACCCCACCAACACCTGGGCCCTCGCCGAGCGAGGCGTCACCCACCGGCAGGCGGGCCGGTACGACGTTGCCGTCACCGACCTCACGGCAGCCTGCGAACTCGACGCCGCCAACACCTGGGCCCTCACCCAGCGAGGGGATACCCACCGGCTGGCGGGTCGGTACGACGATGCCGTCACCGACCTCACGGCGGCTCTCGACCTCGACCCCAGATACGCCTTGGCCCTCGCCTTGCGAGGCGTCACCCACCGGCAGGCGGGCCGGTACGACGATGCCGTCACCGACCTGACGGCAGCCCTCGACCTCGACCCGGCCCTGGCCTGGGCCCGCACCGAGCGAGGCATCACCCACCGGCAGGCAGGCCGCTACCCGTCTGCCCAGGAGGACTTCGAGCGCGCGGCGATGGACGAGGGCCGGGATCTGGGCTTGCGCTTCGAGAAGTTGTTGCTCGATACGGTTGTTTCAGGGTTCGCGACCTGCTTGGCGCGATGGTCGGAGTTGCTCCTGTCCCCGGTCGAGACGCAAAAGGGGGATGCGACCAGGTTCTTCAATCTGTTTCGGGTCATGCTTCTGGAACCTAGCCGCAGCATGGCGGCGGCAACCGAAGCTTTCCTCGCGACAAGCCCCGACTACGACACCGTCACTGACCTTCTCCACTACCTGTGTGAGCTCACCGAGGGGAACGGCGAGCCGGCAGACCGTGCACGACAGTGCCGACAGCTCATCGCGGCGCATGCCCAACGAATGAGTGACCGTGCCAGACTGTCCGGAAGGCCTGGTGCGTAGCAGCCGATGACGGACCACCAGCGCGGCCGGCGCCGGCAGCGCCACCGCCCCCACCCACCGCGGCAGTCGCGTCGGCGCGGCCAACGCACCGTTCGGGCTGACCCTGTAACCAGTCGTTGGCCTGAGCAGGAGGCTCACCTGGGCCGGCGGCCGTAGTCGCCGCAGCGGTGGTCCCCCACTCGTCCCGCGACGCCAAGTCAGGTAGGGGTCGCGTCGCGGTCGCCTTCTTGCTGCGGTCCGAGTGGGCCGAGCCGGTGGTCGAGCGCGGCACCGACCTCGGGGCAGTTCTTGCGGATGATGTCGAGGAAGGCGTTCAGTGCCGGGGAACGGTCCCGCGCACGGAAGGACAGGATCAGATCGGGCAGAGGCGTACGCGGGGTCACCTCGCAGAACCACGTGCCCCGTCGTGGAGCGGTCAGCATGCGGGAGGGCCCCAGACCGACTCCCACCCCGCAGGCGGCGAGACCGATGATGGTGTGGATGTCCCTCGCGGCGGTCGCGCTGGAAAGCGCCGGGGAGTCCTTGCCGAGCAGGGTCCGCAGTCCAGCGACGACGGCGGGCTCGTCCTCGCCCGGCGCCACGATCAGCGGCTGTCGCCGCAGCTGCTCCACGTCCACCGAAGACTGACCCGCGTACGGGTGCGTGCTGCTCACGACCACGATCAGGTGGTCATGTCCGATCGGGACCGATACCAACTGCTCGGCGCCGACGCCTCGTGGCCGGCCGAGGCCGATCGCCACGTCCAGTTCACCGGCGACGAGTGCGGCCGTGCTGCGGCTGGTCGCCATCTCGTGCAGTTCCAGCCGTACCTCGGGCCGTTCACGACCGAACCGGCCCAGGACGTCCGGCAGGGGTTCGAGCAGCGCCGAGGCGATGAACCCCAGGCGCAGCCGGCCCGTCTCGCCGCGTGCTGCCCTGGCCGCGTCGACCGAGGCTGCCGTGATCTCGTCGAGCGCCCTGCGTGCACGGGAGAGGAAGGCCACGCCCGCAGCCGTCGGGAACACCCCCTGGCGGGTGCGGTCGAACAAGCGGGTGCCCACTTCCCGTTCGAGGTCGGCGATCTGCTTGGACAGCGGAGGCTGCGCGATGCCCAGCGCACCGGCTGCCCGGCCGAAGTGTGCGTACTCGGCGAGGGTCAGTGCGTACCGCAGGTGCCGCGCCTCCATGCCAGCCTCCGGTCATACCTGAGAAGTATCGTCCGCCAGCCTGCCAGATCTTTCACTGGATGATCGGGACCGGGTTGCGTGGAATGCAGTCATGACTGATCGCTCCCCCACAGACACCGTCTTCGTCTTCGTGCACGGGGCCTGGCACGGCTCCGGGCAGTGGGCGGCGACGCAGCGCGCACTCGCCGCACTCGGTGCCGCGAGCATCGCCATCGACCTGCCGGGACACGGCTTCGACGCGCCACTGCCCAGCGGATACCTCCAGCCCGGCCAGCCGGGCCTCTTCACCGAGAGGTCCGCGCTCGCCACCGCGACGATGGACGACAGCGCCGAGGCGGTGCTGGACACGCTGCGCCAGGGCCGCCACCACCGTCGTGTCGTGCTCGTCGCGCACAGCGCGGGCGGCGGCCCCGCGTCGCTGGCCGTCGAGCGCGCACCCGAACTCGTCGACGAGGTCGTCTACCTCTCGGCCTTCGTGCCCGCCGGACGGCCCCGGTTCTTCGACTATCTCGGCTCGCCCGAGAACGCCACCACACGAGGCCAGAGCCTCATCCTGGGCGATCCCGGGGAGCTGGGCGCCGTGCGGATCAACCCGCTCTCACAGGATCCCGCCTACGTCGAGGAACTGCGGCAGACCTATTACCACGACATTCCCTCGGACCGCTTCGACCGCTGGCGCTCGGCGCTGAGCCCCGATCTGCCGCTTGCGATCCCCACCGCCCCGGTCATCGTGACCCCGGGCCGGTGGGGGCGCGTCCCGCGGACCTTCCTGCGCTGCGCGGACGACCGGGCGCTGCCGGCGGCCGTGCAGGATCTGATGATCGCGGAAGCCGACCGGGCCATGCCCGGGAATCCGTTCACCGTGCACACCCTCCCGGGCAGCCACAGCCCGTTCGCCGCCCGGCCCCGTGAGCTCGCCGCGGCCCTGCTGCCGTGAGCGACGGACGCCTCGTGCTGCCGGTGGTGCTCAGCGCCGGTCCTCGCCGGATACACCCTGAGCGGAACCCGCATACGCGTGCCTGCTCATCCCCGCCGCACGGCTGGACGACCGGTACGGCTATCGTCGGCTGTTCGTGGCGGGCACGTGGTCTTCATCGCGGGCTCGGTGGCCGGCGCGTGCGCCCCCCACGCCGCGTCGCTGATCACGGCCCGGCTGGTGCAGGGCTCTGGCGGCGGCCTGGTCGCCCCCCAGGTCCTCTCCCTCATCCAGGCCGCCACCCCAGCGGTGCACCGACCGCGCCCCTCGGCTCGTACGGTGCCACCATGGCCCTCGCGTCACTGGCCGGGCCCCTGAGCGGCGGCCTCGTCCTCAGTGCCGATCTCTTCGGCCTCGGCTGGCGGGGCGCGATCAGGCGGGGCGGATGTTCTCGGCCTGCGGGCCCTTCTGGCCCTGCGTGACGTCGAACTCGACCTTCTGGCCCTCCTGCAGCTCGCGGTAGCCCTGGCTGGCGATGTTGGAGTAGTGGGCGAAGACGTCGGGGCCGCCGCCCTCCTGCTCGATGAAGCCGAAGCCCTTCTCGCTGTTGAACCACTTCACTGTGCCCTTGGCCATGACTGTCTCCTTTGAGGGAAACCGGGCACGCACGCTGCGCGACCGGGAGGTGATCGCCCTGGTCCGGAGAGGCGCTGAACAGCAAGAACGCCCGTGAGGCGATCACGGGCGAACGAAACTTCGGAACCACGACTGCTGATCACAACGTTATAACGGCATGACGGAAGCCGCTAGCGAAAACGCGCCGGCATCCGGGCCGAAACGAAGGGCTGGATCGCCCGTGAGGCTCGGCCGGTGGTGATCAAGCAGCTTCGCGCCCTCTTCTGCACGAGGCTGCGGCGAGGCATGGCGCATGGCCTCTCCCCGCCGCCGGCTGTTCTCCACCCACCGCCGCCGGCCGCTCATCAGCCTGTCGTCATCGACGCCTGAGCCGCGGCCCGGCAGCACGGTCCGCGGTTCCGGCGGCGGCCCCGCGAGCATCAAGGTCGGGCGCACCCGGACCGGACGGTGGCGAAGCCGCCGGGCTCGACGAGGCGGATCGCCTCGCCGTGGGCGGCCGGCAGGTCCGCGAGGGAGTCGGTGTTGCGGGCGACGGCCCTGTCGCCGCGCTCCAGGGCCGCCTGCGCAAACGCGCGGCCGGAGCCGCGGGAGGGACCGGTGACATGGCGGCGGTGCACCCCGCTCAGAATTGCACAAGATCGGACAGCGTCCACTCGGGGCAGGCCGGCACCTGCACGTCGTGGCTGGGCACGAAGGCGACTGCTGCCCGGAACGCGACCGTCTGTGCGTCGTTCAGCCGCGGCAGGACGGGGAACGACTGTCCTTGCCACGCGGATGTCCACCGTCACCCCGGACAACCGCAGTCGATTTTCACAGCGGCACAGGGGCACGCAAGGCGCACGACATCGGCCGCGTACCCTCGGACAAGGCAGTGCCCTCATCCCGGAATGGCAGTTCGGCGGCGCCACCGACACGAGCCAACCGCAGCTGGGCCATTCTCCCAGGCGAGTCCCCGGCTAGGCCCCGCCCGCGACGCGCGCACGGGCATGCGCACGTCGCGGGCCACTGCACGGGAGGCGCGCGTGGACAGCGCGAGTGCCGGTGAAGCGGTCAGAGCGCGGGACTCATCGACTCAGCCGCCGCTCTTGCGCCTGAACGACCGCTGGCTCGCAGCCGGACCATGCGCCGAACGCACCTTCGACGCATCGGACTTGGCGGCCATGTCAGCGGCGTCCGCCTGCGCACCGCGCTTGCGCGCCAGGGCTTCGCGGAACTTGCGCTTGAGGTCGTAGTTGCCGTCGCTGTCCGGTTCCAGAGGGGACGTCTCGGGGACAGCCGGCTCCGAACCTTCCGTAGATACGGGCTCTGCGGTCATGGTGATCTCCTGGGTTCGGGGGTGGGCAAGCACAGCTTGTCATGCTGGGCGCAGTGCGAGTCGCCGGCAACATCATTCTGCTCCGGTTCGGCGGGTATCCCTCTCGCGGCCAAAGGCGTTGACTCCGTAGGTGAGGCGCGCATGACGGCTTCGAGCCGGGCCGAGGGCTGGCGATCCCGTGGCCAGACTGCCAGGGCAACGGCTCTCAGCCGTTGCGACGCACGAGGGCGGCCCTGCGGGCCTCGGCGAGCTTGCGGGCCTCGCCGGCCTTTCGGGACTTGCCGCCGGCGCCGCGGGAGGTGCCCTTGCTGGTGCCGAGGCCGCGGAAGGGAGCGTTGGTGTTCTTGGGCCGAGGGACGGCGGGCTCGCCGTCGAGCGGGATCCCGGAGGGGGTCTTGGCGCCGGTGATCCGGCTCAGCTCCGCCTCGCCCGAGCGCACCTTGGTGACGATCGGCTCGATGCCGGCCCCGGCCATCACGCCGCTCGTCTCGCGGCGCTGGCCCGCCAGCACGAGCGTGACCACGCTGCCGGACTCACCGGCGCGGGCGGTGCGGCCCGCCCGGTGCACATAGTCCTTGGGGTCGGTGGGCGGGTCGACGTTGACCACGAGATCGAGGTCGTCGATGTGCAGGCCACGGGCCGCGACGTTGGTCGCCACCAGCACGGTGATCGCGCCGCTCTTGAACTGCGCCAGGGTCCTCGTGCGCTGGGGCTGGGACTTTCCGCTGTGCAGGGCCCCGGCGTGCACTCCACTGGCCCGCAGATGCCGGGTGAGCTGGTCGACTCCGTGCTTGGTGTCGAGGAACAGCAGAACGCGGCCGTCGCGGGCGGCGATCTCCGTGGTGACGGCGTACCGGTCGGGGCCGTGGACGACCAGCACGTGGTGCTCCATCGTCGAGACCGCGCCCGCGGAGGGGTCGACCGAGTGGACGACGGGGTCGTGGAGGTAGCGGCTGACCAGCTGATCGACGTCGCGGTCCAGAGTGGCCGAGAACAGCATCCGCTGGCCGTCGGGACGCACCTGGTCGAGCAGGTCGACGACCTGCGGGAGGAACCCCAGGTCGCTCATCTGGTCGGCCTCGTCCAGCACGGTGATCCTCACCCGTCCCAGGCGGCAGGCGTTGCGCTCGATCAGGTCGTGCAGGCGCCCGGGGGTGGCGACGAGCACCTCGGCCCCCTCACGCAGCGCGGCGATCTGCCGGCCGATCGACATGCCGCCGACGACCGTGGCCATCCGCAGCCGCAATGCCTCGGCGTACGGCGTCAGCGCCTGCGTGACCTGCTGGGCCAGCTCCCGGGTGGGCACGAGGATCAGAGCAAGGGGCTGCTTCGGTTCCGCGCGCCGCCCGGCCGTCCGTGTCAGCAGCGGCAGGCCGAAGGCGAGCGTCTTGCCCGAGCCGGTGCGCCCGCGCCCCAGGACGTCGCGCCCCTCCAGGGCATCGGGCAGTGTGGCGGCCTGGATGGGAAAGGGCTCGCGCACCCCGAGTCCGCTCAGCGTCCGCAGCACCTCCGTCGGCAGTTCCATACCGGCGAAGGTGACGGCCGGGAGCAGCGCCGGAGTCGTCGCCTCGGGCTGGGCGGGACTGCCGTACGCGATGCCGGAGTCATTGGGATGTTTCATAAGCAGCCTTCCGCAAGGGAACGTACCGAGGAAGGCCCGGCAGGTTGGAACAGCCCGCGCACAAGCCGAGCGGAACAGGCAGAATCGCCCACCGCGACGACCACGCAAACGCGTAAGGGTAACACATGGCATGCCCTCGCGCCGCGTCGTCGAGCACCTCTACGCCATCACCGACGGCGAGGTCCTGCCCGAGCCGGGCGAGCCCGCGGTCGTGTTCTGCCTGGACGAGTTCGGGCCACTCAACTTCCAGCCCCACCCCGGCCGCCAGACCCCGACCGCGAACCACGCCGGCGCCGCCGTGCGACCTACACCGACCGCACCGCGCAAGGCACCTGCGCGCTCGCCGCACCCGACGGATGTGCGCATCGCGATCGTCTGCGACACCTACTCACCCCACCTGACCACGAGGCGATGCCAGCTACATCAACCCGAGGTTCGACGCTGTCCGCCGAGCACTCAACCTCTCAACGAACCCGCAACACCCCGGGCCAGCCACCACCTCGTCCACCAACAAGCCCCCCAGCGAGCGTTACGACGTTTCGACGACATTCGAAACGTTGGTGGTTTCCTGAGACGGAAACTAAGTTGAGGGCGAGTAGTGCAAGGCACGAGTATCCCGCCGCCATGAAAATGCATTGCGATTGTGCGGCGTGCGATTTCCCGGAGGAAAGAGAGGCATGCGCATGCGATCACTCCGTACACTCGGTCAATTAGCCTTTGGGCTTTTGACCATGACCGGGCTGATGCTCAGCACATCAGGTACCGGATCGGCGGCCGAGACGGGGGTCCTCAGCCTCAGCGGGCCGGCCAACGTGCGCGGTATGGGCCAGTGTTGGGACCTGGGCTCCAACCAGGTCGGCGCGGAAGTCGTCATGGCCCCGTGCCACTACGAAGACACCTACCGAAGTCAGAAGTGGTACCGCACCACCAACTCCAACGTGGTGTTCAACATTCAGAACATCAACGGCCTGTGTCTGGACCTGCGCTCCAACGCAGTAGGCGCGCACGTGCTCACGGCGCCGTGCCACTACGAGGACACATACACCAGCCAGAAGTGGTATTGGAGCACGAGCGGCACCACGGTCAACTTCCGCAACGGCAACGGCCTGTGCATGGACCGGCCCACCACCAACGGCGGCCCCGTCGTCATGTCGGTCTGCCACTACGAGGAGTCCTACCTGAGCCAGAAATGGGCCGTGGTGGGCTACTGGACTGGGTGAGGTGGATCTACACCACCGGTGTACGCGGCCCGCGGCCCGCCGGTTCAGCGCGACGTAAGCCGCGGCCGCCGTTCACTCTCCCCGCATCGCCCCAGGCGCGCCCATCAGGACCGTGAAAAACCGGTCCGGCGCCTGGGGCAGGCGAGGAGACCAGTGCTGTGGCACGACGACGAACTGGCTCACCCACATGGTGAAGGCGATTCGTCCGCGACCGCGACGGCGGCGCGAGCGTGAACCGCGGGCATGGGCGGCGCCCAAGAGGAGTGGATCAACCAGGCCCACAACCTGCTGGGCGGCGAGTCGGCGCTGCCCGGCTTTCTGGAGCCGTCGCCGCTTGCGCAGCTCATGCTTCTTCGCCGCCTTCGGCCTCGGCTTCCGAGGGCCCTTCCAGATCGACTGCCATCCCAGGGGCTCATCGGGCTCGGGCTCCCGGACCTCGTCGAGCGCGGCTGCCATCCTCGCGCGGGCCGCGTGGGCGCGGGCGAGGGCTTCTTCGGGACGGGGCTGTTCTTCCGGGGTGCTCATGGGACTCCTCCAGTGGTACGGCCCGGTGTGTGCTGGGTGCCGGGCTGCCGGGTGTGCGGCGGCGGGGCCGTCGCCGAGGCGGGCTGCGGCCGGCGGCCGTGGGCGACGGCGCGCTCCCGCCGGCCGTCCTGGACCTGGCGGCCAGCCGGGACGCGGCTTCGAAGGTCCGGCGGGTCTGCTCCACCGTGTCGACGCCGGTCTCCGGCTCCAGGAGGCGGCCGTCCTTCGGGCCGGTGCGGAGCGGCCGCGGGCTCGGACTCGAGGCGGCGGGCGTGGCGACGGTGCGCGGCCGGGCGCGGGAACCGAGGCGGTCCGCGCGACCCACGGCCTGGGCCCGGAGCTTCAGCGCGTCGGCGGCGATGCGTGCCCGCTCGTACGGCGGGGCGGTCCGCTTCCGGGTCAGCGGGCGCAGCACGGCCTGGTCGTCGGTGTCGCGCGGGTACAGGGCGCGCAGGTCGGGGGTCATCATCCGGCGGCTGGCCGGGCAGGTGTAGTCGTCGACGGCCGTCTGCACGATCGGTTCGCCCAGGCCCGCCTGGTGGGGCCGGCCGCGCAGGACGTAGGAGAGGTGGCGGTGGGCTTCGGCGAGCAGGTGGTGGCCTGCGCACGCGCCACGCATCACGTACACCACGGCCGCGCTCGCGCCCCCTCCGCCAGCCGGTCGACGACGTCGGCGCCGTAGGCCCGGATCGCTGAGGTACGCCATTGCTCGCGCAGCTCGGTCAGCGACCGCAGTTCTTTGCGACTCGGAGTGCGCCACTGCACACCTGGACGACGTTCGGCCTCCCGGCGTGCCTCCCGGTCGCTGACCAGCACGGGCACCCTGCCATGGCATTCGGCCGGAGGGGACGGCCTGCGCCCGCAGGGACTGGTACCACCTGGGGCCCATCTGGGATGGTGGCATGGGCAGTTCGGTCGATCTGCACCCAGATGGGTACGCCGACAAACGAGGCATCCTCGGTTCCGACCGAGGCGGCCTCGGGGCCGACCGGCTTTTCGGTCTCCCGTACCTGCGGCAGAAAGGCCGATTCCCGGGGTGATCACGACCCGTCATACTTGCGGCGGTACGTCGTCCCCGGGTCCTGACCAGGCTCGTGCGGGGGCGTGCGACAGGAACCCGGGGCGGGCCGCGCAGGGGGAATGTGACAGGCCCCCGGGGGGCGAGTCGAGCGGGAGAGGGGTGACATGGGCCGGGACCAGGCCGAGCGGGGGGAACACACCAGGGGCGGGGAAGCTGCCGAACCGGTCGCCGAGGGGTTCGGGCCCCTGCTGGTGGCGCGGCGCACCCGTGCGGGGATGAGCCAGGAGCGGTTGTCCCACGCAGCCGGGGTGAGCGTGCGTGCGCTGGGGGATCTGGAGCGTGGCCGTTCCCGGGGGCCGCAGCGGCGCACTGTGGAGGCGCTGGCCGCCGCGCTGGAGCTCGACGCCGCCGGTGCTCGGGAGCTGGAGCGGGCCGCGAGCCTTGGACGCCCCCGACCCCGCCCTCGCACCGGTCCGGTCAAGGCGCCGGCCGCCGGGCGGAGCGCCGCCGCACCTGGCGACGGGCTGGGTGCGGGGCCGGCCGCCGGAACGGGTACGGAGTCGTGCACGGCGCCGGTCGTGCCGCACGCCCTCGCGCTGCCCCGTGACCTGCGCGACTTCACCGCCCGTGGTCCGGCCCTGGCCCGGCTGCTGGCGCTGGCGGACGAACTCGACCCGGCCCATCCGCCGGTCGCGGTGATCTGCGGGCAACCGGGCCTGGGCAAGACCGCGTTCGCCGTCCACGTCGCCCACAGGCTGGCGCCCCGCTTCCCTGACGGGCAGTTCGCCGTGGATCTGCGGGGCATGGACCCCAGCCCGGCTTCTGCGCGTGACGTCCTGGCCCGGCTGCTGCGGGCCTTTGGGGTGGCCGACGACGCCGTGCCGGCGGGTACCGACGACCGCAGCGGTCTGCTCCGCTCCGTGCTGCACGAGCGCAGGGTGCTGCTGTTGCTGGACAACGCCGCCGACGAGGAGCAGGTACGCCCGCTGTTGCCTGCCCATGGGCCCTCGCTCACCCTGGTGACCAGCCGTCACAGCCTGGCCGGTCTGGAAGCGGTGCACCGCAGTGAACTGGCCTTGCTGCGCCGTGAGGAAGCGGTCGACCTGCTGGCCCGCATCGTCGGGCCCGAGCGGGTGCGGCGGGAGGGTCAAGCAGCCCGTGATCTCGCGGAGCTGTGCGGACATCTGCCGTTGGCCGTCCGTATCGCCGGGCAGCGGCTGGCCGCCCGGCCCGGCGAGAGCATCGCCAAGCTCGTCGGCCAACTGTCCGCGCTGGAGCACCGTCTGGACACCTTGCGTGCCGGGTCCCTCCAGGTGCGGGCGGCCTTCGCCGTGTCCTACCGGCAGTTGGGCCCGTCCGCCCGTGTCGTCTTCCGCCGTGCCTCCCTCGCCGCCCGGCCCGATTTCAGTGCCGAGACCGTGGCGCTGCTGGCGGACGTGTCCCCACGTCGGGCCGCGCGGTGTGCGCAGGATCTGTCCGACGCGGGGCTGCTCCAGCCGCACCCCGGCGCCGACCGCTACCGCTTCCACGACCTGCTCGCCCTGTTCGCGGGCGAGCAGGTCGCCGAGGAGGACGAGCCGGCGCGGATCACCGCCGCTCTGGAGCGGACCGACCGGTGGATGTTGCGCCGGGCGTCGGCCGCCGCTGTGCTCTTCGACGTGGGGGACCGTCCGGGCATCACGTGCGCGGACCCCGATCCGGTCACCGCGCCCGCCGACCGGGAAGCGGCCCACGCCTGGCTCGAGGCGGAGCGGGCCCAGTGGCTCGCGGCCCTGGGCCGGGCCCAGGCGGCCGGCCGCCACCGGGAGGTCGTCGAGGTGGCCGAGGCCATGCACTGGTTCTCCGACCGCACCCTGCACTGGGAGCTGTGGGCCGAGGTGTTCCGGCGGGGCGTGGACTCCGCGCGGGCACTGGGCAGCAGACGGGACGAGGCGGTGCAGCTGAACTACCTGGCCTGGGCCTACAACACGTGTCTGCACGACCACGCCTCGGCCCTGGCCACGGCCGAGGCCGCGCTGGGTGTGGCACGCGACATCGGCGACCGGCTGCAGACCGGCTGGGCGCTGAACTACGCGGCGGAGGCCCTCCAGCGGTTCGGGCGCTCCGAGGAATCCATCACCCGGCTCCACGAAGCGGCCGAGCAGCTCAGCCACTGCGACGACGCACAAAGCCGCCTGGCGGAACTGTCCACCCTGAACACGCTGGGCCGTCAGCTGCGCGAGGTCGGCCGCGCCGGCGAGGCCCTGCTCACGCACCGGCGCAGCGAGGCCCTGTGCGGCGCCGGTGCGCCTGGAGAATCCCCCGACATCATGGGCCTGTATCTCGCCTCGTGCCGGCAGCACATCGGCAACGACCTGACGGCACTGGACCGTTGGGAGGAGGCCGAAGCCCCGTTGCGCTTCGCGGTGGCCCGCTTCGAGACGGCGCGGATGCCCGCCTGGTGCGAACCGGCGCGGCTGGACCTGGGCCGTGTCCTGCGTCGGCTCGGCCGCTACGAGGAGGCCCGGGAGGTGCTGACGGCCGCGCGTGCGGCCCTTGCCCGGCTGAACCACCCCCGTCACGGCGAGGCCGCCGCCGAACTGCGCGGTCTCGACGGGCCGGGGAGCCGGTCGGTGGCTCAGCGTCCCCCTTACGGGCCGTGAGGGGTATCGCTCACGCGCAGATCTGGTTGTTGGGATCGACGAGGCAGCTCACCCGCCAAGGGGTCCACGAGCCGTCGGGGCCGCGCAGCCGGAACCAGTCGTTGCCGTCCTGACCGACGGCCATCATGATGATCGACGACGTGCTGGTCTGCTGCTGGGCGTCGACGCGGATGCGGCTTTGGACCCAGCCGCCCATGGACTCCCATCCGTTCCAGGACCCGTCCGGGTAGGTCCAGTTGGTCCACACGGCGTGATCGGCGCCGACGACGAACTCCTCCTTCGTGCCGTTGGCGAGTTTCGTGGTCGCGATGCCGTACTCGCAGAAGTACTTCTGCCCCTTGGTCGAGCAGTAGGTCGCCGCCTGTGCCGGCGCCGCCGCGGCTCCCACCCCCGCGAAGGCGGCCAGGGCCGCGACCGCCGTGAGGACCTTCTGGAAAGCGTGCATGGTTGTGCTCCTTTGCCGAGTGGCGTGTTCTTGAGAGGCGTTGTGCCGGTGAAGGTGTCTAGTGACGGATCCGTCCGGGCCGGTACGCCGAGGGGAGGGTGAAGACGAACTCACGGGGGTCCTCATGGGCGCTTTCCATCTTCTCCGGCACGCTGTGGTAGCCGAGCGCGTAGAGGTTTCGGTCGGGAGCCCAGGTGTTGTAGCAGTAGATCGCCTTGCGTTTGATCGCCATGTGGGCCGGGGGGATGTTCAGCACGTACGCGGCGCCGTCGGCCCGCCGGCTCATGGGCTTGTCGTAGGCGTAGACGTAGTTGAAGCGCACGTCCTTCAGCACACCCTCCTCGAGGAGGAAGTACGCGGCGTCCGCGAGTGCCTTGTGGGTGTCGGTCTCCTCCAGCCAGCCGGCGGTGAACTTGTGCGAGGCTCCGGGATACTGCTTCGCCAGTGCCTTGACCTTCGCCTTGACCGCGCCCACGAACCGGTTGTAATCGGCCACGGAGGTGTACGGGGAGTCCTCCAGCTTGAAGTTGATGACCTTGTCGACGCCGATGGCCTTGGCGGAGGCCATGAACTCCGCGGTGCGGGCCGGCACGATCATGCTGGCCCCGTCCGTCGGCCACGACAGGCCGTGGTGTCCGCCGGCGGCACACGGGTGCCGCGAGGCCTCGGTGGTCAGCGGGCACGGGTCCTGGTTCATCTTCCTCGCCAACTGGTCGTTCTCGCCCCGGGACACCAGCACCAGGTAGACGGGCCGGCCGGCCGCCTTGTGCTCCAGGATGGAACCCGCCAGACCCAGCGCCTCGTCGTCCTGGTGCGGGGAGTAGAAGATGGCCGGAGCCGCTGCCGCCGAGGCCGGCGTCGGCGCCCACAGTGCGCTGCCCGCCACCGCCGCGCCCGTCAGCGCTCCGGCCGCCAGCACCCGGCGCCTGCTCAGCTGCTCCCCGTGGCCCATCGCCATGTCCGTCCTCTTCTCTGGTTCTGGTGCGGTGTCCGGCCCGCCGGCAGGATGCCCTGACGGCACCGTGCCCGGCAGGGCCCTCGCAACCAGTCGACCATCGGCGTGCCTGGCGTCCCAGGCAGTTCCCCTGGCGGAAGTACGGGCCCCCGGTACTTCTGCCGGTTCCCCTGCCGGTCCCCCGGCGCCCGGCTGCCTCGCCGGGTGGGGTCGGGTAGGGGCGGGTCGAATCTGACGAGGACGCGCGCTCATCACGCCCTGGGGGCGCCGTGGTGGGCAGTGGCCTGGCCAAGAAGTGCGGCGCCCGGCATCACGGTGGTGCGGGAGACGTCGCGCACGTGCGCGTGGGCCATCACCTGCCTGCCTCAACGTTCCGGGGGCTCGCGGCTGGCCGCCCGCACGGCCGGTTCGTCAGGGGACCGCGCGGGCGGCCGCGGCAGGAAGAGCCGCTCGCGGTACAGCCCAGCAGCGCACACAGTGCGGCCTCAACGCCGCTTCCCGCCGCAGCGGGCAGCGCCAGGACTCACGTCCCAGCAGCTGATGCCGTGTCCGCCCGCACCGGTCCGCCTCGCGGAGTCCTGGGCAGGGCGGCCCGGGGACGGCACGTAGAGCAATGCTCGAGATCGGTGGATCGGCTCCGGGAGAGGACGCGGAGGCCGTACCTTTCCCGAATGATCTGGATGGTCACCGAGCAGGCCGGCGTTCGCAGCGCCGGTCGGGTAGGCACGCCCATGCTCACCGCAGTGCATGACGATGCGTCGAGCCCGCTTCGAACTCCGCCGGCTCGTCGAACACCCCGAGGCGGTGCCGCGTGACCCCGCCGGCACACGGCGTGCTGCATCACGTCGAGATCTGGGTGCCCGACCTCTCCCGCGCGATCAGCTCGCTCGGCTGGCTGCTGGAGAGGCTGGGCTACACCGTCTTCCAGAGCTGGGACGGCGGCCGCAGCCGGCAGCTCGGTCCGACCTACCTCGTCCTCGAACGGTCCCCGGCTCTCACCGGTGACCGGCACGACCGCTGCCGACCCGGGCTGAACCACCTGGCATTCCACGTCGAGGACGCCGCCACCGCCGAAGCGCTGGCCGTCGAAGCCACACAGCACGGCTGGCGCCTGCTGTTCCCCGACCTGCATCCGCACGCCGGTGGCGAAGAGCACTACGCGGCCTACCTGGAGAACGAGGACGGCTTCGAGATCGAACTCGTCGCGATCAACCCAGCCAACCGCGGATGAGCTTGCCCAGTGCCGGGAACGGCTGACCCCACCGGGAAGTGGGGTCGTCGAGTTCTGCAAGCGTCTGAATGCTTGCTCGAAGACCATCATTTCTGCCTGCGAGACGAGGACGGCCTGTCAGCGGGCACGGGCACACTCCGCACATGAGTAACAGGGCCGACGTCATCCGCCACAGGCTCGGTCTGACCTGCCGGTCGGCCTCGGCGTCCCGGCCCAGCAGCACCACGGTGTCCCCGGCGATCGGGCCGCCACCCGGGGCGGCCGAGACGGAGCCGACCCGCCCCGCCCGCACGCGCACCTCGTAGGCGTGCGCACCGCATCCGTCCGCCCGCGCGGAGTCCGAGCCGCACACCAGCCTGCCGGAGGCGGTGCCTCAGCGGGAGGTGAAGGCGCCGATCGAACCCTCGGGCAGCGCGTACTGGTTGAGGTCGCCGAGCGCCCACCTGCCCCGGGCGGAGCGGACGGTGCCGGACAGGGTGAGCCGGTCGAGGCGGGCCCTGCGGTCCACGCCGACCCCGAAGACGTCCCGGGTGGTGTCCGAGGCCGGCAGCGACGGCCCGGACCGCTGGGCGCGCGGCACCGCCGCCTTCAGCATCTGGCCGTGCGCGGTGGCGGGCCCCACCGGGGCGCCGGTCGCCGCCACCCCCGGATGCTGGGCCTCGCTGATGTCGAAGAAGTCCCCGTTGACGCCCGCGATCGCGCCCGAGGCGGCGGCCATCGCGGAGACCGCGGCCCGCGCGGCCACCGCGCCCGGGTACAGCAGGTCCAGATGGGCCCCGCGCGTCGCTCAGGTCGACGGTCAGCAGATGGGCGTGCGCGATGCCGCGCCCGGTGGGCAGGTCGAACTGGCGGTAGGTCACCCCCGAGGCCGGCCGGGCCGCGGCCGGGGCGGCCCACGGCCGGCGCCGCGCCGCCCCGGTGAGGGCGGCGCCGGCCAGCACGCCGGTCGCGGTGAGCAGTGTGAGTGCCGTTCTGGCACCGGCCGTTCGTGAGTGACGCGAAGTCACTCGGACCTCCTGATGTCGCGTCAAGCGCGGGCGGAGTCAGGGGAAATGGAGCAGCGGAAGGTGGCGGCCGGGGCCGCTATGCCCCTACGACGTGAGAACGGATGAGGAAGCGCACTCCCTCGGGTGCTTCCATGGAGAATCCGCCACCCCGTCCGGTACCGGTCAGCTCGCGGTGATCCGCAGGATGCCGGTCTCTGTGCCCTGGTAGTAGACCCCGCCCGGCGCCGCCGTACCGGCCATCTGCAGGGTGTCGTACAGCGCGCCGACGCCCACCGGTGGCTGCGGGTGACCGCTCCTGTCTCCGGGTCGATCTCGGCGTAGCGGTACGGGTCGAGGATCGAGGAGGTGGTAGTGCCCGGGATCACCGGGTCGCGCAGCACGGTGTGCAGCTTGCCATCGGCCGTGGACAGCTTCGGTACGGCGGCCGACCGGGTCTTGTTGTCCCACACCAGGTCGCAGCCGGAGCCGTCGGCCTTGACGTCGACTCTGGTCAGACCACCGATGAAGTCGGCCGAGGACGGCACGCTGGTCCCGGCGTCGTCCGGCAGCGCCGGGTATGGGACGCGAGCTTCAGCACCGCCACTTCGCGGGCATGCCTCTCGACCGTCTCCGGAGCGTCGATGAGCTGCTTGACCACCACGGGTGAGCCGGACAGCTCGGCCCGCCATACGCGAGATCGCGGGCTGCTTCGCAGGCGGCGAGCCCGACGAGGCGAGCCCAGCTCGGACCGCAGTTCGTCCCCGAACGGCAGGCGTGACCGCATGGACTCATGCTCGCACGCACGCGTACGCGCGAACTGCGTTTTACGCCACGGCATTGCTCCGCCTGTCCGGGAACTCTCCACGTGCCCCCCCTTCTCGGGGCTCCGCGTCGGTCCCCGGCGTGCTGCAGACGTATATCAAGTCAGGTCGGTGCGAGGATCGATAGCCCAGTGGTTGGTTTGCAGGGCTCGGTCGACGAAGGTCACGTCTTGCTTGCCCAGGAATCGGAAGCCGAGGGTGCGACAGATGCCGTTGGACGGGGCGTTGGTTGTTGCGGGGAATGCGTGGATCAGCCCCCACCGGCCGTCGTCGCGGGCCAGCTCAAGCAGCTTGCGGACGCCCTGCTTTCCGAGTCCCTGTCCCTGGTACTCCGGCAGCACCATCCAGCCGATCTCGGAGACGCGCTCGCCGTCTGCGTCGTGGGGCCACAAGGTCACGGTTCCCGCGACCACGTCCGGCTCGGCCGCATCGGGCACGATCATCTTTGTCCAGTCGGTGTCCGCTGCCACCCGTTGAACATCACGTTGGACCTTCGCCTCCATGCCTTCGCGAGGCAGCGGTCCGCCCAGCTCGGCCATCATGACCGGGTCGCATCGCATCCGGACGTAGGCGTCGACGTCGCCGTGCTCAACATCACGTAGCAGCACCTGGTTTGCTCCTTATGCAGTTCATCCTGTTCAGCGCCGAACTCGTGAGCCCGGCCACCGCGCCACTCCACCCACTCCGGATGTCCAGGATCGCATCGGTGCGTGTTTCTGATTCCTGGTGGTCGTTTGGGGCCTGTATGGCTGTCGTGACGAACCTGGATCAGGGGCACCAGGTCCCGAGACGCCACTGGTGAACGGATGACGACCGCTGTCGCTCATGAGCCGGGCCGCGAGATTACCGAGCTGACCGCGGCGACACGGTCGGCCAGGTCGTCGGCAGGGATGTCGATGAGCTCGAAACCGAACGCGCGGTAGCTCTGTTCGTGGATCTTCTCGAAGACCAGCGGCTCCTGGAAGCTGATCCGGGGCACTAAACGACGTCCCGTAAGCCCTGATCGGGCATGTGAAGATCTTGGTGTGGGTGCGGTGGTGACGGCGGCTGCGCCGCAGTGGGTGGGCCTGTTCGCTGGACTGAACGGACGGTAGTTCCGCAAGCTCGTCGGGCTCGTACGGCGCCAGGGCGGCGGTAAGCCCACCGGCGGAAGACGGCCATGGGCCTCGTCCTTGGAAGACCGCATACTGCTGGTGGCGGCCTACTGGCGGACGAACCTCACGATGCGGCAGCTCGGCCCCTTGTTCGGGCTCTCGAAGTCGGCCGCCGACCGGGTCATCGACGACATCGCCCGGCTTCTCGCGCTGGCCCCCGTCCGGCGCCGGAACTCCGCCTGCACGGTGCTGATTGTGGACGGCACCCCGGTCCCGACCCGCGACCGCAGCGTGGTCGCCTCCAGCTATCGCTACGCCACCAACCACCAGGTCGTCCGTCAGCCGCCCTCCTGCGGAAACGGGTATGCAGCGTGGCCCACGGCCCGTATCGATCGGGCTCATCCCGCCAGGCGACACCGGTGCGGAACTTCCACACGATCCCGTTCAGGATCCTGCGATCGTCCAGCCGCTTCCGCCCCCGCAACGACTCGGACAGCAACGGCCGGACGAACTCCCACTCGTCATCGGACAGTTCATGGCGACGTATCACTCCACCACGATCCGCGGTCACAGGCCCCCCACCTCACCCTCAACCTCAGCCCCGGTACCCGTCGCCCCCGGCGAGTACCTGCCACACGACGACGCCCACCGAAGACCAGCAGGCATCCGCCATCGCCTTCCGGCTCGGCCACTGGCAGAGGGAACCTGCGCTCGCTCGGCAGACGCCCGGGTCGCCTGCCATCCGCTTCGGGCGCGTGCTGACTCCTGATGACCGGGTGCAGCCGCAACGACCGAAGGTCGGCGTTTCGGCCAACTCACCTCCGCTCGCGTGTTCATGCGCGGCAAGGATCGGTGCACTGCGCACCTTCGAACAGCCGCGGAATTCCGGCGCGCGAAAACCGTCCGAAAGAACACGTGCTCGAACTCAGGGCTGCGTCGTTGAGCACGCCGACGCCATCGCCACACCTTCGGGAGCGAACACATTGACGCAAGCCGAACCAGACAGCGACACGACCGCGACCCTGCCGAAGACCGCCGCGGCTGCCCCGACCGGGATCTCGGACGCCGCGCGCAAGACGACGAGCTGACCCACTCACGAGGCCACAAGCCCGGACCCGTAGTCCCCCGCCCCAACGCCGAAGGTGAGACGAGACCCGTGCCCCCCAGCTCCTCCTCGATCCGCAAGACCGTCGAGGCGTACCTCGGCCGACACCCTGACGAGCGTGATGCCCTGGCCGGACTGCTCGCCGCCCTGGATAGGCCTGTCGACGTGACCGCCCGCACGACGCTGCCCGGCCACATCACGTGCAGTGCCGTCGTTGTCGACCGCCACTGCCGGGTCCTGCACATCCGGCACCGGGCCACCGGCGGCCTGATGCTCACCCCCGGCGGCCACGTCGAGCCCGAGGACCGCACGCTGCTCGCCGCGGCGCTGCGCGAGGTGGCGGAGGAGGCCGGGATCGCGCCCGGGGCCTTGTGCCTGACCCGGCAGACGCTCGGCTCACCGGTCGACATCGACGTCCACGGCATCGACGCCAGCCCCTCGAAAGGCGAACCGGCCCACCAGCACTACGACTTCCGATACGCGTTCTACCTCGCCAGCGACGAGCCGCCGGCCATCACCCTGCAGAACGAGGAGGTGTCCGGCTCGCGGTGGCTCGCCATGCCGGAGGTCACCTCGCCGACGCTGCGCACGAAGCTCCTGCACGCCCAGCTGGACGGTCGGCCGGAGCCGGTGAACGCGTCCGCACTGATCCACGACGGGCAGGGCCGCTACCTTCTGCATCTGCGCGACCACAAACCCGGCATGTGGCAGCCGGGAGCGTTCGCCCTGCTCGGCGGTGGCCGCACGCACGAGGACCAGGACCTTGAGGGCACTCTGCTGCGGGAGCTGGCTGAAGGAGTCCCCGATCTCCGCCTTGCGGACCTGGAGCCGTACGCCGTGGAGACGGCCACCAGCGTCGACGGCCTCAGCGTCCCGATGCGGGTGTTCACCGGCCGCTGGCGCGGCAACCCCGACCGGCTCCGGCTGCGCGAGGGCGTGCTGCTGCGGTGGTTCACCCCCGACGTCCTGGACCGGCTCCGGCTGAGCCCCGCGACGCGAGACCTCATCCGCCGGCACGCGGCCGAGAACCCTCCGAGCGACGAGCCCGACGCGGCCCCTCCCCTGTGGGACGGGGGCAGCCGGACCGTGCTCAACGGCATCGGCGTCCACCTCCACCTGGAGGACGGCGAAGGCCGGGTGCTCCTGGGCCTGCGCCACCCCGGCTCCGCGTACGCGGGGAACACCTGGCACTACCTGGCAGGCAAGTGCGAGCAGGAGTCCGCCGTCACGTGCCTGGTACGGGAGGCGCGAGAGGAAGCGGGGCTGGTCATCGACCCCTCGGACGTGGAGCTGCTGCATGTCGTCCACGTCGTGGACACCCCGGGCGGACAGCCGTTGATGCATCTCGTGTTCCGCGCGCGCCGCTGGAAGGGAGACCCCAAGGTTCTCGAGACCGACAAGTGCCTGGCCTGGCAGTGGTGGCCGCCGCACGAGCTCCCGGAGCGACTCGTCCCCCACCCGGACGGCTCTGACCGCCATTGCCGACGGCCGCACCTACTCCGAGCTGGGCTGGTGAACAGCGTGAGCACACCCACCGGGTACGGGCCCGAGCGGCGCGCCCCGTCCGTCCGCGAGGCCGGGACCGTCGGAGGTTCCGGGATGAGTGCCGAGTCCGACGTCATGGTCGTGGCCGGGATCCTGGCACTGCTGTACCGGATCACGCCGACTGCGGCCGGCGAGGGCCCGGCAGGAACGGCGACCCGTAACCACCTGGCCGAGGACCGCGCAGGCCGGCGGTGGTTCGTGAAGGCGTACCCCCCTGGGGCAGGCATAGAGGGGGAGCGGCAGGCCCTGGCTCTGGGCGAGGCGGCCAGAGCGGCCGGGGTTCCGGTGCCGACCGTGCGGCGGACGGTGACCGGCGAGATGATCGCGTCGGCCGTCGGACTGTCGGTGTCCGTGACGGAGTACGTCGCGGACGCGGAGACGGCCGAGGACGGGCTGTTCGACGGCCGGTGGGATGCGGTGGGCGAGGCCGTGGGCCGTCTGCACCGGGCCCTGGCCCGCCACCCCGTCGGACCGCCGCGCCCTGTGCCAGCCCCCGAGGTCTGCGAGATCGCGCGGGCCGGAGGGCGGCTGGAGGAACCGCTCGCCCGCTGGACCGTCGCACCGCCTGTACCGGAAGGGTTCGCCGCCTGGTGCGCCCAGACCGCGGAACAGCGTCTTGCCGCCCTTCCCGAGGTGGCGGCCCGCCTGGTGAAGCTGCCGGTCACGCTGACGGCGCAGGTCGTACACGGGGACCTCGCCTCCCCCAACCTGCTGCTGCGCGGCGAGGCGGTCGCCGCGGTGATCGACTTCAGGCCCCCGGGGCATCGCAGTGCCGCCTGGGAACTCGGTCGGATCGTGCTGGACCTCGGCACCAGCACCGGACACGTGCTGCTCGCCCGCCGCCCCGGCGGTGAAGCGTGACAGGCACCCAGCGGCACACCGAGCCGCTCGACGTCCACCTCATCGCCCTGCGCGACGTCCCAGCAGGGCCTGAGGTGCTGCTGTCCCGGCGGGCCGGCGACGTGTACGCGGCGGGATGCTGGCATCTGGTCAGCGGGCACCTGGACGGTCCATGGGAGGACGTGGTCACGGCCCTGGTGCGCGAAACCCGGGAAGAGGCCGGCATCGTCGTCGATCCGGCCGACGTCCGCGCGGCCGTCACCGTGCACCACCGCTCCCCCGCCGGGGCGGCCCGGCTTGGGGTGTTCTTCGAGGTCCGGCACTGGGACGGCACCCCGAAGGTCATGGAGCCCCAGGTGTGCGACGCGATGGACTGGTTCGCGCTCGACAGGCTTCCGGAGCCGGTGGTCGCGTACTGCCGGGCCGGGCTGGACGCCTACCGGGCCGGTGCGCGGATGGCCCTGCACTTCCAGCAGCCCGGCGACCCGATCGCCTACCACCCCGCCGCCGACCGGCTGGTCCTGGTCCCCGAACCCGGCAGCCCCGGCGCGGTCCCACGGGACGTGCGCGTCTTCGCCGAGCGGGCGGTGGGCCGGATCGCCGACTGGACGGACGTGTCCTGGGCGCGTGAGGAGAGCCGCGTTTGGCGGGCGAGCGGCGCCGAGGGGGCGGAGTGGTACGTCAAGATCCACCAGAACGGCCGCTTCCACCAGCGAGAAGTCGCCGCGCTCCGCAGCTGGGTGCCCGGTCTCGGCCCGGCCGCGCCCCGTCTGGTGGCCGCCGACGCGCGGCTGCCGGCGGTGGTACTCACCGCGGTGGGAGGCCAGTCCCTGCACGGCGCCACCTGCTCGCCCGAGCAGCAGCGCCACATCTTCCACCGCATCGGGCAACTCGCAGCCGCCATCCACACCAGCGCCCCACCGCGCCCGGCCGCCGGCACCCTGCCCCTGGGGAAGCTGGAGCGGCACCTGAACGGAGCCCGGCCCCACCTCGAGTCCGGGGACGAAGAGTTCATCCGCGCCACCACCGAGAGGGCCGCCGGCTTGCCCGCCCTCGATGCGGTCCCCACACACGGCGACTTCCAGTTGCGCAATCTGCGATGGGACGAAGACGCCGATGTCCTGTATGTGATCGATTTCGAGCGGTCCGAAGCCGGGCCGGGGGTCCGAGACTTCGTGCGGCTGTCCGATGCCTGGCACGGCCGCCCCGACCTTCAGCAGGCCGTGATGGACGGCTACGGCCGCCACTTCACCCCGCAGGAAGACGCCCAGCTCACGGTCCTTTCCGTCCTGGATTCCGTCTCCGGCCTCTCCTACGGCGCCGCCCACGGCGACCCCGAGCTCGTCGAACGCGGCCGGCGCACGCTGGCCCGGCTCCGCGCCGTACAACGCCCCTGACCCCACCGCACCCACGTACGAGGAGCAGCACCTTGACGTACAACACCGCCCGCGATCAGTGGGAAAAGCACTTCCGCGACGGCAAGAGCTTCCGGCAGGTCGGTGAACGGGAGCGGGAGCTCCTCGCCGGACACACCCCTGCCCCAGACGACGGCGGCCGGGCGCTCGACGTGGGATGCGGCACGGGCGAGCTGGCCGCCTACCTCGCCTTCCTCGGCTACGCCGTGGACGCCCTGGATTTCGCCGGCAGCGCGCTCGCGCGGGCCCGTGAGGAGCACGCCGACGTCGAGGGCGTTCGGTGGCTGCAGCTGGACATCGAGCGCGACGACCCGGCCCCGCTGCACGAAGAGGGGTATGACCTGGTCGTGATGCGCCTGATGTACCCGTTCGTGAAGGACCGCGGTCGCGTCCTTCACGCTCTTGGGGAGCGGCTGCGGGACGGCGGCGCTCTCGTCGTCATCACCCCGGTGGCGGCGAACACGCCCGAAGAACGGCGCCGGATCGCCTTGGACGAGGACGAGATCGCCGTGCTCGCCGCCGGATGGGAGAGGGTGGAGCGGCTGGACGCGGACGGTCTGGCCTTCCTGGTCCTGCGCGGCCCCTGCCACACCGGCACCCAGGCCGTCGAGAAGCGGCCGCCCACCGCCCATGCCCTGACCGGCGCCCTCGCCGTCGTCACCGATGACGCCGGCCGGGTCCTGCTCGGCCGGTCCCGCCGCGGCATGCTCGAGCTGCCCGGCGGCAAGACCCGCGGCGCGGAAGGCTTCGCCGCCGCGGCGGTGCGTGAACTCGCCGAGGAGACGGGCCTGGTCGCCGGCCCGGGCGCCGCGCACGTGGTGACGATGCTGGTCGACGACAGCCACGGCATCCCACGGCTCACGGCCGTCGTCCGCATCACCGCGTGGACGGGCACCCTGACCAACCCGGAGGAGGACAAGTTCGACCGCTGGGAGTTCTTCGACCTGCACGCGCTCGCCTGTGTCAAAGACATCTTCGTCCCCGCCGCGTCCGCGTTGGATGCCGTGTGGCCCGGCGTCATCCCGGACCTGCCGCCCGTGGTCTCCTACCCGCTCGCCGCCGACCGGCCGCCCGTGCCGGGTGAGCCGGCCGAGGCCGTCCGGCTGCGCCAGACGATGGCCGAGACGGTGATCGAGGGCGGCTGGGCCCCGTCAGAGCCCGTCCGCAGTGCGCTGCGGGCCGTGCCGCGCCATCGTTTCGCCCCGGAGGCGAACCTCGCGGCCGCCTACGACGGTGGCGGCCGGGCCGTCGTCACCCGCCGCGACGAGACCGGGACGGCGATCAGCTCGGTGTCCGCGGCCTGGCTCCAGGCCGACATGACCGAGAGCCTGCGCCTGCGGCCGGGCGCGATCGTGTTCGAGGGGGGGTCCGGTGGCTACAACGCCGAGCTGATCGCTCACGTCGCCGGGCCCGAAGGGCGGGTGGTGACCGTCGACATCGACCCGTGGGTCGTGCGCCGCACCCGCGCCTTCCTCACGGAGGCCGGCAGCGGACGCGTCACCGCCGTCGAGGCCGACGCGGCCCTCGGCGCCCCCGCACCGCTCGTGCCCCGCGGCGGCTTCGACGGCAGCGTGATCACCTACAACTGCCGGGACGTCTCCCCTGCCTGGCGCGAGCAGCTGGCCGAAGGCGGACGCCTCGTCCTGCCGCTGGAGATGAGCGGCTACACCCGGGCGGTCACGTTCGAACGGCGCGGCGAGGTACTGCACGCCCGGCACTTCACCTACTGCGGATTCGTGCGCGACCAGGGGCAGCGGGCCCGCCCGGTCCCGGTCGTCCCCCTTCTCGACGGTGCGCTGACACTCCGCTTCGACGACGGCGCCGCCGCCGACACCCGCGGGCTGAACGAGGCACTGCGCGGCCGGCGGCACGAAGTCGCCACCGGCATCACGATGGGGGCGGGCGCCTATTTCGGCTCCCTGCAGCTGTACGCGGCCACCACCCTTCCCACCTTCTGCCGCCTGCACGCCCACCAGGACACGAGCGTCACCGCCATCCCGAAGGGCCGGAACGCACCAACGGTCCTCGGCACCGCCTCGCTCGCCTACCTGACTTGCCTCCAGACCCGGCACGGCGAGCGCCCGGAGGACAAGGAGTGGGAATGGGTCGTGCATGCCTTCGGCGAGCAGGGGCCCGTGCTCGCCGCGCAGCTCGCGGCCACGGTACGGGCCTGGGACCGCCATGTCCGCGCCGACGCCAACGACCAGCACGCCGATCCCGTCCTGACCGTCCACCCGGCCGGTACGCCCGACCATCTGCTCCCCGCCGGGGACGTCCTGGACAAGGTCTCCTCCCGGCTGGTGTTCCGGTGGCCGGGCCGGGACGCGCACCTCCCGGCTCCTGCCCGGCGCACCGACACAGTCGCCGCGACCAAGGGAGAAGCTTGATCGTCTGGCTGAGCGGCCCCCTCGGCGGCGGCAGAACGGCACTCGCCGCCGGGCACCGCGCTCTGCCCGCCGCGACGACCGCCGCTCACCTGCCTCCCTCAGTCCACGCACGGCCCCGACCACCGGAGGCATCACGGACATGGCCTCCACCACTAACGCAGTCCCGGACTTCGTTCACGGTCACAGAGCCGCCTGATTGTGGATGTCCGCACGGCCATGGCCGCGTGGGCGGGTCCGCGAAGACCTCGCAGGACGCGTCGGCACTGCTGCCGAGGCGAAAGCTGCCTGTGATGCGCGACTGACGGCAGCGCGCCCCTTGGCCTCGATCAATCGATCAGGCCAACGGCGGCGCCCAGGACAGGGAAACGGGGGCCCGTCCAGCTATCCGCGACCTACCTTGCGGCTGGTGTCTGAGCCGGGGCTCCAGGGCCGGCATGACCCGGCCACGCCTGAGCGCCATCGCGGACTGGCTCGGCCCGCACCGGATCCGCCGCCGGACTTGGAGGAAGCCTCCCGCCGCTGACGAACCACTCAAGCGCCTCGCCGCCTGATCCCGGCGAGCCCTGGCAGCCGGTTCACCTATCGTCGAGCATCGGACAGGTACGCCCGGGGGCCCAGCCGTCCCCACCTGACCTCCCCCGCCGCTCGGCCGGCAGGCACGCGGCGCGGACCGCGGTCGGCTTGCCGGAGGTCTGACGAGAACCGTCGGCGCCGACCGCTTCCGTGCCCCTGCCGAGGCACCGCGGGGTCGCGGCCGTGACAGGTCACCCGGCGTCGCTCGGCGTACCGCTCGGCATTCCGGGTGACTGGGTGATCTCTCTGTCGGCGGCTTGGATGATGGCCAGTACGGCGGCCGCCGCGGCCGCTGGATCGCGGGCCTCGACGGCCTCCACGACGGCGCGATGACCCGGCAGCGAGGCTTCCACCGCGCCGGGGGTCTGGGTGCTGATGAGGAAGCTGTGTTCCAGTGCGATGTCGACAGCGCGGCCCAGCGAGCCGAGGAGACGGTTGCCGCTGGCGTCGAGCAGCGCGCGGTGGAAGGCGATGTCGGCCTCGACGTAGCCGCGGCGGCCGGGTTCCGCCGCCGCGGCCTCCATGGCCGCCAGGGAGTCGTACAGCACTCGTACATCGTCGGGGCCGGCCCGGTCCGCGGCGAGCCGGGCCGCCTCGGGCTCGACGATCCGGCGCAGTTCACCCGTGTCGCGCAGCAGGGCCGTGGCGTCCCCGGCCTGTTTCCAGCGCAGCACGTCACGGTCCAGGTGGTTCCACTGCTCCGGAGGCAGTACGCGCGTGCCGGTGCGCGGGCGTACGTGCAGCATGCCCTTGGCCACCAGCGCCTTGACCGCCTCCCGTACCACACCTCGGCTGACACCGATCTCGGCCGCGAGCGCGTCCTCGACCGGCAGGGGATTCCCCGGTTCCCACACGCCACCCACGACGCGCCGCCCGAGTTCGTCGACCACGCGCTGGTGCATGGTCAGGAAGTCCACCACGATCTCTGCCCGCCCCCTGGACGCCATTCATCGAATCATTTAATGATTGCGTCACAGGGTACGGCCCGCAGGGCCTCACCCGACAACGCCCCATCGCGAAGCGGACGACGCCGGAGCCACGGGAGTGACCACATGACCGACGGTCAGAAGACGAGCCGCCGCAGCCAGGCATGGTTCGGGGCACGGGGCCGCAGCGGGATGCTGTACCGCTCCTGGATGCGCAACCAGGGACTCGGGCACGAGGTGTTCGACGGGCGTCCCGTCATCGGTATCGCGACCAGCGCCTCCGAACTCGCCCCGTGCAACGCCCATCTGACACGCGTCGCCGAGGCCGTCAAGCGCGGCGTGTGGCAGGCGGGCGGCCTGCCGCTCCAGTTCCCGACCATGGCCACCGGCGAGACCCTGATGCGCCCCACCGCCATGCTGTACCGCAACCTCATGGCGATGGAGGTCGAGGAGCTGATCCGGGCCAATCCGCTCGACGGAGTCGTGCTGCTGTCCGGCTGCGACAAGACGACCCCCGCCATGCTCATGGGCGCCGCCAGCGTCGATCTGCCCGCCGTCATGGTCACCGGCGGGCCGATGCTCAACGGCAAGTACCGGGGCCAGGACGTGGGATCCGGCACCCACGTGTGGAAGTTCGAGGAGGACCTGAAGACCGGCCGGATGACCGAGGAGGAGTGCTTCTTCGCGGAAGGGTGCATGGCCCGCTCCAACGGGCACTGCATGACGATGGGGACCGCCTCGACGATGGCCTGCATGGCCGAGGCGCTCGGCATGCAGCTGCCGGGCTCGGCGGCCTGGCCCGCGGTCGACGCCCGGCGGATGGAGACCGCGCAGGCGGCGGGGCAGCGCATCGTACGGATGGTGGAGGAGGAGCTCCGCCCGTCACGGATCCTTACCCGGGAGGCGTTCGAGAACGCCATCCGGGTCAACGCGGCCATCGGCGGCTCCACGAACGCGATCATCCACCTCACCGCCATCGCCGGACGCGTCGGTGTCGACCTGCGCCTGCGGGACTTCGACGACCTGGTCCGCGCGGTGCCGACCCTGGTCAACCTGATGCCCAGCGGCAAGTACCTCATGGAGGACTTCTGCTACGCGGGCGGGCTGCCCGCCGTCATCGCCGAACTGCTCCGCGGCGAGCTGCTGCACGGCGGACAGATCACGGTGACCGGACGCACCGTCGCGGAGAACACCGAGAACGCCGAATGCCTTGACTCCGACGTCATCACCAGCCTGGACGCCCCCTTCCAGCCGGCCGGCACCGGTACCGCCGTCCTCCGCGGCAATCTGTGCCCCGACGGTGCCGTGATCAAGCAGTCCGCCGCTTCGCCGCACCTGCTCACCCACCGCGGCCCCGCCCGCGTCTTCGACTCCCCCGAGGCCTACCACGAGGTGGCCGACGACCCGGAACTCGACGTCGACGAGAACACCGTCATCGTCATCCGCAACGCCGGCCCCAAGGGCTACCCCGGCATGCCCGAGGTCTCCAACGTCCCGCTGCCCGCCAAGCTGCTGAAGGCCGGCGTCAAGGACATGGTGCGCGTCTGCGACGGCCGGATGAGCGGCACCGGGTACGGGACGGTGGTCCTGCACGTGACGCCCGAGGCCGCCGTCGGCGGACCGCTCGCCCTGGTGCGCGACGGGGACTCCGTCGTCCTCGACGTCCCGAACCGCACCCTGTGCCTGGACGTGGACGACGCCGAGCTCACGCGGCGCCGGGAGGCATGGCGGGCCCCCGTCGAACAGCACACCAGCGGCTACACCTGGCTTTACACCCAGAACGTGGAACAGGCCGACCGGGGCGCCGACTTCGGCTTCCTGCGGGGATGCCGTGGACACGGGGTCCCCCGCGACTCCCATTGATTCCGCGCCAGTCGACCGTATCCCCGAATCCAGGAGAGCATCGATCGTGGAATCGGCAGCAGCCCGCCCTCGTCCGGTCCTCACGGCCGCCTCCGTCCTGCCGGAGGACTCCGGCCGAGCCGCTCTCGTCGCGCGCGTCCACCACCCGGAATGGGACGGACCCTGTGTGGCCGCGGTCCGGGGCGATCAGGTCGTCGACCTGACGGCCATCGCGCCCACCGTCTCCGAACTGATGGAACGCGACGACGCGGTGACGGTCGTCCGCGAGGCCGGCGGCGGACACACCTGGCGCCTGGACGAACTGCTGGCGGCACCGGCGGGCCGCCATGACGTTCCGCATCTGCTCGCCCCCGTCGACCTGCAGGTGATCAAGGCCGCGGGTGTCACCTTCGCGCGGAGTCTGCTGGAACGCGTCATCGAGGAGCGCACGGGCGGCGATCCGGCGCGGGCCGCCGGGGTCCGGGCCCGCGTGAAGCAGGTGGTGGGCGGTGCGCTCGACGGCATCCGCCCCGGATCGCCGGAAGCGGCAAGGGCCAGGGAACTGCTGGCCTCCGAAGGACTGTGGTCGCAGTACCTGGAGGTCGGGATCGGGCCGGACCCGGAGGTGTTCACCAAGGCGCCGGTACTGTCCGCGGTCGGAACCGGCGCCGACATCGGAGTGCTCGGCTCCTCGGTGTGGAACAACCCTGAGCCCGAGGTCGTCCTCGTCGTGGACTCCCGCGGCCGGGTACGCGGCGCGACGCTCGGCAACGACGTCAACCTCCGCGACATCGAGGGGCGCAGCGCCCTGCTGCTGTCCCGCGCGAAGGACAACAACGCCTCGTGCGCGATCGGCCCCTTCATCCGCCTGTTCGACGAGGGCTTCGACCTCGACACGGTACGGGGGCTCGACATCGGCCTGCGGATCGACGGCACGGACGGCTACGTACTCCACGGCAGCAGTTCCATGCGCGAGATCAGCCGCGACGTAACGGAACTGGTGGCCGCCACGCACGGTGCGCACCATCAATACCCGGACGGCTTCGTGCTGTTCACCGGAACGCTGTTCGCCCCCACCGAGGACCGGCGGGCACCCGGCGCGGGCTTCACCCACGAGTACGGCGACGTCGTGCGGATCTCCAGCCCGCGACTCGGCGCGCTGGTGAACACGGTCGTCCCCAGCGAGCAGGCCGCGCCGTGGACGTTCGGGGTACGAGCGCTGATGCGCAACCTCGCGCGGCGCGGGGTGCTGTGAGCTGACGAAGTCCCCGGAACCGACGGGCCCGGGTCACCACGTGACCGGCCCCGCGGTCCGGGTGCGCGGCGCCGCCCCTGCCGCGACGTGCGCCGCGCTCGCCCGGTTCACGCCTGGGCGACCGGCTCCTGCCCCACCGTGGCGTGCAAGCGCCGGGTGTGATCCACGTGGCGCTCGGCTCCGGTCAGCGTGACCCTGGCCGTCAGGCGCGGATCCGCGCTGGAGGCGGACAACCGCACTTCCAGCTCGCCCGGTTCGACGACGCGCCGGCCGTCGCGTCCCGTGAAGGAGGCGACATCGGCCGGGACGGTGACACGCAGACGGCGGGCCTCGCCCGGCTCCAGGCCGACCCGGGTGTAGCCGACGAGGCGCTGCACCGGCTGGACGACGGAGGCGACCGGGTCGTGCAGATAGACCTGGACGACCTCCGTTCCGGACCGCCCGCCCGAGTTGCGGACGGTGAAGGCGAGGACGAACTCGCCGTCCGTCGGGGCCTCCTGGACGTTCACGGTCAGGTCCGCCCAGTCGAACCTCGTGTAGGACAGGCCGTGGCCGAAGGCGAACGCGGGTGTCGGGTCGATGTTGGACACCTCGCTGGCGTGCGCGAGCCGCGCCCCGAGGTACGTGGTCGGCTGTGAGCCCGGACCGCGCGGCACGCTGACCGGGAGACGCCCGGAGGGATTGGTACGGCCGCTGAGCACCCCGGCGATCGCGTGCGTGCCCTCCTCACCGGGGAAGAAGGACTGCACGATCGCCGCGGACTCCTGCACGGCGCGGCCGAGTGCGTACGGTCGTCCCGCGAGCAGCACGGTGACCACGGGTGTCCCCACGTCGAGCAGGGTGTCGAGCAGGTGCTGCTGCGCGCCGGGCAGCGCCAGCGCGTCGACGTCGCACCCCTCGCCGCTGGTGCCCCGCCCGAAGAGCCCGGCACGGTCGCCGAGCACCACCACGGCGACATCGGCCTCGCGTGCCACCCGGGCGGCCTCGGGGATGCCGGAGAGGTCTCCGTCGTCGATTCCGGTGCCGCGGGCGACCGTGACCTCGGCGTCGGGGAACTCGGTGGCGAGGGTCTCGCGCAGCGTGGGCAGCGCGATGCCCGGTGGGGTCGCGGGGTGGTGGACGCCGATGTGCTGGGGGAAGGAGTAGCAGCCCAGTACGGCGGTGGGCTCGTCGGCGTTGGGACCGAGCAGGGCGATGCGGCGCGGCCTGCCGAGGGGCAGGGTGCCGTCGTTGCTCAGCAGCACGACCGCTTCCTCGGCGACCGTGCGGGCCAGAGCGCGGTTCTCCGGACCGTCCAGGTCGATCCGGCCGCGCAGGGCGGCCGGGTCGTCCGGGTCCGCGCCGTCGAGGGCGGCCGGCACGGGGTTCCAGTCCGGATCGAGCAGGCCGAGCACAGTCTTCTGGGTGAGTACCCGGCGCAGGGCGCGATCGACCAACGCCTCCGGAACACGGCCGTCGGCGACGGCCTCGGCCAGGGGCGCGCCGTACGTCTTGACATTGGGCAGTTCGACGTCGATGCCCGCGCGCAGCGCCGCGCCGGCGGCACCGGCCCAGTCGGCTGCGATGCCGTGCAGGGTCTTCAGGAAGGCGATGGCGAAGTAGTCGGCGACGACCGTGCCGTCGAAGCCCCACGTGTCGCGCAGCAGCCCGGTGAGCAGGTCCTCGTCGGCCGCGGAGGGCATGCCGTCGGTGTCCGTGTAGGCGTTCATCACCGACCGGGCGCCGCCTTCACGGATCGCCATCTCGAAGGGAGGGAGCAGAACGTCGGCGCGCTCACGCGGGCCCACGGAGGAGGGAGCGAGGTTTCGGCCGGCGCGGGAGGCCGAGTGGCCTGCGAAGTGCTTGAGGGTGGCGACGATCCCGGCGGACTCGAGGCCCTGCACGTATGCCGTCCCGATGGTGCCGACGAGGTACGGGTCTTCGCCGATGGTCTCCTCGACCCGGCCCCAGCGGGCGTCGCGCACGACGTCCAGGACGGGCGCGAGTCCCTGGTGGACGCCGACGGCACGCATGTCGCGGCCGATGGCGGTGGCCATGCGCCGCACCGTGTCCGGGTCGAAGGTGGCGCCCCAGGAGAGCGGAACGGGGTAGGCGGTCGCTCCCCAGGTGGCGAAGCCGGCCAGACACTCGTCATGCGCCAGGGCGGGGATGCCGAACCGGTTCGTGGCGGCGATCCGGGTCTGGGCGCGCGCCAGGGAGAGCGCACCCAGGGCGGGGTCCACCGGACCGGTGCCGAAGGGCCGGGTCAGCTGGCCCAGTCCGGTGGGCAGGAGCGCGTCGAGATCGACGGCCTCCTCCATGTCGTGCTGATGGGGGGCCACCTCACCGCCCTGGTCGGAGGCTCCCACCCACACTCCGTACAACTGGGCGGTCTTCTCCTTGAGGGTCATCGCGTCGATCAGGGCGTCGACCCTCGCGGTGACGGAGGCGGTGGTGTCGTTCCAGAGGGGGATTGCGGGGGTGTTCTCCACGGCCACGATGGCGTTCACTTTCCTCCCACGCCCATCGGGCCTCGACCAGGGCGCGACGGGCGAACAGGTAGACGGGCGGGACTCGAGGCGGGGCAGGTCGCGTGCGGGTTCCGGCATCGGCCCGGATCCGCCGCGCCCGGGGGACGAGGCTGCTGGTGCTTCCAGGGGGTGACGCAGGTCGTCCGGTCCGGGCCGGTGGATGAGGTGCCGGTCGGGACCGGGACGTGCGGGCAACGGCCGCGGAGCCTGGTCTGCCGGGTCCCACCGCGTTCCTGCCGGACTCGGTCCCGGGGCTCCCCGGACGTTCCGGGCACAGGCCGGACACCGGTCACGGCGTCGGTCAGCGGCTGAATCCGGCGGTCAGACCGCTCAGCAGCTGGCGGCGGCCGAACGCGTACAGGACCAAGGCGGGCAGTGTGGTGAGGACGACGGCGGCGAGAACGGCGGGGACGTTGACCCCGTACTGCCCCTGGAAGGTCCACAGTGCGAGCGGCAGGGTCCGGTGGCCGGGGCTCTGGGTGAGGACCAGCGGCAGCAGGAATCCGTTCCAGATGGTCAGTGCGTCGAAGATGGTCACGGTGAGGATGGCCGGCCGGGTGAGCGGTGCCGCCAGCCGCCACAGTGTCGTCCATTCGGTGGCGCCGTCGACCCGCATGGAGTCGAACAGCTCTTTGGGCACGTCGCGGATGAAGTTGGCGAGCACCAGCACGGACAGGGGGATGGCGAAGGCGATCGACGGGAGGATCAGCGCGGGCAGGCTGTCGTACAGATGCAGTCGGATGATGATCAGGTAGACCGGGATCACCGTCGCCTGCAGCGGGATGGCCAGGCCCATGAGGAACAGCCCGTTCATGGCGCGGAGGACCCGCATGCGCCGGCCGCGGACGATCGCGTAGGCCGCCATGAAGGAGACCACGACCGCCGGCACCACGGCGCCGGCGGTGACCACGACGCTGTTCAGGAAGTAGCGCAGGAAGCCGGACTCGATGACCAGCCGGTAGTTGTCCAGTGTCGGGTCACCCGAAGGCACCAGCGGGTTGCTCGCGTAGTAGCGGCTCTGGGCTTTCAGGCTGGTGATGAGGGTCCAGTACAGGGGTACGGCGACGACGCCGAGCCAGAGCCATCCGGCCAGGCCGCCGGCCCAGTTGCGCCGGCGGGCCGTCCGACGCGGGTGGCGTTGCCGCTCGCGGTGGGTGGCCTCCCGCGGTCGGCGCGGCTCGGTGAGCGTGGTGGTCATGTCAGGCCCCCTCGAGTTGGCTCGCGCCGGCGTCCCGGCCTCCGAGCCGGCGCAGCAGCAGGGCGAGGGCCAGACCCACCAGGACCAGGATGACGGCGATGGCGCTGGCCGGTCCCATCAGGCTGGCCTGGAATCCCCGCTTGTACATGTCCAGCGCGAGGACGCGGGTGGCGTCGCTGGGGCCGCCCTCGGTCAGGACGAAGATGAGGTCGAAGAAGGTCAGCGATCCGACCACCATCAGCGTGGACGAGGTGATGACGGTGTATCTCAGCTGGGGCAGCGTGATGCTGAAGAACTGCCGGATCCGGCCTGCTCCGTCCAGCTGCGCCGCTTCGTACAGGTACTTGGGGATCTGCTGGACACCACCCTGGTAGATCAGGGAGTGGAACGGGATGAACTGCCAGGAGACGGCGAAGACGACGACCCCGAACGCGAGTCCCGGCCGCCCCAGCCAGTCCTGGCTGAGCCCCTGGATCTTCAGCCCGGCACCGAGCCCGAAGTTCGGGTCCAGCAGGGCCTTGTACGCGATCGCGATCGCCGCGGAGCTGAGCATCAGGGGGACGAAGTACACCACGCCCAGCACCGCACGGTAGCGCTGGCGGCCTGCCAGGAACGTGCCGAGCAGGATACTCAGCGGCGTCTGGACGGCCCAGGAAACGGCCATCACCGAGAACGTCACCCAGAGGGCGTGCGGCAGTCCGGGGTCGGTGAGCACCGTACGCCAACTGGTCAGCCCCGAGGGGTGGATGGCGCCGATCCCGTCCCACGTGGTGAAGCTCAGCGCGAGGACACCGACGAGCGGAACCACGGCGAAGCCGACGAAGAGCACCAGCGCCGGTGTCGCCAGCCACGGCAGGATGCCGCGCGCTTCGCGACGCGGCGGACGGGCGGTGGGCGAGCTCATTTGCCGGTGACCACGTTCAGGTTGCGGGCGAACTGCTGCGGTGAGATGGACAGCTGGAACAGTTTGACGATGTTGTCCAGCAGGGTCTCGGCGGCCGTCGGACTGAGCGCTTGGTCCCAGGACTGGCCGAAGACCTTGGCCTTGCTGGCGATGTCGTAGGTGAACTGCAGGAAATCGGCGCTCTTGGAGGCGGCCAGCAGCTTCTCCGTGCCCAGCCGGATCGGCACCGACCCGTTGTCGATCCACTTCTTCACTTCCTCGTCCTGGAGGACGCCCTTGGCGAAGAAGTCCTTGGCGATCTTCTTCTGCTCGGCGCCGGCCTTCGAGGAGACGGACAGGTACTGGGCGGGGTTGCCTACGGTGTCACTCGGATCGCCCTTGCCGCCTTCCACGGGTGGGAAGGTCATGTAGCCCAGTGCGCCGCTGGAGACGAAGTCCCCGCCATCGGCCTGCTGGATGCCGTACGACCATGCGCCGTGCAGCATCATCGCGGCCCTGCCGGTGTACAGCAGCGCCTGGTCGGCGTTGGAGTCCGCGGTGATCGAGGAGAAGCCCTTGACGAACCCGTTGGCTTTGACCAGCTCCTGCACCTTGGTCAGCGCGGTGATGGCGTCCGGATTGGACCAGGCGTTCTTCTCGCCCTCGATGACGGCCTGGAAGACCTCGGGACCGCCGATGCGGTCGAACAGGAACTCCAGCCACATCATGTTCGTCCACCGGGACTGGCCGCCGAGGGAGAACGGCGCTATGCCCTTCGCGTTGAATCTGGGCACCAGCGCCATGATGTCGTCCCAGGACTTCGGCGGCTCCACGCCGACCTTCTCGAAGACCCTCTTGTTGTAGTAGAGGATGATCGGCTGCACGGTCTCGCACGGCATCGCGTAGATCCTGCCGTCGACGGTCGCCGCTCCGAACGAGGACGGGAACAGCCGCTTCTTGACCTCGGAGTGCTCGTCGAACCACGAGGTGAGGTCCTCGACCTGGCCCGCTTCCACATAGGTGCGCAGCGTCCCGCCGCCCCAGCCCCAGATGATGGTGGGCGCCTGCCCGGCACCGATGGCGGTCTTGATCTTCGTCTTGTACGCGTCGTTCTGGAAGGTGGTGTCTTCGACCTGCTCCTCGGGGTGGGCCTCGTTGAACGCGTCCACGGCGCCACCTCTGACGCCTTCCTGCGGCTGGCCGTTGAGGTACCAGTACGTGGCCCCACCACCCCTCTTGTCGGGGCCGGACGAGCCGCAGGCCGCCAGTGCCGCGGAGACCGGCACGCCGGCGGCCAGGCCGAGGAGGGTTCGTCGGGAGAGCGCCATCTTCTTCTCCGCACTCGAGAGCCGCCGGCTTCTCGTGAGTCATGGTGAAAGATTTTCGAAACAGTGTTCCGTGAGCTCTGTGCGTGCAAGTTAGGTTTCGGGCTGACGTCGTGTCAAGGTACGTGCGAGGACTCTGTAAAACTGCGGTCGAGTGCCTGGAACTGGGCGGCAACGCACCTCGAAAACCATGAGCCGGGACCGAAAGCGTTTCGAAATAGGCTGGTCACGGTCGAGGCGATGACTGCGGCTGACACCCTGTTCGGCGCAGGTCGTGCCGCACCGGCGGCGCCCGTCCCGCCTCTCGTGCACCGGCCGCGATCCCGCGTGCGTCGCCAGACGTGTCGAGGCCGAGGGACTCGTCGACACCTCGCCGGACGAGCCCGGTGCCTGGTTGCCGTACGGTTGACCGGCTCCACCCGGCCTGCCGGCCCGACCGGCGGCTCACCACACCGGTGGACTTACAGCTGAGAGGAACCGATGCGACCGAACGCCAGGCGCACCACTTTGGCGGACATCGCCCAAGCGGCCGGGGTCTCCGTCGCGACCGTGTCCAAAGTGGTCAACGGTCGTGGTGACGTGGCGCCGCAGACCCGCGCCCGGGTGCAGGAACTGCTGCATCAGCACCACTACCTGGCGCCCGTGTTCCGTCACACCGAGGGTGTCGAAGTCCCGACCATCGAGGTGCAGTTCAAGGGCGGCCTCAAGTCGTACGTGGCCGAGACACTGGAAGGCATCATCGACTCCGCCGCCGAATCGGGGACCTCGGTGGTGATCAGCAAGGCGTCCCATGCCCCGCACTGGGCCCGGGAGCTGGTGTCAGCCGGACGCCGCGCCGTCATCGCGGTCACCAGCGTGTACACCACGGCCCACCTGAACGAACTGGCCCGGTCCGGGCTGCCGCTGGTCGTGCTGGACCCGCTGCACCTGCCGGACAGCCGGGTCCACAGCGTCGGGGCGACCAACTTCGCCGGCGGCCTGGCCGCGACCCGGCACCTGCTGTCCCTGGGCCACCGCCACATCGCCTACCTCGGCGGACCGGCCATGGCCGTATGCAACCAGGCGCGCCTGCACGGCTACCGTGCCGCCATGGAGGCGGAAGGAGCGCGGGTACCCGACGCCTACGCCCCGCCCGGAGAATTCACGTACGAGACCGGGTTGCTCGGCGCCGCGGCGCTGCTGGACCTGCGAGAGCCGCCGACGGCGATCTTCGCAGGCAACGACGAGATCGCCGTCGGTGTCATCGAGACCGCCCGCGCCCGAGGACTGCGCGTCCCCGAAGACCTGAGCGTGGTCGGCTTCGACGACACGAGCCTCGCCCGGATGGCCTCACCGCCACTCACCACCGTGCGCCAGCCACTGCGGGAGATGGGCGGTGCCGCCCTGCGCACCGCCCTCCGGCTGGCCAACGGCGAGAAGGTCGAGTCCCACCACATCGAACTCGCCACCGAACTCGTGGAACGCGCCTCGACGGCACCGCCCCGCGAAGGGACGTCGGAGCGAGGGTAGCCGCAGGTGAGGGTCTTCGGGCAGGTTCCGGAACCGCGCGAAGCCCCGGTCCGCCGGGGTGCGCCGAACGCCTCCACGGCGTCGCGGCGGAGCCGATGGATCAGCCTTGAGCGGTGACCGGGTTCATAGCAGTCAGCACTGCGATGGAGAGGCGTCTGCGGGAGCGGCCGCGGACCCGCACCACCGGGGTCCGGCCGCGCTGTGGCCAGGTCTTCGCCTGCGGCGGCGTCGTGGAGGCCGGCTCGTCCTCGAGGACGAGCCGGGCTTCACGGGCCGCCGTGAGTCTTCCGCGCACGGCCACACCAGCCGTTCTCACCGCGTGGACCGCGCTCGCCTACCACTACCAGGCTGCGACCCATTTGGTCAGGTCCGCGGCCATCTGCAAGGCGGAGGGCATGGCAGCGATCTCGTCACGGAGACCCTGCGCCGCCTGGGTGAACGCGGGCTCGGACAGCACCCGGGCGACTGCGCCGGTGACCGCTTCTGGCGACTGCTCGCCTATCGGCAGCGCCAGTCCGGCTCCCGTCTTCGGCACGCGGAACGAGTGGTCCGGTCGAAGATGTACTCGGTGCCTTCGACGAGGGACTCGAAGGCCAGGGCCTCGCCATGGCGCCCTGCGGCGTCGACGGCGTCGTGCACCACCTCCACCCCCCGGATCTCCGCGGCGGCGAGCCAGATGGCCGCCTCCAGCTTCGGTGGGACCACGGCCTCGCCGCGCGGCTCGTCCTTGCCGCCGGCCTCGTCCATACCGGCGGCAGGCAGGACCTGGGCGATCTCTCGGCGGCAGGGAGCCGGACCGAGCAGGGCGAGGCGGGCGGCGCGGTCCAGGGCCCGCAGCAGTTCGGGCTCCCACCCGGCGCGCGGGGCGTCGTCGGCGAGCAGGCCGGAGGCGGACAGCACGTCAAGCTGCACCTGGTGCTCCAAGCCGAGCCGCCACGCCTCGCGCAGTACGTGCCGGGCCTCGTCGCGCGCGGCGCGGCCGGTGGTCGCGATGGCCCGGGCATCGGGCAGGCCGGCGAGCCGGCGGCCGCCCTTCTCCAGACGGCCCATGCGTTCGGCAGCCTCGTCAGCGTCGGGCAGGGACATCGCGAGGTAGTCCATTTGGTGCCCTCGGTCGGGCCGCGCCGGCGAGGGGCGAGATTGGCCGGTGCCAGCCGTCGCCCCGGTGGGAGAGGCATGCTTTCCGGCCAGTACTCGCAGGTAGCAGTATGGGAGGCCGGCTGATGGGGGCATGATCGCTGTTGTGTTACGTGACGACATGCCCGCTTGCGTGCGGTGGGAGATCCTGATGCACGAGCGGTTCAGCGGCGTGTGGATCTGCAAAGACCTCGGCCGAACGACGACCAGCGCGGATCCCGCTGAGCTGGGCCGGGCCGTCCTGGCCGCCTACCTCGCCGGCCGGGACAGCCGGGGCGAAACGTTCCGCGTTCTCGTCCGCACCGACCACGGCAACCACGTCGTCATCACGGCCGACCAACTCACCGACCCCGGCTGGGAAGCGGACCCGGCCCTCTGCCAGGCACTGCCCGCCTACCTTCGCAACGCACTCACCCGACGCCGAGGCCGTGAGGTGGCCGTGACGCCGCCGGCGTAGGTCTCCTCCGTCTCCTCGACCAGCCCGCCTTCGGCCGGCACGACACACCGCCGGGCGCAAACCCGCCAGCGCGTCCTGCCCGACCCAGGGCGGAACGAAGGGTGCCGGCGTCGATGACGGCCTGGTGATCGGTGGAGTGCCGATGGTCCTTGGCCTGCTCGGCCGCCGCGCGGTCTTGGGTGGGTGCCAGGGTGCCGTCCGCAAGGAGCAAGACGTCCTTCGGGAAGCGGAGCCGGGGCGGCAATTCGAGGAGCGGACCGAGCGGGTCGACTGAAGTGGTCGTACAGCGCGGCTACTTCTGCCGTGGAGCCGGAGAGGCCCCTCTGAAGTGAACGGTTCCGCGAGGCGGGAAGGTCCACGGGGTTCGCGAGCCCTCCCGCAGCCGTACCGAGGTGTGCCCCTCGACATCGCACGCGGACACACCCGTGGCCGTCGCTGTCCTGGTCGCCGCGGCCACGCGGAACAGGTCCGAGCCGGGCGGAAGCATAGCCAGCAGCGTCGCAGACAGGCCCTGCGGCCGTGAGGTCGTAGCCGAGGTCGTCCGCCGCCTCCGCGATGGTCACGCGGTCCTTGACGCTCTTTCGGTCACCAGATGCACGGCGGTTCCGGTTCGCGAGCCGCCACTGCCCGGCGCGCAGACGAGGGCGCCGCCGTCCGAGGGTACGGCGATGCGCCGACGACCAGGCAGGCGGGGCGGCGGCGGCTCTGGTGGGCGGGGCGGCGGCGGCTCTGGTGGGCGGCACCGGGGTCGGCGAACTCGGCCGCAGGCACCAGCGCGAGACCCATCCGGTTCGCACGCCAGGTACCTTGTTCAACCAGATACCGGCTATCATGCGTTGCATGGAACAGGGCAGTGGCGGTGATTCGTACCTCGGCAAGGTGGAAAGCCAGCTCCGCAAGGGCGTGCTGGAGTACTGCGTACTGGCCCTGATGCGGGACGAGCCCCGCTACGGCGTCGAACTGGTGCAGTCCCTGGAGGCGAGCGGAGCCCTCGCCGCCAGCCAGGGGACCATCTACCCGCTGCTGTCCCGGCTCCGACGCGCCGATCTGGTCACCACCACGTGGCAGGAATCGGCGTCCGGGCCGCCCCGCCGTTACTACCGGCTGACCGACGCCGGGCTGGCCGCCCTCTCGGATTTCGCCAGGATCTGGCCCGCTTTCCGCGACGCAGTCGATGACTTCCTCGCTCCCCAACCGCCGTCCCCGATCGAACCGGAGCAGAGTTCACCATGAGCCTCAGCACCTCCCACTCAGTACAGTCCTTCCTTGCCGCTGTCGAGCGCGAGGCGTCGGCGCTTCCGGCCGACCGGCGGCAGGAGCTGCTCGCCGACCTCGCCGAGCACATCGAGGTCGCCCTCTTCGAACGCCCGGGGCAGGAGGAGGCGATCCTGGCCGAGCTCGGCGATCCGCGCACGATCGCGGCCGCCGCCGTGGAGTCCGGCCCCACCGCCCCGCAGAAGCCGCACAGCAAGCGCCCGGGCACGGTCACCGCGCTGCGCGCCCTGCTCTGCGTGCTGTGCGTCATCGTCGTCATAGCCGTGACGGGCCTCGCGGTCGGCTACCTCCCGGGCCCCGTCTGGTACCGGATCCTGACGCTCCTGCCCGCCCTGGCCAGCGCCGCGCACGTCTTCTTCCTCCGGCCCGGGCGCGGCGTCCTGCGCATCACCTTGACGGTGACCACCGGGCTCTACTTGCTCGTGCAGGCGGTCAACGTCGCGCAAGGAGCGCCGGGAGCCGTGATCGGCGTGCTCCTGGCCGCGGCCGTGCTGGTCCTTCTCGGCATGCGCAGCACCCGAGCCTGGTTCACGGGAACCTCCTCGTAGGCGCACCTGGTGCCTGCACCGCCGGCAGAAAGCGACCGACTAAGGTCGGTGCGCCGCCGGGCCGGGAATGAGCGCAGCATGACTGATGACTCCCCCACCGGCCCGGCCTCACCCCCTCCGCGCCGGAGACCTGGGTGTGCCAACCGGGAGACCTGATCACCTACGAACCCGCAAAGCCCGGTCCATAGCCGACCGACCCGGCAGACGATCTACTCCACAGGCTGCCGCCGAACGACCCGCGCGACTACGCCGCCAGGTGCACACACCAGCCCTTGGGCCCTCAACTACGAGTTGGCGGAGGCTTGCTGTCTACGCGATGGAAACTGATGACCTGTCGCGTTCGCGTGCGGTGACCGACGAATCCCCGCGGTCAGTCGGTGCGGATCACCGCGCAGTGATGCGGAGCGCGGACGATGGGGCCGCGGAAGCTGAGATCGTGCTCGATCCGCGGGCGGAGCAGATGTAGCGAGGCCGGGTGAGTTCCCGCGTCCAGGCGCTCACGGCGTTGCGGATCGTGCGCTCCCATGCCGAACACGGCAACCCACCTCGGGTCCACCAATTGCCAGACACGGTCTGGAGCCGGAACCGTCCGACGGCATGACCACACCTTTCGAAGAACACAGCCCCTTCAGCCCCTTGCTTCCTGGGAGGACCGGGCTTGAGCTGTGCTGTCGTTCAGCGACTGGAAGGGCCGGAACGGCAATCAGGCTCAGCCCCGTCCCCGGCGGCAACAGAAAAGCAGGCCCGTCGACCAGGACCGTCTTCCAGGAGGTGACCTTGGGTCTGCGGCGCAGCAGGGCCCGGTGCTCGAGCTCGGTCAGGCCGCCCCACACGCCCCACTCGACACGGTCGGCCAGGCATTCGGTGCGCACCGGGCACCTGGTGCAGACCGCCTTGGTCAGGTTCTGGCCGGTGCAGTCCGCGAACAACTCGTCCACGATCGAGATCTCCGTATCCGGTCTCTGGACAAGAACGCGGAAGCCCGACATGAGCGGTTGATCGCCTAGCCTCGATCTTTCGTGATGGGCCGCCAACGGAGTCTGGGCCGGCCAGGCGGTGATGGAAGGCGACTACCCAGTCCGGACCGCGAGGCCGCCCTACCTTCATGACGATGAGGTGGTCGGCTCAGCAGGCCGCCTGCAACCGATTGTCCGGGGCTTACATGTCGGACCACTGTCATTCTGCGAACAGGGACTGCAGGTTCACCACGACCGGCTCCTGGGTGCTGCGCGCGATCACCACGACGGCTTCATCGTCCGGATCGGGGTTCTCCTCCCGATGCGCGACGTATGGTGGCACGTAGACGTAGTCCCCCGGGCCTGCCTTCACCCTCTTCTCGCACGGCCCGCCCTCGGACTCCTCTGCGTAGACGAATTCAGGGTGTCCGCTGACAACGTAGATCGCCGTCTCCGACTCACCATGATGGTGATCGCTGGAGGAAGTCCCTGGGGCAACACGGGTCTCCCCCATCCAGATCCGGCGAGAACCTGCCAGTTCGCCGCTGATCGCCGCGAATCTCCTCATGCCTCCGCCGCTCTGCGCGGTACTGCCGTCGAGGTCGCCGGCCCTGACGTGGCGAATGGCCGGCCGCGTCGGCATCCCGGATCCGGATAGATCAGGATGAAATGCATCAAAACCATCAGGATCGTCCATATGTGGACGCTATGTCATGTACCGGCGATGGCGCAACCACGCGTAGCGGGTGAGGCAACCCGTACGGTCTCCGGCGCTACCGGCATGGGCTTCCAGGCGCCGCGTGCACTTCTACGCTGATCACCATCCGCCACCGCGGCACTTCGCGTCGCCGCTGCGAGCGCAAGACGTCGCAGGCTCCCGCCGCATCCGAGCGGCCCACCCTGGCCCGCCGACGAGTGCACGTCCTCCGGGCCCTGCCCCCCTCGGCGGGCGAAGCCGCCTGCGTACGCAACGCGTGGCCGGACATCTCGTTCTGTGCCGCGAGACCCGCACTGCCCGGCACGGAGATCGAGTGTCCGCGGTCATGGAGTGCGTTACCCCGCGAGCTGGTCAGCCAGATCTGACAAGTCTCGAGCCTGCACGTCGAAGGCGCCCGGTGAGCTCGCCTGCGCTTCACCCGGGCGCGACAGGAAGGCCGTCGCGACGCCGTGTTCGGCTGCTGCGCGAAGGTCCCACTCGTGCGCGGCAACCATCATCGTCGTACTCGGCTTGAGTCCGAGGATGTCCAGCGCGAGGCGGTAGACCGCGGGATCGGGTTTGTACGTCCTCACGGCCTCCGACGACAGGACGCAGTGCCATCTGAGACCACCAGCAGCAGACAGACGAGTCAGACCGGCGAAGCTCGCATTGGACAGTGCCACTACCGTGAAGGAGTCAGCCAGTGTGCCCAGCCAGCGCGGTGAATCGGGCCAGGGCCGCAGCCGGTGGGTGGCCGAGGCGAGGTCCCGCAGGGCCTGCCGGGGCAGGCTTCCCATGCCCAGCGCTGTTACGGCGTTGTGCAATGCGTCCCGCGTCAGCTCGTCGTGGGACTTCCACACGGCCCGTTTCGAACGAACTTCCGTCATCGAGTCGTTGAGAATCGTGAGCCACGTTTCCACCAACGGCTGTGCCTGTTCCGGGTCCGTCCCGTTCGCGGACAGTACTGAGCGCGTCGCAGAGTTCAGCGATCCATGCAGGTCGACGACAGTACCGAAAACGTCGAACAACAAGGCGGACACGGACGCCGTCTGCGTGCCACCGCTTACAGGGCCTTTCATCATGAGTTCACCACCATTGTCGTTTCTGTGCCGACCCCGCGCGCGCCGATTCCGGAGAGCTGCTCAACGAGCAGCAGCAGAGCACTACGATCCAGATGTCCGCAGCCCTGCGCTTTCAGCGCTCCCACAAGGTACGAGACATTAGCAGTCAAAGGGGCACATACGCCTGCCTTGCGCGCCGCATCGTTGAAGATGCCGAGATCCTTGTGGTGCAGACTCACCCGGAAACCCGGGGTGAAGTCCCTGGCGCGCAGGGAAGGGCCCTTGCTGCGCAGCACCGCACTGCCTGCCAAGCCGCCGCCGATTACTTCAAGAGCCTTCTCCCCGCTTCCGCTACCAGTTGGATGGTGCCGGCGACGATCAGCTGATTGGCTGCCTTGACGGTCTGACCCGAGCCGACGCGGCCGACGTGCACAATGGTCACCCCGACCTCGGAGAGCACTGGCAGCGCGGCAGCGAAGTCGGCTTCCGAGGAGCCCCTTGCGGCGCGGCCGTCCGACGCGGTCACGGACGGGCGGGACCGCGTCGGGCAGGGGAAGGAGCTGGATCCCGTCGTTGCGCTTGCCGCCGGTCAGCAGGACGGCGAGCGGAGTGCCGTGTCCGTCGGTGGTGAGGCAGTACTTCGAGCCGGCCCGCCCACGATCGACCGGCGACGGGCCCGTCCGGCTCCCCTTATCAGTTCCCTGACGTGTGGGGAGTCGACGACGCAGCGGGACCAGTCCAGCCGGGAGGCCGCGTTGAGCTCGGCCAGTAGGACCTCATGCGAGCGTTGCCAGACACGAGCCGCGTTCCAGTCCCGCAACCTGCGCCAGCACGTCATGCCGGAGCCGAAGCCGAGCTCTTGAGGCAGATGCTCTCACTGGATTCCGGTGTGCAGCACGTACAGGATCCCGCGGAGCAACTCCCGGTCTGGCAGCGGCTTGCGGCGGGATGTTCGGAAGCGTCGCTAGCGCTGCGGGAGCAACGGCTCCAGGCGGTCCCACAGTTCATCCGGCACGGTCCACGGTGACGTCACCGTCCCTCATGGAGGCCATCGAGAAGCCCAGGGCGCGCCTTGCCCGTCACCTGGCTGGGCGATGCAGCGCAAGGTCCGGCTCGCTGAAGCGGCCGGAGACCGCATTCGCCTGGTGCCAGTGCGGATAGATCAGGTCCGGTGCGCTGACCTTGTCGAGCCGGTCGATGTCCTCACTGCTCAAGTGCACGTTGACGGCGTCGAGATTGTCGGCCAGTTGTTCGTCCTTGCGGGCGCCGATGATCACCGAGGTCACGCCCGGTTTGGCGAGCAGATAGGCCAGGGAGACCTGGGCGGGCGAGGCACCGTGGGCGGAGGCGATGTCGACGACGGTCTCGATGGTGTCGTAGAGCTTGTCCTCGTCACGCACGGGGGGTTCTGACCACTCCGTGAGGTGGCGGCCGTCGCTTGCCTGCCGCCCGCGACGGTACTTGCCCGAAAGCAGACCGCCGGCGAGCGGGCTCCACACCATGATGCCCAGGCCCTGGTCCAGCGAGAGCGGCACCAGCTCGTACTCGGCGTCACGTGATTCCAGCGAGTAGTAGATCTGGTTGCTGACGAAGCGCTCGTAGCCGTGCGCGTCGGCCACGCAGAGCGCCTTCATCAGCTGCCAGCCCGAGTAGTTGGAGACACCCAGGTAGCGGATCTTGCCGGACCGCACCAGGGAGTCGAGGGTTTCCATGGTCTCCTCGAGGGGTGTCAGCCCGTCCCACTCGTGGACGTGGTAGATGTCCAGGTGATCGGTGTTCAGACGGCGCAGGCTGGCCTCGATCTGGTTCAGGATGTGATGGCGCGACAGTCCCTCGTCGTTGGGGCCGGAACCCATCGCCATACGCACCTTCGAGGAGATCAGCAGCTGGTCGCGGCGTCCCGCGATCGCCTGGCCGAGGATCTCCTCCGCCACACCTGCCGAGTACATGTTGGCGGTGTCGATGAGGTTGACGCCGGCGTCGAGACACATGTCGATCTGGCGCCGGGCACCTGCCAGGTCGGTCTGTCCGACGTTTCCGAAGACTTCGCCGCCGCCGAAGGTCATGGTGCCCATGGCCAGCGCCGACACCCGCAGGCCGGACCGGCCCAGTCGCCTGAATTCCATGATGTTCATCCTCCGTTCCCCTTGCATGACTACCACGACTGAGGTGTGATCGCCTCCCGGGATGCGCAGCTGCGCCGGCGACGAGCGGGCCCCGCCGGATTCGCTGCTGGGCATGGTGTGGTGTCGCCGTACGGACGGCGGATCGGGTGCAGAACTGACTCACTTCGGCAGCCCCGATCACGTGGCGACCTACGCATGCCTGGCACCGGTGCTCCCCGGGCAAGGCCAGCAGCGACCGTTACCGTCCGAAGCGATACGACCGGTGTCCGCGACGGGCCCTGTTCCTCACCGCCATAGGCAGCATCACCTGCTGCTCAGCCATGTCCTCCGTACTACCACCGCAAGCGAGCCGGGCGCAGAGGCGCTCCCAGGCGGTCCTGGCGCTGGCCAGGCGACGAGGCCACATACTGCGGGCGCTTCTTCGAGACCGGCGGCACTACAAACTCACACCACCAGCGACGACTGCCCCATAGAGCTGCTCACCGATTGCAGACCTGATCGACGAAAGCCGACTTCACAGGGAGGATCCCGTCAGCACTGAGTCGTGACGCCGAGGAGCCTTTTGTGCTCACTTGAGGAGTACGGGTCACAGGCCGGTGCAGCGCCTGCGGAGGCACGCCTACCTGCGATGTCGGTCAGTCCTTCGACCGTGGCGTGCTTCGTCGTGGTGCCGAAGAATGGTGCGATGACTGCCCCAATGGGTGGTGCGAGCAAGAGAGCGGCCCTGGAACGCCCGGGACCCTTCCCAAGCCCTCCTGAGAGCGCATGGGCCCGCGAGGCCTCGCCTGTCCGGAGACGTGCCGAGCCTCGTTCCTGTGCTGCTCGTCGAGATGAAGGGCCTGGCGGTTCACCTTCGGAGACGAGCCATCGTGGTGAGCGTTGAACCAGCTAACGCCGGTCAGTCCCGCTGCGGCTTGGCATCGGCATTGAGAATGCCTGATGCGGTGCCGCCCCCCGGATCTCTCCGAGAGCCAGACGTGCCCCCAGATGCGTGACGAGGTAGTACGTCGCAGGATGGCGTGTGACGCCTTACGACAGGAGGACGAAATCATCATCCTGAATGTCTTCTTCGACGTGGCTCAGCAGCATGAGGCGGAATTCCTGAAACTGCTGAACAACATGGTGGTGGAGTCCAACAAGGAAGACGGATGCCACCTGTACCAGCTGTGGCGCAACGACCACGATCCGTACAGCTACGCCCTGATCGAGCACTGGGAGTCGCAGGATCATCTGACCGCGCACGGCAAGACGCCGCACTGGATCCACTTCAACGACATCGTCAACGGCTATCTGAAGTCGGACTACGACGAGCACCACTACGAAGAGATCCCGCGCTGAGCTGAGGGCCCACGCAACCTCGTCAGCGATGCCGCCACGGAAGCCATGCCGCCCGGGCTATGAAGAACGGCGTGCAGAGGCGACGGCCTCCGCGTCGCCTCCAGCCGCACGACGTCGCGAGACGGGTGGCTTCATCGCCCGCCCCCTCCATCACCCCCAATCGACGCTCCGAAGCATCCTTACACTCGCACCTGGAGGCGATTCTCATGCCTTTCTCCCAGCCCATACAGGGTTTCCGGAACTACTACGAACGCTCCGGAAGCGGCACGCCTGTCGTCCTCGTCCATGGCAACCCAGGTGACCACATGGAGTTCTCGCGCGTGGTTCCGCTTCTGGGCGACGACGTCGACGTCCTGACCCCCGACCTGCACGGGTACGGCAAGTCCGACAAGCACTTGGAGAATGTCGGCAATGCCTACTCGCTCACCGGCCAGGTCGACGCCATCATCGCGCTCATCGACGACTTGGGCATCAGCAACGCCGTACTGTGCGGCTACGACGTGGGAAGCTTCACCGTTCAGACCATCGCGATGAAACGCCCGGACCTTGCGCACTCTCTGGTCATCGCTCCGCCGACTCTGGGTGTCGGGCGGCGCATCCTGGAGGAGAAGGCCGTCAACGCCTTCCTGCACGCCATTCTGTACAAGACCAGGCTGGTCGAGGACCTGATCGACGGAAAGCCGGAAGCCGTGCGCGCAGCTTTGCGAGAGAACCTGGAGAGCTGGTCGCCCCCCGGCTCCCCCGCGGTCGACGTACTCCTCGACCACCTCACAGACAATCACTCGAAGCCGGGCGAATTCGTCGCCAGCGCCATGTGGTTCCGCTACCCCGAGGGCAATCCCATCACCTTCTACGCCAACGAGAGCAAACCAGCGCCGGAGGACCGGTTCTCGAAGAACCTCACCATCCTGTGGCCCGACAGCGACGCGCTCTTCCCCACGGAATGGAGCGACACGCTCGACGACTACTACAGCGACTACGACCTCCACTTCATGAAGAACACCGGGCACTTCAGCCCTGTCGACTCCCCGGAGACCTGGGCGGAGCACATCCGCAAGCACGTACAGGCCGCCGCGAAGTAGCCGAGCCGAGGCAGTCCCGTCCTGGCCGGGCGAGGCCGGCTACGAGAAGGCGCCTTTGCCTCCCGTGTCGAAGAACGGCGGCCTTGGCCAATACGGCTGGTGGAGTGGACTGGTTGGTCGAGGAGACGCGGGGCAGGTTCATGCTCCCAAGCCGGAAGACGCTGCTGGCTCCGGCGGCCCCGACGACGGCTCATTGACGGTATCGCCGGTGTCGATGCCTCGCTCGTTCCGCGTCCTCGGCCGCACCGACCACGGCAGCCACTCGATATCACCACCGACCAACTCACCGACCCCGGCTGGGAAGCGGACCCGGCCCTCTGCCACGCACTGCCCGCCTACCCCCCGCAACGCCTTCGCCGTGAGCAAGGCGTGCGGTGATCTCGGCCGGTCCTGTGGTCCAGGGCAGCCGGATCACTTTCGATCAGGGCGCGCAGCACCATCAGGTAGTGCCAGTCTCCCGCGTCGGGCGCTGCGGCCAGCGCGTCAGCCGCCGCGGCGGGACCGCGTTCTGTGGCGATGGCCGCCGCCTGGATCACATCCATCGACCGATCGACCGCTGCGGATAACACGGGCGACCAGGCCCGCCGCATAGCGACGAGCAGTTGGGCGGCCTCATAGGGGCGGGGAGCGGGCCGACGGATAGCCGGGCTGCGGGCTCTTGCTCAGCGCGTGCGAAGGAGGCCAGCAGCATCTCCACCGTGCGGATCCAGTCCTCATCCCGCTCCGTCAGCGGGATGTCACCGGCCCAGTCGGCAGCCAGCCGCAGCAACCAGCCGTCCGCCAGGCCGGGCTCGCGCCCCTCGCGGGTCAGGGCGGAGACCACGGTGCGCACCTCAGGGTGCAGGCCGATGCCGGGACGGGCGGCCAGGCGCAGCAACGCACCAATGGCCTCCGGGCCGGTGGCCGTTACCGGTGCGGCGTGCGTGGCCGGTCATCATCAAAACGTCCGCCGCGCGCCCGGCAAGCGGCACGAACACCTCGCGCGCCAGACGCAGAACCTGCCGGTGGCGAGCGCGGGCCTGGCTGGAAGGGCCGCCGTGCAGGACGTCCGACGTGCCGCCGTAGAGCTCACCCCAGGCGTCCAGAGCGCTCTCCTGGGCTACGCCAGGCGCTGGCCCATCAGCCGCTCGGCCACGCCCATCGCCCGACGGCGGTGGTATCCGCCCGGTCGCTCGAGTTCGAGGCGCAGCGTGTCGGCTGCCTCATGGATGCGGCGCTGGGCAGCTTGTGGATCACGGGAGCGGCGGCTTGCCTCTGCCCCTGCTCGCTGCCGGTTCCTCGCCAGGGGGCTGGCAGGCATCCACGGCACGGGGTCGGCGCTACGAGGAGCTGGCCCGCACCATGCCCGGATGCCGGGTCCTGGCGCTGAGCACCTTCGACATGGACGAGTACGTGGTGGCCGCGCTGCGCGCCGACGCGTACGGTTTCCTGCCCAAGGACGTCTCGCCGGAGGACCTCGCCGCGGCGATCCGCACCGTCCACACCGGGGAGGCGGTGGTCGCCCCGCGCCTGCTGACCCGGCTGATCTCGGCCTACGTCCAGACGCCGCTCGGCGCCCCGCCACCGCCCGACGTCGTGGCGGGGGAGCTCACACCCCGGGAGGTTGAGGTGTGGTGGCTGATGGCCACCGGCCTGGACAACGCCGCGATCGCCCGGACCATGGACATCAGCCACTCCACGGTGAAGAACCACATCACCAACCTCTTCGGCAAGCTCGACGTGCGCGACCCCGCCCAGGCGGTCATCGCGGCGTACGAATCCGGTCTGGGCACTGCCCGATCGGGAGGCGGCGACCAGGCCGGGCGGAGACGCTGAGCTATTTCTCCTCCCACGGACTGTCCTGGCGGGAAGCCACACCGAAGGTCGTACGGACTACCGGCACTGGCGGTGCACCGCCCCGAATACGGGAGTCGGACGCCGAGAAATCGGATGGCGGAGCCCTCACTCGATGTACCGCCTGCTGGAGCCCCTACAACGGAACGAAGGCGCCCGGGTGTTGGGCGGGGCCGCCGACGCGGGGCCCCGACCCAGGCGTGGACGCCGCCGCCGGTGTAGCCGTCCTCCCCGCCGACGCGGGGTGCTCCGGCGTGGTAGGCGTCCTGCATTGCGCGGACCTTCAACGCAGGACTGCCGAGCGCCCGTAGATGTCCGCGGCCCATGCCATGATCCGCCCCATGAGTGACCGTTCGCAGTTCGCTCTCGCCCGCCTGGCTGGCCTCGTGGACCAGCAGGGTGTCGGAGACCCTGAAGGCGATGACAGCGGAGTTCGAGCGCTGGCACGGCTTTCCCCCGGGAGCCAATGAGGTCCGGCTGGCAGACCACGCCGACCAGGCCGCGGCTCGCACGCTCGCCCAGGTCGGCATCGTCCCTGCCGACCTGGTCACCTTTTACGACTGCATCGGCGACGTCACCTGGGCGGACGTCGGCAACGGCTACTTCATCGACCCGGCGGGTGATGTCCTTCTACGGTTCAAACAGCTCGGCGCTATGGATGTCGGCGCGGACCAGAAGGCCGGCGGCGGTCATCGGCTCGAACGGCGGCGGCCTGTCTTATGTTGGCAGCCCTGGCGGAGTGATCTACCGGACGCGAACGGCGTCGCTGGACGAACCCGAGTTCGAGCGGGTGGCTGATGGCCTGCGGCAGTTCCTCGGGCTGCTGGAGCGATCTCTGACACGGTTCGTCGCCAACGGCGAGCCGGGATGCCTGTAGCTGTGCCTCAGCACTTCATTGTGTCAGCCGGTGTTGGACACGGGTCGGCCCGCGGCAGCGTGCGTGCACGGTACGGCCCCTCCCCGCCACGAGCGCACCATGCGCCTGGAGCGGCCCGGCCGCTCAGGGCCCTGGGTGGGCGGTGGCGGCCTTCAGCCTCCAGCCACTGCCGCTGCAGGCCTCGTGCAGTGGCGGGAAGCGGTGCCCCTTCACGTCAGTGCTGTACCCGTGCCCCTGGCCGCAGTCGCATTCGTAGATCCCTGACTGCGGGACGATCTCACCGGGGTGGTGAACCTTCTCGTTGCTCTCGCTCATGACGTCAGTGTCCGCAGCGGCTCTCTCGGCGAGTCCCTTCGCCCGTCGAACCGCGCCCGAAGGCACCCAAACGGCGGCCGGCCGCGGGGGAAGGCATCGACGGTGACCTGGAGCCTGCCCGAGCCCATGCCGACCGTTGCCGTGGACAGGACCTGACGTGCCTGCCGGGTGGGCCGCAGAGCCGAAGTGGGACGGATTCCGGGCGCTCGTCTCCGTCGAAGCGGGAGGGGTGGTGCTTGTGTTCGGTGGTGCGGTGCCGGTGTCAGGGTGTTCGGGCCGCGGCGGTGTCGCGGAGGAGTCCGGCGAAGGTCTGGGCGGCGGGGGTGAGCGAGTGGTCGGCCATGCGCACCAGGAGAATGCGGCGGACAGGGGCCGGCGGCTGGAGGGGCAGGATGCTGACGCCGGGGCGGATGCCCTCCAGGGCCAGGGTGGGGGCGAGGGCGACGCCGATGCCGGCGGCGACCATGGCCTGGGCTTCCTGGTAGTCGTGGGCCTCGTAGGCGATGTGGGGCTCGAAGCCGGCGGCACGGCAGCCGCGGACGAGGGCTTCGGCCACCGGGTGACGGTCGGCGCGGGTGATCCAGGGGTCGTCTTTGAAGTCGGCGAGTGAGGCGGCGTCACGCTCGGCGAGTGGATGGTGGTCGCTGACGAGAAGGGCCGGCGGATCGTCGAGGAGTGGGGTGACGACGATGTCCTCCCGGCTGATTCGGTTCCAGTCGTAGTCCCACATCAGCGACATCTCGATCTCCCGGTTCTCCAGCATGGTCCAGAGTCCGGCGATGCGGGCGCTGCGGACGGTCAGCCGTACGTCGGGGTGGGCGTCCCGGAAGGCGATCACGGCCTGCGGGAGGAGCGAGGCGCCGACGGTGGGGAAGGTGCCGATGCGCAGTGTGCCCGCGCGCAGGCCGGCGAAGTCGGCGAGTTCGTTTTCCGCGGCCCGCAGTTCGCGTTCGATCCGCTGCCCCCGTCCGGCCAGCGCCCGTCCGGCTTCGGTGAGGGTGACACCCCGGGCGTGGCGTTCCAGCAGGGGCTGGCCTGCCTCCGCTTCCAGGCGGCTGATCTGCTGCGATACCGCTGACGGTGTGTAGTTGAGGGCGCGGGCCGTCGCGGTCACCGAGCCGCGCCGGGCGACCTCTGTGAACAGCAGGATGCGCCGGACGTCGAGCATGCCGCAGCCTCCAGCGTTCACTTGAGCTTAATAGCCGTGCAGATTTCCGAGATTGTACTTCACGTGGCCGTAACCCACCGTGGAGGACACCACGCACGGCGAGACCGTCGGTGGACTTCCCCTTCCCTGGCTGTGAGGAGTCAGTTGTGCTGCGTCTGCAGGGCGAGATGATCCGCGGAGGAACCAGCAAGTGCTGGATCTTCGACCACCGCGACGTGGCCGCCACCGGCGTGGACGTCGATGCCCTCCTGCTCGCCGCCTTCAACGCCGCCGACCCCCGTCAGATCGACGGCGTGGGCGGCGCTTCCTCCACCACCTCCAAGGCCGCCGTCGTACAGGCGTCCGACCGACCCGGTGTGGATGTCGAGTACGCCTTCGCACAGGTCGGCATCGGCGACGAGCGCGTGGAGTGGGCCAGCAACTGCGGCAACTGCGCCACCGCCGTGGCCCTGTACGCCGTCCACCACGATCTCGTGCCGATCGCGTCGGACACCACCACTGTCCGCATGCTCAACGTCAACACCGGGGCCCGCCTCACCGGCACGATCCCCACCCCCGCGGGCGTGGTCCCGGAGCAGGGCACGGCCGTGGTGCCGGGTACCTCGGCGCCGGGCGTGCCGGTCCTGCTCGGGTTTCAGGACCCGGCGGGCTCGACGACCGGCCACGCTCTGCCGACCGGGCGGGCAGTGGACGAGCTGACCGGCCCGGCCGGTCCTGTCGAGGCATCCCTGGTGGACGCCGGCGCGCCGGCCGCGCTGTTCGAGGCCAAGGCGTTCGGCCTCGACGGCACGGAAACCCCCACCGCGTTCGCCGCCGCCGTGCCCGCGCTGACCCTGCTGCGCCGCCAGGCAGCGCTGGCCATGGGCCTGGCCCGCGAGGGCGATCCGGTCAGCCACGCGGTACCGAAAGTGGGCGTCGTCGCCCGCCCCGCCCCCTATCGCACCACACAGGGCATGCTCGTCAACCAGGACGAGTACGACCTGGCCGTGCGCATGGTCTCCATGCACGCCCCGCACCCGGCGATCGGCCTGACCTCCGCCGTGGCCCTGGCCACGGCCGCCGCCACCCCCGGCACCCTCGCCCACCGCGTCGCCCGGCAGACCGCCGACGGCACGCTGCGCCTGGGCACCCCCGCCGGCGTGGTCACCACCCAAGCCGTCCCCGCACCGGACGGCGCGTCCCCCACGGTGCTGCTGCACCGCGCCGCCCGGCGTATCGCACGAGCCGAACTCCTCGTTCCCGTCCTGGAAGGACGCCCCGCATGAGCCGCAACGACGCTGCCCCGGGTACCGTCACCGCACCGCCGGGCCGCATCCGCCGGATGCTGTCCCACCTCTACGTCCAGTGCCTGATCGCCGTCCTCCTCGGCGCCGCCGTGGGCGGGCTGTGGCCGTCCGTCGGCGCTGACCTCAAGCCCCTCGGCGACGGCTTCATCGCGCTGGTGAAGATGTTCATCGCGCCGATCATCTTCTGCACGGTCGTCCACGGCATCGCCTCCATGGGCGACGCCCGCGCGGTCGGCCGCGTGAGCCTGAAGGCTCTGGTCTACTTCGAGGTGCTGACCAGCGTGGCCATGGTGCTCGGCCTGGTCGTCGTCAACGTCGTCAAGCCGGGCAGCGGTCTGCACATCGACCTCTCGACCCTGTCCGCCAAGGGCCTGCCGCCGGAGGCGACCACGGCCCACGAGGGCTTCGCCGAGTTTCTCCTCGCCATCGTCCCGGCCACGCTGGTCAGCGCCCTGACCGGCAACGAGATCCTGCCGGTGCTGCTGGTGTCGGTATTGTTCGGCTTCGGCCTGCACGCCAGCGGAGAGGCCGGCCTGGGCATCGCCCGGGGCATCGAGAAGGTCTCCACGGTCCTGTTCACGCTCATCCGGTGGATCATGCGGCTGGCCCCCATCGGCGCGTTCGGCTCCATGGCCTTCACCATCGGCAACTACGGCCTGGGCACCCTGCGCCACCTGGGCCTGCTGGTCGGCTCCTTCTGGCTGACCGCCCTCCTCTTCGTCCTGGTCGTCCTCGGGACCGTGATGCGCCTGAACGGACTGCGGCTGCTGCCCTTCCTGCGCTACATCAAGGAAGAGCTGCTGATCGTCCTGGGCACCTCGTCCACCGAGCCCGTACTGCCGCGCATGATGGCCAAGCTCCAGCACGCGGGCGCCTCGAAACCGGTCGTCGGGATCACGCTGCCCGCCGGGTACTCCTTCAACCTCGACGGCACCGCCATCTACCTGACCATGGGCTCGGTCTTCCTCGCCCAGGCCCTCGGCATCGACCTCAGCGTCACCCAGCAGCTGACCATGCTCGCCGTCATGCTGCTCACCTCCAAGGGCGCCGCAGGCGTCACCGGCTCCGGCTTCATCGCCCTGGCCGCCACCCTCAGCGCCGTCCCGCACGTCCCCGTCGCCGCCCTCGCGCTGATCTTCGGCATCGACCGGTTCATGTCCGAAGCCCGCGCCCTGACCAGCCTGGTCGGCAACGGCGTCGCCACCCTGGCCGTCGCCCGCTGGGAGGGCGAGCTGGACGAGGACCGCGCCAAGGCCGTCCTGCGCGGAGAGATCCCCTACGTCCCCAGCCCCGCTCCCTCCGCGGTGCCAGCCGAGCCCGATCCGAAGCAGACGCCCGCACCAACCCGCGACCCGGTGCCCGTCGCAAGCTGATCATTGCGTGGGCGGGCCGGCCCCGGCGCATCTGCTCCGGGGCCGGCCCGCCCACGTCTCAACAGGACGTCGTCGTCGCCGTCCGGGCTGATCAGGAACGTCTGGCCCTCCGGTACGCCCAGTCCTCCGACCGCTGGTCCAGGCCGGCGAACGCTGCGCTGAACTCCGGCGAGAGTGAGTACGGCGCCGGCGGGGGTGAGCCTGGTGACCAGCTGGCGAAGGACTTCGATCTCGGCTTTCCGGCGGGCGACGGTCTCCTTGAGCCGGGTGAGGGTTTCCGGCAGGCGTCTCTCCGTCTCGGGGGACCTGCCGGGTCGCGGTGCGTACGCGGTCGCTGCCGTGCAGGGCGGCCGGACGACCAGGAGCAGCAGCTCGGCCGCAGCGCCCGGAGCGAGGACGGCGAGCGAACCGAAAGTCGGACTCCGTCCTCGACCAGTCGGGGCGACTGGCCGTGGTCACCGGCGCCAACAGCGTCATCGGATACGTCACCGCTCGCGAACTCGCCCGCCGCGGCGCCGATATCGTCGTGGCATGCCGCGAGCGCGGGCGCGGGCAGGATGCCGTGGAGCGGCTGCGGACCGAAGTCCCCGGCGTCCGCGTCGAACTGCGGCTGCTCGACCTCGCCGAGTTGAAGTCGGTCCGCGGTTTCGCCGAGAGCTGGAGCCACAACCGGCTCGATCTCCTGGTCAACAACGCCGGCATCGCCATGGTGGAACGGGCTCGTGCCCGGGTCGAGGGGCTGCTGGCCGACCTCGCAGCCGACGACAGCTTCGGCTTCCCTCGCCCCTGATGGTGGGCCCACGCCGCCTGCGCTTCACCTGGCACTCCGGCCGTCGGCGGGCGGCCTGGACCCGGCCGGGCGACGGCGACTGACCCGGTGAGGGGACGGCTGACGCACCGCAGGCGGCGAAGGCCGTCCTCCTACCGACGTGGTAGACGGGGGCTCATCCTTGAGGATGAGGTCAGGGAACTGCTTTGGTGCCGGCGCACCAGGTGAGAGTGCGGGCGGTGGCACGATGCCCCGGCACCACTCTCCGGGCCAGGCTGGTGACTCACCCGAGACCAGACCTGGAGATCCGTTCCCGTGGCTTCTTTGCTCTATCGGCTGGGCCGTACCGCCTTCCGGCGGCGCTGGCTCGTGGCGTTGTTGTGGGCGGTGATCCTGGGCGGCGTCGGCTTCGGCGCCGTCAAGGCTCCGGCCGCCTCCGACGGCGGCACGTCCTTCATGCCCGGCATCGAGGCGCAGAAGGCGTTCGACCTGATCGGGGAGCGCTTTCCCGGCGCCTCCGCCAACGGCGCCAATGCGCGGATCGTGTTCGTCGCCCAGCACGGCGAGAAGGTGACCGCGGCTGACAACCGCGCCGCCATCGACGCTTTCGTCAAGGAGGCCGGCGGCGAGCCCCAGGTCTCCGGCGCCGTGAACCCCTTCACCGCGAAAGCGGTCAGCAGGGACGGCTCCACCGCCTACGCCACCGTCACCTACAAGGTCAGGGCCTCCGACCTCACCGACGCGGACAAGACCGCGCTGGAGAAGGCCATCGGCCAGGCCCGTGCCTCCGGCCTCACGGTCGAGGTCGGCGGTACGGCGCTCGCCGAACAGGCGGCGGCGGGCGGTTCGTCCGAGGCCATCGGGATCGCCCTCGCTGCCGTGGTCCTGCTGATCACTTTCGGCTCCTTGGCGGCCGCCGGGTTGCCCCTGCTGACGGCCGTCATCGGTGTCGGGACCAGCATGGCCGGCATCATGGTGCTGGGCAGCACGTTCGGCCTGACCGCGACGACGGGGACGCTCGCCTCGATGCTCGGACTGGCGGTCGGTATCGACTACGCCCTGTTCGTGGTCTCCCGATACCGGGAGGAGCGCGCCAACGGGCACGACCCGGGCGAGGCGGCCGGTCTGGCTGTCGGCACGGCCGGTTCCGCCGTCGTCTTCGCCGGCCTCACGGTCGTCATCGCGCTTGCCGGGCTGTCCGTGATCGGCGTGCCGTTGCTCACGAGGATGGGCCTGTGCGCGGCGGGCGCCGTCGCTGTCGCCGTACTGATCGCCCTCACCCTGGTCCCAGCCCTGCTCGGCATGTGGCCCCATGCCGTCCTCCCCCGTGCCACGCGCAAGCGTGGTCGATCGAAGCCGCAGACGGACAATGCCGGTTCGCGCTGGGCCCGCTTCGTCCTGCGCCGCCCCGTGACCGTGCTGGTGCTGTCCGTGGTGGGCCTCGGCGCCCTCGCCCTGCCCGCCGCGCACCTGGAGATGGGCATGCCGGGCGCCGAGTCCAAGCCGACTTCGTCCACCGAACGGCGTGCCTACGACGACCTCGCGCACGGCTTCGGCGCGGGCTTCAACGGACCGCTCACCGTCGTCGCCGACGCCAAGGGAGCCCACGACCCCAAGGGGGCGGTCGCGCGGATCACCAAGGAGATCACCAGCACCCGCGGCGTCGTGTCCGTTTCCGCCCCGCGTTTCAACCAGGCCGACGACACGGCCCTGTTCTCGGCGGTCCCGGCCACCGGCCCGAACGACGAGAAGACCAAGGACCTCATCCACACCATCCGAGCGGAACGCCCCGCCCTGGAGCGCGAAACCGGCGCGACCTTCAAGGTCACCGGCAGTACCGCCATGGACATCGACGTCGCCCAGGCCCTCCAGGACGCGCTCGTGCCCTACCTCGCCGTCATCGTCGGCCTGGCCCTCGTCCTGCTGCTGGTGGTCTTCCGCTCCGTGCTCGTCCCCGTCAAAGCCGCCTTCGGGTTCCTGCTCAGCGTGCTGGCCGCCCTCGGCTCCGTGGTCGCCGTCTTCCAGTGGGGCTGGGGCGCGAGTCTGCTCGGCGTGGAACAGCCCGGGCCGATCATGAGCCTGATGCCGATCTTCCTGGTGGGCATCGTCTTCGGCCTGGCGATGGACTACGAGGTGTTCCTCGTCGCCCGGATGCGGGAGGCGTACGTCCACGGCGACCGGGCCCCGCAGGCGGTCGTGACCGGCTTCCGGCACAGTGCTCGGGTCGTCGTCGCCGCGGCCGTCATCATGATCGCGGTGTTCTCCGGGTTCGTCAGCGCCCAGGAGTCGATGATCAAGACCATCGGGTTCGGACTCGCCGTCGCGGTGCTCTTCGACGCCTTCGTCGTCCGCATGGCGATGGTGCCCGCCGTCCTCGCCCTGCTCGGTGACCGGGCATGGTGGCTGCCCAAGTGGCTCGACAGACTTCTGCCCCGCGTCGATGTCGAGGGCTCCGAACTCACCACAGAGGCCCCCCGTGGCACCGGCCTGGTCGATCTCCGGCCGCTGCCGCAGGAACGCACCCGCGTCTGATGCCGGCATCACAGGTGGCGGCACCACATACCGAGGTGTCGTCACCGGTGGTGTGTGAGCATGACTTCCTGGACCACCCCTCTCGGAGCACGATGAACACGATCTGGCAGCGCTGGGCGGCGCCTCGTCCGAAGGCGGCCGAGGCCGCGGCACTGGTCCTGCTGACCGCGCTCACGCTCTCCGGTGTCGTGGTCACCTGGGCCGGGAGGTTCAGGCCACCCCTGTGGCCTGCACTCGCGCTGTCCGTCCTGGCCTGCGGCGCGGTGCACTGGCGCCGCACCCGGCCCCTGCCGGTACTGGCCGTCACCCTGTTGTGCACCGTGGCCCAGGGCACACTGGGCTATCTGCTGACGCCCCTCCTCATGGGGCCCGTTCTGACCGCGCAGTACTCCCTGAGCCTTCACAATCGGCGGCGCACCTCGTGGAACAGCGCGGTAGTGGTCGCCATCGCCATAGTGGCCACCGGCCTCCTCGACACCCGGCTCAACCGCTCTCCGGTCCTCTCCATCGTCAACCCCACGGCATGGGTACTGCTGTGCGCGGCTCTCGGCAGCTACGTCCGGGTGCGCCGCGAATACGCCGCCGCCCGCTCCGAGCACGCCGTCCGGGAGCGCGAGGAGGAGGCCCGGCACCGGGTGTTCCAGGAACGGATGCGCATCGCGCGGGAGTTGCACGACGTGGTCGCCCATCACCTCACTCTCGCCGACGCTCAGGCCGCCACCGCCGCCCACCTCGCCCGGACCCATCCCGACCAGGCGCTCGACATGATCGGCATGCTGCCCCAGACCACTTCCGCCGCACTACGGGAGCTCAAGGCCACCGTGGGTCTGCTGCGCCAGGACACCGACGGCCAGGCCGGTGACAACCTGGCCCCCGCCCCAGGGCTGCGGGACCTGCCCGACCTGGTCGACGCCTGCGCGGCGGCCGGCCTGGCGGTGACCGTCACCGTCGTCGGCGAGGCCGGCCGCCTGACCCCGGTGCTCGACCTGACGGCGTACCGGATCGTCCAGGAAGCCCTCACCAACGTCAGCAAGCACGCCGTCAGCCCGACCGCCCAGGTCCACCTCACCTACACCCCCCGCCACCTCACCCTGTCCATCACCAACGACACCGGCCCGAGCCGCCCGGCGCCTTCCGCCGCCCTGCACGGCGGCTTCGGTCTCATCAGCATGCGCGAGCGCGCCACCGCCGTGGGCGGCACCTTCCACGCCGGTCACCGCCCGCACGGCCGCTTCGAGGTCGCCTGCACGCTCCCGCTCGACAGCCGCGACGACAGTCCCGACGAAAGCCCCGCTCCATGACCATCCGAGTCCTGCTCGCCGACGACCAGGCGCTGCTGCGCGCCACCTTCCGCATCCTCATCGACTCGGTCGAAGACCTCACCGTGGTCGCCGAGGCCGCCGACGGACAGGAGGCAGTCGACCTCACCGCCGAGCACCGCCCCGACGTGGTCATCATGGACATCCGCATGCCGCACCTCGACGGGGTCGCCGCCACGGCAGCCATCTGCGCCCGGCCGGAACTCGCCGGGACCCACATCCTCGTCCTCACCACTTTCGAGAACGACGAGAACGTCGCCAAGGCCCTGCGCGCCGGCGCGAGCGGCTTCCTCGGCAAGGGCGTCAGCCCCGAGATCCTGCTGGCCGGCATCCGCACGGTCGCGGCCGGCGAAGCCCTCCTCTCACCCACCGCCACCCAAGCCCTCATCACCCGCTTCCTGGCCACCCCCGACACCGACGGCTTCGTCGCCCTCCCCGACGCCGTCAAGGCCCTGACCGACCGCGAACGCGAAGTGGTCGCCCTGGCCGCCCACGGCAAATCCAACGCCGAGATCGCCGACAAGCTGGTGGTGAGCCCGCTGACCGTACGCAGCCACATCCACCGCGCCATGACCAAACTGAACGCCCGCGACCGCGCGCAACTCGTCGTCATCGCGTACCAGAGCGGCCTGGTCAAACCGCATCCACACGGCTGATCCACCAGTTCCCGACCGACGAACCCGGCGAGACCACCAACCCGCTCGACGACTCCACCACGACAGCGGCTTCACTGACGCCATCGTGAAGCCTGACGCAGCTCGAGGGCGCCGAGGTGAGCGCCGGACATACTCCCTGTACTCGCCGGGCCAGCGACAGGACCACTCCCGCGCCCCTGCTCGCGGTGTCATCGCCCGTGCTGCACCGGCCGGCCGTCGGAGCCGAGCAACAGGTGGAAGAGCCCGGAGCCGCACATCCGTGACTGGGTCGGTCATGAGGCTCTGCGCAGGGACGCGACGGCGGCCGGCCCGATGGAGTCGGGGCCGAACTTGTCGCGGATGCGGTCCATGGCCTGCTCGGCGACCAGGCGCGACTCGCGGGCACCGTCCAGGCTGATCTGCGAGGCGACCTGGCCGGCGTCGATGAGGTCCTCGCCCTTCAGCACGATGCCGGTCAGGCGGGCGCGTTGCAGACCGGCGGCGTCCATCAGCTGGTAGGCGAGTGTGCGCAGGTCGTCCTCGTGGGCGGAGGGTGCGGGCAGGCGGCGGGTCTTCTCCCACGTGGTGCCGCCCGCGAAGCGCAGGGTCAGGGTGAGGGCGCGGGCGGCCTGGCCGCGGCGGCGGAGCTGGAGGCCGAGTTGGACGACGAGGTCGAGCAGGGCCGTCCGGACGACGGCGCCGTCCAGGGTGTGGTGGGTGAAGCGGTGGTGTACGGCGGCGGAGGCCGGCAGGTTCCTGGGGACGACGGGGCGGGGGTCGATGCCGCGGGCGCGGTCGGCGGCGAGCCGGCCGGCCTTCTTGCCCAGCAGGCGCTGCACGGTGGCCGGACAGACGGCGGCGAGCAGTCCTACCGAGTGGATGCCGTAGTCACGGAGCACGGCGGCCTGGCGGGGGCCGATCCCGTGCAGGGCCTCCACCGGCAGTGGGGCGAGCCATCCGGCGACCTCGTCGGGCGTGACGGCGAGGACGCCGCCGGGCCCGGTGATCTGGGCGGAGGCGGTGGCCGCGACGGTGATCGTGGGCCCGATGCCGACCCGGACGTCGACCCCGAGGCGCGAGATGGTCCGTATGCGCAGGACCTCGCCCAGGTGGGCCGTGTCGGTGCCGTGGTAGCGCAGGGCGCCCTTCAGCTCGACCAGGGCAGCCGACGGCGGCAGAGCCTGCACCACCGGGGAAAAGCCGGCCAGCAGCTCCAGCACGTGCCGGTAGATCTCCTCCGGCAGCCGGTCCGGGCAGCGCACATGCATCACCGTCGCCCGCACAGTCTCGACCTGCTTCCCGGTGTCGTTCACGGTGCTCACCTCCACGCCCCCACGTTATCGAACGTAAATTCGAACACGCGAGTGCAATGAAAGTGATCATGGAAGGAGAATCAAGAACACGTTCGATGACTTGCCGCCTGACCTGGAGCGGCTGCGCACTTTGCGGGTCGGTGTCGGAGGCGGCCGGCGGCCCGTGTGCTCCGCCGGGGAACCTGCTACACGGCGGGCGAACAGCACCGTCCCGTCGGCCCGGACGAGACCCGCCGGCTGCTGGCCGACGGCACCAGCGCGTGCAGCCACTCCCGCCCCGACACCGCTCTCGGCATCGTCGGCTTAACCGGCCACGGCCGGGCACGGGCAGCGATCTCCTTGACCCAGCGCCCGGCCTCCGGCGCACCGGCCCCGCCCTCGGTCGTGACGAGCCGCAGCCAGTTCAGCAGGTCGTGCGCCTCCTGAAGGGTGAGCAGCGGAAGTCGCTCGCTCGTTGTCTCCGTCGGCGCGAGGTCGATCTCGTCCGGGTAGAGGTTCTCGTAGCCGTCCACAGCCGTGGCAACGCCCGCACCCCACCCCGGTCACGGGCCCTGGCAACAGGAAACAGCCCCGGCCGGCGTGGCCGCCGGCCGGGGCTGAACCCGTGAAAAGTGTGATGGTGAAGGGCGGTCGCCTACGCGGCGAAAGGCAATGCGAGGCTTCAGCCGAACGATCGTCCTCGCATGCGATGGATGAGGCCCGGGGACACTGTTCCCTTCACCATCACGGCCGGTTCAACCACACCGGCCCGCCGGGCATTCCCGGTGCGGCAGGAGCATCACGTGCGAGCCGACACGCTCGCCGCAGAAAACCCCCACGCAGATGGGTTCAGCTCAGAACAGGGCGTCTGTATGCGCGGTCCCGGGAACCGCAGCCTTGGAGCGGCACGCTGCCGGCCCGCATCGCGCCTGAGGAGCAGGCTCCGGCCGCCTCACAACGGGCGGCGACCGGAGACGGCGCCGCCCGCGTCGTCGGCCAGGGCGAGGCGGGCGGTGATGCGTTTGCCGACCGGTTGGCGCTGCGCCTCGAACCCCTGGGCGACGGCCATGACGATCTCCAGGCCGTGCTGACCGACTCGGCCGGCGCCCGCGGCCCGGGAGATCGGCAGCACGGTGTCGGAGTCCCAACGGCGACTTCGACCGTGTCACCGGTGATCCGCAGGCCGAGCGGCACCGCGCAGGGGCCGTACTTGAGGGCGTTGGTGACCAGTTCGCTCACCACCAGTTGGGTGAGGTCCATGGGCGCTGGGAGACGGGCAGGCCGTGCTCGGCCTGGACCCGGGTGAGGAAGCCGGCGGCCAGATGGCGGGCGTGGGCGATGTCCTCGCCGTCTCCGACGAGCGCGGCACTGGCCTGTGTGACGGGCATGTCCCGCGCCGCGCCGTGTGGCAGCGCCGGATCTGATCCCATCACGGCCGCCATCGCTTCCCGCTCGATGCGTCTCGACGCGTTTACCCGCCTTGCCGCTGATCGCGCCATACCGTTCTGTCGGATCGGACACACATCGGTGCTGCTCGTACCATGCCGGGCGGCATGCACCCGAGGGTGTGCGTGTGCCAGGATCACCGGCATGTCTGATCCAGAGACGACGAGCCCCGAACCCGCTGGGCGGATCGGCCAGCTGTCGGTCGTGGCCGCCGCCACCGACGGCATCCGCGTGCTGACCCTGGCCGGAGAGATCGACCACCACACCGGCGACACCCTCCGCCAAGCCCTGGACACCTCCCCCACGCCCCGCCCCCGCGTCGTGGTCGACATGCGCCAGGTCACCTTCATGGACTCCAGCGGCATCAACATCCTCATCGCCGCCCACCACGCCCTCAGCGAGGCCGGCGGCTGGCTGCGCCTGGCCGCCGTCGGCGCATCCGTGATGCGCACCATCAGCCTCGTCGGCGTCGACGCGGTCATCGACTGCCGCGAAACCCTCCGCCAAGCCCTCATCGACTGACCGATCCCCGGCCCTCGGCATCGAGTACTCCATACTGGCGGGATGGACGCCAAGACCGAGCTGTTCCATGCCGTTCCTGCCGAGGTGCGGCCCTACCTGACGGAGCTCGTACGCCGCACGCGCGCGGTGTGCGGCTCCCGGCTGACCGGAGTGGTCGCGGTCGGTTCCCTCGCGCTCGGCGACTACCGGCACGGCCGCAGTGACATCGACGTCACGGTCGTCGTAGAGGGCCCGCCCGAGGCCGCGACCCTGCGGGAACTGGCCGATGCTCTCGATCACCGGCGGCTGCCGTGCCCGGCGGCGGGGCTGGAACTGGTCGTCTACGCGGCGGACTTCGCCCGTGTCCCGTCCGGGGAGGCCGGCTATTCGCTGGATCTCAACACTGGCGCTCAGCTGCCGGGACGGACCGCCTTCGACACGGCCGGGGGACCGTCGTTCTGGTACGTCATCGACCGCTCCGTGGCCCATCAGGACGGGATTGCGCTGTACGGGCCGCCCGCATCGGAGGTGATCGCGGCGCCCCGGCCGACGGACCTGTACACCGCGATCCGGGCCTCGGTGCGCGAGCACGGCGACGGTGAGGGGCATCTCGCCGACAACCGGGTCCTCAACGGCTGCCGCTCCGTGGTCTACTGCCGCACCGGGCGCTGGTTCGCCAAACGCGACGCGGCCGCGCAAGTCGCCGCCGCTGAGGAGGACTTCCGTCCGCTGATCGAGGCCGCGGTCCGCAGCTTCGAACGCCCTCGCGCCGCCGCGCTGCCCCTGCCCGGTCCGCAGGTCAGGGCGTTCCTCGGCTGGGTGCGAGCCCTCGTCGACGAGAACGCCGCGGCGGTCGGCGCCTGACAGGGCATTGTCGCGGTGGACGACCAGGAGGCCGCGGTATGCGTTGACGTCATGAGGCGCGCAGTTCCCGCGTACTCTCCGGGCCGGCCGCTTCGGGATATGGACGCCTCAGCCTTTCTGGCGCATGCCAACCCCGACATCGTGGATCTAGCTGGTTGTCCTGACGGGTGCACTGCTGCGCCCGTGGCGTCGACCGCTGAGCTCGGCGTCGAGTGTCTCCTGAGCCACGCGCATGGCCTCGGCGTATACGGGGTCCTGCAGCCGCTTCTCCATCTCGCCCTCGGAGACGTCCTCAACGCAGCTGACCACCCACCAGATATTGCCGAAGGGGTCCTTGACACGCCCTCCGCGCTGTCCGAAGGCGTCGTCGGCCAGGGAAGTGACGACATGGCCGCCGGCTGCGACGGCCTGTGAGAACGCCTCGTCCGCATCGGCGACAAACACGCGCAGCAGGCTCGGCATGGCGGGCCAGTCCGTGTGACGGTCAAAAGCCAACACGACGGTGTCGCCGACTCGGATCTCAGCGTGACCGATCAAGCCATCCTCGGTCGGCACCCGCCCGAGTTCCTCGCCCCCGAACGCCTGGGTGACGAAGTCGAGGAAGGCCCCCGTATCGTCGGTGACGACCCAGGGCGCAACGGTGGTGTAGCCCTCCGGCGCGGGGCTGGTCTGCTCGGGCATCGCGGTCCTTTCGCTGATGTCGGTTGCCAGCAGCGACGGTAGGCGTGAGATAGGCCAGCTTCTGTCCTAGACGGCGGTGAGCTTGGGGTGCAACCGGTACCACCTCACAACTGCTCGCGCTGCTCCAGACCCCGCCTTTGGCCCCTGCCCCCGTCAGCCGGAGGTTGGAAAACGCTCAGTGCCTCTTCGAGTCGCCGGTCGACGCGGAGCCGATCCAGCGTGGCGTCCTGCCCGCGCATCGCGGCACTGATCCAGTGGTTGCCGGCGCGGCTGGTCTCGGCGGCGGTCTGGTTGTTGATCAGCAGGTACAGGTTCGCGGTGTACGGTCACCGGCGGTGTACGGTCACCGGCGGCGCCTGTGCTCCAGCCAGTCCAGCAGCAGCTTGACGGAGCGATCGACCTGCTCGGGGACGAGCGGTTGCGGCACGGCCCACCGGGGCGCCGCACCGGTACGCCCGTTGAGCATCCGCACGGTGTGGCGGCTACCCGCCGCTCAGCTCGCCGTCGCGCGCATCACGCGAGGTGGGCCACCCCCGCATGAGGCGACCCACCCGGGAACGTGTGCGGGAAGGTGGAGGTGTGGCCGTCCTCGTGGGAGAGGGTCCAGCCGGGCGTCGGCCGCCGACCATCACGGCCGCCAGTACCGCCCGGCGGGCGGTGAACCTGGACCGCCACCGCCACCGCCACCGCCCCCGCCACCGCCACCGCAGCCACGCCGGCGACGGCGGTCAGACGACGGACGCGCTGAGGTCCCCCTTCAGGTGCGCACACTCAGCCGGACCTGCGGCGTTCAACCGCAGCCCAGCCGAGTGCGTTGCGCTGGTGCGCAGCGGCGCATCGCCCAGGCGCGCCACCCCACCGTGACGAGCGCACTCACCCGAAAGTGAGTAACAGCCCGGCCCGCCAATTGGCCCGCCGGACCGGTCGCCATACGCGGCGGCGACTCGTTCTGAAAAGGCGGCTGCGGCCCGTCGCGGGCTGTCCATCGCCCTGACGCTCCGCACCGCGACTTTTCCGCCTGCACCCCGGCCTCTGGGTGGCCCCCTGCGAGCTCTCACCCGTCCAGCGGGGTGTGGCCGTGGCGGAGTGTGTCTGCTGCGGCGGTCACCGGGCTTCTCCGTCGGCGCAGACCCGTTTGCCCCATCCGAGCTGGTCGGTTCCGGATCGCAGGGCGAGGCCTTCGACGAGAGCCAGGCCACGGCCGGTCTCGGCATCGTCATCCGCAGGGCGCGGCACGCGAGTCCGCACGGAACGGGCGGGACGTCAGCGCCGGTGCGAGCCTTGCAGCACGCGTGCGCCTGCCCTGCTGCCCGCGGGGGTGGGGCGGACCTGTGAGTGAAGTCTGAGGTCACCCGAGAGCCGTGCGCCCAGGCTTGCGAGCAGGTCGTATAGCCTTTAGGACATCTTCACCGGCCCGTATTCCATGATCACGTTGCAGGTGACCCGGGACAGGTCGACGGGCTCTTTGAGGCGGCCGTTCATCTCCCAGCAGGCCCGGTGCCCCAGCCAGGGCAGCGCAGGGGTCAGCCTGACGGCGAGGCCGTCCAGGACGTAGGTGTCGTCGCTCACGTCTTCCACCAAACGGATGCTCATCCCACTCCTCACCCGTTTGCGAGCCGGGAAAGCGCGCCCGGCAGACAGCCGCAGGCAGCGGACTGAGAACACACCGGCGGACACAAAACCGCAGGTGGAACGGCCAGGGAACGCAATGGGCGGCCGTGCGGACACCGGCTGCCGCTCCCCCGGCATCCGAAACCGGCAGGGCCGCAGGGGGGTGACCGCCACGCGCATGGGTCAAAATGGGACCCCGGCCCGATTCCGGCGGGCCGGGGCTCCACAGTGAGCGGTCGGCCGCGGCCTAGTACTCGTCGTGGTGACGCTTGGTCACCCGGAAGCTGGCCACCACACCCTTCTCGATGTCGATGCCCTCGGTGCAGCCCGGCTTCACGCCGTAGCTGGAGCTGTGCGGGCCGACGGTGGCGATGGGAGCACCGTTGTCACAGACGGCCCCGCGGAAGACCTCCACGGCCTTGCGGCTCTCGTTGCGGACGTTGAAAGTCTTCGCGCCCAGACCGCTGACCACCGTGATGCAGTCACCCGGACGGGCGGAGTACGACCGCTCGTTGATCTGGATACGGCCCTCGTCCTCGCCCCGCCCCTCGTTGTCCTCGTCCCTGTCGTTGTTGCCCCGGCCCTGGTTGCCACGGCCCTCGCCGCCCCGGCCCTCGTTGCCCTTGCTGTTGTTGCCCTCGTTGCCCCCGCCGTTGCCGTTGCCGTTGCCGCCGGTCACGGCGGCAACGGCGGCCGGGGCCTCCTGGGGTACGGAAGCGGAAGCGGCCGAGGCGTAGGTGATGCCGGTCGCGGCCAGGGCGGCGGCAGCCGACACCGCGGCGGTGACCACGGTCGAACGAAGCTTCATCTCACGATCTCCTGTCGCACAGAGAGACGCCGGCCCGTCGGCCGGCTCGTGAACGAACTTACCCACAACCGACATGACGGGCACAGCGGAAGATTGGGGACTCAGCTCCGAACAGGGTATTCTTCGGCCCTTCATCGCGAGCTGACAGTAAGTCACATAGGATGTCAAAAAAGAGGATTGACATATTATTAGGCTTTCCAGGTGACATTCTGACGCCCCCTCGCTCCCGTGACGACGGCGCGTCGCTGCGGACGCAATGAACGCAGCCGTGTTAAACGGGGCCGACCCTGTCGACGTGCCTCACAGCCCGACAGGAGAGCGCAGAGCACCCCGGCCCTCTTCCCACCCGGTGGGCCGCGGCCTTGCCCGGCGTCCCGTGTCACGGGACGCCACGCTGCGGCCGGCGGGCGTCGAAGGCGACGGCTTCCGTCGCTCCGGAGGCGCGGGCGGCTGTCCGGAGACCTTCGACGACGTCGCCCGGATCGTCGACACCCTTCCGCAGGGGCGGCCGTACGTCCTGCCGGGCCACTGCTCGGGCGGACACCTGGCCCTGAGGTGTGCCGCCGTCGCGCCCTCGGAAGGGCCGTTCGGCCCGCGCGGTGCCCGGTCGGCCCCTGGGCCACCGGGTCCCGCCGCCGGACGCTGAACGCGGGATCGTCCGGAGGGAGGGTTCGTGATGACCGGCATCCAGGAAGCCCCGGTGCATGCCCTGCTGGCGGAGGGAACCACGGTTCGCATCCGGCAGGCGGGTCCGGCAGATCGGCAGGCAGTGCAGCGGCTGTACGAGGAGATGTCCCCGCGAAACCGGCGGTTGCCGTTCTTCTCCGTCAGCCCGTCCTCCGCCCGACAGGCCGCCGACCGGGTGGCCAAGGGCGACCGCCCCGGCTACCCCGCGCTCGCGGCCGAGTGCGGTGGGCGGCTGGTGGGGCTGGCCGAGTACGAGGTGCTGCCGGACGGCGGCACGGCGGAGATCTCCGTGGCGGTGGCCGACGCCTGGCACCACCGTGGTGTGGGCACCCTCCTGCTGGAACACCTCGCGGACGCCCCACGTACGGCCGGCATCACCGCGTTCAGCGCCGACGCCCTGACCGAGAACGTACTGAAGGTCTTTCATGACTCGAGGCTGCGCGTCACCCGCCACTTCGACGGACCCGAGGTGCACTGTGCGGTCGAACTCACCGAGGAGGAGACCTACTTGAGCGCGGTCGACGCCCGGGGTCAGGTCGCCGACGTCATCAGCATGCAGCCGCTGCTCCGGCCCCGGACGGTCGCGGTGATCGGCGTGAGCCGCAGATCCAGGTCGGTCGGACGCGCGATCCTGCGGAACATCCACAACGGTTCCCACGCCGGGCGGCTGTTCACCGTGCACCCGCACGCCTGGCGGTCCGTCGCCGCCCTGCCGGACGCCACCTTCGCCGGACGGCACCCCGGGGCCGACCCCGACCATGACGCGGCAGGCCCTGTTCACCCAGGCCGGCGTCACCGCCACCCGCACGATCGGTGAACTCCTGGACACCGCCGCCCTCTTGCACGCCCAGCCGCTGCCGCACGGTAGGCGGGTCGTCGTCCTCAGCAACGCGAGCGGGCCGGCGTCCTGGCCGCCGACGCGTGCATGGACACCGGACGGATGATCCCGCCGCTCACCACCGGCCTGGCGGACGAACTTCTTTCCTTACTTCCGGGCCGCGCCACAGTGGCCGACCCCGTGGACGTCACGGCGACCGTCGGCGAGGAGCGACTACGACGGTGCATGAGTCTGGCCCGGGACGACGCCGTCGACGCCGTCCTGGTGAGCCTGGTGCCCACGCCGTCGCCACGGCCACCGGAGAAGACCTGGTGCAGGCTCTGATCTCGGTCCCGGGCCCGCTCGCCCGCTCCGTCGTCGCGGTGCTGCCCGCGCATGCGGCCCGTGTCGAATCGCTGCCGACAGCCGGCGGCGGCAGCGTGCCCGCGTACTCCGACGCCGAGGATGCCGCCCGCGCCCTGTCACGCGCCGCAGCCCGCGCCGACTGGCTCGCCCGGCCTCCGGGGACCGTGCCCGAGTTGCCGGACGTGGGGAGCGTTCGCGCGAGGGTTCTGGCCACCGCCTACTTGGCCGCCCATCCCGACGGCGGCCGGCTCGACCCCCAGACCACGACCGCGCTCCTGGACTGCTACGGCGTGCACAACACCGAGCGGCACACCTTCCACCTGGATCTGCAGAACGCTTCGGCGGGTCAAGGCGGCTCATCGGGACCTGGTCACCCGGTTCGGCGACCGGCTGACCGGCGTGCCGGTGGCGAAGAGCCGCTGGATGGCCAGGTCGTGCAGGTCCCGGGCGATCCGGTCGCGGTCCTGGAGCACGGCGATCTGTTCGGCGTCCTTTCGGCGCTCGGCCAGTTCCATGACGATGGCGGCCTGGGCGGCGAATCCGCCCAGCATGTCCGCCTCCTGCCCCGAGAACACCGGCCGGCCGCGCGGGACACCCGTGCACAAACGCCCGGGTGCCGAAAGCAGACGCCGTGTGTGAGGACGGCGCGCGGGATGCGGGGGACAAGCGCCGAGGGGCCGTCGCCGGGGTACAGGTGCAGGTTCCGCTAACCGTGGACCCGGGTCATGTACGCGCCGGCGGCCTCGATGATGTCGGCCCGTCACTGGTGTCCGAGATGGGCGTGCATGTGTTCTACGTCGCGTCCGAGTTGTTGGACCCTGTGACCAGCAACTTCCGTAAGAGCGCAGGCCTTTTTCCGGACTAAGAGAAGCCGCGGGTGGGGGCGCCGTCGCGAGCGCCGCGATACCGCCGCCTGGACCCGCGGAACCTCTTAGTTATCGAGCGATGCTCGGTGGTGGCGACGGACTCGCGAAGGCGGTGTGCCGTCGGGGGCTGAGTGGTGCCCCACTCGCTCGGCCGCGTATTGGCAGTTTGTTACTCGCCACTACTGGGTTCTCTGGTACGTCTGGCCGAAACGGTCGAGCCCTGACAGGGCGCGCAAGCCCCCCGCCTCCGAATTTGCGTTGGAGCGCACTTCACTTCCTAGGTTCGGAAGCATGCGATACATCAAACTCGGAACGACCGGACTGGAAGTCTCCGCCCTCACCCTCGGCTGCATGAGCTTCGGCGAGCCAGACCGGGGCGGCGAGCCCTGGTCGCTGGGCGCGGACGCCAGCCGGGACATCATCAAGCAGGCCCTCGAGGCCGGCGTCAACTTCCTTGACACGGCCAACGGGTACAGCGCCGGAAGCAGCGAGGAGATCGTCGGCCAGGCGGTCAAGGACTTCGCCCGACGCGAGGAGGTCGTTCTCTCCACCAAGGTCTGGATGCGGATGCGCCCCGGCCCGAACGGCGCCGGGCTGTCCCGCAAGACGATCTTCGCCGAGCTCGACGCCTCCCTGAAGCGACTGGGGACCGACTACATCGACCTGTACCAGATCCACCGCTGGGACTACGACACCCCGATCGAGGAAACCCTCGAGGCGCTGCACGACGCGGTCAAGTCCGGGAAGGTCCGCTACATCGGAGCCTCTTCCATGTACGCCTGGCAGTTCGCCAAGGCCCTGTACCTGGCTGACCTGAACGGCTGGACCCGGTTCGTGTCGATGCAGGACCACTACAACCTCATCCACCGAGAAGCAGAGAGGGAGATGTTCCCGCTCTGCGCCGACCAGGGCATCGGCGTGATCCCGTGGAGCCCGCTGGCGCGGGGCAGGCTGACGCGGGTCCGGGACACCGCCACGGCGCGTGCCGCAACAGACCCGGGCGGCAAGATCCTCTACCGCGACGGGGACCAGGCAGTGGCCGAGCGCGTCCACGAGATCGCGGGCAGGCGGGGTCTGTCCCCGGCCCAGGTCGCCCTGGCCTGGGTCATGCGCAACCCGGCGGTGACCTCGCCCATCGTCGGGGTCACCAAGCCGGCCCAGCTGGCCGACGCGGTCGCCGCGGTGGACGTCGAACTCGACGAAGACGAGGCCGCCTACTTGGAGGAGCCCTACCAGCCGCACGCCACCGCCTACCTGGAGGAGTCCTTCTACAAGTCGCGCCCTGTGGCGGGCTCCCGGTAGTCCGGGCTACCGCCGGGCCTTCGACGAGTCCTTGGCCCCGGCCTTCACAGCCCTGTGGTAGGCCCGGCGAAACACCGCACGCCCTACCGCGACCGGTGGGAGCGTCTCTCCGCAGGCCAACAGGCCGTCAGCCGCTCGCACGCGAAGATCCGGGATCCGGGCACTCGGCGAACAGGCCGTCGCCACCTTGAAATCCTGGCGTCTCCTGCGCAGACTGCGCTGTTCCACAACTCGGATCACCAGCCTCGTCCAAGCCGTCCTCACCCTGCACCCGACCAGCCGGCGGGTCGGTGAAGAGGGGCATGCCGAGGTCCACCAGTCGGGGTGGGCCGTCGGTAGAGGTTCGGTTTGGCGTGGGCCTCGGTGATGCGCTCGCGGAGGTTGAGGCGGGAGTAAAACTCGCCCCGGAAGCGTGACAAGCGCTCCAAGGCTTCTCGGCGTGTGTCGCGATGCAGCAGACTTGTCCCCACGGCCTCCGGTCTGAAGATGTGTGTTCCTTGGGCGGAGCACATGTTCAGACGAAGACGAAGGCCGCTTCCGTGTACGGCGGATACCGGACCGAGTGATCAAGTTCGACGACGACACCCTGTGGGGCACCAACCGCCGCGAGAAGGGCGCCGGGAACACTCTGGCCGCGCTGAAGGGGGCTTCTCACGACTCGAAGCGGTTGGCAGCGCAACTCGCCGAGCAGGGCGCCGTGCAGACGGGCCACACGCCGGCCCCCGGTCCAGTCCCGCAGCCAGCGCCGGGCCGTCACGCCGGAGCGGTCCACCGTCTCCGCGGGGACAGCACGCCAGGCGGCGCAGTGGCCCGGCCGCGCTTGCCACGGATCCGCGAAGACGGTGTATCCGTCAGCTCACCGGTTGAGGATGCGGCGTAGCCAGCGGACGCGGGCCTCGCGGGCGTCGCGGGCTACGGCGGTGTCGGATGCGATCTGGTCGGAGCCATGGAATCCGCCCGACCAGACGTGGAGTTCGGCGTCGCCCCCGGCTTGCCAGATGCGGGAGGCGTAGGTGATGTCCTCGTCGCGGTAGGTCTCGGCGGCACCGGCGTCGATGTAGGCCGGTGGCAGGCCGGACAGGTCGGTGGCGCGGGCGGGTGCCGCGTACGGCGGGACCCGGTCGGTGCCTCGGGCCTCGCCGAGCAGCGACGTCCAGCCGGCCTCGTTGGCGCGCCGGTCCCATACGCCGTGGCCGGCCATCTGCAGGGCGGAGGGGGTGTTGTTGCGGTCGTCGAGCATGGGGCACATGGCCAGTTGGCCGGCGAGGCGTGGTCCGCCCCGGTCGCGCGCCATGAGCGCGACGGCCGCGGTCAGCCCGCCCCCCGCGCTGCCGCCAGCCACCACGATCCGCTCCGGGTCACCGCCGACCTCCGCGGCGTGTCGTGCCACCCACACCAGGCCCGCGTAGCAGTCCTCGACGCCAGCCGGGTACGGATGCTCGGGGGCCAGACGGTAGTCGGCGGAGACCACGACGAGCCCGAGGGGTGCGGCCCACTCGCGCAGGATGCCGGGCAGGCCGGTGCGGCTGGTCCCGCTGATCATGCCGCCGCCGTGTAAGTGGTAGACGACGGGTGCGGCGTCGGACAGTCTCGCGGGGCGGGCGATCAGCAGCGGGACGTCCGGCGCTCCGTCGGGTCCCGGCACCGTACGCTCCACCACCTCGAAACTCCCGCCGTCGCGCAGTTCCTCCAGTGTGGGATCGGGGGCGGTCTCGGCGAGGTACGCGCGCCACCGCGGCACGTCCGCGGGTGACGACGGCTCGACGCCGCGCAGGTCGCCCAGCCCCTCCAGGACGGTTGCTGCTTCCGGGTCGAACGGCACGGGAGCGGGCCGGTCTTCCTGGTGCGCCGGGGCTGCTGGGCCGGTGGTCCGTGGGGGAGTCGCGGGGGTCTGTCGTGGGTGGTCGGCCGGCATGGGGCAGGTGTTCATGGGTTCTTTCTGGACGGGTGTGGGCTGTGCGTCGGTACGTGCCGGGCGCGCGGGCGGCGGAGCCGAGCGGTGGCGGCGAGGAGCAGGTAGGTGGCGGGGGCGCGCACTCGGCGGGTGGTTCCAGGTCACCAGGTGACGGGCAGTTCGTGCACGCCGTAGGCGATCATGTCGTGTTTGAAGCGGATGTCCTCGTCCGGGAGGGTGGTGCGCAGTCCGGGGAAGCGGCGCAACAGGGCCGGGTAGGCGAGTTGGAGTTCCTTGCGGGCCAGGTTCTGCCCCAGACACTGGTGGACGCCGTAGCCGAACGCGAGGTGTCCGCGTGCGTCCGGCCTGTCGATGTCGAACCGGTCGGGGTCGCGGAAGACGGTCGCGTCGCGGTTGCCGGAGGCGTTCGGCACGATCACGCCCTCGCCCGCGCGTATGAGCCGGCCTGCGATCTCGATGTCTTCCGTGGCGACCCGGGAGAGCCCGTTCTGGGTGATGGACAGGTAGCGCAGCAGTTCCTCGACGGCCGACGCCACCCGGGCGGGGTCGTCGCTGTCCCGGACGACGGCGAGCTGGTCGGGATTGCGCAGCAGTACCAGTGTTCCGAGGGCGAGCTGGTTGGTGGTGGTCTCGTGCCCCGCGACCAGCAGCGTTATCGCGGTTTCGACGAGGAGCGCGGGAGTGAGTTCGCCGGTGCGCAGGCGTGTGACGACCAAGGAGCTGAGCAGGTCGTCGTCCGGATCGGCGTCCTTGCGCCGGATCAGGTCGCCGAGGAACTCGGCGAGTTCGTCGCGGGCGGCGGTGAACTCCTGCACGGTGCTCTCCCGGGAGATCATCGTGCCGGCCGCGCGCTGGAAGAGGGCGTGGTCCTGCCGGGGGACGCCGAGCAGTTCGCTGATGACCAGGGAGGGCATGGGCAGCGCGAAGGCTTCGACCAGGTCGGTCGGCGGCCCGGCGGCCTGCATCCGGTCCAGCAGGTCGTCGATGATCTGCTCCAGCCGCGGAGTCATCGCGGCGATCTGTTTGACCGTGAAGCGCTTGATGAGCATGCGGCGTTGACGCGCGTGCTCCGGATCGTCCTGCATGCTCAGGGCCTGCACCTCCTGGCGGCCCTGGGCCGCGAAGCCCTCGGTCGGCGCGGGAAAGCCGGGTTTGCTCGGGTCGGCGCTGAAGCGCGGGTCGGCCAGCACGGCGCGCTGGTCCTCGTAACGGGTGACGAGCCAGGGTGTCTGTCCGTCCCAGATCCGTACCCGGACGAGCGGGTCCTGCGCGCGCAGGGCGGCGTAGTGAGGCGGTGGGTCGAAAGGGCAGCCGGGAGCGCGGTCCAGGGGAAAGTCGAAAGTCGTGGTCTGCGGCACCGGTGTTTCTCCTCGTGATCAGAGTGTGCTGGGCGGAAGCGGCCGACTGCGGTGGCCGACGCCGGTCCCGTGGGGACTCGCGGTGGACCGCAGCGGGCGGGCAGGCAGGATCGCCTCCGGCAGCCGAAGCCGACCGGGGCAGGCCCGCACGCGGAACAACAGGTTCGAAGGTTCGAAGGCTGAGAGACGCCCCTCACGGCACCGCACGACGTGCCAGTCCGGTCGTGTTCCTGAGGAGACCGATACCGCGCGGCGCGGTTGGCCCGGTACGGAAGGGAACGGCTTCCACGAGAGAACCGACGCCCAGGAGACAACCGACGGTCACGAGAGGACCGACGGCCACGCTCACGGCCCGGAACGAGGGGGACGGCACGCGCGGAAGCGGCCCCGCGCCAAGACGCGCGGTGCAGCGCGCTCACCACACTCGGTGAACACGCACCCGGAGAACGCCGCCTTCGAAGCGGCTACAGTCTGTCAACCTCGATGAACACACAGGCATGCTAGCACCGCCCCGCACGGCACCCGTCCGCATCCGGCCATGACGGCCCAGGTCAGCGCGGACCTCTCGACAGGCTGCCGCACCCGCCGCACCGTCGCTCCCCTCACGTCGACCGCGCATGCGCCTACGTCTCGTCGGCGGGACAGGCGGATGCACACCTGCGGCCCCGGCCAGTGGTGCGTGCAGGCGCTGGTGTCGGCCGCCGCCGGCACCGCGCTCGGCAGCACCATCGCCAGGGCAGCGCCACCTCAAGGGCACAGAGTCGTCTCATGTCCGGCCCAACGGGGGCGCCCCCGCCTGAGGCGTCGCTGCGCAACATGGCGGTCCCCAGGGAGATGGAGCAGCCTCGATCCGGGCCGGATTCCGCGGGGCCACTGCTCGCCGCCCGCGCGCGAGTCTGGCCGTACCTCGGCTCCGGCCCTCGCTGATGTACCCGTGCGTCGTCGTCGCGGACGCTGAGGCGCGGCGCGAGCAGGATGCGGCGGTGCGCAACTGGATCAGGGAAAGAGACCAACTCGACTGGTATGAGCTGCAGCTGCGTGACGAAGCCGAGCGGCAGCGGACAAGACCTGGATCGACAACCTCTCCGACGACGAGCTGGTGGAACTGCGGCAGGACGCGGCCGACGCAGGACGGAGCAGCCTTCGCGCCCAGCTCGCCGTGTACGCCCGGGCGACGACGGGCGAACCCGTACCCGTTGCCGAGCCGGTGCCCCATCCCCACGCGGTGCAGTTCGGCGGCCGTCGAGGTGACCGCCGCGGAGTGGTCGTCGTAGCTGGCGCCGAACAGCTCCCCGGTGACCGGGTCGTACTGCTCCTCACGCAGCGCCGAGACCCGTATGCCCTTCGGCGCCGGCAGCTTCTTCGCCTCGCCGCGGCCTCGTTTCGTCAGCACCCACACCTGCCGCTGGTCTTCCCGAACCAGTTCGACCCTCACCAATTGGTGGTGCAGATGTTCACCACTTGGGAAGGGGGCTGTGGCGTTCGGATTGTTCACGAGTTGTGGCAGCACCGGTTGGCGGTGCTCAGTGACGGTACGCGGTTGTCGCGGTCTCGATGAAGGAACGGATCAACGGGTTGGTGTCACCCTCGTTCCACACCGCCACCACTCGGCTCGGCGGCATGTCGATCAGCGGCACCACGGCCAGCTCCGCGGGCAGGTCGTGTCCGAGCGGGGCCAGGCCGACCGTGCCGTTCCACAGCACGGCCTGCAGGCATTCCTGGACGGCGCGCACCACTGGTCCCTGGCGCGGTCTGCCACCGTTCCAGTACGACTGCCAGACGGGGTCGGTGCCCTGCGGGAACTGGAACCAGCGGCGGTCGCTCAGTTCGGCCAGCCGCAGCCCGTCGCGGCGGGCCAGCGGATCGTCGGCACGCAGCACCGCGCCAACCGGATCGGTCCGCAGCGCACGCACCGTCAGGGCAGTCACGTCGAACGGCGCCCGAGTCAGCGCGACGTCGACCAGTCCGGCGCGCAACCCGCAGGTTGGATCGGTCAGATCGGTGTCGCGGATGCGGATGTCGATGCCGGGGTGGTCTCGGCGGTAGGCGGCGGCCAGCCTGGCCACTCCCGGGTCGGTGCCGTCGCCCAGGATGCCGATGGTGAGGGTCGCGACGCCGGCCGCCGCGCTCACGCGTACCCGGACGCGGTCGGCATGGTCGAGCAGGGCCCGCGCCTCATCGAGCAGCACCGTGCCCACCGGAGTGAGCGTGACGCCGGCAGGCGAGCGGGCGAAGAGCAAGGCCCCGACATCGGCCTCCAACTGCTTGATCGCCCGACTCAGCGGCGGCTGACTCATGTGCAGCCGGGTGGCGGCCCGGCCGAAGTGGAGTTCCTCGGCGACCGCCACGAAGTAGCGCAGGGTATGTAGCTCCACGCTGCGACGATACCCATGAGGTATCGGCGATGCGGAACAGGTCTTGGACAGCCCTGGGGACCCGGCGGTGAACTCGTGAGCATGACCGAAGAAGCGAAGACCAGCGAGCCGCAGACTCACCCCGCCGTATCGGTGATGGGTCCCGGCGATGGTGAGATGATCGTTCTGGGTACCACGCGCATGCGGGTTCTGGAGGACGGCAGCCACACTGGGCACCGCCTCGCGATCGCCGAGTCCGTCCTCGCCCCGCATACCCAGGGACCGCCCCAGCACCGCCATGCCCGACACGACGAGGGCTTCTACGTCCTGTCCGGCACCGTGCGGTTCACCGTGGGGGACGAGGAGCACGACGCCGCCCCGGGCACCCTCGTGATGGTTCCGCCCGGTACCCCGCACACCTTCGCCAACCTGACCGACCAACCCGCCGTCATGCTCAGCACATTCACCCCCGACCTGTACGTGCAGTATTTCCGGGACCTCCAGGAAGCACTCGCCGGCGGCCGGCCGCTGACGCCAGAGGCCAACATCGACGCGATGAGCCGCTACGCGACCGAGCCCGCCCCAGACCTCGCCTGAAACCGACGGCACAGCACGGCACGGCCACCCTCCTTTCAACCGGCAGGACGGTGGTGCTGCCACCTTTCGGTGTCCGGGTCCCTCGGATGACGAACCGGGCCTGACCAGTGGCCCTTCTGGTAATCGACGCAATCGACGGGTCTCCGTGAGCCGGTGGCCCATGAACGGGAATCATGGACATCGCCTATTGGATCGTCGCGGGACTGCTCGCCGTCTTCTACGTCTACGCCGGCACGCTGAAGGTGATCCGCAGCCGCGATCAACTCCGACCGATGATGACCTGGGTCGACCGCATACCCCTGCCTGCCCTCAGGGCGCTGGGGGCGGTCGAGATACTCGGCGCGACCGGCCTGGTCCTGCCGCCGCTGACCGGTATCGCTCCCTCGCTGGCGACGGCCGCGGCCATCGGCTTCGTACTCCTGCAGACCGGCGCGATCGGCGTCCACCTGACTGGCGGGGACCGCCGGATCACACTCAACGCCGGGCTCACCGTTACCGCGGCCGTGACCATCTGGCTGGCCACTCGGCTGTGATCGAGTCCAGTCCTCGACCGGTGGATGACTACAGGGCGGCCGACCGCCCCACGGCCACTGTCACATCTCATGAACATCGAACACGCAGCCGTCTACGTGCTGCTCGGCGAGGTATACATCTGCTGTCGCGACTCGGGTTCTGGCACGACTTCCGTGAAGCGCGCACGCTGAGTGACGGCCGCCGCTCCGAAAAGGCTTCGGGAAATTGCCTGAAAACGACCGGGGCCCATCTTGGTGTGGTCGACAGTGCGGCGTCGTGGAAGAGACATCGCCTCCCGTGGAGGGCCTGCTGTTACCGTCCATCGCGGACGTGTCGGTGCAGTCGCTGGATGTGAGCCACGAGGCGATACGCGTCAACGTCAGCAGTACGTCGGCCGGGGCGGCATGCCCGGACTGTGGAAGCGAGTCGACCCGGGTGCACAGCTCTTACCTGCGGTTTCCTGCGGACGTGCCGAGCGGGGGACGTCTGGTGGTCCTGCAACTGCGAGTTCGGCGGTTCTTCTGTCCGCAGTCTTCGTGCGCTCGGCAGACGTTCGCTGAGCAGTTGCCCGGGCTGACCCGGCGGTACAGCAGGTGGACGGAACGGTTGCGGTCGACTCTCGCCGCGGTGGGGCTCGCCCTCGCCGGCCGGGCCGGCGCCCGGATGGCACGGGCCTTCGGGGTGTCCATCAGCCGCAGCGCACTCTTACGGCTGCTCGGTGCCTTGCCCGAACCCGAAGTCCCGGCCCCGCGGGTAGTCGGCGTCGATGAGTACGCCACTCGCAAGGGACGGGTCTACGGCACGGTGCTCGTCGACGTCGAGACCCGTCGGCCGGTGGATCTGCTGCCTGACCGAGAGGCGTCCAGCCTGGCCGCATGGCTGGCGAAGCGACCCGGGATCGAGATCGTCTGCCGGGACCGCGCGCCGTTCTTCGCAGAAGGCGCCACAGCCGGGGCACCACAGGCGACGCAGGTCGCCGACCGCTGGCATTTGTGGCACAACCTCGGGGAGGCCGCCGAGCGGGCTGTCGCCCGCCACCGCCAGTGCCTTCGCGTCCTGGTCCCCGATCCTGAGCGGAAGGCCGACGAACCTGCGCCGCCCGAAGAGAAGACGGACTCTCCATGGCGGAGCGAGCGCTTCGCCAACCGCGTCCGAGCCAGGCACGCCACGGTCCACGCGCTGCTGGAAGCCGGCCACAGCCGCCGTTCCATCGGGCGCCAGCTGAACATGACCCACCGCACCGTCAAGACCCTCGCCGACGCTGGGAAGCCGGAAGACCTCTTCCGCGGCCAGTGGCAGCACAACAGGACCTCCGTCCTCGACGAGTACAAGCCCTATCTGGACGAACGATGGGACGAGGGCTGCACCAACGCCTGGAAGCTCTGGGAAGAGATCGTTCCCTTGGGCTATCGCGGCAGCTACGGCCGGGTCAGCGCCTACCTGCGAGAGAAGCGCACCTCGCCACGGCCGGTCACCGCGCAACCGCCGGCACCCCGCGTGGTGACGAAATGGATCCTCAGCCGACCCGAGACCCTGACCGAGATCGAACAACTCCGGCTCAAGACCGTCCTGGCCAACTGCCCCGAACTCGACGCCCTGACCGGTCACGTTCGATCCTTCGCCCAGATACTCACCGAGCGCCAGGGCGAACGACTCCCGCAGTGGCTCGACGCCGTCCGCCAGGACGACCTTCCCAGCCTCCACACTCTCGCGGCCGGCATCGACCGAGACCGCGACGCGGTCATCGCGGGCCTTACCCTGCCCTGGAGCTCCGGCGTCGTCGAAGGACACGTCAACCGGATCAAGATGCTCAAGCGCCAAATGTTCGGCCGCGCCGGCTTCGCCCTCCTCCGCAAGCGCGTCCTGCTGGCGGAGTAAAGCTTCCCCGGCCTGCCAACGGCAGAGATCATGGTCGGTATGAATAGCCGGTCCGAGCAGGACACAACTGACGACAGCGACGTTCCTCGGCCGAAGTGGACCGAGGAGATAGACCTTCAGACCGTTGACGCTGCTGGCCTGGTGCGTCACGTCACCATCTGCCTCAGTGATCCCTCCACCGCTCTCATCGCGCTCCTCGATGCTCACTCACGCATAGAGTTCAGCGGGACCGACTATCTCGACTGCCTTTCCCAGGCCCGGCGACAGCTCGAACGTGACGGCCGCCTCCTGTGCTGCCAGGGAGCCCGCCCCAACGTCCACCCTTCCGGACAGCTGCGACAGTTCACCAACGGCCGGCAGGCATACGTCCGCCACTCCGAACGGCAGGGCGAGGGCCCTGAGATAGTCGACATCTTCGCCCCGGCACCCCCCGGAGACGTCGTGAATCTCGACGACCAGCGAGCAGCACTAATCAGCTCCTGGAACGCCCGGCACCCGGGAAACCAGATCTGACCCCCTCACAGCCGCAGTCACTCTGCGTGAGACCATCACACAACTCGTGCCAGAGCCGCGACTCGTGAACAGAGCCGGTTGTCCCGCGTGAGCTTGTCGTGCTGGTCGTCCGGACGGGCCGGCTTCCCGACTGATCGGGCGTCGCCCTTTGGAAGATCTCCAGCGCTTGCAGCAACTCCCTCCACCGGGGCTGTGTCGAGTTCTTGGCCTGCCCTGCGGGAACGTCCGGCCCTTCGCGACGGGGCGCGGAGGGGTGACGGAGGGGTCGGCAGAGGGGGCCTATATGCGGTCCCGCAACGTTCAGTAGCCGGTGGCCAGCCGCTCGCGAAGAAGGGGCTGGCCGGCCGCATCCCGACCGCCGCAAGGCCATGCGACCACGGTCACCGGCCAGAACGGTCAAGGCCGGCTCGCCCACCGATCCGCTCTGTGGCTGGGGTTCGGCGAAACGGCGCGGGGCAGGGTCGAGTCCTGACTACGATCTGGCCGTGCCGGTGGAGCTTCCGGAGGGGCAGGTGACGGCCCAGGCCGCCTCGATCATCTGGAAGATCTCGTCCACCGCGGCCTGCGGATCGGCCGCCTCACGGGCCAGCGAATAGGCGTCGATCACGAACCTCGCGATCGCCCGGGATGCCGTTGCGGTCCCTGACAGGTCGGGATCGGCGGCGATGGCCGTTGCCAAGGACTCCGCGTGGCGCAGCCGCATCGACTCTTCGTACTCCCGCAGGGCGGGGGATGCGTCGATCATGCGCCAGACCGGGGCGGCGCTGTCCGCCGTGCAGTGTCGCACCAAGGCCTGGATCTCGCGGCGCAGCGCGGGGATCAGCGGCTCGTGCGGCGCCCGGTCGGTGACCGCCCGCGTGAGGCGCTGCTCGAAGTCTTCGTCCTGTTCGAAGACCAGCGCCTCTTTCGAGGCGAAGTGGGAGAAGACCGTGGTGACGGCCACGTCGGCCTCGGCGGCCACGTCACGGATGCCCACCGCGTCGTACCCATGCTCCAGGAAGAGCCGCAGGGCGGCATCAGCGATCTTCTGGCGGGTCGCGGCCTTCTTGCGCTCACGTCGTCCGGTCGGCACGGTCATGCCCTCACACTATCAGGTACAAATCCATAACAGGTGTAAAACACTAACGGTTAGTGTTACGGTCGCCGCATGAAGAAGGTGAGCTTCGCCGAGTTCGGCGGTCCGGACGTTCTGCAACTCATGGATGCCGAGGAGCCCCACGCGGGCCCCGGCCAGATACGCATCGCCGTACGGGCGGCAGGCGTCAACCCTGTCGACTGGAGGCTCCGTGAAGGCCAGGTCCTGGGGGCCCATCCGATCGAGTTGCCCTCCGGAGTCGGGCTCGACGCCTCCGGCGTGGTGGACGAGGTCGGTGAAGGCGTCGAAGGGGTCGAGGTCGGCGACCGCGTGTTCGGCGAAGGCGCGAGCACGTATGCCGAGTTCGCCGTGCTGTCGGCCTGGGCCCGTGTGCCCGAGGGCCTGACGTTCGAAGAGGCGGCCGGCTACCCCTCCGTGGTGGAGACCGCGCTGCGCGTCATCCGCGAGGTCGGTGTGCGGTCCGGGCAGACGCTGCTGGTCAGCGGCGCTTCCGGGGGAGTCGGATCGGCGGTGCTGCAGATCGCCCGCGACCGCGGCATCACGGCGATCGGGACCGCTGGGGCAGCGAACCAGGACTACCTACGCAGCCTGGGCGCCCTCGCCACGACATACGGCGAGGGCTGGGTCGAGCGGGTACGGCAGCTCGGCCATGTCGACACAGCCCTCGACCTGGCCGGCTCGGGCGTGATCCGCGAGCTCGTCGAACTGACCGGGGACCCGCAGAAGGTGGTCTCCATCGCCGATCTCAGCGCGCCCGAGTTCGGTGTCCGATTCTCCGGCGTACCCGGGAGCGTGCCGGAGGCGCTCGCCGAAGCCGTCGACCTCATCTCGCGGGGAAAGCTCCACATCCCGGTCGAGAAGTCGTACACGCTCGCCGAGGCCGCGGCGGCGCACATCGACAGCCAGGCCGGTCACACACGCGGGCGCCGGGTCCTGGTCATCTGAGAACCAGCTGCGCGTCGTCCTCAAGCACAATCAATCTGGGGGAGAGCTCTCCCCCGCCGGCGCCGGATTCCGTCCACAGGGCGGCAACCCCAGCATCAGGTTCGACGCCGCAGCGATCAGCGGGGCGGCCCGTACGTTGAGGAGCCGACATGCCCGACACCAAGCCGTTCGCCGGCGGCCTCCAGCTGGCGCAGGGTGCCGGTGGCGTCCTCGTGGTCCTCGGTGCGTCCTCGTGGTCCTCGGTGAGGAACTGCTGCGCGAAGTCGATGACGGCGCGGGCGATGCCCTCGGCCGTGTCCGGCCCGGCTTCCAGGGCGAAGGTGCCCGCGCACGGCTCACCTGCGGACGGGCCGGGCAGCGCGGTGACCGGGACGACGATCCGCGCCGCGGCGTCGACGAGCAGCTCGGGCATCCGCGGTTCGGCGCCGGCGAACTCGCGGGCGGCACCGGTGTCGTCGGCCTGGACGGCCCGGAGGCAGCTGAAGGCGCTGATGGCCTCGTGCGGGGTCATCGGGGCATGAGCCAGGCCCTCGATGCGCACCCCGCACCGGCCGGTGAACACCCGGTGCGCCTGTCCATCGTGTAGTGGGCACCGGGACTGTGGCGGCCCTGCGGCCCACCGCCGCCGGACGGGCTCCCCCTCGACGGGGAGCAACCGCGCGCGGTGAAGAAGGGCCGGCACTCCCCACTCGCCGCGCTGGCCAAGCAACCGCTCGCCTGACCCTGGCCGCTGCCGTCGCCGCCGCCTCAGTGGCCTGCACACTGTGTGGTCTTCGACCTGGTCCACGCGGATGCGGATCTGACCGGCTGGCCGTACGAGCGGCGGCGTGCCGCCCTGGAGTCGCCGGTGATGCGGGCGAAGCGAACGAGCGGGGTCCCCTCGGGAGATCACGCACAGTTCGTGCTCTCCGTAGCGGCTCCCGCGGGCGACCCGCCCGGCAGCCGGCGGCGGCTCTGCCCGATCGGGCGTTCGGGCCGGTCAGCGGCGGGACACGGCGTTCCAGCTGGCCAGGATCGGCAGGACGCGGGAGGTGGGGGAGTCGGGCTCGGTGGTGTAGACGACAAGGCGCTGGTCCGGTTCGTGAGGCGCGCAGACGATCTCGATGTCGAAGGACATCGGACCGGCGGTGGGGTGCTGGATACGTTTGCTCACTGACGCGTAGTCGCGGACGGTGTGATCGTCCCACCATCGGGCGACGTCACGGTCGGTGGTGCGCAGCTCGTCCATGAGCGCGGTGAGGCGGTGGTCGTGCGGGCGGCGGGCGGTTTCGCGGCGCATGGTGGCGACGGTGGCTGAGGCGAAGTCGCACCAGTTGACGATCCGCTCGCGGGCAGTGGGGTCCTGGAACATGTAACGGACGAAGGATGTGCCTGGCTCCAGTGGGCTGCCCAGGACCTCCGTCAGCAGGGCGTTGCGGGCCAGAACCTCGCCGCGATGGCCGAGCAGCAGCACCGGGACGTGGTGGAGGGTGTCCATCAGGCGCAGCAGCCCCGGATCGGGGCGCTGGGCCGTGCGCGGGGTCGCTGGCCGGTGCGGTGTGGTGGGCGCGGCCAGGTCGTGGAGGTGGGTGCGTTCGACCTCGTCCAGCCGCAGGGCCCGGGCCAGCGCGTCGAGTACGGCGGCAGAGATGTTGGCCTGGCGTCCCTGTTCGAGGCGGCTGTAGTAGTCCGGGCTCACGCCTGCCGCTACGGCCAGCTCGTCCCGGCGCAGTCCCGGCACCCGTCGGGCTCCGGGGAAGGGCTCGATGCCGGCCTGGGACGGGGTGAGGCGGTCTCGGCGGGAACGCAGAAACGCTCCGAGCGCGGCGCGGTCGCGTGGCATTTCTCCAGCGTAGGCGCCCCCGGGCACCCCTGGCTGGTCCTGCCGTAACCAGGTTCATCCTGACCTGGCCCGCTCTTCGCGGCCCTCGTAGAAAGGGACCCATGACTTCCCTTCACACCAACGACAGCGCAGTCCCCACGCAGCTGATGAACCGCTGGATACTGCCCGCAGACGCGACCGACGCCGCCGGCCTCGTCCTGGACGAGACCCCTGTGCCCGTACCGGGCCCCGGCGAGGTCCGCGTTCGCGTCCGGGCGATCTCGATGAACTACCGCGACCAACTGATCCTCAAAGGCCCCTTCGGCCGACTGCCGGCACAGGACCTCGTCCCGCTGTCGGATGTCGCAGGGGAGATTGACGCCGTCGGTCCGCGGGTCAGGGGCTGGAGCGTGGGCGACCGCGTCACCAATCTGCACGTACTCGACTGGAGCGACGGCCGTCCGCCGGCCGCCATGGGTCTGGGACTGGGCGCCCTGCACGAGGACGGAGTGCTCGCCGAGTACGTCGTCCTTCCGGCCCGGCGCATCATGCGTGCCCCCGCCAACCTCGACCACGCCGAGGCAGCCACCCTGCCGGTGGCAGCCCTGACCGCCTGGAACGCCCTGTACGGAGACCACCCGATCACCTCGGACAGCACCGTTCTGATCATCGGCAGCGGTGGCGTCGCGCTCTCCGCCCTGCAGTTCGCTCGGGCCGCCGGCGCCCGGGTCTACGCGGCCGTGCGCAACGACGCAGCGGGTGAGGCCCTCGTCCGCCTCGGTGCTGCGGGCTACGTCAACAGCACGACCGAACACGACTGGGGCAAGGCGATCCTCGCGCTGTCCGGAGGCGTGGACAAGGTAGTCGACAGCGTCGGCGTGTCCATCCTGGCCCAGGCCCTGGCCGCCCTCGCACCGGGCGGTGAGGTCGCCACCCTCGGCCTGTTCGACGCGACCGGGGGGCCGCTGGACGGGTACGCCCTGCTCGGCAAACAGGCTCGCATCCGCGGCGTCGCGGTCGGCAGCGAGGCCATGCACCGCGATCTTGTGCGTCACGTCGAGACCCATGACATCCACCCGGTGATCGACCGCCGGATCGGCTTCCTCGACGCCCCGGCCGCGTACACGGCTCAGACCGCCGGCGGATTGTTCGGCAAGGTCGTCATCGAACTCGGCTGACCCTGTCGACACCGGCACGGCACAAGTCGACATCGGCACGGCACAACCGGAGCCGGGCACCCGAGGATGGTGCTTGCTCCCCGCCGAAGCGAGTCTCGCCGACCGGGCAGCCGGATCTGCCCTGCATCGCGCGCGGCCTCACCATCCCGCATGCCGCACGGCGCCCAGTCCCCCGCATGCCGCGCGGCCGACTCCCCTGCTTCTTCCAAGCTGGGGGCGCGTCAAGGACCACCCAGCGGGTCCTGTCCGCCACCGCACCACAGACGCGCCGAGGACGCGTCAACCGCACCGACCGCACCGACCGCACCGACGAGGAGGTGAGGACACCATGACCGAGCAGCGTCGCTGCGACATCGGCTGGACCGACGGGAACAACCCGCACCTCGTCATCGCCCGGCCCGGCGACCAGCACGTCATGACCCTGGAGGAGGCCCAGCGGGGCATCGACGAGGCGAGAAGGGAGCAGGAGGGACCATGAACACCCGGGCGAACTGAAGGCTCCTCCCCGCCGGGCCGGGAAGCCACGCACCGCCGACCAGCGCCGGGCCGCGGCCACCGAGCAGCCCCTGGTCCCGCTCCCCGGCGCCGGCACGGCCCTGGCGCAGTCGGTCGACGGCGTCGCCCCGAAGCCGTGCACCGCCTGCTGCGCGATTACCCGCCGGAGATGCATCTGTCCGACCATGACGGCCTCGACGGCCGGCACATCCACTTCAGCCGCAACGGCACCCCGGCCGAGCGCTGGGTCGGCCAGCTGATCGCCGCCATGCTGGCCCTGGTCGTGGCCGGGGATCCGGCGGTGACGCTGGGGCGGTGCGCCGCGGCCGGGTGCGGAAACTACTTCGTGGACCAGTCACGGAACCGGACGCGCCGGTTCTGCTCAAACGCGTGCGCGAGCCGGACGACGGTCGCGGCTTATCGGGCCCGGACGGCAAAGAACTCCTAGCACGCCGTCCACGGCAGCGCCCTGGTCACCGCTCCTGCTTCATGCGGCCGGCCGAAGCCTGCCGGGTGTCCGCGCCGGAGCCGGCCTGCCGCACGGTCTGCTGGGTGCCATGCCAGTCCAGGCACATCACGGTCGCGTCATCCACGAGCCGGCCCCCGGCGGCGTCCCGGACCGCGGACGTCAGCGTCAGCGCCGCCTCCCGCGGGTGCAGATCACGGGTGCGCTCCAGCAAGGCCAGCAGGTCGACTTTCTCTCCATGACGTTCGAGCATGCCATCGGTCACCATGACCAGGCGGTCGCCCTGGCGCAGGTCGATGTCCTGAACCCGGTAGGGGTGCGGCACGGACACGGACAGCCCGAAGGGATGGTCCACCTCGCAGCTGATCACCTCCGCAGCCCCCTCACGCATGCGCAGTGGCCAGGGGTGTCCGGCATTCACGAGCTGGGCCCGACCCGTGTGAAGGTTGATCCGCAGCAGTTGCCCGGTGGCATGGCCGTGGCCGTGGCCAGCCAGGGCCTGGTCGGCCCGGTGGGCCTGCTCGGCCAGGCCGGCTCCTGCCCGACGGGCGCCCCGCAGGGCGCTGACCAGCACCGTGGCGGCCAGGGCGGAATCGATGTCGTGGCCCATGGGGTCGGTCACCGACACGTGCAGAGTGTCGCGGTCCAGCGCGTAGTCGAAGGTGTCACCGCTGAGGTCTTCGGAGGGTTCCAAGTGCCCGCACAAAGTGAACTGCGCAGCCTCGCACGACAGTGACGGGGGCAGCAGCTGGTACTGGATCTCAGCGGCCAGCGTGGGGGGCCTGGAGCGTTTGCCCCAGGTGTAGAGGTCGGTGAAGCGTCCGTTGGCGATCACCACGTAGGCCAGGATGTGGGCGGCCTCTTCCACCTCGTCGAGGACCTCGTCACCGGGATCGGCGGGCAGGAGCAGCTCCAGCACTCCGATGGCATCCCCTCGGTTGCTGACGGGCACGATCACCCGCTGTCCCTGGCCGGTTGCCTCCTGATACAGCCGCTGGGTGCGGATCACCTGCTCGTAGACGCTGCCGAACATGGGAATCCGCTCCGTTTCCCGCCCGCCCTCCACACCGTCGGCAGTAGCCAGCCGCGCCACCGCCTTCCCCGTCAGGTCCACGATGAGGAACGACACCTCCGTGGCCCCGAAACGCCGCCGCAGGTTCTCAGCGACCACCGCGACGGCATCCACCGGCGCCGCCCTCTCCGCCGCAGTCAACAGCTGGGAAAGGCCACTCTGCCTACCGCTCACGACCACGGCCCCTTCCACCAGCCCCTTCTCCAGCTTGGGAACCCGGGCAGCAGGCGTCAATCCGTGCGTGATCACGGTCGGCGGTCAAGCTGTACGTACACGGAGACGAATCGGCCCCGGCTCCCCCCTGAGGGCACCGCCGTCTGGTCGCGCAACTCGACGGGGCGCTGACGTATTCGGCCCCACTTCCACAACCGCGGGCCCCGGGCCTTTCGACGGGCCGATGTCTCATGAGACACGGCAAAGTCTGGAGAAGGACGGTTACCGGGCGGCCGTCTTGGTCGACGCGGGCAGGGTGGTGTCGCGCTCCAGGCGTGGCACCGAGATGAGCGTGGCGTCGTCCTGATCACCGGCGGAACCAGCGGGATGGGCTTGGCCACCGCGCGTCTGCTCCTGGAAGCCGGCGCCGATATCGTCATCACCGGCCGCGACGATGCCCGCCTCGACCACGCGGCCGAACAACTGGACAAGGTGTCCGACCAGGGTGCCCGGTTGTTCACGGTCCGGGCCGACTCCGCCAGCCTCACCGATCTCGACCGCCTGGCCGCCCTGATCCGCTCCCGCCGAGACCGGCGTACCGCTGGCGCGCCGGTCGTGCCCGGAGTTGGCTGCCGAGCCGGCCGCTCGCGGAATCACCGAGACCGTCTCTGCGTCTATCATCCGCCGCCGGTTGCGCGAGGATGCACTCAAGCCCTGGCGGTACCGGGCCTGGATCTTCATCCGCGACGCGGACTTCCGGGCCAAGGCCCAGCGTGTACTGGACCTGTATGCCCGCACGTTCGAGGGTGTCCGGCTGGGCCCTGATGAGTACGTCGTGTCCGACGACGAGAGAACCTCCGTCCAAGCCCGCTTCTATGACACCGCCGCTCTGATCGAGATCCTTCAACAGCTCAAGGTGTTCTACCGCGGGGAGCCGTTGGTGGCGGTCTGGGACGGACTGTCCGCCCACTGGAGCCGGACCATGCAGGTTTGGGTCGCCGAACAGCACTGGCTGACCCTTGGACGATTACCGGCTTACGCGCCTGAGTTCAACTCGGTGAGCTGCCGTGGTCGTCGCTCAAGAAACGCGAGCTCGCCAACCCCGCCGATGACCACCTCGCAGACGTCGCCGACGCCACCGAGCAAGGCATTCGCCGCATCAACCAGAACGATCAACTCCCCTGGTCCTTCCTCACCCACCGGACTCACCATCCACCCAACCCCACACAACTCACGAAAAGATCAGTAGGGCTTCGTGGCGTCCACCCAGGGAGCCAGGGCCTTGCGGAACGCCGGAAGGCCGGCGGATATCCACTCGGTCTTCGACTGGGGCTGGCCGTCAAGGAAGAACTCCTGGGCCGGACATGTATACCGGTCGCCGCCTTTCACCTTCGTGCTGCCGAGCTTGCGGCCGGACCTGGCTTCGTACAGCGTGACGGTGTACTGGCCCTGCCGGACGTAGCGGACGTAGTGGTCGGCCTGGTGCATGAAGCGGCAGGTCGTCACGAGCTTGCCCTTGTGCTCGTTGGCGACGCAGGCGATGAGCTGGACCGTCGCTGGATCGGGGTGGTACGTGTCGACCGGCGGGGCCGACGCCGTCTCGCCCGGCGACGGGAGCGGCGCCTGCGTGGCCGGAACACCCGACGGGTCGTCGGTGCCGAGCTGCACGGGATGCGGCCCCTTGCCCCGGTAGGCCGGCTGGCCCGTGAGCAGCGTCTCGGGGCCGTGCGGGTAGCAGTACGCCGCGAGTTCGTTGGAGGTCGTCGCGGTGGGGCGGGGGTCGGCCGAGGTCGCGGTGGCCAGGTTCGTCGGGGACGGAGCGGCCCTCTCCCCCTCGTCACCGCCGCCCCCGCTGCACGCCGACGCCAGCAGCACGGCACCACCGATCACGACCCACACGATGCCCCGAGCCCTTGTCACTGCTTCCGCCCCCCTGCGTCTTCGTACGCGCACGCCCGTCGCGTCGCCGGTCCTCGATCCTCTCGGATCTGCGCCTCGCGATCAACGGCATGTCCCGCCCTTCGCTGTGAACGGCGCGGTTGGTCCCGGACCGGGCGCGGCTGGGGTCGCTCTCACCTCGTGGTGGTGCGCGTGGGGGCCGGTGGAGTGATCACCGCCGGGTGGTCAGCGGGGTGCTGTACCGGGTCCGTACGGGGGTGCAGTGGCGGGATCCGCTGGAACGGTTCGGGCCGGAGAAGGGCACGACGCTGGGGGCTCTGACCGGGACGCGGGTGAGGATGTTCGAGAAGAACCCCTTTTGAGGAATCGCGCCAGGCGGTGTCTTCTTCGCACCCCTGCTCGACGCATTCCGGCTCAGCCCTCGCGTCGCCGGAGTCGCCGTGTACGACGGTGTGGTCACGCTCACCGGACGGCTGGAACGGCGCAGCGACTCCACTCCGCTTCGACGACGGGCACGCGCGGCCTGCCGGACCAGCAGACAGCGGTGTGGCCGACGGCTGGCCGGCCCGACCGTGAGGGACCGGGCGCACGCGACCCATCGGCTTGATCGATTGAGAGGCAACTGAGAGCTTGCTGTGCCAGGCTGACGGGCCCCTCACCCTCTCGGGAGCGCGTGAATGAACCTGATCAACGGTCTGCCCAGCCATGTCCTGCTGGTCCATGTGGTTGTCGTGCTGATACCCCTGACCGCTCTGGCATTGGTCGCGGCCGCGCTGTGGCCGCGCGCCCGGCGGCGGCTGGGTCCTCTGCTGCCGCTGCTCGCCCTCGTCGCCCTGGTCAGCGTGCCGCTGACCACGCACGCCGGCGAGTGGCTGGAACGCCACGTGGACGACGACGCCCTGGTACGCCGGCACGCCGAGCTGGGCGACGGCCTGCTGCCCTGGGCGTTGGGCATGTTCGTGCTGGCGGCGGTCGTGTGGTGGACGGGCCGGCGCGCTCCGGCGGAGCCGCAACAGGGCGGCGGCACGCGCTGGTCCGCACTGCCCGTACAGATCGTCGTGGGCGTGCTCTCGCTGGCTGTTGCGGCCGGGGCGGTGGTGGACGTCTACCGGATCGGCGACTCCGGGGCGAAAGCAGCCTGGCACGACGCCTACTCGAAGACGGCGAAGGGGTCAGAGGGCGGGTCCTGAACCGGTATCGACCGGCCGCGCGCCGAGGGCGTCGAGCCAGGCAGGCCGGGCCAGGCAGGCCGGGCCGGGCGGCCAGGCCGGGCGGCCAGGCCGAGGGACCGGCGGGTCAGCGATCGCCTGTGGAGGCGTGCGGGACGCCGGCGCTGTCCGGGCCGGCGGGGGCCGGCGACGGTGCCTCGGCGGCGGCAAGGCTTTCCCGGGCCGCGGCGACGACCGCGTCCGCGGTCAGCCCGAACTGCTCGTACAGCACGGTGTAGGCCGCGCTGGCGCCGTAGTGGTCAAGGCCGACGATGCGGCCGGCGTCGCCGACGAACTCCCGCCAGCCCATGGGCACGCCGGCCTCGACGCTCACCCGGGCGCGCACCGCAGGCGGCAGCACCTGCTCGCGGTAGGCCCGGTCCTGGGCCGCGAACCACTCCCAGCACGGCAGTGACACGACCCTCGTCGGAATGCCGTCGGCCTCCAGCGTCTCCCGGGCGGCGACGGCGATCTGCACCTCGCTTCCGGTGCCCATCAGAATGACCTCAGGACTGCCGCTGGAGGCTTCGGCCAGCACGTAGCCGCCCCGGGCGACGCCCTCGGCCGACGCGAACCGCGTGCGGTCGAAGACGGGCAGGTTCTGCCGGGACAAGGCGAGTCCGGCCGGGCGGTCGTTGTGCTCGAGGATGGTGCGCCAGGCCACGGCGGTCTCGTTGGCGTCGGCCGGGCGGACGAAGTCCAGGCCGGGGATGGCCCGCAGCGCCGCGTAGTGCTCGATGGGCTGGTGGGTGGGGCCGTCCTCGCCCAGCCCGATGGAGTCGTGCGTCCACACGTAGGTGACCGGGAGCCGCATGAGCGCGGCCAGCCGCACCGCACCGCGCATGTAGTCGGAGAAGGTGAGGAACGTGCCGCCGTACACGCGGGTCCCGCCGTGCAGCGCGATGCCGTTCATGATCGCGCCCATGGCGTGCTCGCGGACGCCGAAGTGCAGCGTGCGCCCGTACGGGCCGCCCGACCACATCTTGGTCTGCCGGCTCTCGGGCAGGAACGAAGCCTCCCCCTTGACTGCGGTGTTGTTGCTCTCCGCCAGGTCGGCCGAACCACCCCACAACTCCGGAAGGACCGGGTACAGGGCGGCGAGGACCTCGCCGGAAGCCTTCCGGGTCGCCACGCCCTTCGGATCGGCGTCCCAGACCGGCAGGTCGTCCGCCCAACCCTGCGGCAGCCGACGGGTGGACAGCCGCTCAAGCAGCGCGGCACCGTCGGGGTTGCCGGCCCGCCACGCGTCGAAGCGCTGCTGCCACGTCGCGTGCGCCTGCGCGCCGCGCTCGGCGACCCGGCGTGCGTGCTCGAGCACCTCCGGGTCGACATCGAAAGTCTTGTCGGGGTCGAAGCCGAGGATCTCCTTGGTCGCCCGCACCTCGTCCTCGCCCAGCGCGGATCCGTGGGCCGCGCCGGTGTTCTGCTTGTTCGGCGCGGGCCAGCCGATGATCGTGTGCAGCACGATCAGCGACGGGCGGCCGGTCTCGGCCCGGGCAGCGGCCAGCGCGCGGTCGACCGCGGCCAGGTCCTCGCCGTCGTCGACGTGCTGCACGTGCCAGCCGTAAGCCTCGTACCGCTTGCCGACGTCCTCGGTGAACGCGATGTCGGTGTCGTCCTCGATCGAGATCCGGTTGGCGTCGTAGACCAGGACCAGATTGCCCAGCTCCTGAGTGCCGGCCAGCGATGACGCCTCGCCGCTGACACCTTCCTCCAGGTCGCCGTCGGAGGCGAACACCCACACCGTGTGGTCGAAGACGCTCTCGCCCTCGGGGGCGTCGGGGTCCAGCAGACCGCGCTCGCGGCGGGCGGCCATCGCCATGCCGACGGCGTTGCCGACGCCCTGGCCGAGCGGGCCGGTCGTCGTCTCCACCCCCGGTGTGTGGTTGACCTCGGGATGGCCCGGGGTCGCAGAGCCCCAGGTGCGCAGCGCCTGAAGGTCGGCCAGGTCCAGGCCGTAGCCGGAGAGGAAGAGCTGGATGTACAAGGTGAGGCTCGAGTGCCCCATCGACAGCACGAAGCGGTCACGGCCGGCCCAGTTCGGATCGCCCGGGTCGTGGCGCAGCCACTTCTGGAACAGCAGGTAGGCGGTGGGGGCCATGCTCATCGCCGTGCCGGGGTGGCCGTTGCCGGTCTTCTGCACGGCATCCATCGCCAGCACGCGCACGGTGTCGATCGCGCGGCGGTCGAGATCGCCCATTCCCTCGGGGAGGGCGGGGTGCGGCTGGAAGGGGTTGCCGGTGGGTGCGTCGCTCGCGGCCTCGGCGGGAGCCCCGGGGCGGGTGCTCTTCGCCTCGGTGGCGGGGTCTGCCTCATTGGCGGTCATCGGTGGCGGTACTCCCTTGGGGGTGGGACGGTAGATGCTTTTCACCGCGCGGCCGGTATCGGGCACCGCAGCGGGCGGGTCCGGCGACGGTGGGTGCGTCAGGCGAGTGGGGTGTCGTCCAGTGCCTTCGCGAGGTCGCCGGGGGTGTCATGGAGGGCGATGGCGCCGGCTTGGAGGACTGCACATCGGCGCTGGTGGTCCAGTCGTCGACGATGTCACCGGCGTCCAGAATGTCCGAAAAGACCTCCACGTGACGCCGCTGAGCAGAGCTGGCCGGCACCAGCCGGTGACCGCGCTCGCCATCTCCTCCAGCAGCTCGTCGACCTCCCTGAGTGTCCCGTCGATGTCGAGGACGGCGATGGCGGATGCGGTCACGCCCATCGGCTACCCGCCGGCCCGGTACCCACACGGAGACCACGGAACGAACAAGGCGATCGTCGGTACGGTCACGGCTCCCCGGCACTGTCGCTCAGCAGGTGTGACCATCTCACAGGACGGTGGTGTCATCTTCCACGTGGCCGTCGCACGCTTCGGTGACCGTGCTGACCAGGGAGGAGTACGGCACGGGCGCGACGGTGCCGACCGGGCCGCCGGTGGGTGATGCTGCGGCGGAGGTGGAGGCGCGGCTGACCCGGTTCGAGTGCGTGAGGTCGACCGGTGACACCGCGCTCGGGCCGGCCGGCGGTTTCGCGGAGGATGACGCGCACCGGCCGCGCCGTGATCGAGCGTCTCGCCTCGAGCCCCCGGTGTGACCGTTTCGGGCGTTCGACGGCCCGCGCGGCTTCGGTTCGTACTGGCGTGCCAACGACATGAGCGGCGGCTGGCAGGTCCGCCGCGACCGCGTGGAGAAGCTCCTCGGCCCGACTAGGGGACGCGCTGGAGGAACTGCGGGAGCTGGAGTACGAGGCCCGGTTCCGCAACGGGCCGACGGGCAGCTTCAAGAACCTGATCTTCGACGCCGACGGCGAGAAGCCCGAGACGGTGCCGCGGGACGCGGTAGGCGGGGCCCGGTCAGCCGCATCGGGCGTGCATCCCGCCTCGCGGCCGAACACACGGCCGGCACGCGGGTCGCGCAGGCTGCTCGCGCCCTCGACCATGCACGCTTCAACGAGCCGCAGACGCGCAGCGCACGCAGGTTTTCGCCGCCGGGCGAACTTCGAGGCGCCCCGTCGGGATCGGCTCACCACACCGCTCGCAGCGCCCGTAGTCGCCCCTCTCCAATCGCTCCAGGGCGTGATCAAGATCGTCCAGATGCTCGCGCGCCCGGGACAGCAGGGCAGCGACGTGCGCCCGCTCGAAGGCCGTGCTCGCCCCCTCCGGGTCGTGCTCGTCGTCAATGGCCACCAGGGCGTTCGCCTCGACGATCCCTTCGAACTCGCGACTCAGGGCGGATATCTGCTGCAGTGTGCCGACGCGGTCGGCCGCCAGCACCGCACGTATCGAATCGGATGGAAATACAGGAAAGTCGTCACTACTGGATGGATCGGTCATAAGTGAGGAAACTCTTTCGCCTCGGGCCCGATTCCCGCCTGCCGCAGCTGTGACGGGGGCGGCCACGCTCGTAGCGGTACCTCTACCGATCGTCGTCCATGGCGGTGCGAGCCCGGCCTGACGATTCTTACTGCCGAGCCGCGAACGCCAGGGCCCGTGGGCATGGCACTCTCCCCCGGCCGCCCGCCGGCAGGGCCCACGGTCGGCGACTGGGGCCCGGGCCGCCGCCGCGGCCACCCGTCCCGTCGACGCACCGGCCGCTTCTCCCACTGGACGGCGCAGCGCATTGCTGGCCGTCTGCCCCAGATAGGAGCCAGGCATCGGTCCCTTCTCGTTCTGCCGGGACGTGTCCTGTAGCAGGCGGGCAAGGAGCCGCTCGACCGGCTTGCATGCGCGCGGCGATCAGCGGCCACGGCTTGACGGACGCCAGCGAGTTCGCCTCGCGCTCGTACCCGGGCATGGCCTCCATGACCCGGCGAACGCAGCGAGTGAACCGGTCCGGCGCCTGTCACTTCCTGGCCGCGCCGGGTTCCCTGCTGATGGATTCCTGTAGGCATCCGCGTAGGTGGGAGCGTCCCTTTTCCGGTCGTCGCAGAACCCGGCGGCTCCGGTGCCGATGAGTTCCAGGACTCCCGTTGAGGGTGGAGGGTGAAGCGGTCAGGTACGGCGGCGGGCTCGGGTTACACCGATGCCGGCTGCGACGACGAGCAGTGCGGGCAGCGGTGCCAACCATGCTTGCCTGGCCGACGAACCAGTCACGGTCATCACGATGCCGATCAGCAGGTAGACGGCGAGGAACGCTGCGATAAAGCTGCCCCACGGATGACCGCGAGTACCGTCCTCTATGTTCTCGATTCTGCGGCCGATCCCCATACTGTCCTCCTGATGGCACGTGAGCCTGGACAAGAGCTCGCCTGAGATGTCAGGAAAGCCAGGCTTCGCCGCCCCGCAGACGGCACCTACCACGTACCCTGCCGCGAGGCTCGCAACGGGCGGGGTGTCAGTAGTGCTGCCACCAGGTCACGACAAAGCCGGTCAGCGAGCCTCCGATGCTGCGGACGGCTCCGCTCAGGAGCGCCACGGCGACAAGACGCCGCCAGGAGGCAGGCACGGGCGCCGCGTTGGCCGTGTGCGGGCGGCAGAGGGCGTGCGGTCGTTCTTCGGCATGGCGGCCTTCACGGACGCGAGGTGCTCCGGCGGGCCGAGCGACACCTGGCGCAACCCGTGGCGCTACAGATAGGCGCAACCTGTGCCGCCACCTGGTCCTGTTTCCCGAGACACAGGGTCACGCGGCCGGACGGCTTGCCGGGCACGGGCCAGTTGGCGCAGCTCGCAGCGCGCCGCCGGCACTGAGGGGGCGGTCTCCCAGTAAGGGTGCCACCACAGCCTTGCGGACAGGAGCAGCAGGCGCCGGCGCAGGGCGGCGGTATCGCGGGGGCGGAGCGCGGCTAGCGCTTGGTAGGTGGCGTTCCAGGCGGCTTGCGTCCGCACCAGGTCGTCGGGGAAGTCGGTCACGTCCATACGCACATTAGATCGTTTGTTCGAATTTTCTGTCATCTCAGGGCGCGTAGCCATCCGACCAGCCGGGGTCGGGGCTGCGCGCCCTGAGAGTGCAGGCGTGGCCCGCCTCCTGGTGGCGCGGTAACCGACCGGATCGCCGACGCGCTCGGCACGCCGAACGTGCTCGGCGAGAGGGCGAACGTGACGGCCTTCCTGATCCGGCGGTTCGTCGACAGCGGCGTACTGGTCGACCTGAGTACGAACCTGGACGAGACGCTGCACCACCCAGGACAGGTCAGGACCTGACGGGCCTGGTCGCCGCCGACAGCCCGCTCGGACCCGAGCAAGCCGTCGCCCTCCTCGGCGTGCGCCGTGCCGGCTTCGACCCCACGGTGCGGCTCGGATGGATCCGCTCCTCGCAGTCGATTGAAGTCCGCTTCGGCACCTCGCGGGCCGGGGCCGTCGACTGAGCGACGTCGGCCCGGTGACGTCGTACCCGGGAGCCGGACACGCGCGCCTACGGGTGGGCTGCTCCCTTTGGAGGTGCCCGGCTCCCGGGAGGAAGGTGGGTGGGAGGCAGGGTCGCGTCGCGCTCGGCGAGGTCCTGCACCGTCGCGGTCTGGAGTACCGCAACACCGATGATCTCGTGACGGGTACCGTCACCGACGACGGCCGCGTGGTCCTCGCCCACCGCGACCCCGCGGCCACGGCGGAGACGTTCGGCCACGCGGAGGACCGGGCTGCCTACCTCGCCATGCTGCAGCGGTTCCTCGACAACATCGACGCCGTGGGCGGCATCCTGGGCGACGAACTGCGCTCGCCGCGCGTCCTCCGCCACGTCGTGAGACTGCTGCGCCGTGAGCGTTTCGACGGTACCGAGGCATGGCTGTGGCCACCGTCACCAGCGGCCGCTCGTATTGCCGCAGCCCGTTCCGCGGCGACGAGCCGGACGCGCTGTGGGCGCCGTGGCCGCTGCACGCCGGCCTGTCCCCGGACCACGCCTCGGACGGACTGATGCTGCCCGCCATCGCCGCCGCGCCGCACGGTTCCGCCGAAGGACAGGTTACTCGGGGCGAGGACCAGACCGTTCAGAAGCGGAGCGGCAGCGCCGGCGCGGATGAGCGACGGCCCGGGTGTGCTTCTCGCTGGCCCAGGCGGAGGGGCACTGCAGGGTCGTGATCCAGGTCCGAACGCCTCCTTGCGCGAGCTGCCGGCAGTCGTGACGCTCATTGAGTGACGAGGCGGAACGGGTGGTGCGGGTCGCGGGGGCAGACGGCGATGATCAGCCGACCCCGGCCCGGTGAGACGTCTGGGGGCACGTTGGCGCCCATGACCCCGATGTCCTGTCGGTCCTCGTAGGGGACCCAACTGGTGGCGGGATCCCATTCACGCTGGTCGACGGTGAGCAGCGGGGTGAGCCCCGCGTCGCAGACCGGGCAGGCAAGGCGTGTGGGCCCGGTGAGGTTCCAGGCGATGTAACCGCCGACTTTCCAGCCGGGGGCCGTGGACAAATCGTAGATGTACTGTTCGTTTCGGTCGTCGCCTTCGTCCTCTTGCTGCTCTTCCTCCCACGCTTCGATGCGCTCCCGCACGGTCTCGGGGAGCTCTTCGAACCATGGGTGCTCGATGACTTCCTCGGGGTGCAGGGCGCAGGGCGAGGGGACGAGTTCGGGGCGGCCGACGACCTCGGGGGCCGGCTGCTCGGTCAGTGGTGTGCCCGTGTCCTGCGAGTGCCGCCACCTCAGTTCGACGTGCATCTCGTGGCGGCTCTCGCCGTGCCGTTCGAAGGGGCACCAGAACACCTGGAGCACGTCGCCTGCATCGGTGTCGGGCAAGCCGGGCACGTCCCGCCGGTAGAGCTGGGTCACGCCGATCAGCGGGATGGGGTCGGTGTCGGCCAGGTGGGGCGCGTGTCGGCCTCGCTTGAAGCGGGAGAGTTCGTCGGCCTCCTCGGAGTCGGGGCCGGAGCGCGGGTCGCGCCGCCAGGCCCGTTCCAGGATCTCCCGTTCGCGCAGCACGTCGGCGTAGCGGTGGCCGATGCCCCGTTTGTGGGGGAGGGTGCACACGGGCCAGAACACGGCGAGCTCCGGCCGGGCCAGGGCCTCCAGCACCCGGGGGCGTCGGCGGTCCAGACGGCGGGGGCGGACCCCACGAGGCGCCGCAGCACCAGGGCGTAGCCGGCGGCGCCCGCATCCGGAACGCCGGCCAGAGCGGCGGCGGCCGCAAGCGGGCCGACCGCAGCGGCCAGCCCCGGCAGGTCCTCCACCGCTACGGCGGTGTGATGGCGTATGTACGGGCGGGCAGGGGTCCTTCGGCCTCCCCCACGGGTCCGACCGGCGCTGAGCTGTGCACGGCTTCGGGGCGGTACGGCGTGGGCGCTAAAGTTGATCATGGTCCAGCAGGCGGCCAGCGGGGCTTCCGCCGGGGCCGTCGGCCGGCACGATGACGACTGTGATGCCCGACCCGGCCCGGGTCCGAGGCGAAGGCGGCGGGCAGAGGCGGTGCCATGCCCGCACCGTACGCGACGGAAAAGGTTGCCCGGCACACCGAACCGCCGCCGCACAATCAGCGTCTCCAGGTGCGGGTGCGCACTGACCTCGCGCACCGAGTCGTATTCGAGGGGAACCGAACACGCCATGAAGACCAAAATGACCACCGTCGCCCTTGCGGCGATCGTCGCCGCCGGCACCGCCGTCGCCGCCGTCCCGGCCTCGGCCGCCACCACCAAGGCCGCGCCGACGCGTTGCCACACCGCCGACCTGAAGGCCGGTTTCGCCACCGGGGACGACGCGAAGCCGGAGATGGGGCGGACCGGGAAGCAGACACAGGCGTTCATCTGGTTCACCAACACGAGCAACCGCACCTGCACCCTGTCCGGCTTCGCCGGTGTCGACATGGTCGGCGCCCAGAGGACCGACGGCACCTGGTCGCTGGCACGCTCCTCCAAGAAGCCCACGAAGATCACCCTGGGGCGTGGGGACACGACGGACTTCAGCATCGACCTGCTCCCCGTTGCCAGGTCCACACCGCAGAAGGAGAAGTTCGTTCCCGCGAAGTTCCTGGTCACCCCGCCGAACGAGACGAAGCACTTCACCCTGAAGTGGCCGTTCGGCGGCCAGATCCTGAAGCAGGACGGCGCCACCCACCCGGGCACCTACCTCAACCCGGTCGGCCAGTAACCCCCCGCGGCCGCGCGGTCGGAGCTCCAGGAGGGCCTTGACCGCGCGGCGCTCGTCCATCTCCCGGCAGCCCTCGGCGACCTGGTCCAGGGGGAAGGCCCAGGGGGTGGGGCGGCTGAACGCCTCGCCGGTGGCGAGGACTTCGTCCACGTCGTGTCGGGTGGCCGGGTGGCGGTTCTTCGAGCCTGGTGGCCTGCCTGGGCCGGGGTGGGAAATGGGTTCGGTGCACCAGCCGGGGAGCCGGTCTTCGCGTGCGGGTTCCTCGCAGGTTCCTCCCGGAAGCGTGACGCCCTCGCCAACGCTTCCCCAGTGCCACAGATCAACTCCGAGTGATGTCTGAACGCCGATGAGCAGGTCAGGCGTCAATCAGCGAGGCTTGGATGCGGCTGACGGCACGCAGAATCACGCTTGGGTCTCGACGTTCACCAGGTCGGAGCCTTCATGACTGACCTGTGGGCGGAGTATCTGGGAACACCGAACGAGGAACTCATCGCCTATGTGCGGGGGTGCGGGGACGATGCGGGCTGGGCATCCTGAGCAACAGTTTCGTCGGGGCTCGGGAGCGGGCGACCTCGCTGTACCGATTCGGCGAACTGGTCGATCAGATCGTCTACTCGCACGAGATCGGCGTTGAGAAGCCTGACCTGCGTGCCTTCGAAGCTGCTTGCGCTAGCTTGGAGGTGGGGCCGGAGAGCTGTCTCTTCATAGACGACGTCGCAACCAACGTCGAGGCCGCCCGAGCGGCGGGCATGCAGGCGCATCTGTTCGAGGACAACATCGGGACGATCACGCGCATCGCCGCTCATCTGGACGCTGGGCCCTTGACCCCAGCTCGCACCCCGCTCGGGTGACGGATCGCCTTGCGAATCGTCCGCCATGACAGCTTTCGCACGCTGATCCGGGCCTTGCCGTCCAGGACAGGGTCATGAGGGTGACGGCATCCACGCGAGCGACCTCTCGACGACCCAGCGGCGAGGCAGCGCGACGAAGCCGGAGGCGTCCTTGGAACGGCCGACCGGCTTGACGGCGGGGATGAGGTGCTGTTTCGCCCAGCGAGCTGGTCACGGATCCGGCCGACGATCCCTGGTGCGGTGCCGATCGGTTCCGGGTGACCCAGACGGTTCCGTCGGAGTCCGGCCCGGCGGAGACGGGGCCGGACTACGGACATACAGGCGCGTACGGTCGTCGCCCGTGATGACCGCGCCGATGAACATGCCGCGGGCCGGGCTGTCTCATCGCGTTCCGCGGGTGCCCCACGCCGGGGCGTGGGGCACCGGCCGTGGCGTGGGGTCAGCGCAGGCCGAGGGCACGGGTGACGGTCTGGGTGACGCCGTCGCCGTCGCGCTGCTCGGCGGTGACGCGGAAGGACACGTAAGCGGCCCGGGAGGGGGCGTGCAGCAGAGTCTGCCAGGTGTCCTTGTTCCGCTTCAGGTCCTGCCGGTGCCAGGTCGCCCCGTCGTCGTAGGAGACGTCGAGGCGGACCGTGGTGACGGTGTCGTCGGTGGCGGTGCTGCCGAGGACGACGGGCCGGACGGAGAACGGCGAGGTGCGCTTGGCGCGCCCGGCGAGGTCCACGTCCGTGCCGTAGTCGAGCTGGACGAGTGGGAGGGCCTGGTCGTCGGCGGTGCCGGAGTGGAAGGTCCACTCGGTGTGGGTGGTCCTGGAGTACGGCAGGAGGTCGCTGTCGGACAGGGTGTCGGCGACGAGCCGGTACGGGAGCGTCTGCGGCGGCAGGTCGCCCACGCCGAAGTCCGGTCGGGCTCCGTTCCGTACCAGCAGGGTGTCCCCCTGGTAGAGCGCGAAGCTGCGCGTCATGAGGCTGGTGTCGCCGCTGTGGGCGGATCCTCCGTCGCCGAAGCCCGCGAGCGTGCCGCCCATGGCGTTGCCGACGCGGTGCGGCACCTCGAAACCGACCATGCGTGGCCGGACGACGGGTCCGAACCAGTGCTCGTCGTGGACGCTGCCGGGCTGGTAGCCGACGACGTCGGTGAAGGTCGACCAGCCCTCGATGGCCGCGTACTGCTGCCACTTGACGCCGTTCCCGGTGGACACCCAGTCGGTGCGGTGGCCCGCGGCGACCGGCTCGCGCGGGAAGGGCGGCACGCGTGTCATGCCGAACCCCGCGTAGGGGTAGGCGGCCGGCCAGTACTCGTACGGCGGGCTGTCCTCGCGGCTCTCGGTGACCTGCTTGCCGGCCGGCGGGGCGAAGGTGTTGTCGATGCGCGCGAGATGCTCGGGATCGGTCTTCGCGGACGGGTCGTCCGGCACGCCTCCCTGGTGGTAGTCGGCCAGGTCGTACAGGTAGGCGGGCGAGGGGTGCGCCTGGACGGCCAGCTCCAGCCGGTTGCGGCTCGCGTCGTGGATGCTGCTGATCAGATCCTCGCCCTCGTCCCGGGTGAGCGAGGTGACGGGGAGTCGTCCGGCCGTTCTGCCGTCCGGGTCGCCGTACCAGTCGACTCCGCGGCCGTCGCCGTCGTTGACGACGAGGAGCATCGCCGCGCCCGCGGTGTGTGCCGCGGCGGCCTGGTCGGTGGCGGTCACCTCGGTGCTGTGCCGGACGACGACGGCCCTGCCGCGGGCGTCGAGGCCGGCGTACTCGGCGGCCGTGCCGGTGCCGGCGAAGACGGCGTCGACGTGGGTGGTGCCGTCCGGGAAGGGGTGGCTTCCGGGTTGTGTCAGCAGGGTGTCGTCGAGGGTGTGCCCGCCGCGGTAGCTGATCTTCAGGGGGGTTTGCTTGGCGCGGATGCGGGTGGTGAAGACGAAGCTGCCCTTCTTCACCCGTCCCTTGGTGGGCAGCGCCCACAGGCTGTCGTAGGCGGGCGAGGGCATGAGGATCTCGTGCAGGGCCTGTCCGTCGCCGGGGGACGGGGTGTTCGAGGTGAAGGAGCGGAACAGGTCGATCCTGCTGGTGGTGACGGATGTGGGCTTGGGGGTGTCCACCTTGATCCGGCGGACGCGGGAGGCGTCCAGGACGACGTCCCGGTCGCCGGTCAGGTCGAGTTCGGGGTCGGTCAGTACGGCGTAGCCGAGGGAGTGGGGGCCGTGGCGTCCCTCGACGTCCAGGGTGGAGACGATCGTGTACGAGCCGGGGGCCAGGCGGGTGGTGAGCGTTCCGTTCGACACCCACATGATGGTGGTCCGTCCGTCCGCGCCGGTGATCTCGACATCGTTGTCTACGGGCTTGCCGTGCCGGTCCTTGAGGTGGACCGTCAGGTCGTACTTCTCGGACTCGACGGACATCCCCACGACCGTGTGGACGGCGCCCGTCGCGGAGCGGGCGACGACCTGTGCGCCGTACTGTCCCGGCGCCAGCCCCTTCGGGTCGGCGAGGAGACCGACCGTGGTGGTGCCGTGGGCCGGCACGGTGACATGGGAGGCGGCCGGTGTGAACACTCCGGCGGGCGAGGTGCCGGGGTCGACGGAGAGGGCGAGCGTGACGGCGCGGTCGGTGGTGTTGCGGTAGGTGAGGTGCCGCTCGACCGGCGCGTGCTGGTGGTTCGCCGACCAGCGGACGAGTCCGGCGTCCACCGAGCCGCTGGCGATGATGTGGTCGTTCAGGTAGGCGGCGGCGACGTCGACACGGCCGGCGCCTGCCTGGTAGGGGCTGTAGGCGGGGGTCGGCGCGCTGGTGCTCATCAGCGCGTTCTTGATGTCCGCACCGGTCCACTGCGGGTGTTTCTGGGCGAGCAGGACGGCCGCGCCGGCGACGTGCGGGGCTGCCATGGAGGTGCCGCTGTCGGTGCGGTAGTAGCCTTCGCCGCCTTGCGAGTACTGCGACCGCGCGGCCAGTACGTCGACGCCGGGTGCGGTGATGTCGGGCTTGAGGCCGTCGTCGTTCTGCCGCGGCCCGGTGCTGGAGAACCCGGCGAGCTGGTCGGAGGCGTCGACCGCGCCGACAGTGAGGGCGGCGTCGGCGGTGCCCGGTGAGCTCACGCTGTAGGGGTTGTTGCCGGTGTTGCCCGCGGCGATCACGAAGAGGGCCCCGGTCTCCGCGCTGAGCTGGTTGACCGCCTGGCTCAGGGGGTCGTCCTGGGTGTGCCAGACCGGTGTGCCCAGGCTCATGTTGATCACCTTGGCGTGCTCGGTGCGGGCCGCCCACTCCATGCCCGCGATGATCTGAGACATCGCGCCGGAACCGGAGTCGTCGAGCACCTTGCCGACGAGCAGGTCGGCATCCGGGGCGACGCCTCGTTCCTTGCCGCCGGACGCGGCGCCGGTTCCGGCGACGGTGGAGGCGGTGTGGGTGCCGTGGCCGTTGTGGTCGATGACGTCCTCGCCCGGGACGAAGCTCCGGGTGCCGATGATGCGCGGGGCGAGGTCGGGGTGGGTGGTGTCGACGCCGGAGTCCAGTACGGCGACCCGCACCCCGGCGCCGGTGCCGTCGGCGGACCAGGCCTGGGGGGCGCCGATCTGCGCGGTGGTGTCGACCAGGTCGGCGTGGGCCTTGGCGTCGAGCCACACCTTGCCGATGCCGGCGGTGAACGACGGGGTGGTGGCGCCGTCGGCGGACCGCTGGGCGTTGGAGTTCGCGGTGGCGGTGAGGGCCGTCCAGAAGGCGGCGGCCTTCGTGTGCTGGGCGTGGACGGCCTGCGCCCGGATGGCGGGGAGTTGGGCGGTGGTCCGGGCGCCCGGCAGGTCGGTGCCGTTGCCGGTCCTGGCCGTGGCGGCGCCCTGCGCGCGGGTCGTGATCAGGGGCAGGGCGCTGGTGTGTGCGTCGTCGTAGCCCTGGGCGATCAGCTGGGTGACGTTGAAGAGCTGCCGGTCGAGTCTGCCGGTCGCGACGTAGGCCATGGCTTCGTCCGGGTATACATACGTGTCACCGTTCTCCACGGTGACACGCACCGAGCCGGCGGCTCCCGGTGGGCGCTGGACGCCTTGCACCGACACGGCGTTGTCCGGTCCTCGGGTCACCGTGACCTGGTCGCCGGTGATCAGCGTGATGGTGAGAGGCGCCCCGTGCGGCTCGCTGTGTTCCGTCGGGGAGACGGCGGCAGTGGCCGGGGGATCGGCGCCGTGGGCTGCGGTCGGAACGCCGAGGGCGGCAACGAGCAGCGCAGCGGCTGATGTTGTACATATTCGGGAAAAAGGGATGGGCACATGTCCTCCATGATCGTGATCGGTTGAATCCGACCATCCTCCGACAGGCATGTAAAGCACTTGGATAGCTGGTGTTAACACGGCACGGGTTGACCCGGGGGTGTGACCCGGACGGGGCCCGGGTTTGTTCGGTCGTCCGCACACGCACGGGAGCGTGCGGTGCCCGGCGAGCCGCGTGCGGCCACGTCTTACCGGCCCTGACAGGCACTGCACAGGCGCCGAGATCGAGTCCGACCACGTCGACACCCACCGCGCGAGCGTGGTCGGGTTCGCCTTCACCGAGCCGCCGCACTTCCGCCTGCTGCCCCGGCTGAAGAACATCGGCAGCATCCGCCGTACCGCCCCGACGACACGCCGCCCGGCTGGCCGGCGCCGGCGGCTCGCTGACCCGGCCCATCCGCTGGGACCTGATCGAGCAGCAGTACGACCAGATGGCCAAGTACGCCACCGCGCCCCGCCTGGGGACGGCGGAGGCCGAGCAGGTGCTGCGGCGCTTCACCCGTGGCGGCCCCGAACATCACACCTACGCCGCGCCCGAGGAACTCGGCCGCGCCGCACACACGGTCTTCGCCTGCGACTACCTCGCCAGCCCCGGCCTGCGCCGCGAGATCCACGGACTCCAGGTCGTGGAGAACCGGAACGGCGCGAACACGGTGCTGCACTACGGCAAGGACGGAGCCCTGACCGGCCCGGACACGGAGCACGCCGAGACCTCCATGCTCGCGCTGCACCTGCTCCAGTCCGCGCTCGTGCACGTCAACACCTGCTGCCCCAGCCGGTCCTGGCCGAGCCGAAGGGGGCGAAGGCCCGCTGCGCCCGGCCGGCCGGCGGCGCGCCCAGAGTCCGGAACGCCGCGCCGCCGCAGAAGACCATGCCAGGCCACCCACCACGGCCCGCACCGTCCCTCCCGGGGCTCCGCTCCCCCTGGAGGGCGACGCTCGCGGACCACCGTCCGCGCCCAGGACGCCAGCAGCTCGCCTGCTTTCGCTTCGCGTGCCTCATCTGTCTCCCGGCTCATGAGGGCATCCGCTCAGGTGGCCAAGGTCACCGGAACCGGCCAGTGCACGCATAGGAAAGTTCGGCTTCGCTACCGAGCAAGTGTGCCTGCATCGAATGTGTAACTTCCTTTGTGACAGGGGGCCGCTCCGTGACTGACGGTTCCGCGGGCCGTTTCATGGAAGTGGAGTGCGTCATGACTTCTCAAGCGAAGGCATTCGGTTTTGGAATGCCATGGGAGTCGTTTTACGGGTACAGCCAGGCCACCCAGGTCGGTGACACGGTGTACGTGTCCGGACAGTTGTCCCACGACCGTGACGGCAACTTCCTGGGCGCAGGTGACTTCGGACTACAGGTCCGAACCACGTTGGAGAATCTGGATCTGGTGCTGCAGCAGTTCGGGGCCGAACGCAGCCAGATCGTGGAGACCACGGTGCTGGTGAGGAACCTTCGGGAGAATTTCGACACGGCTGCACGCCTCCACGCGGAGTACTTCGGGGCGCACCGGCCCACCAGCACGATCATGGGCATTTCCGACCTGGCACTGCCGGACCAGCTCGTGGAGATCGGCGCGCTTGTGCGTCTCGACGTGAAGCCGTAGGCGGGATACGCACCGCTCCGTGGCTTCGCCGAGGTGCGTCAGAGGCGGAAACGGCCGGCAGCCTGGACGGCGGCGGGTGCCCCGATGCCGAGGCCGTCGGCAAGCACGGAGCACGGTCACGGCATACGCCCTCGATCGTGATTCCCGTTTTCCCCACGCTCACGAGACGATCTCCACAGCGGCAGTTGACCGGGCACGGCAGTGCGTGTGTCAGCCCGGCTTCGCCGTGCGTGTCGTACCGGTTCTTCCACGTGGACCGGCAGGCGCGGAAGACACCGGCCTCGGCGGCGACGTGCGCGATCGGACGGGTGCGGCAGCGCTCCGCAAACCGCGGGCGTTCCTCGATGTCGGGCGCGTCCGCGTGTGTCACCGCGGCACCCAGGCGCTCCGGCCGGCCGTGACCAGGGTGAGCAGCGCGACCGCGACGGACTCCACCGGACCGACTCGCTCACCGTGCCGCTGCGCCGGCCGCACCCGGTGGACACGCCCGTCTCCCCCCTGAGCAGCCAAGGATGCCGCGGCCGGTCTGTTTCGATGGCGTCCGATGCAACTGCGCCTGGCTGTTCCTCGCCCCTTGGACGCCGTTTTGCCGGAGTGGCAACAGGAGTGGCGTGACCGGGCCACGATGGGCGACGTTGGGCCCGTGACCGACGACATCACAGCGGGATCGCCCGCGTCTGACACTTCCTTGCCTGCCGACGGATACGTCGGAGACCCCGCGGTGCGGGCGGAGTGGGACAACCGATACGCCGACCGACAACAGCTGTGGAGCGGCCGGCCCAACGGTGCGCTCGTGGCCGAGGTCGCCGGGCTCACGCCCGGGCGGGTGCTCGACGTCGGCTGCGGCGAGGGCGCGGACGCCGTCTGGCTCGCGCGCGGCGGCTGGGACGTGACCGCGCTCGACGTCTCGGGCGTGGCGCTGGAGCGGGCTGCCGGGCACGCCCGGGACGCAGGCGTCGCCGTTCGCTGGGTACACGCCGCGCTGACGGAAGCGGCGCTCCCGCCGGCCTCCTTCGACCTGGTCTCCGCGCAGTATCCAGCCCTGCTGCGCACCCCCGACGCCGCAGCCGAGCGAGCGCTGCTCGCGGCCGTCGCGCCCGGCGGGGTGCTGCTGCTCGTACACCACGCGGGGATGGACACCCAGCAGGCACACGACAGCGGCTTCGACCCGGCTGACTACGTCTGGCCCTCGATGGTCGCCGCCCTGCTCACCGACGACTGGAAGGTGGAGGTGAACGAGCAGCGACCACGCGTGGCACCCGACGGCGGCGCCGGCGCGCACCATACCGACGACCTGGTGCTGCGTGCGCGGCGGCTGCGCTGAGCCCCTCCGCTCACAGCAGGCCGGCTCGGGTACCGATGAGTCTGCCCTGGTCAAGAAGAACAGCAACCTGTGGGGCATCCAGTACGCGTGACCCGGCGGGCGGACCGGCCGGCGCACCGTCGGACCGGCGAAGGGCGCCGGTGCGCCGCTCGACGTGCCCCTCTGTGGCTCAGTCCTCCGGGTTGGCCGCCCGCACGATCGTCCCCTGCGCCACGGCGACCAGGTGCTCCTCGCCCCGCTCCGAGACGACGTAGACCGAGCACTGGCACACGGCCTGCCGCCGGGTCGTGGCGATCGCCTCGGCGCGGGCGACGACGGCATCGCCCACGGCCGGCCGAACGTAGTTGATCTTGTACTCGGCGGTGAGCGCGTCGCCGCCCAGCGCGAGTCCTCCGGCGAAGGTCAGCGCGTTGTCGGCCAGGTAACTGAGGACTCCGCCGTGCACGAAGCCGTGCTGCTGCTGGATCTCGGGCCGGTTGACGACGCGGATCTCGGCCGAGTCCCGTCCGACGGAGGTGAGTTCGGCGCCCAGGAACATGCTGAACGGCTGGGCCTGGAAAACGCTGTGCGCGAAACGGGTGAGGTCCGTGGTCAAGAGTGCCGTCCTGTCGTTCGGGGCGGGGCGGGGCGGGGCGGTCGCGTCCGGGCCGGTGAGCGCTCGTCGAGGGTCTGCCGCGACCTCGCGACGGTACGGGGCCGGTGGCATCGGCCTACGGTAGCGCTGGTGATCTGCCGGCGGCCGAGGGTCCCGTGAACGCACGGCGTCGCCCGTAGGTCCGCGCGTTCCCGCCGCTCCGTTCCGTGACCCGGCGCCGGGCCGCCGTCGGCCGCGTACCCCACCCTTACGGGTTTCTTGACGAACCACAGGACTGGAAGGCCGGCCGAGGGCAATCCGCCAAGGGTGACCCGCATTGCAATCGTCGTCCTGACCCTGACACTCGGCCTCCTCGCGGCCGTCGCCGCGGTGCTGGCATCGCCATGGTGGTGCTTCGGCGGCGTGCCCCTCCTCGCGCTGGGCCTGCTGGGCGCTTGGGACCTGCTCCAGCGCCGGCACTCGGTGCTGCGCAACTATCCCGTGCTGGGCCACGCCCGCTTCCTCCTGGAGCGGATCCGCCCCGAGCTCCAGCAGTACTTCATCGAGCGGAACTTCGACGGCCGCCCCTTCGACCGGGACGTCCGCACCATCGTCTACGAGCGGGCCAAGGGTACGGACGCCGAGCAGCCGTACGGCACCGAACGCGATGTCTACCTGGCCGGATACGAGTACCTGGTGCCCTCCATGGCCCCGCGCCAGGCGCCGAGCACGCCGCCGCGGGTCCGGATCGGCGGCCCCGACTGCCGCCACCCCTACGACATGGCGCTGCTGAACGTGTCGGCGATGAGCTTCGGCTCGCTGTCGGCCAACGCGATCCTCGCCCTCAACGGCGGCGCAGCGGCCGGCGGCTTCGCCCACGACACCGGCGAAGGCGGTCTGTCGGAGTACCACCTGCGGCCGGGCGGGGACCTGGTCTGGGAGATCGGCACCGGCTACTTCGGCTGCCGCACCCGGGACGGCGACTTCGATCCCGCCGAGTTCGCCGACAAGGCCGCGCACGACCACGTCAAGTGCGTCTCCCTGAAGCTGTCGCAGGGCGCCAAGCCCGGCATCGGCGGCGTCCTGCCGGGGAGCAAGGTCAACGCGGAGATAGCGAAGGTACGCGACGTGCCCCAGGGGCAGACGGTGATCTCGCCGCCGTACCACAAGCTGTTCTCCACCCCGCGCGAACTCGTCCGCGCCGTCGCCCGGCTCCGGGAGCTGTCCGGGGGCAAGCCGACCGGGTTCAAGCTGTGTGTGGGCTCGCGGCAGCAGTTCCTCGCCGTGTGCAAGGCCATGCTGGAGGAGGGCACCGCGCCTGACTTCATCATCGTGGACGGCGGAGAGGGCGGCACCGGGGCCGCGCCCATGGAGTTCGCCGACCACGTGGGCGCCCCGCTGACCGAGGGCCTGCTCACCGTGCACAACGCCCTGGTCGGCGCGGGACTGCGCGACCGCGTCCGGATCGGGGCGAGCGGCAAGATCGCCACCGGCACCGACCTGGTCAAACGTCTCGTCCAAGGCGCCGACTACGGCAACGCCGCGCGAGCGATGATGTTCGCCGTCGGCTGCATCCAGGCCCAGCGGTGCCACACCAACACCTGCCCCAGCGGCGTGGCCACCCAGGACCCCCGGCGCGCCCGCGCCCTCGACGTGCGGGACAAGGCCCCGCGCGTGCGGCGCTTCCAGGAGGCGACCGTGGCCAGCGCCCTGGAGATCATGGCGTCCATGGGCGTCACCGACCCCGCCGACCTGCGCCCGCACATGCTCCGCCGGCGCATCGACTCCCGCACCGAACGCTCCTACGAGGAGCTGTACGAGTGGCTGGAGCCCGGGCAGTTGCTCGCCGAGCCGCCGGAGGCCTGGGCGGCCGACTGGAAGACCGCCGACCCCGACCGTTTCAACGTCTGACCTGGAGGACCGAAGTGGCCCGTACTGTCGCCCGTGTCATCGTGGACGCCCTGAGCGAACTCGGCGTGCGCCAGGTGTTCGGCGTCGTGGGAGACGCCCTGAACCCCTTGACGGACGCCTTGCGCACCACGGACGGCGTGGAGTGGGTGGGATGCCGGCACGAGGAGGCGGCGGCGTTCGCCGCGAGCGCCCAGTCGCAGCTCAGCGGCACCCTGGGCGTGTGCATGGGCACGGTCGGACCGGGCTCCGTGCACCTGCTCAACGGGCTGTACGACGCGGCCAAGAGCCACGCGCCGGTGCTGGCCATCGCCGGTCAGGTGCCGCTCGGTGAACTGGGCAGCGACTACTTCCAGGAGGTCGACAACGACGCCCTCTTCAGCGACGTGGCCGTTTTCCGCGCGACCGTCACCTCGCCCGACCAGCTGCCGCAACTGCTGGAGCTGGCCGTGCGCAACGCGTTCGGCCGCAAGGGCGTGGCCGTCCTGACGGTGCCGGGCGACCTCGGCGAACGCGAGCTGAGCACGGACCGCCCGGCCCGCTTCTCGCTGAACTCGCCGGTGACCCGGCCGGAGGAGTCCGCCGTGCGCGAGGCGGCCGAGCTCCTCGACCGCGCCGAGCGGGTCACGCTGCTCGTCGGGCGGGGCGCCCGCCAGGCCCGCGAGGACGTCCTCGCCCTGGCCGACCGGCTGGCCGCGCCGATGGTCCTCACCCTCAAGGCCAAGGAGGGCTTCGAGGGCGACGCCAACCCCTTCCAGGTCGGCCAGACCGGGCTGATCGGCAATCCGGCCGCCGCCTCGGCCCTCGAGGAGGCGGACACCCTGCTGCTCCTGGGCACCGACTTCCCCTACCGGGACTGGTATCCCGAGGGGAAGACCGTCGTGCAGGTGGACACGGAGGCGACCCACATCGGGCGGCGGGTACCCGTCGAGGTCGGCCTCGTCGGCGACACGGGCGCGACCGTCCGCGATCTGCTCACCCACCTCGCCGCCCCCGCGGCCGGGACGGACGGCGCGCGGGACCGCTCGCACCTGGAGAAGGCGCGGAAGCGATTCCAGGAGTGGCGCACCGGTCAGGCGCGGCTCGCCGACCCGTCGCACGACAAGGGTCTGATCGGTCGGCTGCGGTCCACGTTCGACAACCGTTCCGATGACATCCGCCCCGAGGCGCTGGCGGCCGTGGTGGACCGGCTCGCCGCGGACGACGCGGTCTTCACCTCCGACACCGGCATGGCGACGGTGTGGCTGTCGCGGTTCGTCGAGATGCGCGGCGAGCGGCGGCTGATCGGTTCCTACAACCTCGGTTCGATGGCCAACGCGATGCCGCAGGCGCTGGGCGCCCAGTGCCTGGACCGGGAGCGGCAGGTCGTGGCCTTCTGCGGGGACGGGGGGCTGAGCATGCTGCTGGGCGACCTGATGACGCTGAAGACGCACCGGCTCCCCGTCAAGCTCGTCGTCTTCGACAACCGCCGCCTGGGCATGGTCAAACTGGAGCAGGAGCAGGCCGGGCTGCCGGAGTTCGGCACGGTGCTGGACAACCCGGACTTCGCCGCCGTCGCCGAGGCCATGGGCATCCCCGGCATCCGCGTCACCGAACCGGCCGAACTGGAGAACGCCGTGCGCCGCGCCTTCGACACGCCGGGGCCGGTGCTGCTCGACGTGCTCACCAACCCGGACGAGGTCGCGGTCCCGGCCAAGCCGACCGTCGAGCAGGGCTGGGGGTTCGCGGTGGCCAAGGTCAAGGAGATCGTCCGCAGCCACGGGGACGACGGCACCGCCTGACGCGTGGGGCGGGTGCGTGGGGCGGCCCCGCCGGCCGGTTGGGCGGCCGGGCGGGGCCGGACGTCCGGTCATGGCGGCCCGGTTCAGGACGGGGAGCGTCGTGAGGGCCTCCCCCGGTTCGGGTGTCTCAGGCACACCGCCTTCCTCGTCGGCGGGCGGGTACGGCAGGCAGGGGACGTGGTCGTGGCCGCGTCGTTCATGCAGCAGGCCCGCGACGACGTCCTTGACCGCTTCCGTCAGCAGGCGGGCATCGGCCGGGCCCAGCAGCCGCAGCGCGAGGGTCCGCGAGCCGTGGCGCAGTGCGTGGGGCCGTCCCACGGGCCGGTGCGGCAGCTCCCCGGTGCCGGCCGTGAGGGCATGGCCGTCCTGGGGGTGCTCCGGCAGCCGGGTGTCCTCCCGCGCGGCCGCGGCCTCGGTGGCAGTGATCCCGGCGGCGCGGCGGCGCACCGCGCGGCGGAGCCGAAGCACGACAGGTGTCACCGCCGGCATCCGCTGAACTGCGGCTTCCGGCGGGCGAAGCACAGTGGTCGTCACCGATACGACGTGCTGCGTGTCGCCAGCGGACCTCTGCGCGATCAACGGGGCGAACGCGCTGCCGTGCGTCGCGGGCGCCCGCCCCTGCCGCGCCGATCGTGACGTACCTGGTGGTGGCCGTGATCGCGGTGGCGGGCCGGTGCTGGTGGAGCGGATCAGAGGGGTGGACTGGCGGGGCGCGGTGACCGTCAGAGGGCTCCGGCGTCCCGGGCCGTCCAGACGCTCGGGTAGATCGGCCGGAAGCCGAGCTCCCGGCGGATCCGCTGGTTGGACATGATCCCGAACCACGGGTCGGGGTCCGTGAGCTCGTGGAGCCCGGCGGGCACCTCTACGCCGTTGAGCTGGTACAGCTCGACCGTCGTGACGGGGGCGTCGTCGGCGATGTTGTAGATCCGGCCGGCGATGCCCGGCGCGTACAGCAGACGCATCAGGCCCTGGGCGACGTCCGCGTGGTGGACCATCTGCAGGCGCTGGTGCGCCGCCCAGCGGGCAGCCCAGTGCAAGGAGTTGGCGAGGTGCGGGTCGCCCTCGCCGTAGACGAAGGGGAGCCGTCCGACGCGTACGTCCAGGCCCTCGAGCGCGAGCAGTCCGCGCTCGGCCTCGGCCTTGGACTCGGGGTAGGCGCCCCACATCGCGCCGCCCGGCCGGCTCTCGTCCTCCTCGGTCAGCGGGCGGCCCCGTCCGACGCCGTACACATTGTTCGTGCTGACCTGCACGAACCGCTCCACGCCCACCGCCTGCGCGGCGCGGCCCAGGGCCACCGCGGCGTCCCGGTTGACGGCCCACGCCTCCTCGTCCGGCACCCCGCGGAAGGAGGCGGCGACGTTCACGACGGCGTCCACGCCGGCGAGCGCCTTGCCGAGTGTCCCCTCGTCGCGCATGTCTCCTACGGCGACCTGGGCGCCCAGCTCCGCGAAGTGCTCGCCGCGGGCCGCGTCCCGCACCAGGACCCGCACCTGCTCGCCCGGCTGCCGCTGGGCCAGCAGCCGCGGCACGAAGCGGCGTCCGACCTGTCCCGTCGTACCGGTCACCAAAGTCAGCATGGTGTGCTCCTCACGCACTGTGTCCTGTCGTTGACGACCAGCCTCGGCCGACGCGGGGACGAGGGGGAGAGACCTCTTCATCAGGGGATCGCAAGTCCCTGGATAAGCCGGCCGGCCTCCCGCACCCTGGAGAGGTGAACCGAGCCGAACTCGCCGACTTCCTGCGCCGCGCTCGGGCCCGCCTGGGCCCCTCCGACGTGGGCCTCACGGCCGGAGCCCGCCGCCGTACCCCGGGGCTGCGCCGCGAAGAGGTGGCCCAGCTGGCCGGCATGTCCGTGGACTACTACACGCGGCTGGAACAGTCCCGGGGCCCGCGCCCGTCCCGCCAGATGCTCACCGCACTGGCCCGCGCCCTGCGCCTGACGGAGGACGAACGAGACCACGTCTTCCACCTCACCGGCGAGGAGCCGCCGCGCCGGGAGGCGACCAGCACGCACGTGCGCCCGGCCCTGCTCCTGGTGCTGGACCGGCTGCACGACACCCCGGCGATCGTGGCGACCGACTGCGGCGAGGTCCTGGCCCAGAACGCGCTGTCACGGGCGCTGAGCGGAGACGTCCTCGCCCGCCCGCCCCGAGGGCGCAACATGATTCGCCGCTTCTTCCTGGACCCGGCGGCCCAGGAGCTGTTCCCGCCCGAGGACCGCCCGGAGCGCGCCCGCGAGCACGTGGCCGCCCTGCGAGCGGTGGCCTCGGCCCGCCCCACGGACCCCGAACCCGCCGTCCTCATCGCCGAACTACGCGCCGCGAGCGAGGAGTTCGCCCACCTCTGGGACGAACACGAGATCGCCGTACGCCGCGCCTCCACGAAACGCTTCCGGCACCCGGCGATCGGCATCCTCGAACTCGACTGCGAGGTCCTCGTCCACTCCGGCCACAACCAACAGCTCGTCATCCACACGGCCCGCCCGGGCACGGAGTCGCACGAGCGCTTGCAGTTGCTGCGGGTGGTGGGCTTGCAGGACCTGACGCCGACGGGCTCCTGAAGCCGTGCGCGCCTTCGAGTTCGCTCTACCCCGGGACCAGCGGTGTCCTCCCCTAGGGCTCAGTTACCAGCCGGTCCAGGGACGCGCGGCTCTCCTCGTCCGCGGCCCGGTAGACCAGCAGGCGCAGTTCCGGGTCCTGGAGCGGCAGCAGGACTTCGAAGTCGACGGTGATCGCACCGGCGACCGGATGCCGCAGCGACTTCCGGCCGCGTCCGTTGACGCTGACCTCCCGCTTCGACCACAAGCGGGCGAAGTCCTCGTCCTGCGCGGCGAACTCGGCGATGAGGCCGGACAGTTCCCGGTCCTCCGGGTGCGCGGCCCATGCCGCGCGCAGGTGGGCGATCCCGTCCCGCAGCACCTGCTCCCGGTCGGCGTAGAAGCCGCGCATCGCCGGGTGCAGCAGACACAGCCACATCGCGTTGCGCCGTGACGGCGGCACGGCCTCGAAATCCGGTAGCAGCCGAGCCATTTCGGAATTCCAGGCGAGGATGTCGTAGCGGTGGTCCAGCAGCATGGCCGGCAGCGGCGACAGGTCACCGACCAGGCGGGCCAGCGACGGCGCCGCACCGGCGGCCGGCCCACCGGTGGTGCCGGGGCGGCGGCGTCCGGCCAGGTCGAACAGGTAGTCGCGTTCGCCTGGATCCAGGCACAGGGCACGGGCCAGTGCCGCCAGCACCTCTGCCGAGGGCCGCAGCCCGCGGCCCTGCTCCAGCCGGACCACGTAGTCGGTGCTGACCCCGGCCAGTTCGGCGACCTCCTCTCGGCGCAGCCCCGGCGTCCGCCGGGGCCGCCGGTGCGACGGCAGGCCCAGCCGGTCGGGGTCGAGGCCTTCGCGCCTGCTCCGCAGGAAGCCGGCCAACTCCTGCGCGGTGTCCATGGTTCGGGTCGTCATGACCGGTCCAACCGCCAGGGTGGGAACGGTCTTCCCAGGAAGTGCCGTCCCTTACCCCCGGGCCGCCGCCGCCACAGACTCGGTCCCGGCAACGGACCACGAGCACAGGAGGACCTGATGGCACTGACCCTCGACGCCTACCGGCTGCTGGGCCGCTCGGGACTGCGGGTCTCACCGCTGGCCCTGGGTACGGCGACCTTCGGCACCGAGTGGGGCTGGGGCGCCGAACGGGCCGAGGCCCGCAAGCTGTTCGACCACTACGTCGGGCTCGGCGGCAACCTCCTCGACACCGCCGACACCTACACCGAGGGCAGCTCCGAGCGCCTGCTGGGCGAGTTCGCCCGCGAGGAGCGCGAACGCCTGGTGCTGGCGACCAAGTACTCGACGCTGCGCCGCCCCGGCGACCCCAACTCGGGGGGCGGTCACCGCAAGGCCCTGTTCGGCTCGGTGGAGGGCAGCCTGCGGCGGCTGGCCACCGACTACATCGACCTGCTGTACCTGCACGTCTGGGACTTCCGGACGCCGGTCGAGGAGGTCCTGCGCGGCCTGGACGATCTGGTCCGGCAGGGCAAGGTGCTGTACGTGGCGATCTCCAACACCCCGGCCTGGCAGGTGTCCCGGATGCGGACGATCGCCGACCTACGCGGCTGGTCACCGCTGGTCGCGCTGCAGCTCGAGTACAGCCTGATCGAACGCACCGCGGAGCGCGACCTGATCCCGATGGCCCAGGAGCTGGGCCTGGGCGTGGTCCCGTACTCACCGCTGGGCGGCGGGGTGCTCAGCGGCAAGTACGGCCGGGACGACGTGACCGCGACGGGCGCCGGCACCGGCGACAGCACCCGCAGGGGCCTGAACCTCGCTCTGGGCACGCTCACCGAACGGAACCTGGCCGTGGCCGAGGCCGCCCGGGAGGTCGCCGCCGAGCTGGGCCGCACCCCGGCCCAGGTCGCGCTGGCCTGGACCCTGCAGAAACCGGGCGTGGCGACCACGCTGATCGGGGCCCGCACCCCCGCCCAGCTGGAGGAGAACCTGGGCGCCCTGGAGGTCGAGTTCACGGCCGCCCAGCTGGCCCGCCTGGACGCGGCGAGCGCGATCGAGCTCGGCCAGCCGCACGACCTGCTGGCGAGCGACCACATCCGCCGGGTGACCACGGGCGGCCTGCGGATCGAGACCCGCGGCTGACGGCCCGGCCGTCAGCCGCGGGAGCCGGGGCCTGTTCACCGACCGGGCGAGCGTCCCAGTGCTCACGATCTTGCCGTGCTTCGAAGCGGAACGTGTCGACCTCGACCGTGCAGGCGGCGGAGCCGTTCACCGCGGGGAGTGCCCGCGGACCGTGTCACGGAAGGCGAGGGGACTCTGCCCGGTGCCCCGGTGGAAGAACTTGCTGAAGTGCGTCGCGCTGGGGAAGCCGAGATGGTCGGCGATGCGGGCGGCGCTCTGGTCGCTGTGGGCCAGGAGGCGCTTGGCCTCCAGGATCACGCGGCGGTCGATGAACTCTTTGGCGCCGAGTCCTGCGGCGGCGAGCGTCGCGCGGGAGAGCGTGCGGGGCGAGTAGCCGAGGCTCTGGGCGTAGTCCTCCACGCGGCGCGTGCGGGCGAAGTGCTGTTCGACGGCGTCCCGGAAGCGCAGGTAGGTGGGGTCGGGTTCGGGGGCGGGCGAGCCGGCGGGCGCGGTCAGGTGGGTCAGGCGCAGCACGAGGACGGCCAGCAGGTGGCGCAGGGCTGCGGTGTGGACGTCCAGGGGCAGGTGTCCGAGTGCGTGGAACTCGATGCCGAGGTGCTCGGCGGCGAGGCGCAGGGCCGCGGCGTCGTCGGGCAGGGGGAGGCGCAGGACCGGGGCGTGCGGGTCCTGCGTGCGGGCGGCGTCGGCCGTGGCCGCGTCGAGGAAGTCCGGGCGGAACAGGATCAGGGTTCCCTCGGCGCCGGTGAGGTCGCCCCACTGGTGGACCTGGCCGGGGCGAACCCAGAGCCAGGATCCCGGTTCGAGGGCGTAGCCGGCGAAGTCCACGGTGTGCCACAGGGTGCCGCCGGTGAGCGTGAGCAGGTGGTGGAAGTCCGGCCGCCGCGGTGTCGCGAGTTGGGCCGCGGTGGCCCGGTGGCGCAGAGCAGCCAAGGACAGGACCTCGACCCCCGCGGGCGTTCCGGCGGGCGCGGTGAAGGCGATCTCGGGGATCTCCACCCCGTCATCATGTCGCTTTTTGGCCATCATGTGTCGCCAGCGTATCCGACTGCCGTCGGGTCTGCCTCGTAGCTTGGAGGTATCGCTTCACGCGGTGCCACACCGGGTGTCGGAAAAGCGTAAGGGCTGTAGGAAAGGAGGCATGCGATGGCCACAGCAGAGAGCGTCCGGCTGACGTATGCCTTCGACCCGTACTGCCCCCGGTGCCACGGCTTCGGCCCGGCCCCGCGGTCCTTCGCCCAGGACAACGCCCACCGCATCCGGCTGCACATCCGGTCGGCCGGACCGTACACCGGCGCCCGGGCCCGGCCGGTGTCGGCCTACCCTCGGACGGCCGAAGAGTGCGAGCGGGTCACGCGGCTGACCGGAGGCGGCTTCGGAGCCGGATGCGCGCGGGCGCTGACGGACCGAACGACGGTCGGGGACTCCACCGCAGCGGCCGCCGGCCTGGCGGTGTCGCACAGCCGGGCCGACGAGGTCGGCGTGCCGCACCTGGACGCGGCCGAGGCCGTACAGCAGGCATGGTTCGTCGACGGCCGCAGCCTCGCCGATCCCGCGGTCTACCGCGACATCGCTGACGGTCTGCGCCCGGACGCGTCCTTGGTGACGGCGGCGTACACCTCGCCGGCGCCCTGGGAGCGGGCCCGCGCCGACTTCCGCGCGCTACGTCGCCTGCACGTGACCACCTGCCCCACGCTCCCGCCGCCCACCGCGCACGGCGCAGGCCGGCTGGGCGGTGCGGCGTCGACCGCCGCATCACCGACCGCGGCGCTCAACCAGTGCCTTGCCACAGCGTTTCCCCGACCTCCTTTCACCCCACCCCCCGTTTCCCAGGGAGAATCGTCATGAGCGACACCAAGAACACCGTCCTGGCCGCCGCCGGTGAGCTGTTCGGCAAGAAGGACCCGGCCGCGGTCGACCGCTGGGTCGCTGCCGACTACACGCAGCACAGCGCCCTGGCCGCCGACGGCCCCGAGGCTCTGCGCGCGCTGGTTGCCTCTCTCGGTGACGACTTCCGTTACGAGGGTGCCCGGGTCATCGCCGACGGTGACCTGGTCGCCCTGCACGGCACGTACCACGGGTTCGGCCCCGATCCGCTGGTCGGCTTCGACATCTTCCGCGTCGACGCCGACGGCAAGCTCGCCGAGCACTGGGACGCCCTCACCCCGCTGGTGAAGGACACCGCCTCGGGCCGGTCACAGACCGACGGCCCCACCGAGGTGACCGAGCCCGCCAGGACCGAGGCCAACCGCGCCCTGGTCACCGAGTTCGCGCAGAAGGTCCTGGTCGGCGCCGACTACTCGGTCCTCCCGGACTACATCTCCACGGCGACGTACGACCAGCACAACCCGGAGGCCGCCGACGGCCTGGACGGGTTCGGGGCCGCCGCCGCGCAGTGGGCCGAGCAGGGCAAGAACCTCGTCTACACGAAGGTCCACAAGGTCATCGCCGAGGGCGACTTCGTCCTGACCCAGTCCGAGGGCGAGTTCGGTGTCCCGGTGGCCTACTACGACCTGTTCCGCGTCGCCGACGGAAAGATCGTCGAGCACTGGGACGTCATTTCCCCGATCCCGGCCGAACTTCCGCACACCAACGGCCTGTTCTGACGATTCCCCCCGGCCCGGCGCACCCTCGCCCTCTTCCCGGCCGAGGCCGCGCCTGTTCCTCCCCCACCACCAGGGAATCCCCGTGCCCACTCCCACCCTCCCGCTCGCCGACTACCGCGCTGCCATCGCCCTGGACGATCCGTTCCGGACCGCCACCGGCCCCACCGTGCCCGCGCAGCCTGCCCACCTGGTCCGCGCTGCGCTGTCCTTGCTGAGCGAGGACCCGGCCACGACGACGGCGGCGGGCTCGGGAGCGGGCGACGTGCACCGGCTCGATGACGTGACCGCCCGACGCCTGCTGCGCGCGGTACTCACCGTTCGCCGGCCGGGCCCGCTCCCAGCGGACGTGTCCCAGGTGCTGGACGCCGTCCTGAGCAGTGAGCGCGCGGCCACGATCGTGACGGACCCGGACCGCCTTCCTCGCATCGCCGAGGAGTTCCCCGGCACGACCTACCCGGCCGCGGACCGTACGGTGCTGTGGCAGGGCGACATCACCACCCTCGGCGCGGACGCGATCGTGAACGCCGCCAACAGCGCGATGCTCGGCTGCTTCGTCCCCCAGCACCCGTGCATCGACAACGCCATCCACAGCGCCGCCGGCCCCCGCCTGCGCGACGACTGCCACACGGTCATGACCCGGCAGGGCCACCCGGAACCGACCGGCACCGCGAAGATCACCCGCGGCTACCACCTGCCGGCCCGCTACGTCCTTCACACCGTCGGCCCCATCGTCGACGGCCCCCTGCACACGACGCACGAGCGCCTCCTGGCCGCCTCCTACCGAGCCTGTCTCGACCTCGCTGCCGACGTCGCGGACATCCGCACGGTGGCGTTCTGCTCCATCAGCACCGGCGTCTTCGGCTACCCCAAGCAGCCCGCGGCCCGCATCGCCCTGGACACGGTGGCCGACTGGCTCGACGCCCGCCCCGGACGCCTGGACCGCGTGATCTTCAACGTGTTCGCGTCCGACGACCGCACCGCCTACCTCGACGCCCTGACCGAAGGGTCCACGACCCGATGAACCACCAGCCCCACGCCCTTCACGCCCAGGCCGACACGGTCCGCTCCTGGCTTGCCGAGGCCGACCGCGTGCTGATCACGGCCGGCGCCGGACTCAGCGCCGCGGCGGGCTACGACTACGCCGACGCCGACCGCTTCCGGGAACTCTTCCCCGCCCTGTACCGCCTTGGGCTGCGCTCCCGCTACCTCGTCGGCGTGCCCCTGCCGCCCGCCCTGCTGTGGGGCTACTGGGCCGTCCACATCGGCGACATCCGCTACGGCTCCGCCCCCAACCCGCTCCACCAGCGGCTGCGCACGCTCGTCGGGGACAAGGACCACTGGGTGATGACCTCCAACGTGGACGCCCTCTTCGCCCGCAACGGCTTCGCGGCGGACCGGGTCTTCACCCCCCAGGGCGACTACGGCCGCTACCAGTGCACGACCCCCTGCACCCCCGCCACCTGGGACAGCAAGCCGTTGATCGACCGGCTCCTGTCCGCGTACGACCCGGACACCGGCGTCGTCACCGATCCCGACGCCCTGCCGACCTGCCCGAACTGCGGCGGCGAGGTCGAGATCAACGTCCGCGTCGGCCCCGAGTTCATCGACGCCCCCTACCTCCCCGCGGCCCGGCGCCTGCGGGACTGGCTGAACGAGACCCCCGCCGACACCCGACTGCTGATCCTGGAGTTCGGCGCCGGTTTCAACACCCCCGGCGTCATCCGCCACCCCGGCGAACATCTCACCCGCCGCTTCCCCCAGGCCCGCCTCGTCCGCGTCAACCCCATCCACCCCGAGACCCCCGCCGACCTGGCCGGACGAGCCCTGTCCGTCCCTGCCGGCGCCGACCACCTGCTCGACGCGCTCGACGCGCCCCACCCCGCGGTGACCCCGTGAACGATCCGGAGAGGAACAAGACCACGGCCAGGCCGGGTCCCGCCGGTCGACCCGCCCCCCGGCTGACCCGGGCGAGGCCGAGGATCAGGCTCCGGCGATGGTCCGGCCCGGCATCGGCTCCGCGAGCGCGGCCCGCCAGGCCGGCGCGCCGAAGGGGTCGGCGAAGTACTGCGTCTCGTGCACCACGTGCTGGTCGGCGAATTCCATGATGCTCACCGAGTACGAAGGCACACCGTCGTAGGTGATGACGCATTCGCTCACCCATAGATGCGCATGACCGGTGATCCGCTGGACGGTGAAGTGTCGGTCGGCCGGGTGCCCGCCGCGTTGAGCCGAGATCGCCGCTCGGCCCCGGAAACGCTCACCTGACTGCGGGTAGTCCAGGATCGCGTCCGTGGCGTAGAGGGCGTGCTCGGCTTCGGTGTTCCCGCGTTCCGAGGCCCGCCAATGCTCCTCGATCGCGGCCCTGGTCCGGGAGTCAGCATCCATGGCACCGCCCTTCCGTAGCAGTGACAGCCTAGGCACTCCGGGCCACAGCCGGCCCGGGGCCAGGCGGACCTGGGCTGTCAGGTCCTCCCTTTGGCCGGACCGGAGGGCGGCAGCCGTCCACCCTGGCAACGGCGTCGAGTGACCGCCCGCCCGGCTCACCCCGTCTTCGATCCATTCTGTTGGGAGTTCTCCGGGTACGACGTGCCGACTTCGACCACATGGTGCGGCTCGGCCGGGTCCGCTCACCACAGTCGATCGAGGTCCGCTTCGGCACCAGCCGGGCCGGGGCCGGCGCTCTCCGCTGGCATCGCTGCGCCCGGCACCCCCGCGCCAGTACAGCGCGGCCGGTAACTTGCGCACGGGTGCCGGGGGATGCCCCGGTGGCCGGGACGGGCGGTCAGGCGGAGTGCCGGCGCATCCGCCACATCGACAGGGCGACGAGCGCGGCACCGAGCGCCAGGCACACACCCGTCGCCGACCACTGCAATGCCCACAAGTGGGAAGCGGGATGGTATTCGGCCCAGTGGCCGGTGATGCCGTGCGTCTTCAGACACGCGCGGTAGTCGGTCTGGGCGTAGCAGTCCACGACGTCGGACACCCGCCGGCCGTCCTTCGACAGCGGCCCGTCCGCCAGCAGCCACGCGGAGTCCGGGGCGGGCGGCTCGACGGTGTGCTGTGCGTTCACCGCGCGTATCGGCCACAGGTGCGGGCGAGCCCACTCGATCAGCGCGAAGAGCGCTGCTCCCGCCACGAGCGTGGCTCCCATGGCAGCGACGGTACGGCGCAGGAACAGGCCGAGGGTGGCGCCCAGCAGGTAGAAAAGAGCGCTGAGGCCGACGACGACGGGTCCGATCCCGTAGAACGGGTACCACATGGACCACGGGAAGACGGGCCCCATGGTCTTGGCGATCGGGTGCCACCACCAGGTCATGGCAGCGCCGGTCACCCCGCTGACGATCACGGTCATGACGAGCGGCACACCCGACTTCGCGGCGAACCAGCGCAGCCGGGTAACGGACTGGGTGGCCACCGTGCGGTAGGTGCCGGACTCCAGTTCCTGGGCGAGCTGCGGGCCGCCCAGGAACACGCCGATCAGGAAGGGCAGCAGCAGGACGGCTTGCAGGGCCCGCCGCAGCGGGTACTGGTACTCCTTGCCGAAGCTGAGCAGGTCCCGTGTGCACTGCGTGGAATCAACCGTGCCGCCGCGGCAGGCGTCGAGGTGCTGGGCGGCGATCGCCGCGGTGGCGTGCTGGTGCTGGACCGCGGCGTAGACGGTGACGGCCGCGGCGGCTGCCAGTCCGATCAGGAACGCGGCGCGGTTCTGCCGCCAGATCAGCCAGGTCAGTCCGCGCAGGCGCAGACCGCGCCGGACACGCGTACGGGCCGTGTAGGTCGCGGTGCTCACACCGGCACCTCGCTTTCCGTGGAGACCCGCGCACTCGGGGTGATCAGCGGCGCCGTGTCCGGCGCGCCGAGATAGCCGAGGACCAGTTCCTCGAGGGTGGGCGTGCGGTGGGTCCCGTCGGGCGGTGGTGCGTCGTCGGTCCGGACCAGCGTCGCGCGCTCCGCGCCCTGGCCGGTGGTCGCGATCACGTCGTGCTCGTCCGCGTCCGCGGCTGCGGCGGTGAGCTGCCGGTGCCGGTCCAGGAGGAGGTCCACCTCGCCGGCCAGCCGGACCCGGCCGTTGTTGACGAGGACGAGGTAGTCGCAGGCGTTGCTCAGCTCGGACACCAGGTGCGAGGACATGACCACCGTGGAGCCGTTGCGGCGGGCCTCGGCCCGCAGGATGTCGGTCATCTGGTGGCGCACCAGGGGGTCGAGGTCGGCCATCGGCTCGTCCAGCAGCATCAGCCGGGGGCGTTTGCCGAGGGCGAGGGCGAAGGCGACGCGGGTCGACTGACCGCCGGAGAGCGTGCCGACCCGTGCGTCCATCGGGATGCCGCCGGCCTCGACGACCGACTCGGCGGTCTCCTGGTGCCAGCCGGGGTTCAGCTCCTGGCCCATCCGCAGGATCTCGCGCACCCGGAACCGCGGGTACAGGGCCTTGCGCTGGCTGAGGAAGGCGGTGCCGTGGCGCGCCTCGGGGCTGCCGGGGCGGTGCCCGGCGAGCCGGATCGTGCCGGTCGTCGGTTCGACAAGGCCGGCGGCGAGCGACAGCAGCGTCGTCTTGCCGGCGCCGTTGGGCCCGACGAGCGCGCACACGCGGCCGGCGGGCAGTCGGAAGGAGCTGTCGCGCAGCGCCCAGCCGCGGCGGTAGCGCTTGCCCAGGCCGACGGTCTCGATCGCTGGGGGGTGAGGGACCTGGCGGTCCGTGGCGGAGTCTGTCATGGGGTGATGGCCTGTGTGGTCTTCCTGGGTGAGGTCGGCAGAGCGGGGACGCGCCCCGAGCACGCCAGACGGCGCGATCGGGGCGGGTCAGTCCCCTTACGAGTCCGAGTGGGTGTCAGTGGTCCTGGAGCGGCGCAGCGCGAGGCACAGCACCGCCGTGCCGGCGGCGGCGACCAGCAGGTGCGACAGGCCCGGAACGGGCACCGCGAGGGCCCACGTCTGCAGATGGGCGAGGAAGCGCCCGGCCAGCGGTACGGCACCCAGCAGCAGGATGACCGCACCGAGAACGCCGGCGACGAGTCGTGCGGGCTGCCGGACCGGAAGGACGGCGCCCTTTTCGAGGATTCGGTTCATGGCGCCGACGCTATGGGCGAGGCGGGCACGCCGGCTTCGGCGGAAAGTCTGCGATCGGCGGGTGACCAAAGTAGCGGTGGGGACATCCGCCCATACCTAGGTAGCGACCTCGGGCGACGAGGCCCGCGGGGTTGGCGCTCCCGAGCGCGGGCGCCGTATGTTGCGGAGGTGTGAGCCAGAGAGAATCCGGAGAGGGCCGGCACGCCGCCGTACGTGACCTCGCGGTCGTGGCGGCGGCCGGGGCGCTGACGGTCAGCACCGTCGCCGCCGGCAACAGAGGCCTGGAGTTGTACCCGCAGTTGTCCACGGGTGTGACGGTCCTGCCCTTCTGGACGGTCATGGCCCAGCCCCTCGTCCCCCTGGCGGCGTGCCTGTTGCTGTGGTGGCGGCGTTCCCGGCCTGTGACCGTCTCCCTGACCCTGCTGGTGGTCTGCACCGTCGCGCCGGTCGTTCCGTCCCTGGTGATCGCCCTGTTCACCATGGCGGCCCGCTGCCCGATCGGCACGACCCGCAGGGTGACGGCCGTGGCGCTGCTCCCGGTCGTGGTCTACCTCGCGACGCGCTGGAACGGCGCGACCGCGCAGGTGGCCTCGGCGCTGACCGGGGCGCTGCTCGTGGTCGGCGCGGTGGGCTGGGGCCTGTTCGTACGGGGCCTGCGGGAGCGCGCGGAACGCGCGGAGAACGAGGCCGCTCTGCGCGCGGAGCAGGCACGCCACCGGGAACGCGAGGCCATCGCCCGCGAGATGCACGACGTGCTCGCTCACCGTCTGTCACTGCTGAGCGTCCACGCGGGCGCCCTGGAGTTCCACCCGCACGCACCGGCCGAACAGGTGCAGCAGGCGGCCGCGGTGATCCGGGACAACGCCGGGCGGGCCCTGGAGGACCTGCAGCACGTCCTCGGCGTCCTGCGCTCCCCCTTCGATCCGGCCGCCGCCCGCGCCGAACCGCCTCAGCCCACGCTGAGGGACCTGCCCCGGCTGGTCGACGAGAACCGGGCGGCGGGGGTGCGCGTCGAGGTCGAGCGGGATCTCGCCGACGAGGACGCGCTGAGCGACTTCACCAGCCGCACCGTCTACCGCATCGCCCAGGAGGCGCTCACCAACGCCCGTAAACACGCCCCAGGCGAGCCCGTCCGTCTCCGCCTGACCGGCACGCCGGACGACGGACTCACCCTCGAAGTCACCAACGGCCTGCCCGCCGCCGCGCCCGCCGCACCGGTGCCCGGTGCGCGTCAGGGGCTGATCGGCATGTCCGAACGCGCCGTCCTCGCCGGGGGCGACTTCACCCACGACCGGACGGACGGCCGGTACCGGGTACGGGCCTGGCTGCCGTGGGCGGCGTGAGCCCCGTACCGTGTGCGTCATGATCCGCGTACTGCTGGCCGACGACGACCCCCTGGTCCGCGCAGGGCTGCGCATGATGCTGGGAGCCGCCGAGGACATCGCGGTCGTCGGTGAGGCGTCCGACGGCACCGAGCTGCCGGACCTGGTCGGCCTCCACCACCCGGACCTCGTCCTGATGGACATCCGCATGCCGATGATGGACGGCCTGGAGGCGACCCGTGTGCTGCGCGCCCGTGCGGAGCCGCCCGAGATCATCATGCTGACCACGTTCGCCTCGGACGGATACGTGCTGCGCGCCCTCCAGGCGGGGGCAAGCGGTTTCCTGCTGAAGCACACCCTGCCGCAGGACCTCGTCACCGCGCTGCGCCGGGCCGCGGCCGGTGAGCCGGTGTTCTCCCCGAGCGCGCTGCGTCAGCTCCTCGACACCGTGGCCGACCCGCCCGCCGCCGACGGCGCCGCTCACCGCCCGCCCCCCGCCGCGCAGGCGGCGCCCGTTCCCGGCGGTGCCGGCACCGGGGACGCGCGGGCCCTGCTCGAACGGCTCGGGGCCCGCGAACGCGAGGTCGCGCTCGCCGTCGCCGAGGGGAAGACCAACGCGCAGATCGCCGCGGAGCTCTACCTGAGCATCCCGACGGTCAAGGCCCACGTCTCGCATGTGCTGACCAAGCTCGACCTGAACAATCGTGTCCAGATCGCCCTGCTCGTCTACCGGGCCGGACTGATCTGACCCGGCCCGGCACCGGACGCTCAGAGCACCGGCCACGCGGCGTCCACCTCGACGTGCGTGGCGAGGTGGACATCGTCGACCGGTGTCTGCCTGGCCTCCTCGCCGAACGCGCCTTGAAGGACGGGGCCGTTCGTTCGGAGGCCGTCTGCGTGAGCCAGGCCGGCGTGCTCCCGACCCTCCCTGGGTCCCGACAGGCCGAGCCGGGATCGCGGCTCAGACGGTGGCCAGTTGAGCAGGCGAGAGACCCGGCCGCCTGTCACGCGGGTACCAGTCAGCGAAGTCCTCGTCATGCCACAGCCCGTCCAGTCGGTCTCTCACCCACATCGCCGTCGTGCCGCCCGGGTTGCTCGCCCGCGCGATCCGCGCAGTCAGAGACGGCACCTGCTCACCGGAACGTGTACGGAGGGACAACGGGCACCTCGACAACTGCGTCGTTCATCGGAACTATGCGGACATGCCCGTTGACCATGCTGCCGCACCGCGAGACTTCACGATCCCGACACAGTCCAGCTCAGCAGACAGCCGTCCTGTCGTACAGGCCGAGGATTCCCTCGTAGTAGTAGGACTGATGCGCCCCCGGGCCCAAGGTGTAGCACGGGCTGTCGGGGGCGTAACTGACGATCACCTGCACACGCATGGTCTTGCCGCAGTTGTTCGTAAGGCCGACCAGGAAACCATCCTGAGTGCCTGACACGAAGCGCGCGATGCACGCGGGGGCGGTTCCGCCGGCGGCATAGGCGGCGGGGGACGAGGCGACGAACACCCCACTGATGACCGCTGTCGCAGCCGCCGCAGCGGCCAGGTTCCTGCGTAGACGCATGGCTGTTTCCCTTTCTCTCGGTGAACGGCACTTGTTGCTTTCCGTGCGAAGCCGGCGAGCCCATCGCCGGCCCACGCTCAGCCCCCGGCGTTCACCCAACAGCCGACCGGGCTCGGCCCGTTGCGGAGCTGTTGGGATTCGTGCGGGTGTTGCGTCTTCACCGTGACAGGGCGGTCTTCGGGAAACCTTCGGGAAGTCTGGAATCGGGCTGTACCCCACGGTCGGCGGCGGGTAATCAGAGTGACGTAACCATGACGAAGGTGGGTGTGGCGGTTCGGTTCGGGGTCCTGGGCGCCATCGCGGTGTGGGCGGATGGGGTGCCCGTGGATGTGGGTCATGCGCGGCAGCGGTGGGTTTTGGGGGCGTTACTCGCCGACGCCGACGGTGCGGTACCGGCAGATGTCCTGGCGGATCGGGTGTGGGGCGCGGATGCACCGGATCGTGGCCGGCAAGCTCTGTACGGGTATGTGTCCCGGCTGCGGCAGGTGCTGTCCGGAGTCGAGGCGGACATCGTGCGGGACCAGGGTGGCTACCGGCTGACGGTGTCGGCCGGATCGGTGGATGTCCATCGGTTCCGCGGCCTGGCCGACCAGGCGCGCGCGATGTCCGACCCGGAGAGAGCGGCCTCTGTGTGGGAGGAGGCGCTGGGACTGTGGCGTGGGTCGGCGTATACCGGGGTGGACACCCCGTGGTTCGACGCGCTGGCCCAGCGCGGATGGCCGTACCGCCCGGTGGCCTGGCATCCGGCGGAGAGCGACGCCGCGGTGACGCGGGCGCTTGCCCACGGCGATGACATACCACTCCACCGTAGGTTCGGTTATGGCATCACCACCCTACGTACATCGAAGCCGGCCGACCCCAACGCGGTCTACACCGCGTCTTTGTCCCGCCGGCGTCAGGAGCGCTACTCGGAGGCTCTCTTCGGTACTCCGGCGCACCGTCTCGACGCCCGCTTGTCCACCGGGGAGGTCACCTTCGTCTACACCGACGGCTGCACAGCCCTGGCGGACAAGCGGCTTTTTGGCGACCTCAGGAAGTGGCTGGTCGCCGACACGATCGTGTTGAATCTGCCTGCAGAGGTTGACAATCGTGTGCGAGCAGCGCGCGAACTCGCAGCCACCGAGAAGCCCTGGCGCGACTGCATGGCCTCGCACGGACTTCGCTTCAAGTCCCCCGATGACGCGAGAAACCGGATCGCTCGCGCGGCGAGCGGACTGCAGACGATGTCCCGCACCGACGTCGAGCGGCTGCGACATCGGGAGATCTCCCAATCGATCATCGACGCCGCATGCGATCGCACGGTGGGGCGTTCCCGCGTGGCACGATCACTCATCGGCAGAGAAGTGCGCCGCGTCGTAACCGACCGGGCTCCCGAGATCAGCGCCTATCGAACCTTGGTACGCAAGGCGCTGACCGCCACTCCCGGGCCGGGAAAGGGGACCCCGAGCACCGGGTGAGGACCGGCGACCCTGACCGCCCGTGTTCGCCGCCCGCCGACTGTTCGTCCCTTGGATGCTGTGCCCGTCGACCACCGGTCCGGACACCGTGCGCGATTGGCTGATGTGGGCGCCGGTCGGGGATGGAGCGCGTGTTGTCTGTCGACATGGTCACCGGGGCCGAACTCCGTGGCCCGGCCGAACCATAGGCAAGCCCGATACGCACCGGCCCCGCAGACAGGAGGAGCAGGGTTCCACTGCTGAGTCCGCGGGGCCGGTGCATGACTCACGTACCCTGCGGCGCGTCCGATAAGCCCGATCCCTCCCAACGGTCGCAAGGAAGCTTCTCTTCCATGCCAGTGGGCCCGGCCGTATCGGCCGGGCCCACTCATTGCTCGTGCGCGGCGCGCTCCTCGCGCCGGGCGTCTTTCGTCTACCAGCGGTACCAGCGGCCCTTGCGGCCGCCACTGTCCGCGGAGCGGACGACGAAGCCGAGCAGCCACACGATGAGCACGATCACCGCGATCCACCACAGTGCCTTCAGGGCGAAGCCCGCGCCGAAGAGGATCAGAGCCAGCAGAAGAACGAGAAGCAGGGGAACCATCGTTATCAACCTCCTGGCCACCGGATGCCCTTACTTCAACCCCGCAAGCACACAAATTAAGAGTTACTTCCGAGGAATAAGGGGCATACGCGCCGCACGCCGTGGACGGTTCCCCCTTTCTCACACCTCACGCACCCCTGCTGTGGCCATGCACTTACCGGGACGTTACGGGGGTCGTGCGCACAGCCAGACCGGCGACCGTGGGAACGCAACCGCACGACCGCCATCGGATAGGCCGAGCGCAGGCCGAACAGCGCGCCACCACCCGACGAGGAGCTGAACAGACGGACCAGCTCACCCCGAGGCGGGGATGCTGTGGGAGCGCGCCGGGACGCCCGCCCGCACCCACGTCGTCAAGGCCACCCGGCACACCGCCATGCGCCACGACCTCACCCTGTCGCTGCGCGCCTCGGAGACCCGGCGGCCGATCACCGGCCTCTCCCCCGAGATCGTCGGAGCCGCATTCGGTGTGCCCGCGGCGACGTCACCCTCGCGGACGCCGCCGTCCAGCCCGGCCGCCAGGGCGGACCCGGCTGGACGGAAGCCCTCATCACCCCGAGGCCAACGCCCGGCGCCGCACCCAGCCGATCGGCCAGGAGCGCTGGATCGACCGCGGTCGCCGGCCCCAGGGGCGGCGCCCCCGGCTCCGAGCTGGTCCACAGACTCGCTGCGACGCACGGGGGTGACTTTCTACCGGGCGAGGACGGCCGATTCCACCGAGACGCCGCGCATCGACCTGGCCGAGGTCTGCCGCGCGCTCAACCTGCCGAGGATGACGCGTGCGTGTTCGTCCGCGTCCTGGTCATCCGGCGTCAGTCACGCGAGCGCGGACTGAGCCCCGGCGGGCACGGCCCGGTCGCGATGCTGCGCTGCAAGGTGGCCGCTTACGGGCCCGACCTGCCGTGCATCCATCCGACCCGGGCCTGGCTCTACAGCGTGGAACCGGTGCCGCCGAACGGATCGACAACGTCCGCGACCGGCTCCGCGACCCGGCCGCCGCCCGCGACATCCTCGACCTCGACGGCCTCGACCCCCGCGTCCAGGACGTCGTCCTCAACACCCCCGGCGCCCGGGAGCTGCTCGCCCATCCCGCTGACCACGCGACCCTGCCCGCCGGCCCCGCCACATCGCCATCGGCTGTGCGGGAGGCCGGCATCGAGGTGTTGACCGGACTATGGGAGGTCACGTCGGGCGGGAGCGCATCCCCGCCAGGCGTCGACGGCTTCTACGACTGGGCGGTGACGTCGGACAGCCGCTTTGCCAGGATGCGCCGGTTCCCGCCCGGACCCGGCCGGGTGGCCAGCCCGGTGCGGGGCGTGTGCGGCGTGCGGCGTGCGGGCCGCCCGGCTGCGGCGTACCAGACCAGGGCCGCACATATGAAGCCCGTCGCCGCGGAGACCAGCGACCTGGTGAGGGTGTCGTTCCGTGCGCCGGAAACGAGGGCGATGGCCAGTGCCAGCGTCAGGGTGATGACGGGCAGCGCTCGGGGGCTCCGCGTGGCGCCCGGTGCGGCGGCTGGCGGCAGTAGCCAGGTTGCGAGGCCGTGACAGGCACAGGCCAAGAGCGTGGCCCCCAGCACTTCGCTGGGCCGGTGGCCGCCGTTGGTCGCGCTGTAGGCGGCGATGCAGGCGAGCCACAGCACACCGGCCGTGGCGACGTAGGGGCGGATGCGGGGGGAGACCACGAGGACGGCGGCGAGGGTCAGCGCGGCGGGGATGGCCGTGTGCCCGCTGGGGAACCCCTGATCAAGGAGACTCTCGGGTGCGCCCACCAGGTCGGGGCGGGGCAGGGTCGATTTGAGCACCTCCTTGCCTCCGGTCGTGAGAATGACGATCCCGAGCGCCGCCCACCCTGGCCGCCAGCACCGCCGCACCAGGGTGAGGACCGCGATGACGGCCAGGCCCACCATCAGGGTGGGCTTGGCACTCAACTCCAGCGGCGGCAGGGGCGTCGAGCCGTAGGCCGCTCCTGACAGGGGGTAGAGCCATGCTGCTTCGCCACCCTGTGTACCGAGACCGAACAGGGCGTTCTCAGCTCGTTGCCCCCACGGGGTGCAGATCGCGAGCAGGTAGACCGTCAAGAACCCCAGGGTGTAGAGCAGAGCCGGCATCCACGGCCGTGTCGTACGCGACGGGCCGGGGGCGTCGGTGGCCTCGGGGGCCTGCCTTGAGGCCCCCGGACGGTGCGCGGGCGGGGACGGAGAATCGTGCTGAGTCATCGCTCTGTTTCTTCCGTTGGGGGGTTCGGTCACGCACGTCTTGCGGTACGACGTGGGCCGCCGGGCCCGGCCGGCCCACCGGGGGCCCGCTCCTATTCGGCGAGTGCCTGCCCCTGCCGGCGCTGGGCGGCGATCGCCAGGGCGGGGAGAGGTGCGATCAGCAGGATGAGGACGACCAGGTCCGGAAAGGACTGCATGAACGCGTCCGGCTGGGCGACGATCGCCTGCGTGCGGACGATCGCGACCGCCGCGACGGGAATCAGCCACCGGCGGTCGCCGGTGGCGGCCGTCGCCGCCCACGCGCCGAGCAGCGCGGCGGCCTCGAGGACGAACAGACCGCGCTGAAAAGTGGGACTGACGGAGATGATGTGCAGGCCCCCGGCCACGAACATGGCGAGCACGACGGGGGCCAGCCAGCCGTACGAGCGGCGTCGCAGACGGCTGGGTCGGCAGAGCGCCAGCACGGCGCACGCGGCGCACAGTGTCCCCGAGAGCGCCAGGTCACGGGCCGTTATCGGGGCGCCCAACCCGTAGTAGCTCAAGCCTGCCTTGCCCTCGTCGCCGAAGAGGGTGCGGCCGTGGGTCGTGGCGCCGGCCCAGATCATGGCTGCCGCGGCCGGCAGCGCGATCCACGCCCTGCCGCGCAGCAGAGCGATCAGGCAGCCCAGCGGGAGCAGCCCGTAGGGCAGCAGCCGTATCCGCGTGGGACCTCCGGCCCACGGGTACCAGCCGGAGAAGTGGAAGGCGATGGCGTGCTGTCCGGGGTCGATGTGCAGTGCCCAGTGCCACACATCCTGCAAGTAGGGAACCAGCGCCAGCGCGGCGAGGGCCAGTGCGGCCAGATGGATGCCGTCCAGCCACCACGGCCGGGCCGTGTCGTCCACGACGGCACGGGCGCGGGCCTGCACCCCGGCGCGCACCAAGGCGGCAACTTCCCGCGGCGGGGGCCAGGAGCGGCCGGGATACGCCTCGGCCAGGCAGGCCAGCACCTCCTTGCCCTGCCGGGAACGGTAGGGCTCGGGATAGGCCGCAAGCAGCAGACGGTTCATGCCGGGGCCGCCCCGGTGTTCCGTGAGCGTCCGATGACGACGGCCGCCGCCTGCTGCATCCTGAGCGCCTCCCGGCCGAGTGCCTCGGTGCCGTCCTCGGTGAGCCGGTAGTAGCGCCGCGCTCGCCCGTCCACGATCTCCTCGTCGCCGGCGGCCACCAGCCCGGCCCGCTCCATCCGCTCCAGCGCGCCGTAGAGCGTGCCGACAGCGATCCGGAGCCGTCCGTCGGTGGCCTGCTCGGCGGCCTTGATGATGCCGTAACCGTGCAACGGACCATCCATGAGCGCGGCAAGGATGAAGTACTGCGGTTCCGTCAAGGGCGGGTTCCGTCTGGTCATGCATCAAGCATATATCGAGCTACGAAATATATCTGCCAGTCTCTTGAGTGATCACCGGCATCACCTCCAGGTCCGCGGTGAGCGTCACCCTCTCCCGGCCGGCGCGCGCGACGGCGGTCTCCTCGATGCCCCCGCGCGGCGATGGCGGATGCTCACCGCGACCTGGTGCGGGACTCCGTTCGACCGGACCAGCCGGGCGAAGCCGGCGAGGCAGCGTTCGATGAGGCCCGACCCGAGCAGTCGCTTCCCGAGTGCCTCCGGGAAGCGCAGATCGCCGCCTGTGGCCGTCTGCCAGGCCCATCGATGATTCGGCTCGGAGGGTCTTGATCCGGTTACGTGCCGACGGTCTTACCGAACTCCTGGCCCGCGAAGTGCGGGACCGCGGCCGCGAGGTCGTAGTCGAGCGTCTGTACGTCCATCTTCCGCGTGTCCTCAAGACGCTCGTCGGATCGAGCGTCGCGCCTCCATGATCACCGAACCACCGCCTGCCCCCTCTGCCGACCAGGGCCGTGTTCGGTCGATCCTGTCGGACCAGCGCGTCAGCCGTGAGGTGTGACGCTCACGGGGCGAAGGCGGAGGACAGGATCCGGGTGACCAGGGCGAGGTCGTTGCCGCCACCGGTGGTCGGGTTGAAGGAGTACACCAGGCGGCGGCGCAGGTCGCGGGTGGTGAACATGCCGTTGGTGTAGCCGAAGGTGGTGCCGGTCTTCCCCCACACGGTCACCCCGTTGGGCAGGGCCACGCGCATCAGGCCGGCAGCGTAGTAGGCGTGGCCCTGTCCCGGGTCGTGGGCGGTGCCGCCGAGGTAGGGGACGTCGGGGACGTCGAACAATTCCGCTTGCTCGGCCGGGGGCAGCAGTTGTCCCCGGAAGAGTGCGGTCAGGAAACGGTCGAGGTCAGCGGCGGTGGAGATCATGCCGCCGGCGCCGGGATTCTGTTCGGTGATGTCGACCAGCTGCGGTCCGCCGTCCGGTCGAGGTACGGCGATGTAGCCGTGGGAGTGGGGGCCGGGGATCGTGGTGTCGGTCTGTGGAGCGGTGGTGTCGCGCAGGTGCAGCGGTCGCAGGATCCGGGTGGTGATCTCCTGCTGGTAGGTGTGTCCGGTGAGGTGCTGGACGAGCATGGCGGCGACGTAGTAGCCGGTGGCTCCGTAGACCTGCATGCGACCGGGCTCGGTGAAGGGGCGCTCGTGCCGGACGGCCTTGGCGACGAGTTCGGCGAGCGGGTGGTCGTCGAAGCGGTGCGCGACGATACCGTCCGGGGTGGTGGGCAGGTCGTCCTGGGTCAGTTCGGGCAGGCCGCTGGTGAAGTTGAGCAGGGTGCGGACGGGGATCGGCGGGTAGCTGTCGGGCAGGACGTCCGGCAGGTAGTGCTGGACGGGCTGGTCGAGGTCGACGCGGTGCTCGGCGGCCAGTTGCAGCATCACGGTGGCGATGAAGGTCTTGGTGACGCTGCCGAGACGGAACCGGCCGTCGACCGGCACCGGCGCACCGGTCGTGATGTCGGCGGTGCCGTACGTCCCGGTCCAGTGGCCGTCCGGCCCGCTCACTCGTGCCAGCACGCCCGTGACGCGGTCGGGCGCGCTCGACAGGGCCTGCTGCAACGCCTGCGGATCCAGCTTCGGCAACCGGTCGCTGGTGGTGTTGCGGGTGGTGTTGCCGGTGCAGTCGGCCGCGGCGGCAGGCCGCGCGGCGGGCGCCGCGACCGCCGGGACGGCCGTGCCCAGCGCCACCGCGCCGAGGACCGTGCAGGCGAGCGCTGCCATCGGCACCCGCCTGCGTCGGCTCGCTGTCGTCGTGGTCCCGGCCTGGGAGGAAGGAGGCTTGAAAGTCATGTCCACGACCGTTCCGCACAGTCGCGGTGCGACGAATCAGGGATCGCCCCCGATAGCACCCTGATCGATCCCTGATGCCGGCTTCCACGACGCCCGGCGACGCCCGGAGTTCTCTCCTGTCCTCATCGGCGTGGCGGATGCTCCGTTGCTGGAGATCCTCCCCGGGTTGGAGCGGTCGCTGGACCTGTCCGACGAGGGCCCGGTCATGTGCAGCTGGCGACTGTCAACAACGCTCGTGATCAATACACCTAGCGCGCACGCGGTGTTCGCCAGGGCCTCGGCCTTCTCGGCCAGGTCCGGCGCGGCGGTCGTGGGCAACTCCGTGATCTGCAAGTGCTGCCGGTGTGGCGGCGAGCGCGGCGGGCGCGGAGGGCGCACGTGAGGGCGGCCGGGAAACTCCCGTCCAGCACCTACTGCCCCGGGACTCCGGGGCAGGAACCGTTGGTGACGCGGCCGGTGCTGAAGAACTCGACCGCTTTACCGCCGCACGAGATCTGGTTCAGCGAGCCGTGTACGCCGTCCTCGACGGTGAGCAGAGCACCGCCGATGCGTCGCTGCATCCCCTGTGCCCAGCGGTGAGGAGTGACGGTCTCATAGTGGTGCCCGACCAGTTGCAGCGCGCTGGCGCCCCGCTTCAGGTGCCATGGCTGGGCGGCCAGTGGCCAGCCTGCGCACCAGTGCTCGTAGCCGGCCATCCAGCTGAACAGGGGTGAGGACTCGCGGTTTCGCTGCTCCTGCTGCCACATGGTCCGCTCGTCGGGGTCCGGCCCCTGGTCGTTGCACAGCACGGAGATCTGCATCAGCAACCCGCTGGTGGGGGAATCGTGCAGGCCGGCGCTGTTCCTGACGCCTTGTGCGTCGCCTTCTTCACCCGACAGCGGTGGGGTTCCACCGTCCCGCAGTGCCGCGATGCTCGCCGCCATGGCCGGCCAGCGTCCGCGCTGGTAGGTCATGATCGTCCGCAGCCGTCCGCCGCCGTATGCCACGGTGCGGCCATCGGGCAGGTGGACGGTTGGCGGGTGCTCGTCCAGGTGCCGCGCCAGCTTCACCACGTTGTCCGTCACGGCTTTCGGGGTCGTGCCCACGTGGAACCGGCTGTCTCGCGCAGCGATCCATCTCGCGAAGCGCGAGAAGTTGGCCTCAGCGGCAAGGACGGGGCCGCCGTTCATGGCCTTCATGCTGAAGACGGGGGGCATGACGGAGTCCAGCAGCACGCGGTCGACGTGGCCGTCGTAGCGGCTGCGGTAGACCGCACCGAGGGCGGTGCCCCACGAGATGCCGTAGAAGCTGATCTTCTTCTCGCCGAGGGCTGTCCGGATACGGTCGAGATCCATGGCCACCACGTTGGTCGACAGGCCGGTGATGAACGCGGGGTCGTACCCGACGCATCGCGCGTTGTATCTGGCGGTCTTCTGATAGCCCTGGCGGAACTGTTCCGCGGGAGTCGCCTTCGGGTCGGGGTCCGGACCGTCCTGCGCACTCGGGTCGCACACCTTGCCTTCGCTGAACCCGACTCCGCGCGGATCGAACCCGATGAGGTCGTGGTCGACGCCGATTCCGGCAACGGAGGTCTTGCCCAGGATCGCCGGCATGTCCAGTCCGGGGTTTCCCGGTCCGCCGGGATTGATCACGAGGACTCCACGCCGCTTCTTCGGGGAGGCGGCCTTGATCCGGCTGATCATGAGGTGGATCTTCCGGCCCTGGGGGTGGGCGTAGTCCAGCGGGACCGTGACGGTGGCGCACTCGGTACGTCCGTCGTCGGGGTCCCATTCGTGGATGAGGGTGCGGCATGGTTTCCAGGACAGCGATGAGTGTTCCGTGGAGGCAGCGGCTGCCGCCGCGTGATGCGGGCCTGCCGCCGCGGCGGGCGCGCCGGACGCGACGGACAGGGCTGAGGTGAGTGCCAGCAGCGTGCGGGTCAGCTTCCCGGTGATGATCATGGCGATGAAGGTGCTGTCCTTTCGTCTTGTCGCTTGCGCCTGGGGAGAAAGGGCGTTCGCTTCGTTCGGTTCGCCCGCTCCGCTCCCGTGACCGAAGCCTGCGGAAGGATGCGGAAGGGGCGCGGCGGGTGCGTTGCGCAGCGGGTGGGTCGTCGGCCTGCGGTGAGCGCGGAGGCGGGGTTGCCCTGGCCGGTCCTCGGGCCGGCCAGGGCCGGGCATGCCCCCATGATCTCGGCGGACGCCGCCCGGTTGATCAGCCGAAAGGACGGATCAGCGGGGGTCCGGTCAGTCGATCGGTTGAGACCGGGCCGCCGACGAGCAAGCGCCGTCTGCGCCTTCGCGGTCCCGGCGACGGCCGGTGATGTCGCGACGCGAGTCGTCCCGCCGAGTGCGGCGCCGTTCGCCTCTGCGCGCCCGCCGGCGAAGGCACCGCTGCGGCGGATCGGCTGTGTGGTACTGGTGCTGCCGAGGGCGAGACCGGGCAGCTGTTCAGTGGCTGTGCGGCATACCTGAGTGGAAGTGAGCCGGCATCGCGGACCGGGAGCGAACCATCCGGGGCCCGCGGACCGTACACCTCACGTGGGGATTGGCAGCACAGCCATCCGCGCCAGTTCGCCTCGGGCGACAGGTAGTCGAACTGTGCAGGCTCACCGATCCGAGCGCGCGGACGAGCCCCTGCGGTGGGCCGAGGCGCCGGACCCGGGCCGGGTGCGTGTTTCAAGCTGCTGATCGGTGGCGAGGAACACCTGGCCCTTCGTGACGCAGAACGCAGGCCGCCGCCACCAGGGACGTCGGCAGATCCCGGATATGTTTCCCGAAGACGTGACACCTGCTTACAAGACACCTGCCTACATTGGAGCTTGACGATGCATCAGTTGCTTGACTCCGCCGTACGGCGCTGCGCGGACCTCGCCGGCTCCCTCGCTCCCACCACCGAGCAACACCGGTCGCTCCCGGAGGAACTCGTCGCCGCGCTGGTCGACAGCGGGCTGATGCGGGCCGGGGTGCCGGCGTCCCTCGGCGGCCCCGAACTGCCGCCGGACCAGGTACTCGGAGCCGTGGAGACGATCGCCCGGGCCGACGCCTCGGCGGGGTGGTGCACCGCCATCTCGGCCACCACCAGCCTGCTCAGCGCCTACCTGCCCGCCGACGGCGCCGCCGAGGTCTTCGGCGACCCACGCTCGGTGGCCGCGGGCGTGTGGGCACCCACCGCGACGGCACACCCGGTGGACGGCGGTGTACGGGTCTCCGGTCGCTGGGCCTTTTGCAGCGGAGTGTCCCACGCCGACTGGCTGATGGCCGGCTGTGTCCTCGCCGACCCGGACGCACCGGACGGATCGGCCGCCGTCCTGCGCGTGGTGGCCATGCCCACCCAGGAACTGAAGATCCTGGACACCTGGCGCACCAGCGGCCTGCGTGGCACCGGCAGTCACGACGTCGTGGCCACCGACGTGTTCGTACCCGGCCACCGCATGGGCTCGGTGATCGACGGGCCGCCCGCCGACGCCGCCGCGCTCCACCGCTTTCCCCTCTTCGGCTTCTTCGCCCTGTCGGTCGCCGCGGCCGCGCTCGGCAACGCCCGGGGAGCCATCGACGACCTCGTGGCCCTGGCCGCCGTCCGCCGTCCGTCCGGCTCGCGCAAGACGCTCGCCGAACGGGGTTCCGCACAGACCGCGGTGGCCAAGGCCGAGGCCGCGCTGCGGGCCGCCCGCCTGCTGTACTTCCAGTCGGTGGCCGAGGCATGGGAAGCGGCCCAGCGACCCGAGCCGGTCTCCACCGACCTGCGGGTGGCCCTGCGGCTCGCCGCCAGCCACGCGGCCGGCACCGCCGCAGAGGTGACGGCGGCGATGTACGGCCTCGGCGGCGGCGCGGCGATCTACGAGGACTCGCCGCTGCAGCGCAGGTTCCGCGACGCCCACACCGTGACCGCCCACATCCAGGTGAACGCCGACACCTTCGAGACCACGGGCCGCCACCTGTTGGGCCTGCCCATCAGCACCGACCGGCTGTGATCACCAGGCCGTACGCGGAGGAGCCCGCCCCCACAGCCGGCCGGTGGAAGGTTCCCGGTCCGACTCGACCGCCGTTGCCTCTACGGTCATGCCCGAGGAACCTTACCGAGTCTCACGCAGGTTCTGCCGGGGCCGGCGCCCGGCGGACCGGCACGCCGAGGTACGTCAAGCGCGCTGACCAGACGGTGACAGCGCACACCACCCGGCGGGGGCATCCCCTCCGCTGCCGCATGCTTCGGAGCAGACGGCCCTCCGGGTCTGGCCGAGGTCGACGGGCGGCGGCCTTTTCCGGACTGAAGAGGCCGTTGCCGATTACGGCTGAACCGTCTTCATTCGTGGTCGCGCAGGAAGGCAGGGATCTCGTCGCGGGTCGGGTAGTTCGGCAGGGGTGCCGGCTTGTCCTGAAGGAACGCGGTGATGACGGCGACGGCTCGGTTGTCGTTGTCGTCGAGGCCGTTCCACATGTGGTGTCCGACGTCGGCGAGGCAACGTCGATCGCCTTGTCCATCTGGGCCACCCTGCACGGCCTGGTGACTCTCGAACTGGCCGGGGCTCTCGACGCCGCCACGGCCGAGGTCGCATTCCGATCGGCGATTCACGCCACGTTGCGCGGGTGGGCGACCCCGGCGGTGTTCCTCGGCCTTCGCCAGGCCGAACTCGCTCACTGAGAGGATCAGGGCCGGTTGTCCGCGTCCTCCCGGCCCCTGCCGGGGTGAGGGTGCATGGTCGGTGAAGACCGGCATGCCAAGGTCGACCAGCTGCGGCCGGCCATCGGTGGGAGATCGCTTGAGGCTGTTGAGCCTGGCCATCGCAGCGTCGAAGCCGACCTGGAGTCCATCGACCTCGCCGAGCCTGCCGTTGGCGCGGGTCTCGGTGACGCCCTCGCGGAGGTTCTGGATGCCCGGTGTGGCGGTGGCTACTCGGGATGTAGGTGTTGGGACATGGTTGCGGCGGCGATTGCGGTGTTGATGTTCCGTGGGATCTTTGCCGTCACATGTGCCGTTCCTGCCGACTGGGCAGCCGTGCAGGGGATGTCACAAGCAGCCGTGGCGGGGAAGAGCAGGGCAGTGAACCGTGGCGACCGTCTCACGCTCAAGATCGGCACCTTCGTGAAATCGATCACCGAACGCGCCGCTGACCGCGCGGCGGGGGCGCCCGCCGTGGGCCGCGAGCCGGTCCTTCCACCTCTCCACCGAGCCGCGCCACGCCGATCCCCGTCCCGGCCGGCCTGGACGTCGACCGAGGCACGCCCACATAGAAGAGGGTCGTTCGGTGGCAGGTGCTGAAGGCAGGCCCGTTCGCCTCGGTGCTGCCCACGGCGGACATGCCCGCGGGCGGGCCGAGGTACGGGGGGTCTGGAGCCCGGCGGCTGGGACGCGGGCAGGCTGCGCCGATCAGCCGTATGTTCGCCGGCCGCAACGGTCCGTGCTTCGACATCAGCCGGCAGGCCGCCCTCGCTTTGCGTGTTTTGAGACCTAACATGAGCTTTGTAGATGTTTTCGATGCCGGGATGAGAGTTGTCGTTGATCTTTCCCGATGCGACGGGTACGCACAGTGCGTCTTCCTGGCCCCGGAGGCGTTCCGGATGCACGGTGAGGAGGCGCTGATGTACGACCCGAACCTCGACGACGCCCAGCGCGACCTTGTGCTGCGCGCCACGGCGGCCTGTCCGGTCCAAGCGATTCCGGTCGACCGGCTGCAAGGACGGAACGCACCGGTGGAGGCGTCGGCGCCGTGATCAGTGCCGGCACTCCGCGGAAGTTCAAGCGCGATGGCCGCATCGTGGTCGTCGGGGCGTCACTGGCGGGACTGCGGGCTGCGGAGGCCCTGCGCGCCGAGGGTTTCACAGGGTCGTTGACCATGATCGGTGACGAGCTGGGCGAGCCCTACGACCGGCCTCCCCTGTCCAAGCAGGTACTGACCGGGTGGGTGCCGGCCGGGGGCACCACGTTGCCCCGCCGTCGCGACGTCGATGCGGAGTGGCTGCTGGGCGTGCCCGCCAGTGGGCTGGACCTCGCGACGAACCGCGTACGACTCGCCGACGGACGCGACGTTCCCTTCGACCGGGTACTGATCGCTACCGGGGTGCGGGCCCGGCCGTGGTTCGTCGAGTCCGAGGCGGCTCTGGACAGGGTGTTCGTGGTGCGTACGCGCGAGCATGCCGAGAGCCTGCGTCGAGCCCTCGCCGCCAGGCCGTCCCGCGTTCTGATCATCGGGGCAGGATTCACCGGCTCCGAGATCGCCTCCGTCTGCCGAGAGCGGGAACTGCCGGTGACGGTCGCCGAACTCGCGGGGGCCCCGTTGGCCGGGGCGCTGGGTGCCGTGATCGGTGAGGTCGCGGCGGACTTGCAGCGCACTCATGGCGTCGACCTGCGGTGCGGTGTCGAGGTCACCCGGCTTGAGGGCGACGCGCGGGGGCGGTTCCGCCGTGCTCACTTGGACGACGGCAGTACGGTCGACGCCGATGTGGCGGTAGTGGCACTCGGGAGCATCCGCAACACCGAGTGGCTACGAGGGTCGGGCCTGGCGGTGGGCGTGTGGGGAGTCGCCTGCGACACGGGTTGCCGCGCCCTCGATGTCAGTGGCCGAGCTGCCGACGACGTCTTCGCCGCGGGAGACGTGGCACGTTGCCCGCACCCCCTCTACGAACACCGGCTCATCTCGCTGGAGCACTGGGCCAACGCCGTGGAGCAGGCCGAGGTCGCGGCACACAACATGGTCAGCGCCGAGGCGGACCGCCGGCCGTATCTTTCGATCCCGGTGTTCTGGTCGATCCAGTTCGGCGTCAACATCAAGTCCGTCGGCGTGCCGACCTTCGCCGACGAGGTGGTCGTCACCCAGGGATCGGTGGACGACCACCGTTTCGTCGCCGCGTACGGCTATCGGGGCCGCGTCACGGCTGCCGTGAGCTTCGACAACGCCAAGTGGCTGCACCACTACCGGCGGTTGATCGAGGTGGCCGCGCCTTTCCCGCCGCGCTGTCCGACGCCGGACCAGCCGACGGACGCACGACCGGTACCCGTCGGCCTCCCCGGCCCCGGCCTGCTCGCTCAGGGCGCCACCGCGGTCGTCACCGGCCGGACCCGGGTGAGCACCGCGTAACGGCCGTACACCAGCATCGGTGAAAGGCAGGGCGGGATGACCACGACCGAGACGCCCGGCATCTTGCGACGGATCTTCGACTACTCCGCCCGGGCCGACCCGTACCCGCTGTACACCGAGTTGCGCGAGGCCCCGGTGGCGGTGCAGGAGGACGGCAGCTACGTCATCAGCACCTATCGCGAGATCACCGACCTGCTGCATGACCCGCGCCTGAGCTCCGACGTGCGCAATCTGTCGCGTCCGATGCCCGCACTCGAGGAAGGCGTCACGACGGCGTTCATCAAGAAGGACCCGCCCGAGCACGATCGCCTGCGGCGTATCGCGATGCGCGACTTCGGCCCCCCGCACACACCTGGGCTGGTGGCCGGAATGGAAAGCGACCTGACCGCCACCGTCGACAGCCTGATCGACGATTTCGCGGGCAAGGAGCGGATCGACGTCGTCGACGATTTCGCCTGCCCGTTGCCCGTGACCGTGACCTGCCACCTGCTCGGCGTTCCCCGTGAGGACGAACCGCGGTTCCACCTCTGGGTGAGCGACATCATGAACTCGGTCGACTACGACCCCGAGACCGACCCGAGGGAAAGGCTGGACAAGGGCGTACGGGCGCGCAAGGACCTGCGCCGGCACCTCGGCGGGCTGGTGGAACAGCGGCACGGCCGGCCCGGCGACGGTCTGCTGGCCCGGATGGCCAACGATGACGGGCCCGACGGCCGGATGACCGACGAAGAAATCGCCGCCACCGCCAAACTGCTGCTCATCGCCGGCCACGAGACGATCGTCAACCTCATCACCAACGGCATGCTGACGCTGCTGCGCCACCCTCAGGTGCTGCAACGGCTGCGTCACCAACCCGACCTCGTCGTACCACTGGTCGAGGAACTACTGCGCTACGAGCCACCCGTGCACATCATTCCCTGGCGGGCGGCCTACAGCGACATCGCCGTAGCCGACACCGTCATCCCCGAAGGCTCGCAGATCATGCTCATGCTGGCCTCTGGCAGCCGCGATCCGAAGCGCTTCCACGATCCCGACCGATTCGACCCGGATCGGCGTGACAACCAGCACCTTGGATTCGGCAGCGGCATCCACTCCTGTTTCGGCGCCGCGCTGGCCCGGCGGGAAACCCAGATCGCGCTGACCGAGCTGGTGCGCCGACTCGACCACCCCAGGCTGGTCGTCGATCCGCCGCCGTACCGACCCAGCCCCGTTCTCCGGGGGCCGATCCATCTGGACGTCGAGCAAGGCGGTGAGTGACGCGGCAGCCGAGGCCGGCGGCAAGGTCGCGCCCCATAGCGTGTGGGATGGCATTGGCGCTCAGTGAGAATCATCCGGATATCGGCTTTCCCAGGTTTATTTCGCGCACCGTCTGAGATATTCTTTAGAATTATGGGGAATGTTGGTCCCGGCAGAGTCGATTCCGTCGACGCCGGCCGTCATCGGGCAGCCGCGTCGCCATGATCTGGGAAACAATTGGCCTGGGTTTCTTGCTCAGTCTCGACAATCTCCGAGTATCGATCGCGCTCGGCACGGTCCCGTTCGGTTTGAAGCGCGCGGTGCAGGTGGCGCTGACCTTCGGGCTGTGGGACGCGATCATGCCCCTGGTCGGGATATCGATCGGTCACCGGATCGCGGAGTCCGTCGGAAACCTCGCCGGTGTGCTGGGCGCGGCCGCGCTCGGCGGGTACGGTCTCTACCTCGTCATCTCGTCCCTCCGCAATCCTGAGCCGGACGAGCTGGACCACCCGTGGGCGTTGTTCGGCATCCCGTTGACGCTGAGCCTGGACAACTTGCTCGCCGGGGCGAGCCTGGGGGTGCTCGGGTTCTCACCGTGGTTCTCGGCCGCCGTCTTCGGTGGCATGACGGCGGTGTTGTCACTGGTCGGGCTGCAACTCGGGCGGGCCACGGCACGTCTCATCCGGATCCGCTCGGACCTGATGAGCGGGGTCGCCCTGATCATCGCCGCCGCGACGCTGCCGTTGTGGTTCGGCGACTGACCCGCTCCTCGGCTCGCAGGGCCGGCCTGGGAGGAGCAGCGGAAGGCCGTCACCGGGCGACTGGCGGCAGACCCTATCGGTGCGGGCGGGGGACCAGCGGAAGGTCGTCGTCCCGCGAGTCGGCGTTGGCGTCCTCGACCGCCCGGGCGACCAGGTCGTGGTCGGGCGACAGGTAACAGACCGGGTCGGTGCGGGCGGCGTCGCCGGTGAGCAGGAACGCCTGGCAGCGGCACCCGCCGAAGTCCACCTCACGCCGGGGGCAGCTCCGGCAGGGTTCCGGCATCCAGTCGGTCCCGCGGAACGCGGTCATCACGGGGGCCTCGGCCCAGATCCGCCCCAGCGGGTCCTCCCGCACACTGGCCCGCGGCAACGGCAGGGACTGGGCGGCCGGGCAGGGCAGGACGTCGCCGTTCGGGGTCACGGTCAGCTGCCGGGAGGCCCAACCGCCCATGCAGGGCTTCGGATAGCGGCTGTAGTAGTCCGGGATGACATAGATGATGTCCATATGGTCCCGCAACCGCTCGCCGGCGGCCCGTACGACGGCCTCGGCCGCTTCGAGCTGGGCCCGGCTCGGCAGCAGCGCGGCACGGTTCCGCCAGGCCCAGCCGTAGTACTGGGTGTTGGCCAGCTCCACCCGGTCCGCGCCCACCTCCTCGGCCAGAGCGAGCACGTCGGCGACGCGGTCGATGTTGTGCCGGTGCAGCACCACGTTCACCGTGAGCGGCCAGCCCAGCTCCTTGACCACACCCATCGCCTCGATCTTGCGCCGGAAGGACGGGATCCCGGCGATCCGGTCGGACACGGCCGGTTCGTCGGCCTGGATGCTGATCTGGACGTGATCCAGACCGGCGGCCCGCAACTGCTCGGCCCTCGGACGCGAGAACCCGAGCGCGCTGGTGATGAGGTTGGTGTAGAGGCCCAGGGCATGGGCGTGCGTCACGAGGTCCACCAGGTCGCGCCGCAGCAGCGGTTCCCCGCCGGACAGGTGGCACTGCAAGACCCCCAGGTCCTCGGCCTCGGTCAGCACCCGCAGCCACTCGTCGGTGGTCAGCTCGTCCCGGTAGCCGGCCAGGTTCAGCGGGTTGGAGCAGTAGGGGCAGGCCAGCGGGCAGCGGTAGGTCAGCTCGGCGAGCAGCCCGAAGGGGCTATCCATCGGTGAGCTCCACCCAGCGCCGGGCGACGAGCCGGGCCAGGAACCGCCGGACGTCGTCCTCGGGGACGGTCTGATAGCGCGCGCCCAGTTCGGCCACGATCTCGGCCACGGTGTGCCGCCCGTCGCACAGCTCCAGGATGGCCGCGCCGCTGCCGTTCAGCACCACGACCGTCTCGGGGTGCAGCAGGACCTTGCGCTGCCTGGTCCGGCAGAAGGTGAGCCGGACATGGGCGGCCAGCCGGGGCCGGTCCATGCCGGACACCCCGGCGCCGGGCCGGGTCGTGCCGCTGCCGCGGGTCGCTTCGGTACGGGTCGGGTCCATGGTGGTCACTCCGGGTAGGCCTGGTCGATGGCGTCCATGAGGCTCCACAGGACATCGCACTTGAACGACAGCGCGTCGACGGCGCGCGCCTGGGACTCGGCGGAGAGGCAGTGCGCGGTGACCACCTCCAGGGCGTGCTCGCAGTCGCGGGGGGCCTGCTCCAGGCGGGCGCGGAAGTAGGCGAGGCCCTCGGGGGCGATCCACGGATACCACCGCTCGAACGCGGCCAGCCGCGCCGCCATCAGGTCAGGCGCGAACAGCTCGGTGAGCGAGGACGCCACCGCCTCCACCCACGGGCGGGTCCGGGCGAAGTGCACGTAGGCGTCGACGGCGAACCGCACCCCCGGTACCAGGTGCCGGTGGTCCCGGACCTCCTCACGGGTCAGCCCGGCGGCCTCGGCCAGGCGCAGCCACGCCTCGATGCCGCCCTCCCCCGCGGCGGTGCCGTCGTGCTCGACGATCCGTCGGATCCAGCGGCGGCGAACCTCCACGTCGGGGCAGTTGGAAAGGATCGCGGCGTCCTTGCGGGGGATGTTCTCCTGGTAGTAGAAGCGGTTGGCCACCCAGCCCCGGATCTGCCGACGGCTCAGCCGGCCGGCGTTCATCCGGACGTGGAACGGGTGCTGATCGTGGTATCGCCGCGAGTGGGCCCGCAACGTCTCGACGAAACCGTCGGCGCCGGTGGTGAGGGTTGTCGTCATCACGGCTCCACACCTGGACCTCAAGGCCGTCCATTGCCGCTTCCATGCCGCTCCTCCGGGGAACGCTGCTCGGGCGTGTCCTCCGGATCGGGTCGGCGTTGTTCGTGTGCACGAGGATCGTCCGCCCCCCCCACCCGGCGAAGGCAGCCGCATCAGGCTTCCATCCGGGCCGTCGACGGGAGGGGCGGCCCGTCTCCCGCGCCGTCTTGCCGGCCGGACCGGGCCGCGCGATGTCGTGGTCGTCCCGGCCGTCCGTGGCATCCCGTGCCGTCGGGCGACGCCGGACCGGGTCCGGTGCCGCCCCACGTCCGCTAGTCCTCCATCCGGGCGAGGTACATGGTCACCTCGGCGGCGACTGCGACCTCGTCGAAATCGGGCGTCTCCCACACAGCGAGCTGAGACTCCATGGATTCACCTCCTCTCCGCCGGAATCACGGCAGGCTCCGGTCACGCGCTACGACGGTTCCGGAAGGGCGAAAACGATCAGGGCGCTTCCGTGCCCCGCGCCCAGCATGCCGGGGAGGAATCCCTCGGCCCAGCCGCCCCAGCCGACGGGCACGGCCACGTACTGCCTGCCGTCGACCATGTAGGTGGTCGGACTGCTGTGGTGGCCGCTTCCGCACTGGAACTGCCACAGCAGCTCCCCGGTGCGGGCGTCGAGTGCGTTGAACTCCCCGGAGGGCTCACCGGCGAACACCAGGTCGCCGCCGGTGACCAGCGTCGAAGCGCACATCGGGAGGTCGTTGCGCCAGCGCCACTTCTCCTCGCCGGTGGTGTCGAACGCGCTGATGGACCCCGCCATGTCCGCGATGTCCACCTGAACGCCCGCACCCCAGTACGGAATGCTCTCCTTGAACTCCCGCCGCCGACGGGTGGCCGTGGCACCGGTGTCCTGGACCGGGACGTAGAAGAGTCCGGTCTTCGGGCTGTACGCCGCATGGGTCCATTCCTTGGCACCGGCCGGGCCGGGGTAGAAGTGGACCGGTTCTCCCTCCTTGTCCGGGTACACCTTGGCCGTCACCTGGCCGTCCCTCGTGATCGCGCCCCATGTGATGCGGTCGACGAAGGGAGTGATCCCGACCCTCGCGCCGTTCGTGCGGTCGAGGACGAAGAAGTAGCCGTTCTTGTCGAAGTGCCCGAGCAGTTTGCGTCCGTCCTGCTCGAACAGGATGCACTCGCCGATGCTGTCGTAGTCCCACACGTCGTGCGGGGTGCACTGGTAGTGCCAGCGGATCTGGCCGCTGTCCACGTCCACGGCGATGATGCTGTCGGTGAAGAGGTTGTCGCCCTCGCGGACCTCTCCGTCGAAGTCGGGCGCCGGGTTGCCGGTGCCCACGTACAGCAGGTTCGTCTCCGGGTCGAAGGTGCCGGTGATCCAGCAGTTCGCCCCGCCCCGTGCCCACGCCTCGCCGTCGGCGGGCCAGGTCTCCGAGCCGGGCTCCCCGGGCTTGGGCACTGTGTAGCAGCGCCACTGGTGCTCGCCGGTTTCGAGATCGAACGCGTCGAGGTGGCCGCGTACGCCGAACTCGCCACCGGAACTTCCGACGATGACCATGTTCTTCACGACGAGAGGGGCGAGCGTGGCACTCTCCCCGGCCCGGACGTCCCCGTAGGTCTTGTCCCAGACCCGCTTGCCGGTGGTGGCGTCGAGCGCGAGCACACGAGCGTTCGCCGTGACGAAGAAGACCTTCCCCTGGGCCACGGCGACCCCGCGGTTCACGTTCCCGCAGCACAAGGACACGTCGAAGGGGACCGCGTGCTTGTACCGCCAGATCTCCACACCCGTCTTGGCGTCGAGGGCCCAGACCCAGCCGTCCCAGCCGGAGAGGAACATGACCCCGTCGACGACGATCGGGGCGGCCTCGAACGAGTAGGTCGACGCGCCCGCGATCAGTCCGGTCGTGCCGGCCTGGAAGACCCAGGCGGGGACCATGCGCTTGACGTTGTCCGTGTTGATCTGGTCCAGCGGGCTGTAGCGTTGCCCGTTGTAGGCGCCGTAGTAGGTGAGCCAGTTCTGCGGTTCCTGGCGGGCGTTGAGTATGCGCTCGTAGTCGACACCGGCCACTACCGGCGGCGCGACGTCTCCGCCCGGGGTCTTGTAATTCAGGGTTCCCTGGTCGACGGCCTCACCCGCGTCGACGTAGTCGGCGTAGTCGACGGTCATTTCCTCCACCTCCTGCTTCTGCCTACGGCCGCGGCTGTTCGGGACGGTCGAGGCGGGCCTCCGGCGGAGCGTCTCCCAGGACCACTATGGACCCGGTCAGCCCCCGGCCCTCGTCATTGCCCGTGGGCGAGCCGAACCAGTAGTAGCCCGGACCGTCGAGGTTGAGGTGCGCATGCCCGTGCGAATGGTTCACCAGCCAGATGAACTTCCTGTCGCCATTGCTCGGCAGAAGTGCGCAGTGCGTGTTCTTGTCGTCGTTGACGAGCTCCAACTCGATATCGCCTCCGTGGGGCATGACCAGAATGGAAGGATCCCAGGTCAGCTCGTCCGGGTGGATGCGAATGGTGGCCTTCATGCGGCCGTCCGGTCCCTCGGTCGCCTGCCCGATGCTTCCGGTTCCCAGCACTTGACCCAGCGCTGCTTTGTTCTGTGTGGCCAACCCGAGCTTGTCCAGCAGGTCGGCCCGCTCGTGCGCGGTCGTCGTCATCGGGGCTTCTCTCCCCTCATCCGATTCCCTGTATTTCCTTCTTCGCATCGCCCGCTGCCCGGCTGTAATCGGTACTCGAGGAGCGCGCCACGCCGAATGAATAACAGCAGAAAGGATGTGAAAACTGGAGTCGGGAAACACGCTACGCCGGACGGATCACACCGACAAGGTACGTCCTGGTCCGGGCCGAATCACGCCGTTCGTCCGCGACTTTCCGCCGTTCGTCACCGATGTGCCACCGTTGAGACGGACCGAGCCGCATCGCGGCGCGTCGGTCAGACGAGGTCGTACCGATCGAGGTTCATGACCTTGGCCCACGCGGCGACGAAGTCCTGCACGAACTTCTCCCGTGCGTCGTCGCTCGCGTAGACCTCCGCGACGGCACGCAGCTCGGAGTTCGAGCCGAAGACGAGATCGACGCGGCTACCGGTCCACTTGACCTCGCCGGTGGCGCGGTCGCGCCCCTCGAAGGTTTCCGCATGCGCGGAGGCCGGCTGCCATTCCGTGCCCGTGTCCAGCAGATTCACGAAGAAGTCGTTGGTCAGCGACCCGGGCGTCGAGGTGAAGACACCCAGCGGCGACTGCTGGTGGTTGGCGCCCAGCACCCGCAGGCCACCCACGAGGACGGTCATCTCGGGCACGGTCAGGTCCAGCAGGTTCGCACGGTCGACCAGCAGGCGCTCCGGCGGCAGCCGGTTGTCCTTGCCACGGTAGTTGCGGAACCCGTCCGCGGTCGGTTCGAGCGCGGCGAAGGAGTCCACATCGGTCCACTCCCGCGTGGCGTCGGTGCGTCCCGCGCTGAAGGGGACCCGGACGTCGTGGCCGGCGGTCCTGGCGGCCTGCTCGACGGCGGCGGCTCCGCCGAGCACGATGAGGTCGGCCAGCGAGATCTTCTTGTTCCCCGTCTGGGAACTGTTGAACGACTCCTGGATCTCCTCCAGTGTGCGCAGCACTCGTGCCAGCGTTCCGGGGTCGTTGACCTCCCAGCCCCGCTGCGGATCCAGGCGGATGCGCGCGCCGTTCGCCCCGCCCCGCTTGTCGCTGACGCGGAACGTCGAGGCCGACGCCCACGCGGTCGAGACGAGCTGGGAGACGGACAGCCCGGAGGCGAGGACCTGGCTCTTGAGCGCGGCGAGGTCCGCCGCCTCGACGAGCACGTGGTCCACGGCCGGGACCGGGTCCTGCCAGAGCAGCGTCTCCCGGGGAACCAGCGGTCCGAGGTAGCGCTGGACCGGGCCCATGTCGAGGTGCGTCAGCTTGAACCAGACCCGGGCGAAGGCATCCGCGAGCTGGTCGGGGTTCTCCAGGAATCGTCGCGAGATCGACGCGTAGACGGGGTCCGACCGGAGCGCGAGGTCCGTCGTCAGGATCGTCGGGGCGTGTGTCGCCGACGGATCGTGGGCGTCCGGCACGGTGCCGGCCCCGCCGCCGTCTCTCGGGGTCCACTGCCACAGACCGGCGGGGCTCAGCTCCAGGTCCCACTCGTAGCCGAACAGGGTCTCGAAGAAGCTGTTGTCCCATCTCGTCGGGGTAGGTGTCCACGTACCCTCAAGCCCGCTGGAGACGGTGTCCTTGCCCTTTCCGGTGCCATGGCCGCTCTTCCAGCCCAATCCCTGCTCCTCCAGGGGCGCGCCCTCGGGTTCGGGGCCGAGGCAGGCGACCGGGTCGGCCGCGCCGTGGGTCTTGCCGAACGTGTGACCGCCCGCGATCAGCGCGACGGTCTCCTCGTCGTTCATCCCCATGCGCCGGAACGTCTCACGAATGTCCCGGGCCGCGGTGAGCGGGTCCGGGACGGTGTTCGGGCCCTCCGGATTGACGTAGATGAGGCCCATCTGGTCAGCGGCCAGAGGGCTTTCCAGCTCCCGGACGCCGCCGTGACGTTCGTCGCCGAGCCAGGCGTGCTCGGGACCCCAGTAGACGTCCTCGTCGGGCGCCCAGACGTCCGCCCGGCCGCCCGCGAAGCCGAAGGTCGCGAGGCCCATGGTCTCCAGGGCGCGGTTGCCCGCGAAGATCATCAGGTCGGCCCAGGAGATCTTGCGGCCGTACTTCTTCTTCACCGGCCAGAGCAGCCGGCGAGCCTTGTCGAGGTTGCGGTTGTCCGGCCAGCTGTTCAGCGGCGCGAATCGCTGCATGCCTGCGCCGGCGCCGCCACGGCCGTCGTGGACGCGGTACGTACCCGCGCTGTGCCACACCATCCGGATCATGAGCGGCCCGTAGTGGCCGAAGTCGGCCGGCCACCACTCCTGCGACGTCGTGAGCACCTCGTCGACGTCCCGCGCCAGGGCGCCGAGGTCGAGCGTCCGGAACTCCGCGGCATAGTCGAAGTCCGGGCCCATGGGGTCGGCCATTGCGGGATGTCTCCGGAGAATCCCCAGGTCGAGCCGGTCCGGCCACCAGTCGCGGTTGCTCGCGCACCCCGTCGCGTGGCCGCGGTGCCCGGCAGGGGCGGAGAGGCCGAGGCCGCCCGCGCCCCCCACGTTCGTCTCGCCGTCAACGACGTCCGGACTGTCAGACACGGGACTCTTCCTTCCGGTGACAGAGGCCGGGCCGGAGCACTCAGATGCCCAGCGCATGACGCACGGCCGGCGCGTGCCGCCGGGAAACCGGCACCATGGCGTTCGCCCGGTCGTTCATGACCAAGAACAGCTCGCCCTTGAGCCCGCGCTCTATCTCCCTGACGCGGCTGAGATTGACCACGTACCGGCGGTGGACCCGCAGGAAGCCGGCACCCGCCAGCTCACCTTCGAGTTTGTCCAGACTCAGTGAGGCGGCTCGCAATTTCCCCTGGTCGGTGGAGAGCCAGACGTCGTTCCCGTGCGATTCGGCGAAGGAGACTTCCGGCAGCCGTAGCAGCACCATCCGGTGGTCCCGCATCGCGACCAGTCGGCGCGGCCGGGCCCGAAGGTGCACGACCCGCTCCGCCTGGGGCAGCTGCGCCCCGTCGGTGGCGCCGAAGGAGACCAGGTTCCCGATCAGACGTCCGGACGAGAAGACGGGTCGGATGCTGATCGATGTCGGTTCGTCGGCGAGGTGGGCGAAGATCTGTGTCGAGCCGACCCAGTCGGGATCGTTGACCGCCTGTCCGGTGGCATACCGAGCGGCAGTGATCAGTTCGGGCAGCCCGGGGTTCCATCGCAGCGTGGGGTCGACCGCCGGGGTGCATGCCGGAACGCCAAGCACCGCGCTTGCCATGTCGTCGGCGATCACCACCTTGCCCGCGGTGTCGACCGCGGCGAGTGCCGCACCGGACTGTGCTCTGGCCCGGGTATAGGCCGCGACCAGCTCGGCACCGCTGTCCCGGGCGCGCCTCTTCAGGGGGCACTGAGTCATGGTGGCCGCGTTCGCCAGCCAGCTCTCCGTGGACGCGGGGAGCCGGCTGCGCCAGCAGCAGACGTTCAGCACCGCGATCGGTTCTCTGGTCACCACGTCGCGCACCGCGATGCCCGCGCCGGCCCAGTCGTGGAGCACCTGGCACCAATGCTCCGCACCCCTGATCGTCACCGGGCCGTGCGCCTCGAGCGCCGTGCCTATGCCGTTCGTGCCGACCGCGCACTCGGACCAGCAGAACCAGGGCGCCAGATGGGGGTCGCCGGCTCTGGCGAGCGTGGCTTGGTCACCCCACTCGGCCAGGATCCGGCCAGTGGCGTCGGTGACAGTGACGACGCCGCCGAGGCTGCCCACCTCATGCGCCAGGGAAGCAGCGCGGAATCCCAGCTCGGCGAGTACGACGTCGCGCTCCGGCGTATGGTCGAGCTCCGCGACGGCCACCGGAGCCTCTGTGAGGTGAGGATCGACCCGGTATTGCTCTCGGCAGCGATGCCAGGAGATCGCCACCAGGGGCCGGACATCCGGGTCCTGGTCCTCGCCGCGCACGAACCGTTCCCACGCCGCGAGCACGGTGCCGCCGTCCAGGTTCACCGGGCTGCGTTCGAGCTGATGTACGTCGCTCATGGTTCAGAACCACCCTTGGTCCATCCCCGACCCTCGACGGCGCGCCTGCCCGCACCGGTCGCCGCCCGTCGCGGCCTGGCCGCGGCGGACCGGGCCCTGCGTCACTCGTTCCAGGCTGGGTCACAGACCTGCGCTCTCCAGCCTAGGTACCGTTGCGGGCCTGCGCACGTCCCCCTCCGGGCCGCGTGCGCGGAATGCCGCTTCCCGGCCGGCCGTGGTCGGCACACCCGCGGGCGAGGCGCGCGGCTCGCGGCACTCGGTCCGCCTCTTCACCGCTTGATGCCGTGACCGGCAGCTGCCGGGTTCGGGCCGCGAGCGGGAGGGTTCCGTCTTAGGATGTGTGAGCCTCGCACGGTAGATGAGGCACAGTGGCCCCCCTCCCCCGCACCGGTTCCGGCTTACGAGTCACTGATGTCACGGTGAAGCATCGGCGCACCGGCATGGCCGTCCGTCGCACCGGATCGGTGAGCGGCTGGGGCCGGGCGGATCGCGTCGATGGCTACGGCGAGTAGGTCGCGCAGGGGTGCTGAGCAGGGGTGGGGGTCGCGGCGCGGTGTGATCGCGTAGATGCCGCGGGTCGGGGGATTCACGAGGGTGACTGTGGTGACATCGGCTCTCAGGGCGCGCGTCAGCACTCGGGGGATGAGCGCGATGGCGTGACCGGTGGCGACCAGGGCCAGCTTGCCGGGCAGATCGGCCGCGGTGAGGTCGATGCGTGCGCTCACTCCGGCGCGGGCGGCGTGCTGGCGCAGAAGCGTCGCCGAGCCGTCGTTGTCCTCGACCCAGGTCTGGTCGGCCAGTGCCTGGATGTGCACCTGGCCGTGTCCGGCCTGCGGATGGCCGGAGGGCAGTACGACGACCATCTCGTCCAGCCCGAGGAACCTCCGGTCCACCGTCGGGCTGACCGCCAGCCCCGGCGGGGCGTCGGTGACGACGGCGATGTCGAGATCGCCGGCGGCCACGCGGCTGTGCAGTTGTGCGCTCACAGCGGGGAGCAGGCTCCAGTGGACGGCTCCGGCCCGCTCCAGCAGGGCTCGGACGGCCTCAGGGACGATTCCCGCGGCCAGAGACGGCGTCGCCCCGATGGCCAGGGGCCGACCACCCACCCCGTCGCGAACGGCTTGTACCGCGCGGACGGCGCGGTCGGCCTCGTTGAGCGTGGCGAGGGCATGTCGCCGGAACGCCTCGCCGGCCGGCGTCGGGCGCACACCACGCGCGTGGCGCTCCACCAAGGGCACGCCGAGGCGTCGCTCCAGTCCGGCGATCTGCCGGGAGACGGCCGACTGCGTGTGATTGAGCTCGGCTGCCGCCGCCGACAGCGACCCGGTCCGGCACACGGTCACGAACGCACGCCACACCGTCAGATCCATGGCCGCAGTATGTCAGTCGGTATGCGGGGCAAGCATGGCAGGCATGCGCAACCTGCGCTTGTCGCATGAACCGGCGTGCATCACTGTGGGGCGCATGACCACACCGCACTCGATCGCCGTCCTCGGCCTGGGGCACATGGGCCGCGCGATGGCGACGCGACTGGCTGCCCGAGACTGGGACGTCGTCGGCTGGACACGCTCAGGCCGCGGCTCGGGCACCGTCAAGACGACCGTGGACCCGAAGGAGGCCGTCGCTCGGGCAGACCTCGTACTCCTGTCACTGTTCGACGGCCCGGCCTGCCAGCGCGTCCTCGACGACGTCCGTGACGCGCTGCGAAGTGACACGATCGTCCTCAACACCGGCACCGTCTCCCCCGCCGAAGCATCGCGGCTGGCTCTGCGATGGGGACCGGCTTACGTCCACGCGCCCCTTCTCGGCTCGGTGCCCGCTGCCGCAAGCGGAACCCTGCGGATCCTCGCCGCTGCCGAACAGGACGCATTCGACCGGGTCCGGCCGGTTCTGGAAACGCTGGGCACCGTCCGGCGCGCGGACGACGCGGCCACAGCCGCCGCGCTCAAGCTGATCGCCAACAACAGCCTCGCCGGGACCGTCCTGGCGCTGCGTGACTCACTACGGCAAGCCGACGCTCTCGGCCTTGCCCGTACTGAGGTACTGGACGTTCTGGAACTCGGCCAGCTCGGCGCGTTCGTGGCCCGCAAGCGCCGGTACCTACGCGGCGAACCCACCGCTGGGACGGCCGAATTCACGATCGGCGCGCTGGCGAAGGACATGGCCTTGCTGGCCGACGCGTCGGGCATCCCCCTGTGCAGCGCGACGGGCCTGATCGACACCCCCGCGACGCCCGAGGCCGACATCGCCGTCGCCGCCACGGTCCCCGCCGTGGCGGACACCGTGCTCGAACCGCTTCGCGCCTACATCCGCGGACACGCCACCGGCGACCCCGCCCACTTCCGCACCGCGTTCCTTCCCACCGCCCACATCGAAGGCATCCGGGACGGTGCGTTCGTCTCCTGGCGCCTGGAGGAGTACTGCGCCTTGTTCCACGGCCGGCCGGCCCCGGACGAACCGACCCGCACCCGCCGCATCGAGGCCGTCGATGTCCACGGCACTGTCGCGACGGCCACCGTGACGCTCTCGCACGGTGCGGACACGTTCACGGACGTCTTCCTGCTGATCCGCACCGACGACGGCTGGCGCATCGCCAACAAGGCATACCACCGCCACGTCTGACGCCGAGTCCGGCCGGCGCCGTGGACGGCCCACGCGGCCTCGGACAGGCGGAGTCGCGCAGTGGTGTTCGGAGCCTGTCCGGCCCCGGTCGGCCGGCGACGGGCCCGTGCGGCGCCCCGTTGCAGGGCCCTGACGTGGGAAGAGCCGACAACGCAGCGGGACCGGTCCAGCCTCGCGGCCACGTCCCAGTCCCCCGCAGTCGGCGCCGGCACGTCATCCCGGAGCCGAAGCCGAGCTCCTCGGCCTTCAACGCCCCACCCGTACAAGGGAGATGCCGAGTTCACGGCCTTCTGTAACACCCTTCAGATCCAGCCTCTTTTCGCGGCCTCGGCTCCCACCTGGAAGCGGGTGTCGAGGCCGAGCCCGGAGGCGATCGCCGCTATCCGGCGGGTCACGGTGCGCGCGCTCGTCCCCAGCTGCCGGGCGATCGCCTGGTCCTTGTACCCCGCCTGCATCATCTTCAGCAGCAGCAGGTCCTGGGCGCTCGGCCCGTCGGCCGTCACCGGGTCGGTGGCGCCGACGGACTGCGCACGCTGCCAGTAGGAGTCGAACAACTCCAGGAGCGCGTCGAGCAGTCCCGACCTGTGGACCACGGCGATCATGTCGTAACGGCCCGGGACCAGCGCGACCAGCGCGACGCGTCGGTCCATGATGCGCAGTCTGAACGGCAGGGCCGGCAGGATGCGGGCCTGCTCGCCGATCCGGGCGAGGTGGGTGATCAGCTCGAAACGGCCGGGCTTCGCCAGCGCCTCCGGGGTGTAGACGGACCGGATGTCGACGCCGCGGCCCAGCAGGTCCATCGTCAGGGCCTCCTCCAACTCGGTGCTGTAATGGCCGAGATAGGGAGGACGATCGAGCACCCAGAAGTGAGTGCGAACCGACTGCATCAGTTCGGCGACGCGCAACGTGATCTCCGCCTCGCCCGTGATCACCTCCACCAGTCCGGTCGGATCCTCCCGGAGCCGGCGGGCACGGTACTCGTCCGCCAGGTCCTCGACGGTGCCCCACACCGCGGTGAACGCCGCCTCGCTCTCGGCCCGGCGTCTGGCGAGCAGCGCGCTCAACGCGGTGTGCGGGCTGACCGGACGGTACTGGCCGTGCCCTTCCTTCCGCAGCATGCCCAGCTCCACCAACCGGGAGATCGTGCGCCGGATCCGGCTGGGCGTGGTGCCCAGGCTCTCGGCGATCTCGGTGGCCGTCCGGCCCGGCCCGGTCAGACAGACCCGGTAGACCCTTTCGTCGAACTCGCTGATCCCCAGCGTGCTCAGCACCGGCCGCCCTCCCGTGATCACCGCCCGACGGCCCGTCGGGATGCGCGTGACGCGAATCGCCAACTGGCGATCTACGACACGAGTCTGATCTAGACATCTCTCCTTCACAAGCATTCACTCTGATCGTTCACGCCGCCTGTGGAAGGGATCCAGGCCCCCTCGATGCCGACGACCGGTCAGGTGGCGCACCATGGACGGCAGAGGACGACCGTGCTCTGCCCGACCGCAGAGCCGGGAGAGACCTTGTGAAAGCACACCACCGCAGACGCTGGAGCGTGCCGCTTGCGGCCGGCGCTCTGGTACTCGCGCTGGCGGGCCCCTACGACGCGACTGCCTCGGCGTCCTCAGCAGCCCGTTTCTACGCCGCGTCCACCGCATCCGCGTCCGACCGGGTGCCCGCGGGCGACCACTCCGTCACGCTGATCACCGGTGACGTGGTCACCACCCGGCGGAGCCCCGGCACGGACGGCAAGGCCGGAGGCACCGTCAGCGTCCGCGGTGCCGGCGGGCGCCCCGTACAGACCCGCATCCTGACATCGGGCGACGACCTCTACGTGTTCCCCGAGTCCGTACTGCCCTTCGTCGCCGAGGGCACCCTGGACCGGCAGCTGTTCAACATCACGGACATGATCGCCGACGGGTACGACGACGCGCACCGCGACCGGCTGCCGCTCATCGTCTCCTACACGCACTCCGCCGGCACACGCCCCAAGGCCGCCGCTCTGCCCGCCGGGGCGACCCGGGTCCGCACCCTCGACGGCATACGCGGCGCCGCCCTCACCGCGGACCGCTCGCGCGCCGCGGACTTCTGAAAGTCCGTGGCCGGGACGGCGACGACCGACCGAGCCCGCAAGCAGGCCGCCGCACCCGCCTTCGCCGACGGGATCGCGCACATCTGGCTGGACGGCCTCGTCCACGCCGACCTCGCCGACAGCACCAAGCAGATCGGCGCGCCGCAGGTCTGGGCGGAGGGCAACACCGGACAAGGCGTGGACGTGGCGGTCCTCGACACCGGCATCGACGCCGGACACCCCGACCTCGTGGACCGCGTCGCGAGCCGGCAGAGTTTCGTGCCGGGCGAGAACACCGACGACCGCTTCGGCCACGGCACGCATGTCGCGTCCATCATCGCCGGCACCGGCGCGGCCTCCGACGGCAGGGAGAAGGGCGTCGCCCCCGGTGCCCGCCTCGACATCGCCAAGGTGCTGGACGACACCGGCTCCGGACAGACCTCCTGGATCCTGGCCGGCATGGAATGGGCCGCGGTCGACCAGCACGCCAAGGTCATCAACATGAGTCTCGGCGACGCGCGGGCGTCCGACGGAACCGACCCCCTCAGCCAGGCCGTCGACAAGCTCAGCGCCGAGACGGGCGCGCTGTTCGTCGTCGCCGCCGGCAACGCGGGCGCACCCGCCACCATCGGCGCACCGGGCGCGGCGAGCACCGCGCTGACCGTGGGCGCCGTCGACTCCGGCGACTCCGTGGCCGACTTCTCCAGCCAGGGCCCCCGCGTGGACGGCGCCCTGAAGCCGGAGATCACCGCGCCCGGCGTCGGCATCCTGGCGGCCAACTCCCGGTTCGACGGCAACGACGCGGGCGCCTACCAGACCATGAGCGGCACTTCTATGGCCACGCCCCACGTGACGGGCGCCGCCGCGCTGATGGCCGCCGCTCATCCGGACCTCACCGGGGGCCAGCTGAAGGACCTGCTGACCAGCAGCTCCCGGCAGACCCCGCAGTACGACGCCTTCCAGGCGGGCAGCGGCCGCCTCGACCTCGCCGCGGCCGCGCACGCCGGAGTCTTCGCCACGGCGACCGCGTATGCCGCGCAGGTCCCGCAGAACCCCGCCGGCGGCGTGCGGCGCCCGGTGACGTACACCAACACCACCGACACGCCGGTCGCCCTCGCGCTGACCGTCGAAGCCGCACACGCCCCGGCCGGCGTGTTCCGCCTCTCCGCCTCCCAGGTGGTCGTGCCCGCGCACGGCAGCGCCGGTGTCACCGTGACCATCGACGGCTCGGCCGCCCCCGCCGACGGCCGGTACACCGGTCAGGTCGTCGCGAGAACCGCGGCCGGGAAGGTCGCGGCGCACACCGCCGTCTCCCTCGGGGACGTCGTACACAAACTGACCATGACGTTCAAGGACGCCCACGGCCGGCCCATGTCCGGCGTGGTCGAACTGCTCAGGTCCGGTGACGACTCCCCGGCGTTCGTCGAGATCGACGCCTCCGGCACAGGGCAGTTGTACCTGCCCAAGGACGTGTACTCGGTGCTCTCCTTCAAGACGGTGCAGGGCGTCCACGGCCCCCACTCGTGGGGCATGGCCCTGCTGGGCGACCCCGACGTCACCATGGACCGCGACACCACCGTCACCCTTGACGCGTCCAGGATCGGCCGCATCGACATGACGGCTCCTCAGCGGACCGAGACGACCTACCAGCGACTGGACTACACCCGCATGATGGGCGGCCAGGTCTGGCGGGACTACATGGAGATCCAGACCAACTACGACAGCCTGTGGGCCCAGCCGACCACCCACAAGGTCACCCACGGCGACTTCTACCTGGCGGCCCGCTGGCGCAAGGAGAAGCCCGCGCTGGCCGTCTCGACCCGCACCACCGACTTCACCGATGTGCTGCGCCAGGACGGCGTCACCCCCCTGCCCAAGGGCAGTGCCAAGCTCCCCCTGGTCTTCGCCGGCCAGGGCGCGAGCAGCGACTACGCGCACCTCGACGCGCACGGCAAGGCCGTGGTGGTACGCCGCAACGACGACGTCACCGACATCGACCAGGCGGCCGCTGCGACAGCCGCGGGCGCCGAACTCATGCTGGTCGTGAACAACGTGGACGGCCGCGGCTTCCGCCGCTACAACGCGCCGTTCGGCTCGACACCCGTCCCGCTCGACGTGGGCCTGCTCAGCACCGACGAGGGCGAGAAGCTCGTCCAGCAGGCCCGGACCCGCGACGCCTCCGTCACGGTCGACTCCGCGCCCGTGAGCCCGTACGTCTACGACCTCAGCCGGACCTGGCACAACGAGATCCCCGACCGCATGGTGGTGCCGGGCAGCTCCAGGAACCTCGCCCGGGTCGACGAGACCTTCGACAGCCCGGCCCCGGGAAAGACCGGCGGCGAGTTCCGCTTCGACTGGCCTGCCTACAACGACTGGGCCATCGGCGAGATGATGCCGGAGCCGGTGCGCGGCAAGCGCACCGACTGGGTCTCCACCGGGGGGTTCAACAGCTGGAGCCAGAGCGCTTACGCGGACGGCATGGTCTTCGAAGCCGGGGCCAGGACCGCCTACCGGGCGGGCAGCAGGCAGTCCGAGGAATGGTTCAAGCCGATCGAACGGCCCTACCTGAACGACGTCTACAGTCTTCCCACGCGCAAGGGCGACCACCTGTACATCGACATCCCGGCCTGGGGCAGCCGCGACCACGTCGGCATGAACCAGATCGACAGCGCAGCGGAGCAGCGCCAGACCCTCTACCAGGGCACCAAGGAGCTCGGCACCGGAACCTTCACGAACGTCTCGGGCGACGCGCCCAGCGCCGGCAAGCTGCCGTACCGGCTCGTCGTCACGGGCAAGCGCGACGTTCCGTTCACCCCGTACTCCTCCGGCACCCGCACCGAATGGGACTTCACCTCGAAGGCGGCGTCGGACGGCTCGGACTCGGTCCTGCCGCTGGTGCAGATCGACTACACGGTCGACACCGACCAGGCCGGGCGGGCCGGAAGGCACGACACCCTGTCCGCCACCGCCGCGCAGCTGCCGGGTGCCGCCGGCGCCGGCCGGGTCGGCGCGGTCACCCTGGAGCTGTCCTACGACGACGGCAGGACATGGCACAGGGCCACCGGTGACCATGACGGACGGTACCGCCTGGACGCGTCGAAGAACGCGTCCTACGTGTCGCTCAGGGCGAGCGCCGAGGACTCGGCGGGCAACGCGGTGCACCAGACCGTGATCCGGGCGTTCGGCCTGCGCTGACGCCACCCCGCGGTTCGCACGCGGGTGATGGCCGGTCCGTCCGTGGTGGCACGACCACGGACGGACCGTCCGCCGTCGGGCGGCCCCGGACGGCGCGGTCCGTCCGGCAGGGTGCTCAGGCCGTGTCCGTTCGTCCGGCGCGCTGCCCGCAGCCGTCTCCGTAGGGGCGCTGCCAGGCGGACTCGCGTACGGCGCCCGGCCGTGGCCCGGAACGGTGGCGCGGCAGCTGCCCGTGCCGTGCGGGGCTTCGCGGCGGGCCGGCTGCCGCTGCTCACCGCCCGCACACCGGCCACGGCCCTGACGGCGTGCGTCCTGCCCGGCCTGCTCATGGCTCCCGTGCTCAGCGCGGCCTACCGGTACACCTCCGCCTCCGCCCCGGCCGACTCTGCGGCGGAGGCCGCCCGCCCTGCTGGTCGCGGCGCTGGGCATCGGCTGCGCCGCGGGCACCGCGCCGGGTCCGCGCTGTTGCCCGTCCCGCTGCCCACGGGGCCGGCCGCCGCGTGCCGCTCTTCGGCGACGCCGTTCCGCCCGGCCTTCGCAGGCGAAAGGGCGGTTCCTGTCGGTTGTGGTGAGGCGTTGGAACAGGTGCCCGGTACGCGGACCGCGGTGCGTACGCGGATGGCCGGTATCCCACTGCGAAACGCAGGCGTGTCTGCCAGTACAGAGGGCAACAGGACACCACGGAAAGGTCGCTGAGCGTATCTCGATTCACGGCGGATGGCCGACGGCAGGGAGGTGGAAGACGATGTTGTGGTTCTGGCTGGTCGTCCTCGTCGCGGTGGTGGCATTGCTCGCCGGGGCGTTGGTCCTCGTTCAGGCACGACGCCGGTCCGGAACGGTGATCGCGGTCAACCGCGGGCGCGCCGGCCGGGGAGGCGGACGGTGAACACCCTCGTACTCGCATCCGAACTGTCCGGACGAGCGGTGGTGACACTCGGCGGGGAGGCGGTGGCACAGATCAAGGATGTCGTCTTCGACGGGCCGGCGGGCCGGATCACCGGTTTCACCCTGAGCGGGCGAGGCCTGCTGGCCGGGCCGCTGAAGCAGAGTCTTCCCTTCTCCCATGTGCACGCGGTCGGGCCATCCGCGGTGATGATCGTCAGCCAGGCTCTCTTCGAAGACCGGGACGCGGTCGTCGGGCGCGGTGAGGCCGATCGGGGCCGAGTCCTGGGGGCTCCCGTCCTCACCGAGGAGGGCACCAACATCGGGACCGTGGCTGACCTGGTCATCGAGACGGGGACGAGCGGCCGGGTGGTCGGCTTCGAGGTCGCCTCCAACGACAATCTCGACCGGCGGCACCGCAAGGTGTTCGTGCCGCGTGGGCAGTCCCTGGCCGTCTCCGGTCAGGCCCTCGTCGTTCCCGCGCAGGCACAGCATTTCGTGACGGACGACCTGCCCAGCTTCGCCGCCCAGGTCGAAGCCTTCCTCACTCATATGCGGCACCGCTGACCAGGCGCCGCTCCGCCCGACGAAGGAGGACCCGCGATGCTCTTCTCCCAGGCCTTCGGCCTACCCGTGATCACGGCCGACGACGCGACCACCGTGGGCAAGGTGGCGGACCTGACCGTCGACGCACAGGACGCCGCCACGGTGGCCGCGGTGCGGTTGTCCGGGGCGGCCGACCGCGCCGAAGCGCTGCCGTGGAGCGCTGTGGAGGCAGTGGGCACGGACGCGGTGATCGTCCACTCACGTGTCATGGCCGAGCGGGGGCAGGACCGTGTGCCTGCCCATCACCGGGCACTCGGTAGCCGGGTCCTGACCGAGCACGGCGTCGAGCACGGAACGGTCAGGGACATCGCCTTCGACCCCGTCTCCGGTCGCATCCTCACGCTCTACACCGCCCTCGGGGAGATCGCCGGGGCGCGCCTGATGGGCCTCGGCTCCTATGCCGCGGTGGTGCGCGCCGAACCTGTGCTCACCGGCGCCGTCGGCTCACCGTGACGTCCCGCTGCCCCCCCCAGCGCACTGTCGCGGTCAGACGACTCCGAGCCCGTAGCCGCCGAGACGGGTGTCGTACTTCCGCGGGAAGCCGGCGGACGCGGCGGTGTGAAGGCGTAGGCCGCCCAGCGCGCCGGTACGGCGGCCGGGGATGACCGTGCCCTGCCCGGCGTCCGCTTGCCCGACCCTTCGATGCGTGGCCGCTCATGAGCGATCCAGCGGGCGATCTCCGACTCGTCCCGCTCCAGCGTCCACAGATCAGCCTCGAAGCCATGCGCCTGGGCGCCCTGTTCCAGCACGGTCCGCACCTGTTCGACCTGGGCATCGTCGAGTAGGGCCTGTCGCGAAAGTGGAACCCGCGCATTGATGATCACGCTCCGTGGGACGTGGTGGGTGGCCGGACTTGGACGAGGTCGAGCCCCTCCGATGCCCGGCTCATCGCCTCGCGCGAGGCGAAGGCCGTCTGATGCCCGATCGTGATTCACGGATGTACAACCCGGTGTAAATCACGGCTGTCTAGTAGTGCTTCGTTAGGTTCTGGGTCTGGTTCTGTTGGTGGTGAGGGGTTGGCCGCAGGTGGTGCAGGTGCCGGTCCAGCACCTCAGCAGGTC
>NZ_JBVIJO010000015.1:0-272759 GCF_055581365.1 Streptomyces sp. NPDC031445
TCCTACAGCGGACTGTTCAAGTCCTTCTTCGACGTGCTCGACAAGGACGCGCTGACCGGCAAGCCGGTCCTGATCGGCGCCACCGGCGGCACCGGCCGGCACTCCCTGGTACTGGAACACGCGCTGCGCCCGCTGTTCGCCTACCTCCGCGCCGTCGTCGTCCCCACCGGCGTCTACGCCGCCTCCGAGGACTGGGGCGCCGAAGGACTCGCCGAGAGGACCGACCGTGCCGCGGCGGAACTCGTCGCGCTGATGAGCGGGCCGCCCGTGGTCGCGCGCCCCGCCCAGCCGGCCTTCGAGTTCCGCCCGCCCGCGCCCACCGTGCCGAGCGCCAGGGGCCGGTGACCCCGGCCCGGCAGCGCGCCCCGCACCGGCCGAGGCCGACGCCGGGAGTCATGTGGTCTGACTCACCGTGAGCCGGGCCCCTCACGCGTACCCCGAGAGACGCACCGGAAAGACGTACCGGAAAGACGCACCCCCGAGAGACGACGGAGAGGACAGCACGATGGACACTCAGGACACGGCACCGCCGGCGACCGGGTTCGACCCGGACGCGTTCCTCGTCGTCCCGCCCAGGACTTTCGAGGACCTGCACGTCGGCGAGGTGTTCCGGGCCCCCAGCCGGACCCTGACCGACGCCCACGCGGCGGCCTTCCAGACGGTCTCCGCGGACAACCACCCGGTGCACTACGACGCCGAGTGGGCGCGCCGGCACGGGCACTCCGCGCCGGTGGTGCACGGCCTCCAGGTGCTGGCGTTCACCGCGCCGGGCGCCACGCTGTTCCCCCACTTCATCGGCGAGGTGTTCATCAGATTCCTGGAGGTGTCCTGCACGTTCCTGGCCGAGGTGCACTCCGGGGACACCCTGTACCCGGCCCTGACCATCACCGGCCTGGAACCGCGCGGCGACGACGGTGTCGTGGTGACGCAGGCCACCGTCCACAACCAGCGCGGCGAGCTCGTGCTGTCCGGACAGCACAAGTACCTGCTCCGGTGCGGTTAGACACGGACGGACACCGGTACGGGGCGGGCTCCGCCGCTCCCGTACCGGGGACAGCCCTGGTCGGCGAGGTCGCCGGCCAGGGCTGAGCCATGCGCGGTGTGCGATCTTTCGATGATCTCGGGCATCCGGAGAGGACCGGCCTTTGTCGTCGCCGTCCGGGAGGGAACCCGCGTGTCCGTACCTCTGCGCCCCGTTCGACGTGTGCGGAACGACCGACGTTTCGATCTGCGCACGACCGCTCTGTTCTTCCTGCTGCTCGCGGTCCTGTTGTGCCTCCTCGCGCTGGTGGTGCGGACGGCCGCGGGCATGGTGGAGCGGCGCCCGCTGTGGGCCGGGGTCCTGGCGGTGCTCGGCATCGCCGCCGCCGTGACGGGCCGGTCCAGGTGGCGCCGGTTCTCCGCCGCGAAGTACGCGCGCCGGACCGCCCGCGCACTGGAGGAAGCGGCCGCGGAGGCAGCCGTTCCGCTGCGGCCGGCCGCGGAGGCGGTGGTTCCGTCGCGGCCCGCCCCGGAGGCAGCCGTACCGCCGTGGCCGGCAGACGAGGAGACGGCCGGTGGGGAGGCGGCCGGTGAGGAGACGGCCGCGTTCCCCGGCGGTGTGGTGGACTGCGCCGAGCTCGGGCCCGACGGTTTCGAGGAGGCCATAGCCGACCTGTGCGCCCGTGACGGGTGCCGGGAGGTGGAGGTGGTGGGCGGCGCCGGCGACCTGGGGGCGGACGTCACGGCGCTCACCCCGGACGGACGGCGCGTGGTGATCCAGTGCAAGCAGTACGGTCCGGCCAACAAGGTCGGCTCGCAGGACCTCCAGCGGTTCGGCGGAACCTGTTTCACCATCCACGAGGCAGATGTCGCGGCGGTCGTGACCACGAGCGACTTCACCACGCCCGCTGTCGAGTACGCGCGCCAGTGCGGCATCGTGTGCGTGGACGGCGACGCCCTGGACGCCTGGTGCCGCGGTACGGGGCCGAGTCCGTGGGACGGAGCGGGCATCGCGTGCTGACCGTGGCGGGCACTTCCCCATCCACAAGGCGCGGGTGCTCGGATAACATGATCGAACTCACGACAAGCACGCCCGCATAGCCCGACCTCGCCGGAAAACCACACAACACCGAACACATCGGCCAAACAATTGATATCTAGAGCATCGCGGGTCATTCCGCCACCAGACAACAGAAGTTCGTTCGCCGCATGGCGTCGACCCCGGACGGTGCTCTGGGCCACGGCCGCTGTGGTGACCCTCGCGTTCCTCGTCGCGCTGGAGATCGCCGCGCGCCACTACGGTCTGCCGGGGCCGGTCACCTACCAGGTGCGGGAACTGGTGTTCCCGCCCAAATCGGGGTTCCTGCTGTACGCCAGCATGGCGTTGACGATGGTGGTCCTCACCTGGCGGGAACGGTTCCTCGCGCTGGGCGCGGCGATCGGCATCGACGTCGTCTTCCTGCTGGCGCGGTGGACGGCCGGCGCCGGCCTGACCGACGGCGGCCATCCCTTCGGCAACGGCGCGTTGTGGGTCATCGTGGGCTGCGCGGTCATCGCGGTCACGCGCCGCACCGGCAGCGAACGCCTGCTGCTGCTCAAGGGCGTCGGGCTGGGCCTGCTGCTGGTGGCCGGCCGCAAGACGGGCGACACCTGGCTCCTCATCACGTCGAAGACCCGCCCGACGGTGCTCGACCCGTACGTCGCGACCGCCGACCACGCGCTGGGCGACCCGTCGTGGGTGGTGGGCCGGATCGTGCGGGCCACCGGCACGGTCGGCGCCCACACCCTCGACTACGTCTACGCCCAGCTCGCGGTGGCCGCGGTCGTCGTCGCGATGTACCAGCTGCGCCACGTGGCGGCCGAGCGCCGCTTCCCGCGCCATCACCTGGTGCGCACGTTCCTGGTCATCGGGCTCCTCGGGCCGGCCATCTACATGATCTTCCCGGTGGTCGGGCCGGTCTTCGCCTACGGCGCCGACGGCGGGCACTGGGCGGTCGCCGCCCTGTGGCCGGACACACCGTCGCCTCTCGGTACCCCGCACCCCATACCGTTCGACGGGATCACCCCGCGCAACTGCATGCCCAGTCTGCACACGGCATGGGCCACCGCGATCTTCGTCCACTCCCGCAAGGGACCGCGTTTCCTGCGCTACGCGGGCACGTTCTGGCTGGTCGCCACGCTCACCGCCACACTCGGGTTCGGCTACCACTACGGCGCCGATCTCCTCGCCGGTGCGGTGTTCACGCTCACCATCGAGGCGGCGCTGCGCGCGTACGACCGGGGCTGGGACCGGTCCGGAATCCAACTGGTCGCCCACGGTACGGCGGTATTCGCCGCGCTCCTGCTGTCGTACCGCTTTCTGCCGGTGCCTATGGCCGCGCACCCGTGGCTGTTCGGCCCCCTTCTCCTGCTGGCGATGCTCTCGGTGGTCCACGGCTTCGTGCGGACCACCGCACTGTGGGAACCGAAGCCCGCTCCCGCTCCCCTACCGCAACCGGAACCGCAACCGGAACTGGGAGCCGTCCCTTAGCCCGCCCCCGGCGCGGGACACACGCGCGCCGGCAGGAGTTCCGCCGGCGGGCGGCCACCCAACAGCCGCCCGCCGCACAACCGATGCGAGCGGACGGCACCACCTGGGCCCCGGCCCGCGCCCCCCGGCTACCGCCTCCGCGCACCCGTGGCTGTCCGGGAGCCGTCCCTTAGCCCACGCTCTTTGTCCTCTCAGTGGAAGAAGTTCCCGGGAATCCGTGCACAACTTCTTCCCAGGTTCGGCGGCCACTGCTACGTTCCCTGTCGAAAGCCCGACACTGGTGGCCGCAAAGGGCGGGGAGGGGCACGTGAGACGCATGACGGCTCGACCGGCCAACGCGCACCAGGCCCGCCTGCTGAAGCTGCTGCGGGACGGCGGCCCCAACTCCCGGGCCCAGCTGGGCGACCAGGTCGACCTGTCGCGGTCGAAGCTGGCCGTGGAGGTGGACCGGCTGCTGGAGACGGGCCTGGTGGCGGCCGACGGACTCGCCGCCTCGCGCGGCGGCCGGCGCTCCCACAACGTCCGGCTCAACCCGGACCTCAGGTTCCTCGGCGTCGACATCGGCGCGACCTCGGTCGACGTCGCCGTCACCACCCCGGAACTGGAGGTCCTCGGCCATCTCAACCAGCCCATGGACGTGCGCGAGGGGCCGGTAGCGGTCTTCGAGCAGGTCCTGGACCTGGCGGGGAAGCTGAGGGCCGCGGGGCTCGCCGAGGGCTTCGACGGCGCCGGCATCGGCGTCCCTGGACCGGTCCGCTTCCCCGAGGGCGTACCGGTCGCCCCGCCGATCATGCCCGGCTGGGACGGCTTCCCCGTCCGGGAGGCGCTCAGCCAGGAGCTCGGCTGCCCGGTCATGGTCGACAACGACGTGAACCTCATGGCGATGGGAGAACAGCACGCGGGGGTCGCCCGTACCACGGCCGACTTCCTCTGCGTCAAGATCGGCACCGGGATCGGCTGCGGCATCGTCGCGGGCGGCCGGGTGCACCGGGGCACCACCGGAAGCGCCGGCGACATCGGCCATATCCAGGCGGTGCCCGACGGCCGGCCCTGCGCCTGCGGCAACCGGGGCTGCCTGGAAGCACACTTCAGCGGCGCGGCCCTGGCCCGGGACGCGGTGCAGGCGGCCGGGCAGGGCCTGTCCGCCGAACTCGCGGCCCGGCTGGAGGCGAACGGCACCCTCACCGCCGTGGACGTCGCCGCCGCTGCCGCCGCGGGGGACGCCACCGCCCTCGAACTGATCCGTGAGGGCGGCACCCGGGTCGGCCAGGTCATCGCCGGACTCGTGTCCTTCTTCAACCCGGGCCTGGTGGTGATCGGCGGCGGGGTGACCGGCCTCGGCCACACCCTGCTCGCCGCAATCCGCACCCAGGTCTACCGCCAGTCACTGCCGCTGGCCACCGGCAACCTGCCCATCGTCCTCGGAGAGCTGGGACCGAGCGCCGGAGTCATCGGCGCCGCCCGGCTGATCAGCGACCACCTCTTCTCACCCGCGTAGACGCACCACCCGCGCAAACCCGACAGCGTTCCACCCGCGCAAGCCGTCACCACCCCGCCCGCGCACCCGGCCCGCATCAGCGACCCATCCCCCGCACCGCCGCACCGCCCCACTTACTCGTGTAACGCCGCTCCCTGGCCGCAGGGCGCTCGCCTCGCTACGCCCTGACACCGGTCCGCACGCCCGCCGAGGGGACTCACATGGCATCAGAACCACCGCTGCTCAGCATGTCCGGAATCACCAAGTCGTTCCCCGGAGTCCGCGCTCTGGACGGCGTCGACCTCGACGTCCAGGCCGGGGAGGTGCACTGCCTGCTCGGCCAGAACGGCGCCGGGAAGTCCACCCTCATCAAGGTGCTGGCCGGCGCCCACCAGCCGGACGGCGGCGGCATCCACTGGCGCGGCGAGCCGGTCACCCTGCGCTCCCCGATCGCGGCCATGCGCCTCGGCATCGCCACCATCTACCAGGAACTCGACCTGGTGGAGCACCTGTCGGTGGCGGAGAACGTCCACCTCGGCCACGAGCCGACGGCCGCCGGGTTCGTCGTCCGCGTCAAGGCCGCGCGCGCCGCGACGGCGGCGCTGCTGAAGCGGCTCGGGCATCCCGAGATCGATCCGGCCCGTCTGGTCGGGGAGTTGTCGGCGGCGCAGCAGCAGATCGTGTCGATGGCACGGGCCCTGTCCCACGACGTACGGCTCATCGTGATGGACGAGCCGTCCGCCGCGCTCGACCCCGACGAGGTCGACAACCTCTTCCGGATCGTCGGCGATCTCACCGCCGACGGGGTCGCCGTCGTCTACATCTCGCACCGGCTGGAGGAGATCCGGCGCATCGGCGACCGGGTGACCGTGCTCAAGGACGGCCGGGCCGTCGCCGGCGGGCTGCCCGCGAAGACCACGCCGACCCGGGACGTCGTCGCCCTGATGACGGGCCGCAGCGTGGAGTACGTCTTCCCCGAGCGGCCCGCCCGGGCGCCGGAGGCCGAGCCCGTCCTCCGGGTGCGGGGCCTCGCCCGGGACGGGGAGTTCGCGCCGTTCGACCTCGATCTGCGCCCGGGTGAGATCGTCGGGCTGGCCGGCCTGGTCGGCTCGGGTCGCTCGGAGATCCTGGAGACCGTCTACGGGGCGCGCCGGGCGACCGCGGGCGACGTCGTCGTCGACGGGCGCAGGCTGCGCACCGGGAGCGTCCGTGCCGCCGTGCGCGCCGGGATAGGGCTCGCGCCCGAGGAGCGCAAGGCGCAGGCCCTGCTGATGCTGGAGTCCGTCACGCGGAACGTGTCGGTGTCGTCCCTGTCCCGCTTCTCGCGGGGCGGCTGGATCGACCGGCGCGGCGAGCGCGGCGCCGCGCGGGCGGCGACCCGGGAGCTGTCGCTGCGCCCCGGCAACCCGGACGTGCCGGTGCGCACCCTGTCCGGCGGCAACCAGCAGAAGGCCGTGCTCGCCCGCTGGCTGCTGCGCGGCTGCCGGGTGCTGCTGCTGGACGAGCCCACCCGCGGCGTCGACGTCGGCGCCCGCGCCGAACTGTACGCGGTGGTGCGCCGGCTGGCGGACGAGGGCCTGGCCGTTCTGCTGGTCTCCAGCGAGGTGCCCGAGGTACTGGGCCTCGCCGACCGCGTACTGGTGCTCCGCGAGGGCCGTGTCGTGCACACGGCGCCCGCCCAGGAGCTGGATGAACACCGAGTCCTCGACCTCGTCATGGAAGGAAGCCCGGCGTCATGACGCAGCACGTCTCCCCGCCCCGGGACACCGCCGGCCCGACACCGCCGGCCCGGCTCCCCGTCTGGCGCGCCCTGCCGGCCCGCGCCGACCTGCGCACCCTCTCCCTGCTCGGGGTGCTCGCCGCTCTGGTCGTCATCGGCGGCGTCACCAAGCCCGACGAGTTCCTCGACACCCGCAACCTCCAACTGGTGCTGACCCAGGCGTCGGTGATCGGCGTGGTCACCGTCGGCATGACGTTCGTCATCACCTCCGGCGGCATCGACCTGTCGGTCGGCGCCATCGTCGCCCTCGCCTCCGTGTGGGCGACCACGGTCGCCACGCAGGAGTACGGCTTCGCCGGCATCCTCTTCACGGCGGTGGCCGTCGGCCTCGGCTGCGGGCTCGTCAACGGACTGCTCGTCGCGTACGGCGGGATGGTCCCCTTCATCGCCACCCTCGCCATGCTGGCGTCGGCGCGCGGACTCGCCCTGCAGATCACCGACGGCAAGACGCAGATCGTGACCGTGGACGGCATCCTGAACCTCGGTGAGCGCGACTCCTATGTGCTCGGCGTCCCGCCGCTGGTCCTGGTGTTCGCGATCGTGACGGTCCTCGGCTGGCTGCTGCTCAACCGCACGACCTTCGGCCGGCGCACGGTCGCCGTCGGCGGCAACGCCGAAGCGGCCCGCCTCGCCGGCATCGACGTCCGCCGCCAGCGGCTCTACCTGTACCTGCTGTCCGGGCTGTGCTGCGGCATCGCCGCCTTCCTGCTGATCGTGCTCTCCGGCTCCGGCCAGAACACCAACGGCAACCTGTACGAACTCGACGCCATCGCGGCCGCCATCATCGGCGGGACCCTGCTCAGCGGGGGCCGCGGCACCGTCACCGGCTCCGTGCTCGGCGTGCTGGTCTTCACGACGATCACGAACATCTTCGCCCTGAACAACCTCCAGAGCGACGTCCAGCAGATCGCCAAGGGCGCGATCATCGTCGCCGCCGTCCTGGTCCAGCGCCGTACCGCGAGCACGACCTGAGGAAAGGGTTCACCACCATGTCACAGCTGACGAGCCGCAGAGGACTGCTCTTCGGGACCGCCGCCGTCTCCGCCGGCGCCTTCCTCGCAGGTTGCACGAGCAACGAGACGAAGGAGGAGAAGACGGCCGCGAACGAGCAGCCGGCCGCCGACGACAAGCCCGGCAGGCACGTCACCATCGGCTTCGCCGGACCGCAGGCCGACCACGGCTGGCTGAACGCCATCAACGACAACGCCAAGAACCGGGCGAAGAAGTACTCCGACGTCACCCTGGAGATCACCGAGGGCTCCAACGACACCGCCCAGCAGATCGGCCAGATCGAGACGCTGATCAACAAGAAGGTCGACGTCCTGGTCGTGCTGCCCGCCGACGGCAAGGCCCTGACCCGGGTCGGCCTCAAGGCGATGCGGGCCGGCATCCCGGTCGTGAACCTGGACCGCGTCTTCGACTCCGCGCAGGCCTACCGCTGCTGGATCGGCGGCGACAACTACGGCATGGGCCTCAACGCCGGGCACTACATCGGCGAGAAGCTCAAGGACAAGCCGGACGCCCGGGTCGTGGAACTCGCCGGCCTGGACAACCTGGAGCTGACCAAGCAGCGCACCCAGGGCTTCGACGACGCCTTGAAGAACTACCCGAACATCAAGAAGGTGGCCCGGCAGGCGGCCGAGTTCACCGTCGAGTCCGGTCAGGCCAAGATGGCCCAGCTGCTCCAGGCGCAGCGGGGGTTCGACGCCCTGTGGAACCACGACGACGACCAGGGCGTGGGCGCGCTGCGGGCCATCCAGCAGGCCGGACGGGACGACTTCCTGATGGTCGGCGGCGCGGGCGCCCTCTCCGCCTTCGAGGCCATCAAGCAGGACGACGGCGTGCTCAAGGCGACCGTCCTGTACCCGCCGACCATGGCGGCCTCCGCCATCGACCTGGCCCGCGCCCTCGGCCAGGGCAAGGGCGTCGGCGGTCTCGCCGAGTTCGAGGTCCCGGCGTCCCTGACCCTGTACTCGGCCGTGGTCGACAAGACCAACGTCGACCGGTACATGCCCACCGGCTTCCGCTGAGCCGGCCCGCCGGCCCGCACCCCCCACCGCGCCACGACGAACGCGCCCCGACGACGAGGAGGACGAGCGCATGGAACAGCCGCAGCAGTCAGCCGGCCCCGAGGCCGCACCGGAGAGGGCCCCGGGGGCCGCACCGGGGACGGCACCGGGGACGGCACCGGACGGGGCCCCCGGAGCCGGGAGACCGCCGCTGCGCGTCGGCATGGTCGGCTACGCCTTCATGGGCGCCGCCCACTCCCAGGGCTGGCGTACCGTGGGCCACGTCTTCGACCTGCCCCGCCGGCCGGTGCTGGCCGTGCTCTGCGGACGGGACGGCGCCGCCGCCCGGGCGGCGGCCGAGCGGCACGGCTGGGCCGCCGTGGAGACCGACTGGCGCGCGCTGATCGCCCGGGACGACGTCGACCTCGTGGACATCTGCACCCCCGGTGACAGCCATGCCGAGATCGCGGTGGCCGCGCTCGCCGCCGGCAAGCACGTGCTGTGCGAGAAGCCCCTCGCGAACACCGTCGCCGAGGCCGAGGCCATGACGCGCGCCGCGGAAGAGGCGTACGGGCGCGGGAGGGTGGCGATGGTCGGCTTCAACTACCGCCGGGTTCCCGCGACCGCGCTCGCCCGCCGGATGATCGCCGGCGGCCGCCTCGGCACCCTGCGGCACGTCCGGGTGACGTACCTCCAGGACTGGCTGGCCGACCCCGCCTTCCCGCTGACCTGGCGGCTGCGCAGGGAGCACGCCGGTTCCGGCGCGCTCGGGGACCTGGGGGCGCACATCGTGGACCTCGCCCAGTACCTGGCGGGGGAGCCGCTGGCCGGGGTGTCGGCGCTGACGGAGACCTTCGTCCGGGAGCGCCCGCTGCCCGGCGGCCCGAGCCGCGGTCTGGGGGCCGGGTCCGCGACGGGCGCCCCGCGGGTGAGCACCGGCACGGTGACCGTGGACGACGCCGCCGTGTTCACCGGCCGGTTCGCCTCCGGTGCCCTCGCCGCCTTCGAGGCGACCCGGTACGCCACCGGCCGCAAGAACGCCCTGCGCGTCGAGCTCAACGGGGAGCGCGGCTCGCTCGCCTTCGACCTGGAGCGGCTGAACGAGCTGTGGTTCCACGACGCCACCGGGCCCGGCGCCGAGGCGGGCTTCCGCCGCATCCTCGTCACCGAGCCCGAGCACCCGTACCTGGACGCCTGGTGGCCGCCGGGCCACGGCCTCGGCTACGAGCACACCTTCGTCCACCAGGCCCGCGACCTGGTCCACGCCGTCGCCGCGGGCACCCGCCCCGACCCCTCCTTCGCCGACGGACTCCAGGTGCAGCGCGTCCTGGCCGCGGTGGAGGAGAGCGCCGAGAAGAACTCCGTCTACACGCCCGTCGCGGGCTGAAGGAGGCCGCGCTCATGCCGCGCCCGTTCACGCTGTTCACCGGCCAGTGGGCCGACCTGCCCCTGGCCGAGGTCTGCCGGCTCGCCCGCGACTTCGGCTACGACGGCCTCGAACTCGCCTGCTGGGGCGACCACTTCGAGGTCGACAAGGCCCTCGCCGACCCCGGCTACGTGAAGTCCCGGCACCAGCTCCTCGACTCCTATGGCCTGAAGTGCTGGGCGATCTCGAACCATCTCGTCGGCCAGGCGGTCTGCGACGCCATCATCGACGAGCGGCACCGGGCCATCCTGCCCGACGCGGTGTGGGCCGACGGCGACCCGGAGGGCGTGCGGCGGCGCGCGGCCGACCGGATGAAGGACACCGCCCGTGCCGCCGCGGCCTTCGGCGTCGACACCGTCGTCGGCTTCACCGGGTCGGCGATCTGGCACCTGGTCGCCATGTTCCCGCCCGCGCCCGAGTCGATGATCGAGCGCGGCTACGAGGACTTCGCCGACCGGTGGAACCCGGTCCTCGACGTCTTCGACGCCGAGGGCGTGCGGTTCGCGCACGAGGTCCACCCCAGCGAGATCGCCTACGACTACTGGACCACCCACCGCGCCCTGGAGGCGGTCGGCCACCGCCCCGCCTTCGGGCTGAACTTCGACCCCTCCCACTTCGTGTGGCAGGACCTCGACCCGGTCGGCTTCCTGTGGGACTTCCGCGACCGGATCTACCACGTGGACTGCAAGGAGGCGCGCAGGCGGCTCGACGGCCGCAACGGGCGCCTCGGCTCCCACCTGCCGTGGGGGGACCCGCGCCGCGGCTGGGACTTCGTCTCGGCCGGACACGGGGACGTGCCCTGGGAGGACGTCTTCCGGATGCTGCGCTCCATCGGCTACGGCGGGCCCGTCTCCGTGGAGTGGGAGGACGCCGGCATGGACCGGCTCCAGGGCGCTCCCGAGGCCCTGTCCCGCCTGAAGGCGTACGACTTCGAGCCGCCGTCGGCCTCGTTCGACGCGGCGTTCGCCAACTGACGTCCCGCGTCGGTTGATGCACGGCTCCGGGACGACGGCGCGTCCCGGCGTACTCACCCGCCCCGTACAACCAGCCCCACTCTGGAGGCCTTTCGTGCACGGGAACGATCGCACCACCCGCACCGGAACCCGCAGACCACGCCTGCGCAAGGCGCTCGCCCTGTTCGGCGGCGCGCTCCTCGCGGGCGCCACCCTCACCCTCACCTCGCCCCAGGCCGGCGCAGCCGTCGCCGGCCAGGACCCGGCCGCGGCGGCCGAGGACTTCCAGCAGGTCACCCTCGCCAAGGGCGAGGCGGAGACCGGGGAGCCCATGTCCCTCGCCGTCCTCCCGGACCGCTCGGTCCTGCACACCTCGCGTGACGGCGAGCTGCGCCTGACGGACGCGGCCGGGAACACCAAGATCGCCGGCAAGCTCGCCGTGTACTCCCACGACGAGGAGGGCCTCCAGGGCGTCGGCGTCGACCCGGGCTTCACGACGAACCGTTTCATCTACCTCTACTACGCGCCCCCGCTGAACACCCCGGCGGGCGACGCGCCCGAGACCGGCACCGCCGCCGACTTCGCCCCCTTCGACGGCGTCAACCGCCTCTCCCGCTTCGTGCTGAACACCGACGGCACCCTGGACACGGCCAGCGAGAAGAAGATCCTCGACGTCCCCACCACGCGCGGCCTGTGCTGCCACGTCGGCGGTGACATCGACTTCGACGCGGCCGGCAACCTCTACCTGTCGACGGGCGACGACACCAACCCCTTCCAGTCGGACGGCTACACCCCGATCGACGAGCGCGCGGACCGCAACCCCGGCTTCGACGCCCAGCGCACCGCCGGCAACACCAACGACCTGCGCGGCAAGATCCTCCGCATCAAGGTCGGCGCCGACGGCTCCTACTCGATCCCCGACGGCAACCTCTTCCCGCCCGGGACGGACAAGACCCGGCCCGAGATCTACGCGATGGGCTTCCGCAACCCGTTCCGGTTCAGCGTCGACAAGGAGACCGGCATCCTCTACGTCGGCGACTACGGCCCCGACGCCGGCGCCGCCGACCCGAAGCGCGGCCCGGCCGGCCAGGTCGAGTTCGCCCGGGTGACCAAGCCGGGCAACTTCGGCTGGCCGTACTGCACCGGCGCCAACGACGCCTACGTCGACTACGACTTCGCGACCAAGGCCTCCGGTGCCTCCTTCGACTGCTCCGCCCCGAAGAACACCTCCCCGCACAACACCGGCCTGACCGACCTGCCGCCGGCCCAGCCCGCCTGGATCCCCTACAACGGCCCGTCGGTCCCCGAGTTCGGCGACGGCTCCGAGTCCCCGATGGGCGGCCCGGTCTACCACTACGACCCCGCGCTCGACTCGCCGGTCAAGTTCCCCGAGGCCTACGACGGCGACTTCTTCGCCGGTGAGTTCGGCCGCCGCTGGATCAAGCGCATCAGCAGCGACGCGGACGGCACCGTGCGGTCCATCAAGGACGTGCCCTGGACCGGCACCCAGGTGATGGACATGGCGTTCGGGCCCGACGGCGCGCTGTACGTCCTCGACTACGGCGTCTCCTGGTTCGGCGGCGACGAGAACTCGGCGCTGTACCGCATCGAGAACGCCACCGACGGCCACTCGCCCGTCGCCCAGGCGGCGGCGAGCCGCACCTCCGGCCAGGCGCCGCTGAAGGTCCAGTTCTCCTCGCAGGGCACGAGCGACCAGGACGGCGACGCGCTCACCTACAGCTGGGACTTCGGCGACGGCACGCGGTCGACCGACGCCAACCCCACGCACACCTACCGCAAGAACGGCACCTACACCGCGACCGTGACCGCGAAGGACCCCTCGGGCCGCACCGGCGGCGCCAGCGTGCAGATCGTCGTCGGCAACACCGCGCCCACGGTGGTGCTCCAGACCCCGAAGGACGGGCAGCTGTTCAGCTTCGGTGACGCCGTCCCCTTCACCGTGAAGGTGACCGACCCCGAGGACGGCCGCCGGATCGACTGCGCCAAGGTCAAGGTCACCTTCGTCCTCGGCCACGACACCCACGGCCACCCGCTCACCTCGGCCACCGGCTGCACCGGCACCATCCAGACCAGCGCCGACGGCGGCCACGACGAGGACGCCAACATCTTCGGGGTGCTGAACGCCGAGTACACCGACAACGGAGGCGGCGGCCAGGCCGCGCTCACCTCGCACGACCAGAGCGTCCTCCAGCCCCGCCACCGCCAGGCCGAGCACTTCGGCAACAGCTCCGGCGTCTCGGTGATCGCGAAGGGGACGGCACACGGCGGCAAGACCGTCGGTGACATCGACAACGGCGACTGGATCTCCTTCACGCCGTACGTCCTGGGCAACGCCGAGAAGATCACCGCGCGCGTCTCCTCCGGCGGCGCGGGCGGCACCCTGGAGGTCCGGGCCGGCTCGGCGGGCGGCACGCTGCTCGGCAAGGCGACCGTGCCGGTGACCGGCGGCTGGGAGACCTTCCAGGACGTCCAGGCCGACCTGTCCCGCGCCCCGCGCGGCACCACCACCCTCTACCTGGTGTTCAAGGGCGGCAGCGGAGCCCTGTTCGACGTCGACGACTTCACCTTCACCACCGGCTGAGAGGAGCGGCACATGCGCACAGTGACCGCCGTCGCGACGGCCGCGCTGCTCCTCGGCTGCGCCGCGGCACCGGCCGCGTCGCACGGCACGGACGGCGCCAAGCGAGTGCTGGTCTTCTCCAAGACGGCCGGCTTCCGGCACGATTCGATCCCCGAGGGCGTGGCCGCGGTGCGGCAGCTCGGCGCGAGCGGCGGCTTCACGGTCGACGCCACCGAGGACGCGGGCGCCTTCACCCCGTCCACCCTGCGGCGCTACGACGCCGTGGTGTTCCTGTCGACCACCGGGGACGTCCTCGACAGCGCCCAGCAGGCGGCGTTCGAGGACTACGTCCACCGCGGCGGCGGCTACGTCGGCGTCCACGCGGCGGCCGACACCGAGTACGACTGGGCGTTCTACGGCGGCCTCGCCGGCGCGTACTTCCAGTCGCACCCGGCGATCCAGCCGGCCACCGTGCGGGTCGAGGACCGCGCCCACCCGGCGACCTCGGGGCTGGCGCGGACCTGGAACCGGACCGACGAGTGGTACAACTACCGCTCCAACCCCCGGGACCGGGCCCACGTCCTCGCCTCGCTCGACGAGTCGTCGTACACCGGCGGCACCATGAACGGCGACCATCCGATCGCCTGGTGCCAGGAGTACCAGGGCGGCCGGGCCTTCTACACCGGCGGCGGCCACACCAAGGAGTCGTACGCGGACCCGGAGTTCCGCCGGCACCTGCTGGGCGGCATCCGGTACGCGACCGGCGCCGCCCAGGCCGACTGCCGGCCGGAGAGCGGATACACCAGCCTGTTCGACGGTGACTCCCTCGACGGCTGGCGGCAGGCGGGCCCCGGCTCCTTCACCCTGTCCGACGACGGCACGCTCACCTCGTCCGGCGGGATGGGCCTGCTCTGGTACGCCGGCCGGAGCTTCGGATCGTACTCCCTGAAGCTCGACTGGAAGGCGGCCGGCGACGACAACTCGGGCGTGTTCGTGGGCTTCCCGCCCTCGGACGACCCGTGGTCGGCCGTGGACAACGGCTACGAGATCCAGATCGACGCCACCGACGTCCCGGAGAAGACCACCGGGTCCGTCTACGGCTTCCGCTCCGCCGACCTGAAGAAGCGCGATCGTGCGCTGAACCCGCCGGGAGAGTGGAACACGTACGAGATCCGGGTCCAGGGCGAACGCCTGCGGATCTGGCTCAACGGCGTGAAGATCAACGATTTCACCAACACCGATCCGGCCCGGAGCCTCACCGACGGGCACATCGGCATCCAGAACCACGGAGCCGGTGACGAGGTGTCCTTCCGCGACATCCGGATCAGGGAACTGCCCGCCAAGGGCCACTGAACGGCGGCGGGCGGGAGACGCCGTACTCCCGCCCGCCGTCACCACCTCCGCACGCCCGAACCCCCCACGCACGGCGTTCGTCCCCACCGCTTGCGGTGTCCGCGCTCGACAAGGAGGCTGCCCATGTCCGCGCCCCCCGCCCGTTCCCCGCGTGCCGGCGTCTGGCTGATCGGCGCCCGCGGCTCCGTCGCCACCAGCGTCGTCGCGGGCTGCGCCGCGCTGACGGCGGGCCTGCACCCGCCGACGGGCCTGGTCACCGAGGGCCCGGCGTTCGCGGGCAGCGGCCTGCCCGCGCTGTCGTCCCTGGTCTTCGGCGGCCATGACACCACGGACTGCCCCCTGCCCAAGCGGGCCGAACAGCTCGCCGCCGGCGGCGTCCTCCCGCCCGGCCTCCCCCCGGCCGTCGCCGCCGAACTCGCCGCCGCGGACCGGGAGATCAAGCCTGGCGGCCCCCTGCCCGGCGACACCCGCACCGCGGAGGAACTGATCACCGCCTTCGCCGAGGACCTGCGCGGCTTCGTACGACGGCACGGCCTGGCCCGTGCGGTGGTGGTGAACGTCGCCTCCACGGAACCGGCCGCGACCGGGGCGGAGCTGCCGCCCAGCTCCCTCTACGCGGCGGCCGCCCTGCGCGCCGGCTGCCCGTACGTCAACTTCACCCCCTCGACCGGGCTGCACCACCCCGCGCTCGCCGGCCTCGCGGCCTCCAGCGGGCTGCCGTACGCCGGCCGGGACGGCAAGACCGGGCAGACGCTGCTGCGCAGCGCGCTCGGCCCGATGTTCGCGCAGCGGGCGCTCGCCGTGCGGGCCTGGTCCGGGACCAACCTCCTCGGGGGCGGGGACGGCGCCGCGCTCGCCGACCCGGCCGCCGCCGCGGCGAAGAACGCAGGCAAGGAGCGGGTCCTCGCCGACACCCTGGGCACGGTCCCCGAGGGCGAGGTCCACATCGACGACGTACCGGCGCTCGGCGACTGGAAGACCGCGTGGGACCACATCGCCTTCGACGGCTTCCTCGGCACCCGCATGGTCCTGCAGACCATCTGGCAGGGCTGCGACTCGGCCCTGGCGGCGCCCCTCGTCCTGGACCTGGCCCGGCTGACGGCCCGCGCCCACGAGACCGGCCGCGCCGGCCCGCTCACCGACCTGGCCTTCTACTTCAAGGACCCGGTGGGCGGCGCACCGGCCGCCCTGGCCGACCAGTACACCGCGCTCCTGCGCTTCGCCCGCGAACTGGGAGCCCCGCAGTGAGCCGCCGGCCCGGCACCGGCCGCGACGCCCGCGGCGGCACCCCGGCACCGGGCGGGCGGCGGCTGCGGGCGTGGGCCGAACTGCTGCGGCTGCCCGCCCTGTTCACCGTTCCCGGCGACGCGCTCGCCGGGGCGGCGGCCGCGGGCGTCCGGCCGGGGCGCGCGAGCCTGCTCGCCATCGGTTCGTCGGTGTGCCTGTACGAGGCCGGGATGGCGCTGAACGACTGGGCCGACCGCGCCGAGGACGCCGTGGAGCGCCCGCACCGGCCCCTGCCGTCCGGAAGGGTGCGCCCCGCCGCCGCCCTCACCGCGGCCTGTGCCCTCACGGCCGCCGGGCTCGCCCTGGCCGCCCGCGCGGGGCGCCCGGCGCTGGCGGTCGCCACCCCGCTCGCGGCCACCGTCTGGTCGTACGACCTGCTGCTCAAGCGGACCCCGGCGGGCCCGGCCGCGATGGCCGCCGCCCGCGCCCTGGACCTGCTGCTCGGCGCCGCCGCCGGTGCCGGACGCGTCCGGCCGGCCCTGCCGTCGGCGGCCCTGCTCGGCACCCACACGCTCGCGGTCACGGCCGTCTCGCGCCAGGAGACCCGCGGCGGCTCCCCGACCGCCCCGCTCGCCGCGCTGGCCGCCACCGCCGCCGTGACCCGGCTGCTCCCCGGCCGCGCGCTCACCACCGCGCTCGCCCTCGGCTACGCCGGGACCGCGGCCCGCCCCTACCTGCACGCCGTCCTCAACCCGTCACCCCCGCTCACCCAGCGCGCGGTCGGCGCCGGCATCCGCGCCACGATCCCCCTCCAGGCCGCCCTCGCCGCCCGCGCCGGAGCCGGGGCGACGGCCCTGTTCACGGCGGCCCTCGGCCCACTGGCCGCCCGCACGGCGAGAAGGGTGAGCGTCACATGAACCCGACCCCCGCCCACCAGCACACCACCACCGCCACCGCCACCGCCCGCACCCGCACCCGCACCACCGCCCCGGTCACGGCGCCCCCCGGCCCGCCAACCTCCCGCTCGGCCGGCGACACGCGCGCAAGCGGCACCGCCGGCATCCGCACCACGGCCCCGGGACCGGGCGGCCGGGAAGAGGCGTGTCGCATGGGGCCGCCGGTCATGGAAGGGAGCCCCGAGTGAACCCCCCGCGCTTCGGCTACGGCACCAACGGTCTCGCCGATCTCCGGCTGGACGACGCCCTCGCCCTGCTGGCCGACCTCGGGTACGACGGTGTCGGGCTGACCCTCGACCACATGCACCTCGACCCGCTCGCCCCCGGCCTCGCCGGCCGTACCCGGCGGGTGGCCCGGCGGCTGGCCGGACTGGGGCTCGACGTGGCCGTGGAGACCGGCGCCCGGTACGTCCTCGACCCGCGCCGCAAACACGGCCCCTCGCTGCTGGACCCGGACCCCGAGGCCCGTGCCCGGCGCGTGGACCTGCTGCTGCGGGCGGTGCGGGTGGCCGCCGACCTCGGTGCCACGGCCGTGCACTGCTTCAGCGGAATCGTTCCGCCGACCGATCCGGACCCGGCCCCCGCGTGGGAGCGGCTCGCCGTCTCGCTCTCCCCCGTCCTCGACGCCGCCGAGGCCGCCGGCGTGCCCCTCGCCGTCGAGCCCGAACCCGGCCACCTCCTCGCGACCCTCGCCGACTTCCACCACCTGCGCCGCCTCCTCGGCGACCGGCCCGCGCTCGGCCTCACCCTCGACATCGGCCACTGCCAGTGCCTGGAGCCGCTGCCGCCCGCCGACTGCGTACGCGCCGCCGCGCCCTGGCTGCGGCACGTGCAGATCGAGGACATGCGGCGGGGCGTGCACGACCACCTCCCGTTCGGCGAGGGCGAGATCGACTTCCCGCCCGTCCTCGCGGCGCTCGCGGCCACCGGTTACCGGGGCCTGACGGTCGTGGAGCTGCCCCGCCACTCCCACGCCGGCCCGCACCACGCCGCCGCCTCCCTGCCGTTCCTGCGCCGCGCGACCGCCCGTACCCCGGCCACCGTGCACGAAGGGAGCACCCCGTGACCCGTTCGACCGCCGCCGCGGCGCCCTCGCCCGACGCGCTGCGCGACCACCTCGAAGCCCACCTCGAGCCGCCCGCGCGCGCCTGGCTGCGCGGAGCGCTGGCCGAGGCCGCCGACCACCCCGGCGGACACGGCCCGATCTCCGCCTGGGAGCTGCGGCTGGCCGAGGCCGGCCGGCGCTGCGGCAGCCGGCACGCCGACGCCGCCCGTGTCCTGATCCTGTGCACGGCCCACGCCGACCTCGCCGCCGTCACCCGCGTCTACCGGCAGGGCACCGCCGCCGAACGGCGGGCCGTGCTGCTCGCCCTGCCCCACCTCGTCCCCGGCCCCGACGCGCTCCCCCTCGTCGAGGACGCCCTGCGCACGAACGACACCCGGCTGCTCGCCGTCGCCGTGGGCCCCTACGCGGCCCGCCACCTCGACGCCCACGGCTGGCGGCAGGCCGTACTGAAGTGCCTGTTCACCGGCGTCCCCGTGGAGGCGGTGGCCGGTCTCGCCGAGCGGGCCCGCGGCGACGCCGAACTCGCCCGGATGCTCACCGACTTCGCGGCCGAGCGCACGGCGGCCGGCCGCCCCGTCCCCGACGGCCTGTACCGCGTGCTCGCCCACGCCACCGCGGAGTCCGGCAAGGAGGTCTCCTGATGCGCCTGTTCGACCCGCACATCCACATGACGTCACGGACCACGGACGACTACGAGGCCCTGCGCGACGCGGGGGTCCGCGCGGTGGTCGAGCCGTCGTTCTGGCTGGGCCAGCCCCGCACTTCCCCCGCCTCCTTCCTCGACTACTTCGACTCGCTGCTGGGCTGGGAGCCGTTCCGCGCGGCCCAGTACGGCATCGCCCACCACTGCACGCTCGCCCTGAACCCGAAGGAGGCCAACGACCCGCGCTGCGCCCCCGTCCTGGACGAACTGCCGCGCTACCTCGTCAAGGACCAGGTCGTGGCGGTGGGCGAGATCGGGTACGACGCGATGACCCCGGCCGAGGACAAGGCCCTCGCCGCCCAGCTCCAGCTCGCCGCGGACCACGGCCTGCCCGCGCTGGTGCACACCCCGCACCGCGACAAGCTCGCCGGTCTGCGCCGCACGCTCGACGTCGTCCGCGAGTCCGCCCTGCCCGTCGACCGGGTCCTGGTCGACCACCTCAACGAGACGACCGTGCGGGAGGCCAAGGACAGCGGCTGCTGGCTCGGTTTCTCCGTCTACCCCGACACCAAGATGGACGAGCGGCGGATGGTGGCGATCCTGCGCGCCTACGGCCCCGAGAAGGTCCTGGTGAACTCGGCCGCCGACTGGGGCCGCAGCGACCCGCTGAAGACCCGCCGGGTGGCCGACCTGATGCTGGCCGAGGGCTTCACCGAGGACGACGTCGACCGGGTGCTGTGGCGCAACCCGGTCGCGTTCTACGGCATGAGCGGCCGGCTGGAACTGGAGGTCGTCCCGCCCGAGCCCACCCACGAGGGCAACTCCCTGCTGCGCGGCGGGGAGTGAGCGATGCGCTTCCGCCACCCGGACGGTACGACCGTCCACCTCGCCTACTGCACCAACGTCCACCCCGCCGAGACCCTCGACGGCGTCCTCGCCCAGCTGCGCGACCACTGCGAGCCCGTCCGGCGCCGGCTCGGCCGTGACCGGCTCGGCATCGGCCTGTGGCTCGCCCATGACGCGGCCCGCGCGGTGGACACCGACCCGGCCGCGCTGCGCACGCTGCGGCGGGAACTCGACCGGCGCGGACTGGAGGTCGTCACCCTCAACGGCTTCCCCTACGAGGGCTTCGGCGCCGCCGAGGTCAAGTACCGGGTGTACAAGCCCGACTGGGCGGACCGCGAGCGTCTGGAGTACACCACCGCGCTCGCCCGTGTCCTGGCCGCGCTGCTGCCCGACGACGTCACCGAGGGCAGCGTCTCCACCCTGCCGCTCGGCTGGCGCACCACCTGGAGCGCCGACCGCGCCGCGGCGGGCCGGGCGGCGCTGCGCGCCCTCGGGCAGCGCCTTGACTCGCTGGCGGAGCTGACCGGCCGCTCGGTCCGCGTCGGCCTGGAACCGGAGCCGGGCTGCGTCATCGAGACCACGGCGGACGCCCTGGCACCGCTCGGCGCCGTCGGCCACCCCCGCGTCGGCGTCTGCGTCGACACCTGTCATCTGGCCACCTCGTTCGAGGACCCGGCGGCAGCGCTGGACGCGCTCGCCGCGTCCCCGGTGCCGGTGGTGAAGGCGCAGCTGTCGGCCGCGCTGCACGCCGAGCACCCCGGCCGGCCCGAGGTGCGTACCGCCCTCGCCGGCTTCGCGGAGCCTCGCTTCCTGCACCAGACCCGCGCGCTCACCGGCGCCGGGGTGCACGGCGCCGACGACCTGCCCGAGGCCCTGGCCGGCGGGCCGCTGCCGGCGGACGCGCCCTGGCGCGCCCACTTCCACGTCCCGCTGCACGCGTCCCCCACCGCGCCGCTGACCAGCACCCTCCCCGTGCTCCGCGCGGCCCTCGCCCGGCTCGTCGGCGGACCGCGCCCGCTCACCCGGCACCTGGAGGTCGAGACGTACACCTGGCAGGCGCTCCCGCCCGGCCTGCGCCCGCGCGGCCGGGACCGGCTCGCCGACGGCATCGCCGCCGAACTCTCCCTCGCCCGCGACCTGTTGACCGACCTGGGCCTGAAGGAGCTGCCATGACCGAGCGCACCCCCACCCCGCTCCTCGTCCTCGACGTGGTCGGCCTCACCCCCCGCCTCCTCGCCCACATGCCCCACCTGGAGGCCCTCGCCGCCGCGGGTTCCCGGGCGCACCTCGGCACCGTGCTGCCGGCGGTCACCTGTGCCGCCCAGTCCACCTTCCTCACCGGCGCGCTCCCCGCCGAGCACGGCATCGTCGGCAACGGCTGGTACTTCCGGGAGCTCGGCGAGGTGCTGCTGTGGCGCCAGCACAACGGCCTGGTCGCCGGGGACAAGCTGTGGGACGCCGCCCGCCGCGCCCACCCCGGCTACACGGTCGCCAACATCTGCTGGTGGTACGCGATGGGCGCCGACACCGACATCACCGTCACCCCGCGGCCCGTCTACTACGCCGACGGCCGCAAGGAGCCCGACTGCTACACCCGGCCGCCGGCCCTGCACGACGAACTCACCGACAGGTTCGGCACGTTCCCGCTGTTCCGCTTCTGGGGACCGGGCGCCGACCTGGTGTCCAGCCAGTGGATCATCGACGCCACCCGGCACGTCCTGCGCACCCGGCAGCCCGACCTGACCCTCTGCTACCTGCCGCACCTCGACTACGACCTGCAGCGCCACGGCCCGGACGATCCGCGCTCCCTGAAGGCCGCCGCCGGCCTCGACGCGGCCCTGGCCCCGCTGCTGGACGAGGCCCGCGCCGAGGGCCGTACCGTCGTCGTGCTGTCCGAGTACGGCATCACCCCGGTGAGCCGGCCCGTCGACATCAACCGCGCCCTGCGCCGCGCCGGCCTGCTGGAGGTCCACACCCAGGACGGCATGGAGTACCTGGACCCGATGGCGTCCCGCGCCTTCGCGGTGGCCGACCACCAGATCGCCCACGTGTACGTCCGCCGCCCCGAGGACCTGGCGGCCACCCGCGCCGCCCTCGACGGCCTGCCCGGCATCGAACGCCTCCTGGACGACGAGGGCAAGAAGGCCCACCACCTCGACCATCCGCGCTCCGGCGAGCTCGTCGCCGTCGCGGAACCGGACGCCTGGTTCACGTACTACTACTGGCTGGACGACGCCCGCGCCCCCGACTTCGCGCCCCTCGTGGAGATCCACCGCAAGCCGGGCTACGACCCGGTCGAGCTGTTCATGGACCCCGAGGACCCCTATGTGAAGGTCAGGGCGGCGACGGCGCTGGCCCGCAAGAAGCTCGGCCTGCGCTACCGCATGGCGGTCGTCCCCCTCGACCCCTCACCGATCCGGGGCAGCCACGGCCGCCTCCCCGCGAGCGACGACGACGGTCCGCTCCTGCTGTGCTCCACCCCCCGCGCCGTCGGCGACCGCATCGCGGCCACCGACGTGAAACCGCTCCTGCTGCACCTCGCCGGTCTCACCGCCGACGACCCGTCCAGAGAGAGGCACCCGTGAACATCAGCCAGCACACCGACGAAGACCTGCGCCGCAGCCTCGGCATCGGCCGCCGCCGCTTCCTGAGCACCTGCACCGCCGTCGCGGCCGGCGCCGTCGCCGCCCCCGTCCTCGGCGCCGCACCCGTCCAGGCGGCGCCCCAGGCCGCTCCCCGGGCCGCGGCCGGCGGCAAGGGCCACGCCCTGGTGCCCGAGGACAAGCGCGGCATCATCCTCTACACCGTCCGCGACGCCGTCGGCCGGGACCCGCTCTCCACCTCCCTGCCGTCGGGCTTCCGCGCCGTGTTCGAGCAGCTGGCCCGGTTCGGCTACCGCCAGGTGGAGTTCGCCGGCTACGGCCAGCACGCGAACGCGCCCGGCGGGGCGAACCTGGAGTCCGTCCAGGGCGCGAAGCTGCTGCGCCGCTGGCTCGACGACGCCGGCCTGCGCGCCCAGGGCAACCACGGCTTCATCCCCGGTTCCTGGCCGCTGACCAGCGCCGATCTGGACACCTTCAAGAAGCACCTGGAGATCGCGAACATCCTCGGCATGGCGCACATGGGCACCGGCGCCGACCCCACCAGCAGCCGCTACCAGGCGGACTGGGACGTGGCCGCCGACAAGTGGAACGCCCTCGGGGAGATCGCCCGCCGCGCGGGCCTGAAGCTGTACACCCACAACCACGACGCCGCCTACGACTTCCTGCTGGACGGCGGCCCGCTGGACGCCCAGGGCAGGCCGACCCGCAGCTCCGGGGTCCGCAAGCTGGAGTACTTCCTGTCCGTCACCGACCCGAAGCTGGTCTGGCTGGAGATGGACGTCTTCTGGGCGCACGTGGCCCAGTACAAGTTCCGCGCCTACACCGCCCACGACGGCTCCACGCGCACGAACGTCTTCGACCCGGCGGGCCTGGTCACCCGCCACGACAAGCGGTACCCGCTCTTCCACGCCAAGGACGGCACCGTGAACACGACGAACGGCATGGGGTACGACATGGTCCCGTTCGGCACCGGGGTCATCGACTACACGACGTTCTTCTCCCGCGTGGGCCACCGCAACTACCACAACCCGATGGTCGAGCAGGACAACGCCCCGAGCACGGCCAACCCGGCCCAGTCCCTGGAGCACGCGGCCATCGGCTACCGCAACCTGGCGGCACTGCGCCGCTGACACCCCTCCTGGCAACGGCCGGCCCCCCGTGCCGACGGCCCCGGCCGTTGCCGTCGGCGGCCGGCTAGTGCCGCCAGGTGCCCCGCAGGGCGGAGACGGAGAATCCCGGGCCGTAGGCGACCACCAGCGCGCTCGCGCCGTCGGCCGGGGGCTCGCCGTGGGTGCGTTCGAGGACGCGGAGGACCGACACACCCCCCAGGTTGCCCTCTTCGGAGAGGGTGTCGAGGGAGTGGCGGGCGTCGGATTCGGTGAGGCCGAGGGCGTCGGCCGTGTCGAGGATGATGGGCCTGGAACCGGGGTGGATGACGGGCACGTCGACGGTGCGTCCGGCGAGCCAGCCGGTGACGGCGGGCATGACGTGTCTCGCGCCGCCGGCCGCCTGTTTGGTGCTGTCGAAGTGCAGGCCCGTGCTGTCGATGCGGCCCGCGTACATGGCGAGGCTGTCCGGGAGCACGTACTCGAACAGCCCGTCGGCGTCGGCGGCGAGGCCGGGGCCGAGGGGGTCGCTGGAGACGACGGTGGCGGCTCCGCTGTCGCCGAACAACGCCTTGTAAATCATGTGCTCGATCTTGGTGTCGGCGTGGTTGTATGCGGTGGACAGCACCTCGGCGGCGACCACGAGGACACGGGATCCGGGGTGGAGCAGGGCCTGTTCCACGGCCCGGAGCAGGGCGTGGGCGCCGCCCGCGCAGGCGGTGGTAGTCAGGGCTGTACGGCGGACGGTGGGCCGCAGGCCGAGCCGCTCCACCAGGTGGACGTCGAGGTTCGGGACGGCCCAGCCGGTGGCGTGGGTGGTGATGAGGCCGGTGATGTCGCCGGGCTGGAGCCCGTACCGGTCGAGGGTGGCGCGGGCGGCCTGTTCGGCCAGGGCGAGGCCGTCCGCGAAGGCGCGGGCGGCTCGGTCGCCCACCTCCGCGGTGCCGTTGATGGTGGGCGAGTTCAACGGCTGCGTGAAATAGCGGCTTTCGACGCCGCAGTTGCCGAGAACGCGGAGGATCGCGCCGAGCCGGGGGTGGTGCGGGTGGTGGGTGCGAATGTCGTCGGCTATCTCGGTCGTGGTGATTTTGTGTGCGGCGAGGACGGTGGTGGGCCGGGCGATATGAGCAGGCATGGGTTCCCCCCTGAAGGCGCTGCGACCTGATTAAGTCAAGGTACGGCAAAGTTGGCTGGTTTGTTTCCTTGGCCGTCCTCGAAATACTGCCTGGCCGCGCACCAAAGGCGGGCAAATTCAGGCGTTCATGCCGTTCTCCTGGGCTTTCAACATACGCGGTCGGCTCCTGGCCCGCCGCGGCCCCGGCCGGAATACGAGGATCATGCACCGGGACCCGGGCGCCGCGAGCGGCTGCGCCACACACATCGTCACCCACCCCGGCCCCTCGACCGCGTGACGGATCGGACGCTCGTCGCCGTCGGGGTGGATGGAGGCCCCGCCCTTCTCGTACAGGGGCTGGGCCAGGGGGTCGGCGAGGACGTCGGCCTCGATCTGCCGGAGGACCTTGTCGTCGGCGCGCTGGGCCAGCGCGGCCTGCAACTGGGGCATCACCAGCGGCGCCCACGCCGTCGCCCAGTCCAGGAGTTGGTCACGCCCGTCCAGCAGCATCCAGCGCATGGTGTTGGCCGGTGCCCGGCCGCTGTCGAACAGGGCGTGGAAGCGGTCGTTGCAGGTGACGAGGTTCCAGGAGGCGTCGGTGACGTAGGCGGGGTGGGTGATGCCGGCGACGGCGTCGGCCCAGGCGGCGGGCAGGGCGTGGCCGGAGGTGTCGTAGAGGGGGCCGGGCGGGTCCTCGCCGCGGGCGTACCGGCACAGGCTGATCCACTCCTGCTCGTTCATGCCGTACAGGCGCGCGACGTCGCGGAGGAGGTCGACCGGGGGGTGGTGGTAGTTGCCCGATTCCAGGCGCTGGTAGGTGCGCTCGGAGTAGCCGAGGAGTTCGTCGACCTGACCCTGTGACAGACCGGGCGCGCGGCGCCCGCGGCCGGTGGGGCGGGGCAGTCCGTGCGTTTCGGGGGATATGAGCGCGCGGCGGTCTTTGAGGAGCTTTTTCAATGCTTGGCGGTTCACTGGCGGCTTGTCCCCCGGGGCTGGCGTTGACTGCGGCTCAGTTTAATTACTGTCACGCGGTATTGATGTAAAAGATTCGCCGTAGATATCGACTGGTCGCGTGCTGCATGCTCGGTGGCGCGGGGTCGCTGGCCTGCGGATGCGGTGATCAGTGACCGCGTGGTGACACCCTCGCGGGTGCTGATCGGCGTCGCCCGCGACGCCGGCCGGTATCCGTGAGCGGGGGGCCGGGACGGACCGGGAGGGCGACCGGTTTTCGGGTGCCGTTTCCCGTCGGCGGGACATGTGCGGCGCCCGAGACGCGGCACTCACGGTACGGCGCCCGGCTGCCAGGCCACGGCCGGTGCCCCCTCGCCCCACCCCAGGGGCCTCGGCACCGGCCGTCCGGCCAGGCCGTGTCCGGCGGTTCTCCTGGGCGTGCCCTGCTCGGATCCACACCGGGGTTCCGTGGCGGGACCCGCTGGAGAGGTTCGGTGGCTCGACGACCGTGTGCAAGCGTCATCGTCCCTCACTGGCCTTGCTGGTCAAGCCAGGGCAATGGGGCGACAGCCCGCAACCGATGCCGGCGCTGGAACGCATAGGGTCAAGCGTGCAGGGGGCGGACGTCCACATACGAGCCCCGACCATCACGGCGGGGACAAGGCGTACAGCCCGCTCCGCAACCGTCGTTGTCCGCGCCGGCGGCTGTGGCGAAGCCGCTTCGACAAACGCGCCTGCGTTTTCCACGGCACCGTCACAGCCGCCGCGCTCCGTCTCCGGCTCAGGTGCCGGCCCGCGGCGGTGAAGCCGGAGTGCCCGCCCCCTTGCGGGTCGGCCGCGGCGGTCTTCTGGGCGACCCGGTCGGCGTTGCGCGAGCCGGGGACCGGGACGATGTAGTCCTTCTGCGCCAGCAGCCACGCCAGGGCGAGCTGGGGGAGGGTGGCGCCCTTGCTCTCGGCGAGCTCGGTCACATGCCCGCAATGGCGAGGTTGGCGTCGAAGTTCTCCGGCTTCCACCAGGCCAGGCGTCGGCGGAAGTCGTCGGCGGCGTAGTGGTCTCGGGGCTTCACCGCGCCGCTGAGAAAACCGCGGGCGAGCGGGGAGTCAGCGACGAAGCCGATGCCGAGCTCTTCCATCATGGCGCCGACGACGCCCTCGACGGACGCGGCCGGGCCGCGAGTCGGGCGCGAAGGCGGGCGTTGAGCCGAACTCGGTCGCGAACGTCACCTCGTCCCGGATCGGCGCGAGGGCGTAGCTCTATCCTTTTAGCTCATCACTGGACCCGGCGACTCGAACCGGATTACCCTCATGATCAACTGGCGGGCCGAATTCCACAGTAACCGTTTGCGTCGTATCCCGCTGCCAACCGGCAGACCCTCCTAGTTCGACGTTCACGAATGGAACACTGAACCCGGCCTTGCCATCCGCTTTTCGGGTCGCGACGACTTTCAATTCAACCTTCATCGAGGCTACCGGGAACTGAATCTTCCTCCCCGCGGCCGCCAGGCGCGCCTCAGTGAGCTCAGCCCGCAAGACCTCTATGGCGTCTGCCAACCCAATTCCTACTTCTGATTCGCTAGGCATTCGCCCCTCCGAAGCTACCGAAAAAAACCACTCTTGGCACCAGTTTCACAGTAGACGGCTTTTTGCAGATTCGCCACTCACGGTGGCGGAAGAAGAATCACCTATGCGGGAGCACTGCGGTGCGTAGCACGGAGGCTACGACACGTGTCCGCGTCCTGTGGGCAGGTCATACAACGGTTGCGGTCAGCGCGAGTAGGGCGGAGGATGGAGTTGATAGTAGCGCCCTTCAAAGTTCCGAGGATCAATAGTGTCCGTTCCGCTGTCGGATCGGGTTGTCGAAGTTATAGCCGACCTTGGCGAGGGTGTATCGCCACGTTACCGGTACGGTTCCGGCTGCATAGTGAAGGACCGGACGGTACTGACTGCGGCACACGTCATCTCTGACTCAGAAAACGTGTGGGTGAGGCGGCCCGACAAGAAAAAGCACGCTGTGAGGGTCGACCCGGAATTTGTCGGCGACTGCGAAGGCGCGCCCGATATCGCCCTCATCAGTATCGATGACGACTGCATGGCACTGGAGCCGCTCAATATCGCTGTGATAGACAGAGGAAGTCCCACAGCGGTCGCGGTGGAGGCCTGTCAGACGGTTGGTTATCCGCAGTTTGCGGAGACGTCGTCAATGCGAGACACAGTTCAGGCATGGGGGCATATCCCAGTCCTGTCCAAGCTGGCCAGTGGGTTGCTGTCCCTGGAACTGACCAGTCTGCCACGCCCCTTGCCTCCAAAGGAGACGACGCTGGGCAAGTCGGAGTGGTCCGGCATGTCAGGGGCTCCGGTGATCGCAAGCGGCTATCTGATCGGTGTCGTAACAGAGCATGCACCGCGCGAAGGTGCATCGGCAATAACAGCCGTTCCCCTCAGTGCACTGGAGTACGATCCCAAGCATGCGGGCTGGGGAGCCGGTGTAGCCGATCCTACTCAGTGGTGGGCGCGGCTTGGAGTATCCGGACTACATGCGCTGCAGCAGCTCCCCGTACAGGTTACTCGGTCTGAGCCAGCATATCGCTCAACGATCCGAGAGATTCATGCGCGAACACCGCAGTTGCTCGGCCGGGAATCAGAGCTAGCCCAGCTAGCTGATTTTGCCACCAGCGCAGCGAGCTACTGTCGGCTGATCGGCGGAGCATGGTCCGGGAAAACTGCTCTCATGGCTGAGGTCGCCAGCACTGCCTTGCCTCCGCAAGTGGACGTCGTAGCATACTTCGCGTCTCGCCTTGAATCCGATGCAGACAGCAATCGATTTCTCGCCGCGATAGTGCCACAGTTGGCCAACCTGCTAGACCGCGAAGCCCCCACTCCTGATCGTCATCAATTCCGATCACTGTGGGAGCGTGCCGTTGACCGTGCGGAAGCAGCCAACAGGCACTTGCTTCTTCTGGTGGACGGCCTTGACGAAGATCTGCATCCCTCCGGCCTGCCGAGCATTGCCAGCCTGCTTCCGGCCCTTGTGAGGAATCAAGCACACGTGCTGGTGAGCAGTCGCTACCACCCTGAGCTCCCAGTGGACATCCAGACAGGTCATCCGGTGCTTACAGCCCCGCTGATGGAGCTTCATTCTTTGCCAGACGTGGAGCGCTTGGAGGACCTGGCGAGACAGGAACTCGACAACATGTTGCGCGGGACAAGCAAAGACGTAGCGATCGAAATCCTGGGGATGCTGACGGCGGCTGCGGGCGCATTGACGGTCGACGACCTTGCGGTATTGACCGGCGACCCTTTCCAACCGGCCTCTCCCGGGCGGCTCCATCAGATAACCGGTCTGGTCACAGAGCAAGCCGCGCGCACCTTGCAGCCGCTCGGCCGACCAGGCCAGCGTCGTTACCAATATACTCATGGCTCGCTGCTCGAACGAGCACAGAGGGATGAAGTTCTCTCCCCTTTGCGCCACCCTGGCTATCGGCAGCGAATCGAGCGCTGGGCGGATCAATGGAGTAAATCTGCGTGGCCGACGTCAATCACAGGGGACGGCCCGACTCCAAGATATCTACTCGACGAATATCCGGCCACACTGAGAGATCAGCCACAGCGACTCGCCGCGGTGGTGGGTGACGCCGGATGGGTAGCTGCGGCGCTGCAGGTTGTCGGCGCGGATAGGGTTTTGGCTGAGTTGCGAACGGCGCAGTCCATTGGCGCTTTGCCCCATAGAGACAATCTCATAGATTCAGTCCGTCTGCAGGCGCCCGACCTGCGCTCGCCACAGCCGATTCATGACCCTGGCTACGTGCTACGGCAGCTGTGTCTGCAAGCCACCGCTCTCGGCGACGACGAACTTGCCAGCGACTTCAGAAGGCGGCTCCAGCGTTTGCCCCGTCCGGGTTTTGTTCCCCAGTGGACAACATACAGATCGGGTCCCGCGTTGGTGGTCGAATTGGGCGGTTACAAGGAGGCCCTGGCGAACGTTGCAGCGCTCCCGGACGGCCGCGTGGTCACCGGCGGCAACGAACTGCTGATCTGGGACCCCGATGCACCAGGCGTGCCTCCGCTTGTGCGCAGCGAGATCACAAGCTCCGTGAGAGGTCTGGCAATACTGCCGGATGGCCGGGTGGTAACTTGCGGGGACGAGCTGCTGGTGTGGTCTCTAGAAGTCTGGGACGCCCCTCCGGTGAAGTTCGAGCACTCCAAGGGTTGGCCTAGATGCTTCACCGTTCTACCGGACGGCCGGTTGGTCACAGGTGGGAAAGAACTCCTGGTCTGGAACCCTGACGCGCCACATGCGCCACCGGTGAAGCTAGGCACCCTTGAGGGATGGGTTCGATGTTTTGCTGCGACTCTTCCTTCCGGCTGGTCGGTCGCCGACTGGGACACAGAAAAGGTGGCGATCCGGACAAGTAGCGAGAAACTGATTTCACGCTCGATTCCGCCGACTATCGCCCTGGCTGCACTTGCGGACGGACAAGTTGCCGGTGCCGACGAGCAAGGCTATGTTTTTGTATGGAACCCAGAAAGTCCTGAAGCGGATCCATGGGTGCTGACAATCCATAGATATGCAGCGTTGAGAGTGGCGATACTTCCTGACGGCCGGGTGGCCACCAGCAGTGGCAACGAGATACAGATACATGACCCTGCGGCTCAGAGCTCCGGCCCTGTCAGGTTGACCAGCGCACATGGTGCGGGGGCGATCGCAGCCCTTCCGAACGGCGTTGTGGCTTTTGGCAGCGGTAAGAGCATCTGCCTTTGGGATACGAAGGCAGCTGACGGCAAGGCGGTGCACGTCGGCAGCCATAGTGGTCTGATATGCGCATTGGAAGCACTCCCTGACGGTCGGCTGGTAAGCAGCGGTAGTGATAAGCGGATGCGTCTATGGGATCCAAGACCCCAGGGGGCCGGCCAAGCAGGGCGCGCCGTCAATAGAGACGAAGTAACAGCTGCCACAACGCTTCCGGACGGCTGTGTCGTTGTAGGCGGACGAGGACAAGAGGGGAGATTGCTGGTCTGGGACCCTCAGGTGTCCGATGCCGATCCGATCGAACTCGGCAGAACGGCTGGGGGGGTGAGAACGTTGACAACCTTGCCCGATGGGCGCGTGGCAAGCGACGGGTACCTCCAGGTGTTGATTTGGGACCCTAAGACACCTGGCGCCGCCCCCGTTGGTGTCGGCGAGCAGCGTCTTGGGCCGTATGGGCCGAGGGCCCTCACGGTGCTCACGGACGGACGAATCCTCGGCGGAACCGCGAAAGGCGAGATCGCCCTGTGGGACCCTGCGGTACCCGGGTCCAAGTCAGTCTCGCTCGGGCACCACGATGGCGGAGTGTCAGCGCTGACGGCTCTACCCGACGGCAGGGTGGCAAGCGGTGGCGCCAGAGGGCAGGTTCTCATCTGGAATCCCGCAGTGCCTGACTCAATCCCCGTCCAACTCGGCAACACCCCGGGCAGCTTTGAAGCGCCGCTCGGCGGTCCCCGTCTGACTGCGTTGGCCGCGCTGCCAGACAGCCGAGTGGTCAGTGGTGGCTCGGAAGGAGAGGTACTGCTTTGGGATCCGGCGCTAAAAGCGGAGGAGCCGGTGGAAATCGGTCGTCATGATGAAAGGGTGACAGCTGTTGCTACGACGCCGGACGGCCGGGTAATCACCAGCGGCGCCGACCGGCAGGTACGCATATGGGACGTCGACCTCGCCAAGGAAATTGCGAGGGCGCTCTGCCCTGACATAGTGCAGGTCATCGCATACTGCACGTCCGATGAAATTTTGCTGGCTCATTCAAACTGGGAAGTCAGCATATGGTCCGTCCCATCTGAGAACGTCTCATAAGGATCTCGTATCGACGCGACGTTATGCCGATGTCCACGTGAGGCCGGTGTCAGTGGACATGCGTCGGGGTGTGGCCCGCCTGCCCGCCGGTCCACCCGTTCGGCTCCGCATGGACACGTCGGCGCGGGGAATTCGGGTCCTGCCCGGGTGCGTCCCGGGTGGCTGGGCCGCGGCCGATCCCCGAGTACGGTCGCGGCACCAGCCGAACGGCCGGCTGTTCCCCCTCCGCGCAGCCGCGTGCCGGAACGGCGCCGTCCGCGTCCGAGGTCGCTGTTCATGCCGAGGACCACGCCGCCGCGCCCGCTCGCTGTCGAGGCGCTCTCCCGGCCGCGCCTGTGCAGCTCCCGGTCGTCGGGGCGGACGTGGTCCTGCTCGAACCCTGTGAGTTGCACCGCGAGGCTGGGGCGCGGTCCTCAGTGGCGCAGGCGGGTGTTGAGGCGGGCGGCCTGGCGTGTGAGGTGGTCGCGTTCGGCGAGGTTGGTGGCGCGGCGGGCCGCCTCGGCGTACAGCCGCGCCGCCGTCGCGAGGTCGCCGTCGCGTTCGTGCAGGTGGGCCGCTACGGCGGTGTGGCGGGGCAGCGAGTCGTCCAGCTCCGCGAGTGCCGCCAGGCCGGCGCGGGGGCCGTCGGCCTCGCCGACGGCCACGGCGCGGTTGAGCCGGACGACCGGGTTGCCGGTCAGGCGCAGCAGTTCGTCGTACCACTCAACGATCTGCACCCAGTCGGTCTCCTCGGCGGTGGGCGCGTCGGCGTGGAGGGCGGCGATGGCGGCCTGGGCCTGGAACTCGCCCAGCCGGTCTCGGGCCAGGGCCGCCTGGAGGACCGTGACGCCCTCGGCGATCAGGCGCGTGTCCCATCGGGTGCGGTCCTGCTCGGCGAGCGGGACCAGGCCGCCGTCGGGCGCGGTCCGGCTCGCGCGCCGGGCGTGGTGGAGCAGCATCAGGGCGAGCAGCCCCGCCACCTCGGGGTGGTCGATGCGTGCCGCGAGCTGCCGGGTGAGCCGGATGGCCTCGGCGGCCAGGTCGACGTCGCCGGAGTAGCCCTCGTTGAAGACCAGGTAGAGGACGCGCAGCACGGTGGCGACGTCGCCGGGCCGGTCGAACCGCACGCCGGAGACGGTGCGCTTGGCCCGGCTGATCCGCTGCGCCATCGTCGCCTCGGGCACCAGGTAGGCCTGGGCGATCTGCCGGGTGGTGAGCCCGCCGACGGCGCGCAGCGTGAGCGCGACCGCGGACGACGGCGTCAGCGACGGGTGGGCGCACAGGAAGTAGAGCTGGAGCGTGTCGTCCACCGTCGGCGCCGGCCCGGGCGCGGGTTCCTCTTCGGCGCGGTCCTCGCGCCGGCGGCGCGCGGTGTCCGCCCGGGTCTGGTCGAGGAACTTGCGCCAGGCCACGGTGACCAGCCAGCCCTTCGGGTCCCGCGGCGGGTCGGCCGGCCAGCCGCGGACCGCTTCGAGCAGCGCCTCCTGGACGGCGTCCTCGGCCGCCGCGAAGTCTGCTCCGCGGCGGACGAGGAGGGCGAGCACGCCCGGCGTGAGGCTCCTCAGCAGAGCCTCGTCCATCAGTGGCACTCGGTGGTGTCGGGCGTCGCGGTCAGGAACGGGCGCACCTCGAGCCACTCGTGGATCGGCTTCCCGCCCGCACCGGGGGCGGCCGACAGTTCCCCGGCCAGCTCGACGGCGCGCTCCTGGCTGTCGACGTCGATGACCATCCAGCCGGCGATGAGGTCCTTGGTCTCGGCGAAGGGGCCGTCGGTGACCGGCGGGCGCCCCTCACCGTCGTACCGGACCCACGTGCCCTCGGGGGCGAGCGCCTGGCCGTCGACGAACTCGCCGGTCTCCTCCAGCCGGGCCGCGAAGTCCCGCATGAACTGGATGTGCGCCGAGACCTCCTGGGGCGTCCACTGGTCCATGGGCACGTCGTTGACCGCCGCCGGGGCGCCGCGGTAGTGCTTGAGCAGCAGGTACTTGGCCATCGTGGTTCTCCTCGGTGCTGGTGCGACCCATTGTGGCCGCGTTCACCCCTGGGACGGAGCCGGTCACGGGTTCTCGACATCGCCGCCGGATTTTTTTCCGCGGAGGTGTCCCGTGTGCGGAGTCATGCGCTCCGTATGTGGTGGCTCTCAGGTGGACTGTGGAAGCAGGGGTCGATGGGGGCTGCCTTTCGGTTGAGTAGCCGGGATGCGGTTCTGGACTGCGAGGAGGTTGGCCGGTGCCGAGTCTCGTACGGGTGCCGCTGGAAGGTGGCGGGGCGATTCTGCTGGAAGAGGTGGCCGGCGCACCGGAGCCGGACGGGCCGGTGAAGGCGGGCCGGGTCGGTGACGCGGTGCGGGAACTGCCCCGCACGTTGCAGGAGTCGCTGGTTCCGGTACGGGAGACGGCGCGGGCGGTACTGGACCAGCTACGGCAGGCGGGCCCGCGGGAGGTGGAGGTGGAGTTCGGGGTGAACCTGTCGGCGAAGGCCGGAGCGGTCATCAGCCTCGGCGAGGCCGCCGTGCATCTCAAGGTCCGCCTGGTGTGGGAGAGCGGCGAGCCCGGCCAAGACGGCCGGTGAGGAACTCGGGGGCCATGGCGGGGGACGGTGAACCGGTGGAGGGCGGCGGTCTCCCCGACGACGAGAGGCATCTCGCCGGGGCGGGTGAGCCTTCGGTGCCCGCCTCGGTCTTCCAGGTCCTCGCACCGGACGGCCGCGTCGCCGGGGCCGGTTTCCTGGCCGGGGAGGACACCGGCTTCACCTGTGCGCACGTCGTGCGCGCCGCCGGGCAGTCCCCGGGCGGCCGGGTGGAGGTGCGGTTCCCGCATCTGCCGGGGGCGCCGCGGCTGATGGCCGACGTGGTGCAGTGGCGGGCGCCCGAAGCGGAGGACGTGGCGGTTCTCCGTCCCGGCCCGGTTCCCGCGGGGGCCCGGTCCCTGGCCGTGGGTGCGAGCGCGGGGTGCCGGGGGCACGGCTTCTTCTCGTTCGGTTTCCCCGCCCAGGCCCTGCGGGGCGGCCACTTCGGGTACGGCGAAGTCGGCGGGCTGCTGCCGGGGGACGGCGGTGCGGGACGGCAGCTCCAGCTGACGAAGTCGCTCGCGGTCCAGGTCGCCACACAGGACGGGACCAACGCGCTCACCTTCTGGAACCTGACCGGCATGCGCCGCGTCCGCGACGTGCGCGCGGGCCTGGGCTACCCGGACGACGGAGCCGCCGTCGTCTTCCAGCCCGACGGCAAGAGCGTGATCGCCGCCCCGAACCTCGGCAGAGTCGCCTTCCCGTCCGGCCGGATCGTCACCAGGGGCACCCCGAGCATGGAGGTGGACGCGATCAGCGACGACGGCAGGACGCTCTACACCTACCCCCGGGCCTTCAGGCCCTACATCCGCTCCTGGAACGCGTCGACGCTCCTGCCCGACGGAGACGACCTGCGCACCGGGCCCGTGGCTTCTCCACTGTCCGCGCCGGAAAGGGCCACCGCCGTCTCACCCGACGGCCGGCTGTTCGCCACCGTGCACGAATCCGGCACCGGCCTACGAGATCAAGGTCTGGGACAGCCGCACGGGGACCCAGCTCGGCGTCCCGCTCACGGCGTCCCCCGACGAGATCGTCGCGCTCGCGTTCACCCCCGACGGCTCCGCGCTGACCAGCGTGGACCGGTACGGGAGGACAGTCACCCACACCCTCGCGGCCGCGCGGCTGGTGCGGGACCTCTGCGACGAGTCGGGTCCCCTGACCGCATCCGAATGGAGAACACACATCCCCGACATCCCGTACCGGAGGACATGCTGACCTGACTTGCCGGAAGCGACCAGCCGTACGCGGCGCGAGCGGCCCGCCCCGCCGCCTGTGCGACGAAACGCGGTCCCCCGGGCGATACCCTTCGCTGCGCGACCGGTCGGCGACCCCCACGAGGGAGGCTCGGGCATGGACTACTACGACCTCGGCGGCCACACCCGGCGCGTGACCACGTCGTCCGACGGCGCAGACCTGGTTCGACCGCGGGCTGAACTGGACGTACGCCTTCAACCACGAGGAGGCCGTCCGCTGTTTCGAGGCCGCCGCCGCGGCGGACCCCGACTGTGCCATGGCCGACTGGGGTCTGGCCCACGCCCTCGGCCCCAACTACAACAAGCCCTGGGAGTCCTTCGACGAACAGGACCTGGAGCGGACGGCGGAGCGGGCGCACGCCGCCGTGCGGCGCGCCACGGCGAAGGCGGCCGGCTCCACCCCTGTCGAGCAGGCCCTCATCGGCGCGCTGGGGGCCCGCTACCCGCGGTCCCGGGCCCCGGAAACCGAGGACCGTTCCGTATGGAACGCCGCCTACGCCGACGGCATGCGGGCCGCCCACCGGCTGGCCGACGGCGACCTCGACGTGGCCGCCCTGTACGCCGACGCCCTGATGAACCTCACGCCCTGGCGGCTGTGGGACATCCGCACGGGCCGTCCGGCCCCGGGCGCGCGCACCACCGAGGCCAGGGAGGTCCTGGAGAAGGCCCTCGCCACACGGGCGGGGGCGCGGCACCCGGGGCTGCTGCACCTGTACGTCCACCTGATGGAGATGTCCCCCACGCCCGAGGCCGCCCTGCCGGCGGGTGACCGGCTGCGTGGACTGGTGCCGGACGCGGGCCACCTCCAGCACATGCCGTCCCACCTGGAAGTGCTCTGCGGCGACTACCGCCGGGTGGTCTGCGACAACACTGAGGCGATCAGGGCCGACGAGAAGTTCCGTGCCCGGTCGGGCGCGATGAACTTCTACACCCTGTACCGGTGCCACAACCTCCACTTCAAGATCTACGGCGCGATGTTCCTCGGCCGCTACCAGGACGCCCTCGACACGGCGGACCGGCTGGAGGCCGCCGTACCCGAGGAGCTGCTGCGCGTGGAGAGCCCGCCCATGGCGGACTGGCTGGAGGGCTTCCTCGCGATGCGGGTGCACGTACTGATCCGCTTCGGCCGCTGGGACGACATCCTGCGCCTGCCGCTGCCCGCCGACGCCCGGCTGCACCGCGTCACGACGGCGATGCGGCGGTACGCGCGCGGGGTCGCCCTCGCGGCGACGGGCCGCACCGGCGAGGCCGACACGGAACGCGCGCTGTTCCACGAGGCGGTCGCCCGGGTGCCGCGGACACGGATGCTGTTCAACAACACCTGTACGGACATCCTGGCCATCGCCGCGCGGATGCTGGACGGCGAGCTGGACTACCGCAGGGGCAGGTACGAGGAGGCGTTCGCCGCGCTGCGCCGGTCGATCGAGCTGGACGACGGCCTGCCGTACGACGAGCCGTGGGGCTGGATGCAGCCCGCCCGGCACGCCTACGGCGCGCTGCTCCTCGAACAGGGCCTGGTGGCGGAGGCCGAGGCCGTCTACCGTGCCGACCTCGGACTCGACGACACGCTCCCCCGCCCGCTGCAGCACCCGGGCAACGTCTGGGCGTTGCACGGTCTCCACGAGTGCCTGGTGCGGCTCGGCAAGGAGGGGGAGGCACGCATCGTGGTCCAGCAGCTGAAGATCGCCGCGGCGCTGGCGGACGTACCCGTCGAGGCGTCGTGCTTCTGCCGCCTGCGGACCGCCGCCGCGGGCTCCGCGCCCCCGCGGGGCTGCTGCGCCGAGGAGCACTGACGGCCACGTGCCGCTCCGGCGGGGGCGGAAGCACGTCCGTGCGCGGGTCGTCCGGACCCCGGGCGCCCGAGGGCCGCACGACCCCGGTACCGGGCGGCGCCGTACCGGTTCGTCAGGGGCGGACCGGTGCCGGTTCCGGGGCGGGGCGGGGCGTCGCCGCGCGGCGGGGAAGCAGCAGCGGGGTCGCCAGCAGGAGCGCGCCGGCCAGGCCGATGGCCGGGCGCGGGCCGAGCAGGCTGCCCAGGACGCCCCAGACGGCTATCAGCAGCGCGGTCGACGCCTTGGTCGTCACCGTCCACGCGGTCAGCGTGCGGGCGACGCGGTCGGTCGCGGTGCGCTCCAGGCGGTAGGTGGCGGACACGGGGTTGAACACCGCGCAGCCGAAGATGAGGCCGAGTTCGACGCCCGTCACCAGCAGCAGTCCCCCGGTGCCCGGCCCGGTGAAGGCGAGGCCGACGGGCCACAGGGCGCGCAGCGTCCCGGACGCGACCAGGACGCGGTGCTGCCCGAACCGGGCGGCGAGCGGGCGGGCCAGCCGTGCGCCGAGCAGCCCGCCGATCGAGGGCACCGCGAAGGCGAGGCCGTACTGCCACGGCGCGAACCCGAGCCGGCCGAGCATCAGGACGGCCAGCAGCGAATCGGCGGCCATCACCAGGCCGTTGAAGAGGGCGGTGGTGAAGAACAGCGGCCGCAGCGTCGGGTCGGCGAGGATGTACCGCCAGCCGTCGAGCAGGTCCCGGGCCCGCGGACCCGCGGCCGGCCGGCGCTCGGGCGGCGGCTCCTGCCCGCCCATCGCGCGCAGGCCCAGGGCCGACAGCAGGTAGCTGACCGCGTCGGCCACCACCGTCGCCACCGGACCGAGGAGCCCGGTCGCCGCGCCGCCCAGCGGCGGCCCGATGATCGTGGTGGTCCAGGCCGTGGACTCGAACCGCGCGTTGGCCACGAGCAGGTCCTCGGCCGGCAGCAGCGTCTTCAGGTACGCGCCGGAGGCGGCGCGGAAGGTGATGTCGGCCGCCGCGACGACGACCGAGACCAGCAGGAGCTGGAGGAAGGTGAGCGCGCCGAGCGCGAACGCGACGGGGATCGTCAGCAGTGCCGCGCACCGCACCAGGTCCATCGCGATCAGCACGGGCCGCTTGCGGCGGAACTCCACCCACGGCCCGAGCGGCACCGCCGCCGCCGCGCCCACCGCGGCGCCCACGGAGGAGAGCGCGGCGACCTCGGCCGGCCCGGCGTGCAGCACGCGGACGGCGATCAGCGGGAACGCGCCGAAGGCGAGCCAGGTGCCGAGCGCGCTGGTCCCGTACGCTCCCCAGAGCCAGCCGAACCGTCGCCCCAGCCGGTGTCCGCCTCTCATGCCCGACGCCCCCTCGCCCTCATCCGCACAACCGGTCCGCGACCGGAACCATCAAAGCGAGCCGGGTGAGCAGCGGGCAAACAACCCCGGAGCCGTCGGCCACAACCGTCGGTTGTGGCCCTAGGGTGGCGGTATGGACCTCGACACCGTCCGGACCTTCGTCGCCGCCGCCGACGCGGGGCAGTTCCAGGAGGCCGCCGCCGAGCTGGCGGTCACCCAGCAGGCCGTCTCCAAGCGCATCGCCGCGCTGGAGCGCACCCTCGGGGTACGGCTGTTCACCCGCACCCCGCGCGGAGCCGAGCTCACCATCGACGGGCAGGCGTTCCTGCCCCACGCGCGCGAACTGCTGCGCGCCGCCGAGCGCGCGGTGGCGTCCGTACGCACCGGCCGCCGCCCGCTGCGCGTCGACGTGATCGCCTCGCGCGGCGCGGCGACGGGCCTGATGCGCGGGTTCCACCGCGCGCACCCCGGGATCGACCTCGACGTGGTGATGCTCTTCGACATCGAGAAGGCCGTCGCCGCCCTCCGCTCCGGCACGATCGACGCGTCCTTCCGCGCCGTCGCCGCGCCCGGCCGGCCCCTCCCGGAGGACGTCGAGTCCGTCCGGGTGCTCGACGAACCGCTCCAGCTCCTCACCGGCCCCGGCCACGCGCTGGCGGGCGCCCGCTCGGTGCCCCTCGCCCGGCTCGCCGGGCACCGGATCTGGATGCCCGGCGTCGTCCCCGGTACCGAGTGGGCCGCCTACTACGACGAGCTGGTCGCCGAGTTCGGCCTCACCATCGAGGCGACCGGCCCCAACTTCGGCTCCGACGCGCTCCTCGACACGGTCGCGGACACCCCGGCCCTGGCCACCTTCATGGGCGCGCACACCAGCCTCGTCTGGCCCGCCGGCCTCGGCCTGCGCCGCATCCCGGTGACCGACCCGACGCCCGTCTACCCGCACTCACTCCTGTGGCACCGCGACAACTCCCACCCGGCACTGGCCACCCTCCGCGAGCACCTCGCCACCACGACGGCCGGCCACGACGCCACCGGGACCTGGACGCCGGACTGGGTGCTCCCCCGCTGACCCGCCCGCTGCGGCGGGGCCGTGCCCTCGGTCAGTGTGCCGCGAGGGTGAACGCCTCGCTGCCGTTCGTCAGCCGTCCGTCCAGGGGACGGGAACGGCCCGGCACCGCGGGTGCGGTGCCGGGCCGTGCCGGGGGCGTTGCGGGGCGTCAGCCCTGGCGGGCCTTGAAGCGGGGGTCCTTCTTGTTGATCACGTAGGTGACGCCCCGCCGGCGCACCACCTGGGCGCCCGGCTTGGCCTTCAACGAGCGCAGGGACTTGCGTACCTTCATCGCGGTCTCCTCCCGGGAGGTCGAACGGGTCGTGCCGTCAGTGGCGGTCGGTGGTGGTGCGGCCGTAGCGGCGCTGGAAGCGCTCCACCCGGCCGGCGGTGTCCACGACGCGCGTGGTGCCGGTGTAGAACGGGTGGCTCGCCGAGGAGATCTCGACGTCGACGACCGGGTAGGTGGTGCCGTCCTCCCACTCGACCGTGCGGTGGGTGTCGATGGTGGAGCGGGTGAGCAGCTGGAAGCCTGCCGCGCGGTCGCGGAAGACGACGGGGCGGGAGACGGGGTGGATGCCGTTCCTCATGGGGTGTTCCTCCTCGCAGGGCGAGTGTTCCTCGCAGGGGGTGTGTTCTTCGCGGGGGGCGGGGTGCGCGCGGGTCAGCGCTCCTCGCGGAAGAGGACGTGCGCGCCGGCCACCGGGTCGTACTTGCGCAGGACCATCCGGTCGGGGTCGTTCAGACGGTTCTTGCGGGTCACGTAGGTGACGCCGGTGCCGGCCGTCGACTTCAGCTTGACGACGGGGCGTGTGGTGCTGCGTGCCATGAGGGACTCCTTCCGCCGACCGCCCGAGCCCGTTGACTCGAACATGTCAGACGGTTCTCTCAACACCGTCACCCCGTGACGCATTCCCGGCCCTCACCGCCCCGCGCCGGCCCCGATCGCCGCCCGCTCACGAGCCGCCCGCACCGCCGCCGACAGGCTCGCGATGTCGTACGCCCCGTGGTGCCGGCGCCCGTTCACGAAGAACGTCGGCGTGCCCGCCACCTGGCTGAGGTCCGCCGACTCCACGTCCTCGGCGATCCGCGCCGCGCCCCGGTGGGAGCGCAGGTCCCGGTCGAAGCGCTGGGCGTCAAGCCCGAGGGTGTCGGCGTACGTGCGCAGATGGCCCAGGCGCAGCTCGCCCTGGTGACCGAGCAGCAGATCGTGCATCTCCCAGTAGCGGCCCTGCGCCGCCGCGGCCTCCGCCGCCTCGGCCGCCAGCTGGGCGTGGACGTGCACGTCCGTCAGGGGCAGGTGCCGCCACACGTACCGCACGTCGCCGAAGTCGCCGAGCAGCTCACGGACGACCGGCTCGGCCTGTCCGCAGTACGGGCACTCGTAGTCGCCGTACTCCACGACGGTCACCGACGCGTGCCGCGGCCCCCGCACGTGGTCGCGGTCGGGGTCGACCGGCACGGCCAGGTCGACGAGCGTCTCCGCGTCGCCGAGCAGCGCCCGCTGCCGCAGCCTGCCCGGCAGCACCGCGAGGACCGCGGTGAGGAGCCGGCTGATCAGGAAGGAGCCGGCCAGGGCGCTCAGGATGCCGATCTTCGCGTCCGCCAGCTGTGTCCCCCGGAAGGCGAGGGTCGCGATGAGCAGGGAGACGGTGAAGCCCGTCCCGGCCAGGGCACCGCCCGCCGCGACGGCTCCCCAGCCGACCGGCGGCCGGACCCGCCCCCGGCTGACCCCGTACGCCAGCGCGGACGCCCCGACGATGCCCAGCGGCTTGCCGACGAGGAACGCGAGCAGGATGCCGAGCGTGACCGGCGAGGTGAACGCCCGCGCCAGTTGGCCGGCGTCGAGCGGGATACCCGTGTTGGCCAGGGCGAACAGCGGGACGACGAGATAGCTGGTCCACGGGTGGTACAGGCCCTGGAGCCGCTCGTTGGGCGAGATCGCGGACGCGAGGCCGGCCTGCGCCGAGCGCGCCAGCTCGGGCGTCGGCTGCTCGCGGAACATCCGGAACAGGCCCGTGGCGTGTTCGAGGTCGGCGCGTGCCGCCGGGTACGCGTAGGTGATCAGGCCCATGGCGAGGCCGATGACCACGGGATCGACACCCGACTCCAGCAGCGCGACCCAGGCGACGAGCGCGAGCAGCGCGTAGACCAGGCCCCGGCGCACCCCGAGCGCGCGGGCGAGCAGGATGACGCCGAACACCGCGACCGCGATGAGCAGCGCCGGTACGTCGACGTGCGCGCTGTAGGCGACGGCGATGACGCCCAGGGCGACGAAGTCGTCGACGACCGTGATCGTCAGGATGAAGATCCGCAACCCGCTCGGCAACCGGTGCCCGGTGACGGCGAGCATGCCGAGGGCGAAGGCGGTGTCGGTGGACATCGCCGCACCCCAGCCGTGCGCGGACGAGTGCCCCGCGTTGACCGCGAGGAAGAGGGCGACCGGGACGGCCATGCCGCTGATCCCGGCGGCGAGCGGCAGGGCCAGACGCCGGCGGTCGCGCAGTTCGCCCATGTCGAACTCGCGGCGCGCCTCCAGTCCGACGACGAAGAAGAACAGCGCCATCAGACCGCTGTTGATCCACTCCCGCAGTGAGAGGGACAGACCGTGGGTGCCGATCCCGACGGACAGGTGCGTCTCCCAGAACGACGCGTAGCCCGCGGGCGCCGCGTTGGCCCACAGCAACGCGACGAGCGCCGCCGTCACCAGGACGGCGGCGCTACCGGTCTCGGTCCGCAGGAAGTGGCGCAGCGGCGAGCGGGAGCCGGCGCAGGCGGTCTGGCCCGAGAGGTCGTCGGGTGCGAACGCCGTGCTCATCCGTGCTCATCTCCACCTCGTGCCGAGTCTCGTGCCGGCCGGCACTGCCGTGGCAACAGCGGCGGGTGGGGCGTTCATTCCGGGGGTGGAGACGGGAGGGGGCGGACGGCCCGTGCCGGTCGTCAGGACAGGTACCGCTCCACCTGCGACGCCGGGCGCACCTGGGCCTCTTCGGGGTCCTGGCCGGCGGCGGCGCGGGCCCGGCGCTGCCGCAGGAGGTCCCAGCACTGGTCGAGCTCGGTCTCCAGCCGTGCCAGCCGTTCCTGCTCGGTCGGCTGGTCGATGCCGTGGTCCGCCAGACGGTCCCGCAGGTCCTTCTCCTGGTTGATCATTTCCGTGATGCGTCCGAGGATCTGCTTCTCGGCCTCGGCGCCGGGTCCCGTCGTCATGTCTGTCTCCCCAAGCCGCGATCCGACCTCAATCAGTCGATTTCATGTATTGAACAGCAGGTTCGAGCCGTTCGCCACGGCGGGACGAGCGATGATCGTGTCCGGCCGTCGGATGCCTGGGGAGGCAGGGGATGCCGGAGGCACCTCAAGATGTGAGAACGACCCGGCCGCCGGTCCGGCCGCCGCTGTCGCCCGTGACGCACTCCTGATAGGGGTTCGGGTCGCCCTGGCGCTCCTGGCACGTCCAGGTGGCCGCCCCGACACGGATCGCGGCGGGCGCGCCCGCCCTGCTGGACGCGGACTTGGTGTAGGTGCTCGCGACCTCCAGGGCGGTGGCGCAGGACCCGGCCGGGTCGGTCCAGACCGCCAGCCCGGTGGCCTTGTCCACACCGCAGAACGTGACCGGCGACCGGGCGGCGGCGCCCGTGCCGGCGAACGCGGGGGCCGGGGCCCCTAGGCACAGCGCGGCGGCGCCCAGCAGGCCCGCGGCCGCCCCCGTCATGATCGAACGCATCACAGGTGTCTCCCTCGCGGTGACGAACGAGCCGGGGCGGGTCGGGCGTCAGTGCGCGCCGCACCGGTGTCCGGCCCTCTCACCGTACGATCATCCACGGGGGCGGGGTGATCGGCACGCCGCCGTCCGCCGGACGGTGCGGCCGGGGCACGAGCGCGGACGGCCGAGCGGGGCTGACGTGGCCCGACGGCTCATCTCACCGGGCGGTACCGCGCAGCCGGGCGAGTGCGGCGTCCGGGTCGGCCCGGCGGGGGCGGTGGTAGGGCGGCCTGGCGAGCGCGGCCGCCCTTGCGCAGGCGCCGGTGAGGGCGGAGCGGACCGGGCCGGCCGCGATGCCGGCGGACAGCGGGTGGAAGGCCGGGTGGACCGCCACGCCGGGCAGGAGGCCGGGCAGCACGGCGATCCATGCTCCAGGTGGCCTTTGTGACGGCCTCGGGCCGGTGGGCGTCGTAGCCCCCGGCGGTCCAGGCCGCGGTTCCTCCGGCGAGGGGGGCGGTGGCGACGCCGTTCCCGGCGGGGACGCGGCAGGCGTTCTCCGAGCGGGCTCCGGGGGCGCGGACGAGGGGGATGTCGCCGAGGCCGGTCAGCGGGAGCGGATGAGGGCCCGGCTGGAGAAGCTCTTCCCGTCCCTCGCCTGAGGCGGGGGACGGCGGAGGTGGCGAGGGCGGCCCGCGGTCGCCGTCAACCGCCGGCCGCGGGTCGCCCCCGGCGCGGGTGCACGCTGACGGCACCGGACGTGACCGTGGAGGACGTCACGGTCCGCACCGGCGCCCCCCGCGCCCGACCGGGCTCACGGCCGCCTGCCGACCGGGAGCGCCGGTCCGCCGGGACGCCGGGCGCGGCCGGGGACGGCCGGCGATCAGTCGGTCAGGGGAACCCGGGGCTCGTATGCGCGGGGGACGGTGTCCTGCGGCCCTCGTCCGGTGCCGGGCCGGCCGGCCCGGACCGCGCGCCGGCTCCCGTTTCCGGCACCCGGGGTCCCCGGGCCGGCTCGGTGCTCTCGCCGAGGAAACCGCCCGACTGGTGCTGCCAGAGCCTGGCGTAGGCGCCGTCCGCGGCGATCAGTTCCTCGTGGGTGCCCTGCTCGACGACGCTTCCGCGGTCCAGGACGACGAGACGGTCCATGCCGGCGACGGTGCTCAGCCGGTGGGCCACCACGAGGGCGGTACGCCCGTCCATCAGCCGCCACAGGGCGTCCTGGACGAGGAGTTCGCTCTCCGAGTCCAGCGCGCTGGTCGCCTCGTCGAGCAGCAGCACCGGGGCGTCGCGCAGGATGGCCCTGGCGAGGGCGACCCGCTGGCGCTGGCCGCCCGAGAGTTTGACCCCCCGCTCCCCCACCAGCGTGGCGAAGCCGTCGGGGAGCTGGTCGGCGAACTCGGTGACGTGCGCGGCCGCGGCCGCCTCGCGGATCTCCTCGTCGGTGGCGCCGGGCCGGGCGAACGCGATGTTGTCCCGCAGGCTGCGGTGGAACATGGCGGGTTCCTGAGGGACGTAGGCGATCAGTGAGCGCAGGTCGCTCTGGCGCAGCCGGCTGATGTCCTGACCGCCGATCAGGATGCGTCCGCCGTCGACGTCCGACATCCGCAGCAGCAGTCGGGTGAGGGTGGTCTTGCCACCGCCGGACCTGCCGACCAGACCGATCCGTGCGCCGGCGGGCACGTCCAGGTCGAGTCCCCGGAAGATGGGCTTCGCACCCGCGTGGGCGAACGTCACCGCCTCGAAGCGGATGCCCGTGTCCCGCGGTGCGAGCGGTTCGGGCTCCGCCGGGTCGAGCACGGTGGGCGGCTCCAGCAGCAGTTCGGTGAACTGCGCGGCCTCGGTCATCGAGCTTTCCAGACGTCGGTAGATCTGGTTGAACTCGAACATGATCTGGGTGGCGTTCGAGTAGTAGGTGAAGCTGACGACGATCTCCTCGACGCCCTGGCCCGAGCCGCCGAAGGCGACGGCCACCAGCAGACCGAGCACGTTGGTCAGCACGGACATGGGGGCGACCAGGGTGTCGACGCGCAGATTGCCGTAGTCCCACGACCTCAGCGTCAGGCGGCGGGAGTCCGCGACTCGGCCGCGGTGTTCGTCGGCCTCCCGCCGCTCCGCCGCGAACGCCCGGATGGTCTCCATGTTCATCAGGCTGTCGGCGACGTGGCCGGAGACTCTGGCGATCGCCGCCTCACGTTCGTTGACGAGCCTCTGCCTGCGGCGGATCAGAGGCGTCGCGGCCACCACGGTCAGCGCGATCATCACGAGTAGGCCGACGACGAGCATCGGCTGGTAGCTCCACAGCACCACGGAGCCGAACACCAGGGGGACGAGACTGCCCACGATCCGGTACGTCACCGTGTCGACGAAGTCCTCGAAGCGCTTGCCGTAGCTGAGCACCCGTTTGGTCAGGGAGCCGGCGAAGTTGTCGTGGAAGAACGCCGCGTCCTTGGCCAGGAGTTCGTCCATGCCGCTCACGTACAGGTGTTCCATGCCGAGGGCGTCCAGGCGGTTCAGGCAGTGCTGCCCGACCCGCCACACGGCCTCGGCGAGCAGCAGCGTCACACCGAAGCCCAGCACGTACGGCAGTGCCGGGCCGAGGGTGAGCCCGCCCTCGCCGGCGGCCTGTCCCGCCAGTTTGGCGATCAGCAGGGGGGCGACGTAGCGGATGCCGATGTTGCCCACGGCCGGCAACAGCAGCGCGGGCAGGGTCAGCGGTCGTAGTCGCAGCAGTTCCCGGCCGTAGCGGCGCAGCGCCAGAACGACCGCGCTCCTGCCCGGCGCCGGCCCGCGTGCGTCTGTTGTCCCCATCACACTCCCGGAGGTTCGGAGACGTCGAAGTCTCCCGTCCGCGGAGTTTCTCAGTCCAGGCATTTAACGCGGAACGGCGAGAACCGGACAGGCGTGCCGCGTTCAGGACACCCGGCGGGCGTGTCCGGTGGCGGTGGCCGGCCTGCCGCCGCGGCCGGTTCCGTCATAGTGCGGACGCCGCGCACTAAGTGACGCTATGTTGGCGCGCGCAGGCGTCATCAGCGACGAAGGGTCCACCGCCATGTCCCGCCTCAACATCGCTCTCCTGACCCTCACGGCCGTCCAGAACGTCCAGGTCGCCGACCAGGTCCGCCGTGACCCGGCCGTCGTCAAGGCGGCCAGGCGGTTCGCCGAGGACAGTGCCCAGGCCTTCCGTTCCGGTGGTGCGCTCGTCCGCGAGGCACAGGCCTCCTGGCGCCGTCACAGCCCGCTGACCAAGGAGGCCGGAACCGGTGACTGATGTCAGCCCGGAGGCGATGGGCCTCGTGATCCGCGAGCACCGCCTGGCCCTGACACCGCCGATGACCCAGGAAGAGCTGGCCGGGCGGGCCGACTACGGGAAGGGCGGCGCGGTGTCGATCTCCCGGATCGAACGCGGGCTCATCAGCCCCGGTGAGCGCCGTCTGGCCGCCATAGCCCTCGCCCTGCGACTGACTCCGGCGCAGCTCACGCAGGAGGCCGAGGAGCGCACCAGGTCCCTCGCCCGTGAGCGCGGCCAGCGGCCGGTGAAGCTGCGCGACCAGGTCGCGGAGACGAAGAGGCGCCACGCCGGGATCAACGAGAAGGTGGCCCAGCGGTCCCAGATCACCCAGGAACTCGGAGAGGCCTTCAACCATGTCCACGACTCCGCCCGTGACGAGTTCTTCCTGAGGTTCGTGGAACTGGCCGAGAGCATCAGCGGGGCGCCCGAGCCCGAGCGGCCCGGTGAGGAGGAGATCGAGGGCACGGGCGAGACCCCCACCGCGATCCGGGTCGAGGCCATGTCCGCCGGGATCGCCAACGCGATCCGGGGTGCCGCCGCCGGAGGCGCGGCGGGGGCGGCAGTCGGCGGCGCCGCCGCCTACGGTGCGTTCACCGCCGCCGCGTTGCTCGGGACCGCCTCCACCGGAGCGGCCATCTCGACGCTGTCCGGGGTCGCCGCGACCAACGCGACCCTGGCCCTCCTCGGAGGGGGCACGCTGGCCGCCGGCGGTGCGGGCATGGCGGGTGGAGTGCTCCTGCTCACCGGGATGGTCGCCGCCCCGGCGGCAGCGCTGGCGGCCGCCGGCTTCTACGTCCTGAGGCAGCGCCGGACCAAGAGGGAGGAGGAGCGGCTCCGCACCGAGGTGGAGGTCGCGGAGGCGGCTCTGGACCAGTCGCAGCACGGCTTCGACACGATGATCGACGTACTGCACCGCGCCACGGCCATCATGGAGTACGTCAGCGTGCACGGCACCCACGCCCTGGAGAAGTGGAGGGCCGGTCTGCCGCCGGAGCCCCGGGACTGGGAGTCGCTCGGGCGCGAAGGGCAGGCCCGGTACCGGGAGTTCCTGACCGTGGCGGGCTGCCTCGTCGCCGTGAGCAGCATCAACGTCAGCGCCCTGCTCACGGCGGAGCCCGGCGCCCTGCGCGAGATGGACGAGGCCGTCGACGAGACGCTGCGCTACGCGGACAGGACCATCAAGTCGATCGTCTGAGTCCCGAGGCCGTCGCCGTCGCGCGGACGTGGTGCCACGGCGTCGTCAGTGGCGTGCCGCATGATGCGAAGCAGTGACGGCCCGCCCGGCAGGGGATCCAGGAGGCCGTCGGCGGCCGAGGGGAGGGCGACCATGCGCAGGCCGGTCACGGGCGAGGTGCACGACGGCGCCCCCGCGCTGGACCCGGGCTGGGAGGACGTGGCCGAGGTGTCCTTCCGCCCGGTGTCGGACCGCACCAGCCTGGTCCAGCGGACGGCTGCCGAGCGAGGCGCTGCGCGGTGCCGGCGGCAATGTCCGCGGTCTGCTCCGCTTCGACAGCGACCTGGTGCACGCGCTCGATGCCGTCGGCCCCCAGGTCCAGCGGGTTCGGGAGACGGCGGGCCGAGGCGGGGCCTGGGCCAGGCCCTGGGCACGCTCGTACCGACCGGGGCCGCCCCGCTCAGGGCGGCACTGGACGCGGTGTGGCACGCGGTGAACACCTACGGCGAGCACTATCCGGAGCTCCTGGAGGAGATCCGGTCGGCGTGCGCCGAGGGGCTGGACGCATAGCCGGGCCCCCGTAAACCGGTGTACCGGACGACCCGGTACGGGGATCATGGAACGGCCCGTGTCACGCCGACCGTTGGGAAGCCCTTCGCCATGCCCGTACCCGCCGACCCGACGGTCCTGCACCCGATGCCCGAGCAGCCGCGGGTGGTGCTGCTCAAGCCGCTGGTGAAGTCCCCGCTGATCGAGGCCGGGGAGTTCTCCTACTACGACGATCCGGACGACGCGACCGCGTTCGAGACGCGCAACGTGCTCTACCACTACGGGCCGGAGAAGCTGGTCATCGGCAAGTTCTGCGCGCTGGGCACAGGCGTGCGGTTCATCATGAACGGCGCCAACCACCGCATGGACGGCCCCTCGACGTTCCCCTTCCCCACCATGGGCGGCTCCTGGGCCGACCACTTCGACCTGCTCACCGGCCTGCCGAACCGCGGGGACACCGTCGTCGGCAACGACGTGTGGTTCGGCCACGGCGCGACGGTCATGCCCGGGGTGCGCATCGGGCACGGCGCGATCATCGGCACCGGGGCCGTGGTCACCGGCGACGTGCCCGACTACGGCATCGTCGGCGGCAACCCGGCCCGCCTCGTCCGCACCCGCCACACCCCCCGGGACGTCGCCCGGCTGCTGGCGGTGGCCTGGTGGGACTGGCCCCTGGAGCACATCACCGAGCATGTGCGGACCATCATGTCGGGCAGCGTCGCCGACCTGGAGGCCGCCGCCCCGGGCGGTCGCTGACGTCAGCGGCCGGGGCCGCTCCTCCAGCGGTAGGTGGCGAAGGAGTCCGCCGGGACCGTCACCACGAACGACTGGCCGGCGACGGTGATCCGGACCTTGCCGTCGGTGTGGGCGCTGTTGCCGAGGACCGCGACGAAGGAGCCGTCCTTCTTGCGGTAGACGACGTTGCCGATGCCGTGCTCGGCGGCGCTGGATTCGAGGCGTACGTCGCCGGGCGCGAGGTACTTTGCGAACTGCCCGATCGGGTACAGCTCGTCGCGGACGGTGAAGTCGCGCGTGGCCGTGTTCACCGTCACCAGCCGGTCCCGCCACTTGGTGGTGGCCGCGACCTGGTTCCAGTCGACGTCGTTGTCCCGGGCCGGTGTCCAGTGCAGCGTGCCGCCGTCCTGGTCGGTGGTCTGGGCCCACAGGATGTAGGAACCGGCGTCGAGGCGGAAGTCGTCGAGGATGGTCGAGGGCGACAGGTCGCTCGTCTCGGTGAGCTGGACCGGCTTGCCCGTCTGCTCGTAGGCGTCGCGCATGACGGTCGGGTCGCCCCAGTAGGGGTGGAAGGCGATGGCGTCGGCCGCCTCGCGGACCTGCGCGCCGGTCACCGAGCCGTCGGGGGCGTCGTCGAAGATGCGGTGGTAGTTCTTGGTCGCCTCGCTGTGGGGGTCGCGCCAGTCCCAGAAGTTGAAGTCATGCACGTACAGCCCGGTGTTCAGCCGCGCGGCCCGGAACTCCCGCTTGATCGCCAGGGCCAGCTTCTGCTGCTGGGCGACGCTGATGTCCATGGCCGGGTAGACGACGTCCATGCCCGGCTCGTTCAGCAGGGTCAGGGCGTCGACCCGGATGCCGTGCCGGGCGTAAGCCTGGACGAACTTGACGTAGTAGCGGGCGAAGACGTCGATGCAGTCGTCCCGCAACTTGCCGGCCTGGTAGTACTCCGTGCTGCTCCCGGGCTTGAGCGCGACCTGCCCGGTGAACCGGTTGTTCGTCTTCATCCAGGCCGGTGCGCTCCACGCGGACGCGAAGAAGGTGGCGTGGGGGTTGTAGCGCTGGATGAGCTTGACCGTGTCGATGATGTGCAGGTCGACGTCCCGCCGGATGGAGAAGTGCTTCAGCCCGAAGTCGTCGGTGACGCCGTCGGGCAGGTCGTCCTCCGACCAGAACGGCAGGTGCTCGATGAGGTCGGGGCTGCCGATCGTCAGCCGGAACCGGTCCAGGCCCGCGCCGTGCACGGGGTCGACGAGGAGCCGGACGGCCTTCTCCCGTTCGGCGGGGGTGAGCTTCCACAGGTTGGACACGCTCGTCTCGTCCAGGGAGAAGCCCACGCCCGCGTACTGCTGCCGGACGGCCTTCGGGTCCGCGACGACGGTGGCGTCGACCGGGCCGCCGGGGTCGGTGCCGGTCCTGACCTCCGGCAGCGGCACCCAGGCCCGCGCGGCGCCGGTGGAGTAGGTGCCGGTCACGATCCGGCCGTGGCCGGGCGGCCCGCCCGCGGCTCGGTCGGCGTGCGCGGCCGGGCCCGCGCCGACCAGCGCGGACACGGCCATGGTCGCGACGGCCGCTAGTGCGGTGAGATGACGTCCCACGCCTGCTCCCTGGGCTCCGGGGGTGTCGGGGGTCGGCGCCGCACGGTGCCGGCGGCGCGCGACCGCTCCGGATCCAAGCAATTCCGCGGAGTTAAGTCAAGGTTTGAAGTAAGCCTGGTGTGCGCCTTGTTCAGGGCCGGCCCACGGCCGTCCGCGTGTCGCCGCCGGCCTTCTCCAGGCGCCGGGCGGCCTCCTCGGCGGTGCAGTGCGCGAGGAGCATGACGATGGCGGTCTTGGCGTGTCCGTCCGCCGCCCGCAGTGCCCCGGCGGCGGCGTCGGGGTCCGCGCCGGTCGCCTGGACGACCATGCGGCGGGCGCGGTCGAGCAGCTTCTCGTTGCTGGCCCGGACGTCGACCATCAGGTTCCCGTAGACCTTGCCCAGGCGGACCATGGAGGCGGTGGAGAGCATGTTGCAGACCATCTTCTCGGCGGTGCCGCCCTTCAGCCGGGTCGACCCGGTGAGGATCTCGGGCCCGGTGGGGACCTCGATGGGGATGTCGGCGTAGCGGCTGATCACGGCGTCGCGGTTGCAGGCGACCGACACCGTTGTCGCGCCCTTGGCGGCGGCGTGCTTCAGTCCGCCGACGACGTAGGGGGTACGGCCGCTGGCGGCGAGCCCGACGACCGTGTCGCGGTCGTCCACGCCGATCCCTTCGAGGTCGGCGGCGGCCCGCTCGGGTTCGTCCTCGGCGCCCTCCACCGCGACGACGAAGGCGCCGGGACCGCCGGAGAGCAGTCCCACCACCTGTTCCGGGGCGGTGCCGAAGGTCGGAGGGCACTCGACGGCGTCGAGCAGTCCGATACGGCCGCTGGTGCCGGCGCCGAGGTAGATGAGCCGTCCGCCGCGGCGCAGGGACGCGGTGATCGCCTCGACGGCGGTGCCGATCTCCGCGAGGGCGCCGCGTACCGCGAGGGCGACGGTCTGGTCCTCGTCGTTCATGACCGACAGCAGTTCGCCGACCGGCATGCGGTCGAGATCGACGGTCCGCTCGTTGCGGGTCTCGGTGCCGAGAGTGCTGAGGTCCACGGCGGCTTTTCCTTTCCTGGACGGTACGGGGGGGTGAGCCGGGGGCTCGGGGTGAGCGGAGGCTAGGGGGGCGGCGCAGGCTCGGGTGGCGGGGCTGGTGGCCGGAGCGGGGGGCTCCGCATCGAAACGGGAGGGGTCGGGGGGTGAGCCGGGAGCTCGGGGGGGCTGCTGGTCGGAGCCGGGGCTCCTGGAGTGAGGCGGAGGCGGGAAGTCTGGGTGGTGGAGCGGGAGCTGCGGGAGTGAGCCGGGGGCTCGAAGGCGGGGGTCCGGGTCCTAGGCCCGGGGATTCGTGGGCAGGGGCTCCTGGCCGGGGACGGAAGCTCGGTGGCTGCTGGTCGGAGCCGGAGGCTCAGGGGGTACGGAGAGTCGTCGGCGCGGACTGCTGTCGGAGGCGCGGGCTGCTGGTCGAAGTCGGAGGCTCGGGGACAGGGGCGGGGCTCGGAGCCGGAGGCTCGGGGACAGGGGCGGGGCTCGGGGGCGGACGCGCCGGCCGCTGGGGCGGAGCCGCCGGTGCCAACTGGTCGGAGACGTGGCGCTCCTGCCGAGCACCCCCGGTACGGCGTCAGTCGGGCGTCTGCGTGCGGCGTCCCGGTTGCGGGGTGCTGCGGCGGCGGACCGCCTCGTAGGTCTCGTGCAGGGCCGCGGTCGCGGCGTCGTAGCCGCGCTGGGCGACGCCCACGAACAGGCAGTCGACGACGGCGAGCTGGGCGATGCGGCTGACGGTCGCGCCGGACCGGAAGGGCGTCTCCCGGGCGCAGGTCGTCAGCACGAGGTCCGCGCTGCGGGCGAGCGCGGAGCGGGGGACGTTGGTGAGGGCGATGGTGGTCGCGCCGCGCGCGGCGGCGGCCTGGAGCGGCTCGACGGTGTCCTCGGTCTCCCCGGAGTGGGATATCGCGAGGGCCACGTCGCCGGGTCCGAGCAGCGCCGTCGCGGTGAGGGCCGCGTGCCGGTCGGTCCAGATGAACGCCATGTGGCCGATGCGGTGCAGCTTCTGGTGCAGGTCCTGGCCGACGAAGGCGCTCGCGCCGACGCCGAAGATGTCGATCCGCCGGGCTCCCGCCACGGCGTCCACCGCACGGCCCAGGACGTCGATGTCCAGACCGGCCCCGGAGTCCTCCAGGGCCCGCACCTCGTTGTAGACGATCTTCTCGACGATCTCGCTCAGCGTGTCGGTGGCGCTGATGTCGGTGCTCGGCATCGGGCGCTCGCCGTCGAGGGCGTGTTCGCGGGCCGCCGCGGCGGCGAGGGCGAGGCGCAGCTGGGGGTAGTTGGTGATGCCTATGGTCCGGCAGAAGCGCATGACCGTGGCCACGGAGGTGTCCGCCCGCCGGCCGAGCGCGCTGATGGACAGCTCCGACGCCTGCGCGGGATCGGCCAGGACGACGTCGGCCACCCGTCGTTCCGACGGTGCCATGGCGGGCAGTTCGGCGCGGATGCGCGCCAGGGTCCCGGCGGGGGACTCGTCCACCGGCCGGGCCGGGGTGCGGGGTGGTTTCTGGCCGGCCATGGACCGCTGCCTCCTGGATGAACGCCCGACTGGGTGGCGCCACAGTAACCACGCCCTGCGAGCGGCGTCAAAAATTTACGGGACTCACTCGATGACGTTACTTATTGACATCCGGAGGTCCGCCTTCTGATACTCGCTGCACCGCGATCCGCGCCGGCCACCGGTCTTCCGGCCACTGGTGACCGTTCGACGTGACGGATCCCTGGACACACGAAGGCGTGCCGCATGACAGCAGCAGTCGCGGTGGACCTGGGCAAGACCGGCTGCCGTGCCGTGCTGTGGGACGGCGCCGGCCCTGCCCGAGACGTCCACGAGGTGCCCGGCGCCCCCGGGCTCGCCACCGACGACGGAGTGACGACGGCCCGCGCCGCCGTGCTCGCCGCCGTCCGGCCCCTGCTGGCGCGGGAGCCGTCCGTCCGGCCGGCGGCCGTCTGCGTGGGCGCGGCGGGAGCCGCCGCCGCACCGGACGCGGCCCGTGCCCTGGCCGGGCTGCTCCTGGACGACCTGTCCGCCGAGGAGGTGGCCGTGACCAGCGACGCGGTCACCGCCCACGCCGGCGCCCTGGGCGGCCGTACCGGCGTCGTGCTCGCGATCGGCACCGGCGCGGTGGCCATCGGCATCGGGAGCGACGGCGCGTACGCCCGCGTCGACGGCTGGGGTCCCTGGCTCGGCGACGAGGGCAGCGGCGCCTGGATCGGCGCCGCCGGGCTGCGGGCCGCGCTGCGCGCCCACGACGGACGCGGCCCGGACACCGCGCTGCTGGCCGCCGCGACCGAGCGCTTCGGCGACCCCGACCGGCTGCCGTCGGCCCTGGGCCGCGACGGCAACCCCGCCCGTACCGCCGCGTCCTTCGCACCGGACGTCGCGCGCACGGCCGCGGCGGGCGACCCCACGGCCTCGGCGATCGTCCGGGACGCCGCCACGGCGCTCGGCGAGGCCGTGCTCGCCGCGGCCCGCCGGATCGGCGGCGACGGCCTCGACGTCGCCGTCACCGGCGGGCTCACCGGCCTCGGCGAACCGCTGCTCGGGCCGCTGCGCTCCGCGCTCGCCGGCTTCCCGCGCCCCCTGCGGCTGCGCCCCCCGCTCGGCGACCCGCTGGACGGCGCGCGCCTGCTGGCCCTGGACGCCCGCGGGCCGCACGAACCGCATGTCGTCCGCGTCCGGCGGACGGCCCCCTTCCCCCCTGTCCCCACCCCGCCGGTCTCCCCGCCGGCCGTTGCTTAGGAGAGAGCGTGCGCCAACTCGACCTCGTGGTGATCGTCGTCTATCTGGTGGCGATCGCCGTGATCGGACTGCGCCTGGCCGGCCGGCAGAAGACGGCGAAGGACTACTTCGTCGGCGAGAGCGGCATGCCGTGGTGGACGGTGTCGTTCTCCGTGGTCGCCACCGAGACCAGCGTGCTCACCGTCATCAGCGTGCCCGGCGGCGCGTACAGCGGACAGGGCTTCGGCAACGTCGAACTGGCCCTCGGCTACGTCATCGGCCGCGTCGTCGTGGCCACCGTACTCATCCCCCTGTACAAGCGGGGCGGCTTCGTCAGCGCCTACCAGTACCTCGGGACCAGGTTCGGGCTGAAACTCCAGGGGCTGGCGTCGGTCACCTTCGTCTTCACGCGTCTGCTCGCCGAGGGCGTGCGGCTGTTCGCCTCCGCGATCCCGATCAAGCTGCTGCTCGACGAGTTCGGCGTGCACGCGGGCTACCGCGTCATCATCATCGTGCTCACGGTGATCACCGTCGTCTACACCTACCTCGGCGGCATCAAGGCGGTCATCTGGACCGACGCCATCCAGATGGGCCTCTACCTGGGCGGCGCGGTCCTCGCCATCGCCGTCCTGTCCGGGCACGTCGGCGGCGCCGGCTTCTCGCACGCCCTGCACGCGGGCGAGTTCCGGCTGTTCGACACCGACTTCACCCTGGCGCACATCCTGACCAGCCCGTTCGCGCTGCCCACCGCGATCGTCGGCGGCGCGATCTTCGCCATGGCCAGCCACGGCTCCGACCAGCTCATCGTCCAGCGCATCCTGGCCACCCGCTCCCTGCGCGACGGCCAGAAGGCGATGATCGCCTCCGGCGTCTTCGTCACCGTCCAGTTCGCGGCGTTCTCCCTGGTGGGCGCGCTGCTGTGGTCGTACAACGACGGCAAGAGCTTCAAGGAGCTGGGCCTGAACAGCTCCGACAACCTGTACCCGGACTTCATCCTGCACGGCCTGCCCGTGGTGGTCTCCGGCCTGCTCGTGGCCGGCATCCTCGGCGCCGCCATGGGCTCGCTGTCCTCGGCGCTGAACTCCATGTCGAACTCGACCGTCGCCGACATCATCCACAGCTTCTTCCGCACGACGCCGTCCGAGGCGTCCCTGCTGAAGCTCGCCCGGGTGATGACGCTGGTGTGGGCGGCGCTGATGGCGGTCTTCGCCTGCGCGTTCAGCACCAGCACGGGCAACGTCTACCTGACCGGCCTGACCATCGCCGGCTACACCTACGGCGCCCTGCTCGGGGCGTTCCTGCTCGGCCGGATCGTCCGGCGCGCGGGCGAGGCCGACTCCGTGGTGGCGTTCCTGGTGACGGTCGCGGTGATGACGTACATCGTGCGTGAGGTCAAGATCGACGTGACCGTGGGCGGCGCCACCGTGCCGACGGCCATCGCCGCGCAGTGGCTGGTGCCGATCGGCGTGGTGGTCACCCTGGTCGTCGGCGGCCTGATGAGCTTGTTCCACCGCGCCCCCGAACCCGGGGCGGCCCGGCCGGCCGACGGCGAACCGGGCCCGGACGAGGGGCGGGTCGCGGCAGCCGTCCACCAGGACTGATCCCTGCCCGGCGGGGGGGCGGACCGGACCGGCACGCCCCCCGCCGCGCGCCGGACAGCGAGGACCGCACCCACCCCGGCCCCCTTCCTTCCACGCACGCCCCCGGAGGCACGCACCATGTCCCAGCCGCAGCGCACCGCGTCCGCCGAGCGGGCGGCGGACGGTCCCGAAGGCGCCATGCGGGTGATCGGGCTGATGTCCGGCACGTCGTACGACGCCATCGAGGCGGCCGCCGCCGACCTCACCCTGGACGGCGACACCCTGCTCCTGCGCCCCCTCGGCCACCTCTCCGTGCCCTACCCGCAGGACCTGCGCGCCCTGATCGCCGCCACGCTGCCGCCGGCCGCCACGACCACGCAGGCCGTCTGCGCGCTGGACAGCGGCATCGGGCAGGCCTTCGCGGGAGCGGCGGCGCGGGCCCTGCGGGAGCTGTGCGCGGGGGCGGCGGACCTGGTGGTCTCGCACGGCCAGACCCTGCACCACTGGGTGGAGGACGGCGTCGTGCGCGGCACCCTGCAACTCGGCCAGCCGGCCTGGATCGCCGAGGAGACCGGGCTGCCCGTCGTCTCCGACCTGCGCAGCAGGGACGTCGCCGCCGGCGGCCAGGGCGCCCCGCTGGTCGGCCTGACCGACAGCCTGCTGCTGCGCGCCCTGCCCGGCACCCCGGCGGCGCTGAACCTCGGCGGCATCGCCAACGTCACCGTCCTCGCGCCCGGCGCCGAACCGCTAGCCTTCGACACCGGCCCCGCCAACGCCCTGCTCGACGCGGCCGTACGGCACTTCACCGGCGACGGCGCCGCCTACGACGCGGACGGACGCCGGGCCGCCGCCGGGAACGTCAGCCCCGGACTCCTCCGCTTCCTGCTGGCCGACCCCTATTACCGCAGGCCCGCACCGAAGACCACCGGCAAGGAGCACTTCCACCTGCCGTACCTGCTGCGGGCGCTCGACGCCGTACCCACGCCCGCCACCGACGACGTGCTGGCCACGCTGGCCCGGCTGACCGCCGTGACCGTGGCCGACGCCTGCCGGGCCCACGGGGTCACCCAGCTCGTCGCCTCCGGCGGCGGCACCCGCAACCCGGTGCTCATGCGCATGATCGGCGAGGAGCTGCCCGGCGTGCCGGTGCGCCGCAGCGACGACCTGGGGCTGCCCTCCGACGCCAAGGAGGCCCTGGCCTTCGCCGTCCTGGGCTTCCTCACCGTCCACGGCCTGCCCGGCACCCACCCCTCCGCCACCGGCGCCGCCAGGGCCACGCTGCTCGGCAGCATCACCCCCGGCCTGGCGCCGCTGCGCCTGCCCGCCCCCGTCGCACGGCCGCCGCACCTGCTGCGGATCGTCTGATCCCACCCGAGGACCCATGACCCCCTCCGACGCCCCCTCCGCCGCCGCGCACGCGCCGGACCGGCCCGACCGCCTGGCCGAGCTGCTGTCCGCGTGCGTCGACGACCCGGCCAGGGTCACGACCGACGTCCCCCGCAGGGTCGCCGCCGCCCACGACGCCTCGCCGTACCTGTTCACCCCGCGCGCGGTGGTGCGGGCCGTGTCGGCGGCCGAGGTGGGCGCCCTGATGGCCGGCGCCCGCGCGGCCGGGCTGCCGCTCACGCTGCGCTCGGGGGGCACCAGCCTCGCCGGGCAGGCGGGTGGCGACGGCATCCTCGTGGACGTCCGCAGCGCGTGGCGCGCCGCCAAGGTCCTCGACGACGGACTGCGCGTGCGGGTGCAGCCGGGGCTGACCGTGCGGCAGGTGAACGCGCGGCTCGCCCGGTACGGGCGCCGGCTCGGCCCCGACCCGGCCAGTGAGTCCGCCTGCACCATCGGCGGTCTGGTCGCCAACAACTCCAGCGGCATGAACTGCGGCACCCGGGACAACGCCTACCGGACCATGGAGTCCCTCCAGTTCGTGCTGCCCTCCGGCACGGTGGTCGACACCGCGCTGCCCGACGCCGACGAGGCGCTGCGCGCCCGCGAACCCGAACTGCACGCGGGCCTGCTGCGGCTGCGCGACCGGGTGCGCGGCTCGGCCCGGTCCCGGGCCACCGTCGAGCGGCTGTTCTCGATGAAGAACACCATGGGCTACGGGCTCAACTCGTTCCTGGACCACGACGAACCGGCCGCCGTCCTCGCCCACCTGATGATCGGCAGCGAGGGCACCCTCGGCTTCGTCGGGGAGGCGGTCTTCCGCACCGTCCCGCTGCTGCCGCACACCGCCACCGGCCTGCTGGTGCTGCCCGGGCTCGCCGAGGCCACCGACGCCCTGCCCGCGCTGCTCGCCGCCGGTGCCCGCACCGCCGAACTCCTCGACGCGGCGTCGCTCCGGGTGGCGCAGCGGTCCCCCGACCCCGTCGACGAGGTGCGCGGCCTGCGCGTGGAGCGGCACGCGGCCCTGCTGGTGGAGTTCGCCGAGGAGGACCCGGGACTGCTGGCGGAGCGGGTGGCGGACGCGCGGCGGGTCCTGGACCGGCTGCCCGCCGTCGGCGACACCGCGCTCGTGGGCGACCCGCGCGCGCGGGCCCGGCTCTGGCACCTGCGCAAGGGCCTGTACACCGCCGTCGCGGGCGCGCGCCGCCCCGGCACCACCGCGCTGCTGGAGGACATCGCGGTGCCCATGGACCGGCTCACCCGCACCTGCGAGGGCCTGGCCGGGCTCTTCGACCGGTACGGCTACCAGGACGCGGTGATCTTCGGCCACGCCCGCGACGGCAACCTCCACTTCATGCTGACCCAGGACTTCGACTCCGCCGCCGAGGTCGAGCGCTACGCCCGGTTCACCGACGCCATGGTGGACCTCGTCCTGGACGCCGGGGGCACGCTGAAGGCCGAGCACGGCACCGGGCGGGCCATGGCGCCGTTCGTGCGCCGCCAGTACGGCGACGAGCTGTACGACGTCATGCGTGAGCTGAAGCGGCTGTGCGACCCGCACGGGGTGCTCAACCCGGGTGTGCTCCTGGACGACGACGCGAGCGCGCACCTGCGCAACCTCAAGAGCATCCCGGAGGTCGACCCCGCCGTCGACGCGTGCGTCGAGTGCGGCTACTGCGAGCCGGTGTGCCCCACCGCCGACGTCACCACGACACCGCGTCAGCGCATCGCCCTGCGGCGCGAGATCGCGCTGGCCACGGCGGCGGGGGACGAGGAGCGGCGGCGCGCGCTGGTGGAGGACTACGGCTACGCGGCCGTCGACAGCTGCGCGGCCGACAGCCTCTGCGTCACCGCGTGCCCGGTCACCATCGACACCGGGGCGGTGATGAAACGCCTGCGCGCCGAGGGACACGGTGCGGTCGCGCAGCGCGCGGGGGACACGGCGGCCCGGCACTGGGGGACCGCCGTCAAGGCCGTGCGCGCCGCCCTGAATACAGCGCACGCCGCCCCCTCCCCCGTGCTGCGCACCGCGACCGGCGCGCTGCGCCGGCTGGGGGCGGGCGAGCTGGTGCCGGCCTGGAGCGACGACATCCCGCGTGGCGGCCCCGCCCGCCCCGCGCCCCGCCGGCCGGCCGGAGCCCGCGCGGTGTTCTTCGCCGCGTGCATCGGCAGTCTCTTCGCCCCGGAGGCCGGCGGACAGGGCAGCCCCGGCGGGGCGACCGGCGCGGCCGGGGCCTTCCTGCGGCTGTGCGCGCGGGCCGGGGTTCCCGTCGCCGTGCCCTCCGGGCTGGACGGGCTGTGCTGCGGCACCCCCTGGCAGTCCAAGGGGTACACCGCCGGGTACGGCACCATGGCCGCGCGCACCCTGGAAGCGCTGTGGGAGGCGAGCGGGCACGGCCGGCTGCCGGTGGTGTGCGACGCCTCGTCCTGCACGCACGGCCTGGACCAGCTGCGCGACGCCGTCCCGGAGTCCGACCGCGCCCGCTTCGCCGCGCTGCGCTTCGTCGACAGCGTGGTCTTCGCCGCCGAGCACCTGCTCCCGGCCCTGCCCGAGCCCCGGCGCCTGGGCCGCCTCGCCCTGCACCCCACCTGCTCCACGGTGCACCTCGGCGTCGAGACCGCCCTGCGCACCGTCGCCGCGGCGGTGAGCGACGAGGTGACGGTCCCCGACAGCTGGGGCTGCTGCGCGTTCGCCGGGGACCGGGGTCTGCTGCACCCGGAGATCACCGCGTCGGCCGTCGCCGCCCAGGCGGCCGAGCTGAACGCGGTCACGTACGACGCGTACGCCTCCTGCAACCGCACCTGCGAACTGGGCCTGACCCGGGCCACGGGGCACCCCTACCGGCACGTCCTGGAACTCCTCGACGAGGCGACGGCCTGAGGGGCGTGAGGGGGACGGCGTGAGGGGGGCACGGCGGCCCCGGCCCGGGGCGGCCTCCCCGCCGGGGGGCAAGGCGCGCGCCCCCTGCCGGCGGCCGTCGACGCGCCGCGTCGCCCCTCGCTACCGGGGCCATCACCGGCTCGGAGCCTCACCCGCGAGGCGGGCCCGCCCCGGCCCCCTCCGGGCGACGCTTATCCCTGGGGCCGCAGGGCCCGCCGGCCCGCAGCCCGGAACCGCTTCACCCCAGGCCGCCCCGGTCCGGCCGCGCCCCACCGTGAGGCGACCCACCCGAATTCGGCCGCACCTCACGTCCCGCGCGCCCCGCCGCGCAGTCCGTCCATGACCAGGTCGAGGAGGCGGGCGGCGCGGGGCTGCCAGTCGTCGTGGGGGTCGAGTTGCCACAGGCCCGCTATGGCGAGGAAGAAGTCGTCCGAGGTGACTCCGGGCCGGATGGTGCCCGCCTCCTCGTTGGCGCGCAGCAGAAGCTCCGCCGCGCGGGCCACCGGGGTGGGCGACGGCTTGGCGGGGCCGCCCGGCGCGCCGGTGACCTGCCGTATCGCGTCGGCCAGCCCGGCCTTGGCCATGGCGAACTCGGCGAGCCGGTCCATCCAGGCGCGCAGGGCCTCGTCGGGCGCCCGGCCGGCGAGCAGGTCCTCCGCGCTGTCCGCGACCTGCCGCATCTCGTGGCGGTAGATCTCCAGGACGAGTGACTCGCGGTTGGGGAAGTTGCGGTAGAAGGTGCCCTGCCCTACCCCGGCCTTCTTGGCGATCACGCTGAGCGGGGCGTCGGCGCAGCGCGACAGCTCGGTGAGCGCCACCTGCAGGATGCGCTCGCGGTTGCGCTGTGCGTCCGAGCGCCGGGGTGAGTCCTTCTGCTGCGGCACTCGTCCTCCTCACGGCGTGGCCGAACCTCGCCCTTGCTAAGCGGACAAGTGTCCGTTACGTTTCCTGTGACCGGACAGTTATCCGTTTAGCTTCACCATAGCGGCTGGGGCCGCCGCGCGGCAGGCGTCGGTCGCCCGCACCGGGGTCCCAGCCCCCGGCACCCAGACCGGCACAGCGCCCTGCGAACACGCCCTTAGAACCCGCACCTTCGCCCCGTCCGTCACGGCACACACCGCGCGGCACGCACCGCACGACACCCCCCGCGCCGGCCCCCGGCAGCCGGCCCCCGTTCCTGGAAACGCGAAAGAAGCAGCCCATGGCCTCATCGACGTCCAGTGTCATCACCCTGAAGATCAACGGCGAGAAGTACACACTGCCCGTCGACCACCGCACCACCCTGCTCGACGCCCTGCGCGAGCGTCTCGATCTCACCGGCACCAAGAAGGGCTGCGACCAAGGGCAGTGCGGGGCCTGTACGGTCCTGCTGGACGGACGCCGGTCCGTCGCCTGTCTGCAACTGGCCGTGGCGGCCGAGGGCCGCGAGATCACCACCATCGAAGGCGTGGCCGACGGCGACCGTCTCCACCCCGTGCAGCAGGCGTTCCTCGACCTGGACGGCTTCCAGTGCGGGTACTGCACACCGGGCCAGATCTGCTCGGCGATCGGGATGATCGAGGAGCACGCGGCGGGCTGGCCGAGCGCCGTCACCGAGGACGTCCGCCCCGAAGCGGGGCCACCACCCCTGACCGCCGAGGAGATCCGCGAGCGGATGAGCGGGAACCTGTGCCGTTGCGCCGCGTACGTCTCGATCGTCGACGCGGTGGCCCGCGCGGCCGGGGCCCGTTCGGACGAGGCCCGCGCGCACTCCGCGACGGGCGCCGAGGAGGCCGTGGCATGAGGGAGTTCGACTACCAGCGGGCGCACGACGTCGCCGGGGCCGTCGCCCTGCTCGGCGCCGATCCGGACACCCGCTACCTCGGCGGCGGCACCAACCTCGTCGACCTGATGAAGACCGGAGTCGAGCGGCCCGCGCGGCTCGTCGACATCCGCGAACTCCCGCTGGACGAGATCGAGACAACGCCGGAGGGCGGCCTGCGCATCGGCGCCACCGTCACCAACGGCGACCTGGCCGCCCACCCCGAGGTCCGCCGCCGCTACCCGGCGCTCGCCCAGGCGGTGCTGGCCGGTGCCTCCGGGCAGCTGCGCAACATGGCCACGGTCGGCGGGAACCTGCTCCAGCGCACCCGCTGCGGCTACTTCGCCGACGTCACCCAGCCCTGCAACAAGCGGGTGCCCGGCAGCGGTTGCCCCGCCATCCAGGGCGAGCACCACAACCACGCGATCCTGGGCGCCTCCGAGCACTGCGTGGCCGTACACCCCTCGGACATGGCCGTCGCCCTGACCGCCTTCGACGCCGTGGTCCGGTTCGAGACGGCCGACGGGCCCGGCCGGCTGCCGCTCGCCGACTTCTACCTGCCCGTCGGGGACACCCCGCACCGCGAGACCGCCCTGCCGCCGGGCGCGCTGATCACCGGCGTCACGCTGCCGCCCGCCCCGGTCGCCGCCCGCTCCCGCTACCGCAAGGTCCGCGAGCGCGCCTCCTACGCCTTCGCCATCGGCTCCCTCGCCGCCGCGCTCGACGTCCGGGACGGCGTCGTCCAGGACGCGCGCCTGGCCCTCGGCGCCGTGGCCTCCCGTCCGTGGCGGGCCGCCGCGGCCGAGCGGGTCCTGACCGGCGCTCCGGCCACCGCCGAGACCTACGCCGCCGCGGCGGACGCCGAGCTGGCGGCGGCCCGGCCGCTGCCGCACAACGGGTACAAGGTGGACCTCGTCCGCAACCTCGTGGTGGCCGTCCTGACCGAACTCGCCGAGGAGACCGCACGATGACCGCCGTCACCACCGGAACACCCGCGCAGGCGCCCGCCGTCGGCACCGGCCACACCCGTGTCGAGGGCAGGGACAAGGTCACCGGAGCGGCCCGCTACGCGGGCGAGGTGCCCTTCGCCGGCCTCGCCCACGGCTGGCTGGTGCTGTCCACGGTCGCCCGGGGCCGCATCACCGCCCTCGACACCGAGCCCGTCCTCGCCATGCCGGGCGTCCTGGCCGTGCTGGACCACCGCAACGCGATGCGCCTGGAGACCGACTACACCGGTCTGATGGGCATGCGTCCCGACCCGACCTGCGCGGTCTTCCAGCACGACCGGGTGCCGCACCGGGGCTGGCCGGTGGCGCTGGTCGTCGCGGAGACCTCCGAACAGGCGCGGGAGGCCGCCGAGGCCCTCGTCGTGCACTACGAGCAGGAGCCGCACGACGTCGAGTTCACCGGCGGGCGCCCGGACGCGTACCCGCTGGACGGCCACATGCCGGCGGTGACGGAGAAGGGCGACCTCGATGCCGCCCTCGCCTCCTCGCCCGTCGTCGTGGACGCCGAGTACACCACCCCCGAAGAGCACCACAACCCGATGGAGCCGCACGCGGCGACCGCCCGCTGGGACGGCGGGCAGCTGGAGGTGATCGACTCCAACCAGGGCGTCACCTGGGTCTCCGGCGAACTCGCGAACCTCTTCTCGCTCGACCCGGCCTCCGTGCGGGTGCGCTCCGAGCACGTCGGCGGCGGCTTCGGCAGCAAGGGCGTCCGCGCCCACCAGGTCGCCGCCGTGATGGCCGCGACCGTCCTGCAACGGCCCGTGCGGGTGGTCCTCACCCGGCGCCAGATGTTCTCGCTGGCCGGCTACCGCAGCCCCACCACCCAGCGCGTCCGGCTCGGCGCCGGCCCCGACGGACGGCTGCGCGCGCTGGAGCACAGCGCCGTCAGCGCCACCTCCACGGTGTACGAGTTCATCGAGCCCAGCGCCGGGGTGGCGCGGGTGATGTACGACGCCGAGGCCCACCACACCGCCAACCGCCTCGTACGGCTCGACGTGCCGACCCCGACGTTCATGCGCGCCCCGGGCGAGGCACCCGGGTCGTTCGCGCTGGAGGCGGCGCTCGACGAACTCGCCGAGAAGTGCGGGATCGACCCGGTCGAGCTGCGGCTGCGCAACGAACCGGACAAGGGCCCGGTGTCGGGCCTGCCGTTCGCCGGCCGCAACCTGGCCGCCTGCTTCCGGGAGGGCGCCCGCCGGTTCGGCTGGGCGGACCGGGACCCGCGCCCCGGGATGCGCCGCGACGGCCGCTGGCTGCTCGGCACCGGTACGGCCGCGGCCTCGTTCCCGGCGGGCGCCATGCCGTCCACCGCCGCCGCGACCGCGCACCCGGACGGCACCTTCACCGTGCGGATCTCCGCGGCCGACATCGGCACCGGCGCCCGTACCGCGCTCACCCTGGTCGCCGCGGACGCCCTCCAGGTGCCGCCGGAGCGGATCGAGGTGCGCATCGGGGACAGCGCCTTCGGCCCCGCGATGATCGCCGGTGGCTCCATGGGCACCCGCTCCTGGGCCTGGGCGGTCCGGACCGCCGCCGGTGAACTGCGCGAACGGCTGGCCCTCGGCGCCGACGTCCCGCCGGAGGGGATCACCGTGCGCTCCGACACCGCCGAGGCCATCGCGGCCCTGCCGCGCGCCGAACGGCACTCCTTCGGCGCGCAGTTCGCCGAGGTCGCCGTCGACGTCGGCACCGGTGAGGTGCGGGTGCGGCGCATGCTCGGCGTCTTCGCGGCGGGCCGGATCGTCAACCCGCTCACCGCCCGCAACCAGCTGCGCGGCGGCATGATCTGGGGCATCTCCATGGCCCTGCACGAGGAGGCCCACCGGGACCGCGCCTCGGGCGGCCATGTCGGAGCCGACCTCGCCGGCTACCACGTGGCCACCCACGCCGACGTGCCCCGCGTCGAGGCCGACTGGATCGACGACCCGGACCCGGACGACCCGGTCGGCATCAAGGGCATCGGGGAGGTCGGCATCGTCGGCGCCGCCGCGGCCGTCACCAACGCGGTCTGGCACGCGACCGGCGTACGCCACCGCGCCCTGCCCATCCGGCCCGACCGGGTCCTCACGGCCGCCGCGGGGGCGCCGGATGCTTGACCTGGCCGAGGAGCTGCGCCGCTGGACCGAGGAGGGCCGGGAGTTCGCCGTCGCCACCGTGGTGGCGGTCGGCGGCAGCGCGCCGCGCGGTCCCGGCGCGGCCCTCGCCGTCGACAGCGCGGGCACCGTCATCGGCTCGGTCTCCGGCGGCTGCGTGGAGGGCGCGGTCTACGACCTGTGCCAGGAGGCACTGCGGACCGGGGAGAGCGTGGCCGAACGGTTCGGGTACAGCGACGAGGACGCCTTCGCCGTGGGGCTGACCTGCGGCGGGACGATCGACGTGCTGGTCACGCCGGTGACCGGCGACGCCCTCGTGCGCCCCGTCCTGCGGCCGGCGCTGTCGGCCGCAGGACGGGGCGAACCGGCGGCCCTCGCCCGGGTCGCCCGGGGCCCCGCCGAACTCCTCGGCCGGGCCCTGCTGGTCCGGTCCGACGGCACGGTGGAGGGCGGTCTCGGCGGCCGTCCGGAGCTGGACCGGGTGGCGGCGGCCGAGGCCCGCGCGCTGCTGGAGGCGGGCCGCACCGGCACGGTGGAGCTGTCGGCGGAAGGCTCGCACTGCCGTGGCGGTGTGACGCTGCTGGTCGAGTCGAACGTGCCGCCCCCGCGCATGATCGTCTTCGGCGCGGTGGACTTCGCGTCGGCGCTGGCCCGGGCCGGAAAGTTCCTCGGCTACCACGTCACCGTGTGCGACGCCCGCCCGGTCTTCGCCACGCCGGACCGCTTCCCGGACGCCGACGAGGTGGTCGTCGACTGGCCGCACCGCTACCTGCGGAGCACCACGACCGACGCCCGTACGGTCCTGTGCGTGCTCACCCACGACGCGAAGTTCGACGTGCCGCTGCTGAAGGTGGCCCTGCGGATGCGGGTCGCGTTCGTCGGGGCGATGGGTTCGCGCCGCACGCACGAGGACCGCGACCGGCGTCTGCGGGCGGAGGGCCTCACCGAACGGGAGCTGTCCCGCCTGCGCTCACCGATCGGCCTCGACCTCGGCGCCCGCACACCGGAGGAGACCGCCCTGTCCATCACGGCGGAGATCGTCGCCGCCCGGCGCGGCGGAACGGGAGCGCCGCTGACCGGCGGCACGACGCCGATCCACCACGAGAGCGGACACGGGACGGGACACGGGGACGGCGGGCGGGCGGCGGTCGCCTGACGGACCCGCCGCCGGTGCCCGGCCGGTCAGCGGTGCAGGACGCCCCGCCGGGCGCCGGGGGCGAGGGTCGGTTCGGTGACGGGGACGTCGCCGAGCGCCCGGTCGACAGCGGTCAGCAGGTCGTCGGACAGGTCCACGCCGGAGGCGCCGGCGTTGGCGTGGACCTGTTCGGGGCGAGAGGCGCCGGTGATGGCGGAGGCGACTTCGCCACGGCGCAGGACCCAGGCGAGCGCCAGCGTGGCCATGCTCATCCCGGCCTCCTCGGCGATCGGGACGAGCCGCTGGACCGCTTCCAGGGTGGCGTCGCTGTGGACGAGGTCCTTCGAGACGGCCATGTCGGCGGAGGCGAAGCGGCTGCCTTCCGGTACGGGCCGCCCGGGCTCGTACTTTCCGGTGAGGACGCCCTGGGCGAGCGGGGACCACACGATCTGCGAGATGCCGTGGGCGGCGCAGAGTCCGAAGACCTCGGCCTCGGGGGCCTGCCAGAGCATGGAGTACTGCGGCTGGGAGGAGACGAACAGGCCGGGGCCGGCGACGTCGACCGCGGCCTGGATCTGTTCGGGGGTCCACTCGCTGAATCCGATGTAGCGGGCCTTGCCCTGCTCGACGACCTTCCGGAACGCCTCGACGGTGTCCTCGACCGGCACGGTGGGGTCGAAGCGGTGCGCCTGGTACAGGTCGACGTGGTCGGTTCCGAGCCGGGTGAGGGAGGCGTCGATCTGCCGGGCGATCTGCGCCGGGGACAGGCCCTGGTCGGCCGGGTCGTCCGACATCGGGAAGTAGACCTTGGTGGCCAGGACGTAGGAGTCGCGGGGGTGGGCGGAGAGGATCTCGCCCCACGCGGTCTCGGCGGCCCCTCGGCCGTAGACGTTGGCGGTGTCGAAGAAGTTGATGCCGGCGTCGAACGCCGCCTCGGTGCAGGCGCGGGTCGCGTCCGCCTCGATGCCGCCGGAGTAGGTGAGCCAGGACCCGAGGGAGATCTCCGAGACGTCCAGGTCCGAACTGCCGAGCTTGCGGTAGCGCATGGGTGCTCCTTGCTCTCGTCGTCTTCCGGTGGTTCCCGGTGGGCGGGGGCGCCCGGTCCAGGATCACGCCCGGCCGGAGGCCGCCGCGACCTCGGCGGTCAGCCCCGCGCCGACGGCGGTGCCTGGAGTCCCTTCAGGAGCAGGGCGACCAGGCGGCGGGGGTCGTAGCGGGGGTCGTTGTCGGCGCCGACGCAGAGGTTGCCGATGCCGCGCATCAGTTCGTACGGCTCGACGCCGGGCCGGATCTCCCCCGCCTCCACCGCCGCGTCGAGCAGTTGCCCGGCGACGGGCAGCAGGCGGTCGAGGAAGTAGGTGTGGAGCGCGGCGAAGCCGCTGCCGTCCGGTTGCGGTGTGTCGGCGAGCCCGTGCTTGGTGACCAGGAAGTCGATGAAGAGGCCGATCCACTGGTGCAGCGCCGCGAGCGGCGAGCCAGTGCCGGCCAGCAGGCGCGGGCCCGCTTCGGCGCACTCCTCGACCTGGTGCCGGAAGACGGCGACGACGAGATCGGCCCGGGTCGGGAAGTGCCGGTAGATCGTCCCCATCCCGACGCCCGCCCTGGCCGCGATCTCGCGGATCGGCGCGTCGACGCCGGAGGTCACGAACACCTCGGCGGCGGCGGCCAGCAGCTTCTGCTGGTTGCGCACCGCGTCGGCCCGCTTGCCCGGGCCCGCGCCCGGCGCCGGTCCGGTCTGGCCTGAAGTGGACACCGCTCTGCCTCCCTGCCTCTCGCCGCCGCTAAGCGGAACAATGTTCCGCATGCACTTGTGAAGCGGAACGACGTTCCGTATCGTAGTCGCCAGTCAAGCGGAACAACGTTCCGTTTCGTTCCGGCCGATGCCGGACCCGTTCCGGCCGTTGCCGGACCCGAGGAAGGCCGCATCCATGAGCGCATCCGCCTCCACCGTCACCCCGCCGGCCCCCGTGCTCTCCTACAGCCCGGTGGTGCTGACCGTGCCCGGACGTCCCGTCGACCTCCAGGTGCGCGTGACCGCACCGGCGACCGGGACCGGACTGCCCGTCGTCCTGCTCTCGCACGGACACGGCAGCTCGAACAACCTGTCCTCCCTCAACGGTTACGCGCCGCTCGCCCACCTCTGGGCCGCCTCCGGCTTCGCCGTCGTGCAGCCCACCCACCTCAGCTCCAGCACGCTCGCCCCGCTGCTCGCGGACGCTCCCGGAGCGCCCTTCTTCCTGCGTTCCCGCGCCGAGGACATGACCCACGTCCTCGACCGTCTCGAAGCGATCGAGGACGCCGTACCCGGACTCGCCGGGCGCCTGGACCACGGCAGCGTCGCCGTGGCCGGGCACTCGCTCGGCGGTTTCACCGCGAGCCTCCTGCTGGGCGCCCGTTTCACCGACCCCGACGACGGCGGCGAGGTGCGCCTGCCCGAGCCCCGGATCAAGCGGGGCGTGCTGCTGGCCGCGCCCGGCCGGGGCGGTGACGCCCTGAACGGGTCCATGGCGGAACGGCTGCCGGCCTTCAGGACCCTCGACTTCTCCGCCATGACCACGCCCGCGCTGGTCGTCGCCGGGGACAAGGACGACTCGCGGCACTTCACGGACATGGGCCCGGCCTGGCACGCCGACCCGTTCCACCTGGCCCCGGCCCCCAAGACGCTGCTCACCCTGTTCGACGCGGAGCACGGGCTGGGCGGGGTCGCCGGGTACGACGCCGCCGAGACGACGGACGAGCACCCCGGCCGGGTCGCCGCGCTCGCCCGGCTGACCTCCGCCTACCTGCGCAGCGCGTTCGACCCGGGCGACAGCGCGTGGCGGGACGCGCAGAACGCGCTGACCACCGGCCCGGACGCGTTCGGGCGGGTGGAATCCAAGTAGGCGCACCCCTTCCAGGACTGCTTGCGTTTGCGCGTATACCGCGCCTGCAACTATTGTCGGCGACCGTAAGGCGTGCGCGCATTGATCGCTCACGCCTGGAACGTACAACGGCCGCCTCGGACGGTGCGACGGGGGTACCCAGACGGGACGCCCTCGCACCCGGTATGCGGCGCACTCCCGGAAGGACGGCACACATGAACCCGACCCCGAACGTGAAGCTGAACAACGGCATCGAGATGCCGCAGCTCGGCTTCGGTGTCTTCCAGGTCCCCGACGACGAGACCACCGCGGCGGTCACCACCGCGCTCCAGGCCGGGTACCGCAGCATCGACACGGCCGCGATCTACGGCAACGAGCGTGGCGTCGGCCGGGCCATCGCGGAGTCCGGCATCGCGCGCGAGGAACTGTTCGTCGCCACCAAGCTGTGGAACGAGGACCAGGGCTACGACGCGGCCCTCGCGGCCCTCGACGCCTCCCTCGACAAGCTCGGCCTGGACTACGTCGACCTCTACCTCATCCACTGGCCCGCCCCGGCCCGCGACCTCTACACCGACACCTGGCGGGCCTTCGAGAAGATCCTCGGCGAGGGCCGCGCCCGGGCCATCGGCGTCTCCAACTTCCAGGTGGCCCACCTGGAGCGGCTGATGGAGAACTCCGGCGTCACTCCCGCGGTCAACCAGGTCGAGCTGCACCCCGGCTTGCAGCAGGAGGAACTGCGCGCCTTCCACGAGCGGCACGGCATCGCCACGGAGGCGTGGAGCCCGCTCGCGCAGGGTGCGGTCCTCGGCGACCAGGCGGTGACGGACCTCGCCGCGAGGTACGGCGTGAGCCCGGCACAGGTCGTGCTGCGCTGGCACCTCCAGATCGGCAACATCGTGATCCCGAAGTCGGTGACGCCCGAGCGCATCCGGCAGAACCTGGACGTCTTCGGCTTCGAGCTGACCGAGGAGGACCTGCGGAGCCTGGCCGCGCTGGACCGGGGCCTGCGGACCGGTCCGGACCCCGACACGTTCAACTGAGCGCCGTACCACCCCCGCCCCCCACACCCGTACCTGTCGAGGAGGTTCGCCATGCACATCGACCTGACCGGCCGGACCGCGTTGGTCACCGGCTCCACCCAGGGCATCGGCCAGGCCATCGCCGTCGGCCTCGCCCGCGCCGGCGCGCGGGTGGTCGTCAACGGCCGTCGCGGTGAGACCGTCGAGAAGGCCGTGCAGGAGGTCCGGGCCGAGGCCGGCGCGGCCGATGTCGTGGGCGCGGCCGGCGATCTGGCGACCGCGGACGGCGCCCGGGCCGTGCTCGACGCCGTGCCCCGGATCGACATCCTCGTCAACAACCTCGGGATCTTCGGCGCCGCCCCGCCGCTGGAGATCGAGGACGCCGAGTGGGTCCGCTACTTCGAGGTCAACGTGCTGTCCGCGGTCCGGCTGATCCGCGCCTGCCTGCCCGGCATGCGGGAACGCGGCTGGGGCCGCATCGTGAACGTCGCCAGCGACTCCGCCGTGGTGATCCCGGCGGAGATGATCCACTACGGCATGACGAAGACGTCCCTGCTGGCGGTCAGCCGCGGTTTCGCCAAGGAGGCCGCCGGCAGCGGTGTCACCGTCAACTCCGTGATCGCCGGGCCCACGCACACCGGCGGCGTCGAGGACTTCGTACGGCAACTCATCGGGGACGAGCTGGGCTGGGAGGAGGCGCAGCGCGAGTTCATGGTCAAGTACCGGCCGCAGTCCCTGATCCAGCGGCTCATCGAGCCCGAGGAGATCGCCAACATGGTCGTCTACCTCAGCTCGCCGCACGCCTCCGCCACCACGGGGGGCGCGCTGCGGGTCGACGGCGGCTACGTGGACTCCATCCTGCCCTGACCCGTGTCCGCCCGCTCACGGGAGCTCCTGTTCCGCCCAGATGATCTTCCCGTCGGGTGTGTACCGGGCTCCCCAGCGATGGGCGAGCTGGGCCACCAGGAACAGCCCCCGGCCGCCCTCGTCGGTGCTGCGGGCGTGCCGCAGCCGCGGGGCGGTGCTGCTGCCGTCGGAGATCTCGCAGGTCAGGCGGGCGTCGCGGAGGAGGCGCAGCCGGATCGGCGGGGCCGCGTAGCGGATGGCGTTGGTGACCAGTTCGCTGACGATCAGTTCCGTCGTCACGGCCAGGTCCCCGAAGCCCCATGCCTCCACCTGGCGGGCGGCGCGGGTCCGGACGTCGGCGACGGCGGCCGGGTCCGCCGGGACGCCCCAGGAGGCCACCTGGTCGGGCCGTACCGTGTGCGTGCGGACCAGGAGCAGGGCGATGTCGTCGGACCGGGGGCCCGGGGCGACGCGCTGGACGGCGGTCCGGCACAGGGAGTCCAGGTCGGTGCAGGGACGGGCCAGGGCCTCGCCCAGCCGGGCCATGCCCGCCTCCACGTCGCGGTCGGCCGCCGCGATCAGGCCGTCGGTGTAGAGGCCGAAGAGGCTGCCCGGGGGCAGTTCGATCTCGCCCGTCTCGAATCCGATGCCGCCCAGCCCGAGGGGCGGACCGGCGGGCGGGGTGGGGAAGGCGACGTGTCCGTCCGGTGTGACGAGGACGGGCGGCGGATGGCCGGCCCTGGCCATCGTGCACCGCCGGGTGACGGGGTCGTAGACGGCGTACAGGCAGGTCGCCCCGAGGAACGCGCTCGCGCCGTCGTCGGCCGCCCCGTCGCCGGTCTCCTCCTCGCTGAGCCGGAGCACCAGGTCGTCGAGATGGGCCAGCAGGTCGTCGGGCGGCATCTCCAGGTCCGCGAGGGTCTGTACGGCGGTGCGCAGCCGGCCCATGCCCGCCGCCGCCGTGATGCCGTGACCGACCACGTCGCCGACCACGAGTCCCACGCGGGCACCGGAGAGCGGGATCACGTCGAACCAGTCGCCGCCCACCCCGCCCGCCGGGCCCGCGGGCAGGTAGTGCGAGGCGACCTCCAGCGCGGTGCCGCCGCTCAGGGCGTGGGGCAGCAGACTGCGCTGGAGCGTGACGGCCGCCATGTGCTCCCGGCTGTAGCGGCGGGCGTTGTCGACGCACAGCGCCGCCCGCGCCACCAGTTCCTGGGCCACCAGGACGTCGTCGGGCTGGAACGAGACGGGGTTGACCGAGCGGACGAACGTGGTGAGGCCGAGGACCGTGTTCCGGGCCCGCATCGGCACGGAGACGAGGGAGTGCAGTCCGAACTCCCGGGCGCTGCCGACCCGGTCGGGCTCCAGGTCGTCGGCCGGGTCGAGCACCGGGACGAGCGTGGGCTCACCCCTGATCAGCATGCCGGGGTCGCGCGGCGGAGGCAGGAAGTCCACCCGGTCGCCGATCCGCGCCGCGGCCTCCGGGCAGCCCTCCCGTACCGAACTCATCCCGGCGCGGCGCAGCACCGGCCGCTCCGGCGCCGGTCCCGCGCCGGCGAGCCACGCCCCCTGTCCCGCCGTGCCGAGGACGGGCTCCAGGAGGTCGACGACGACGAAGTCCGCGAGGCGGGGCACGGTGAAGTCGGCCAGCTCCTGGGCCGTGCGCATCACGTCCAGCGTCCGGCCGATGCAGGTACCGGCCTCGTTGACCAGCGACAGCAGCCGGCGGGCGTTCCACCGCTCGGTGACGTCCAGCACCATGCAGCAGACGCCGGTGACCGACTCGTCCGCGTCCACCAGGGGGAAGAAGGAAGTGGAGTAGGCGTGCCGGCGGTGGGGGTCGCACCAGCTCCATCCGACGTACTCGTAGTCGGTGACCGGGACCCCGGTCTCCAGGACCTTCCGCATCAGCCCTTCGAGGGTGTCGGTCCGCAGCCCGGGCAGCAGTTCGCTCAGCCGGCGCCCCAGCCGTTGTTCCCGGGGCACGCCGCCCAGGCGTTCCAGGGTGTCGTTCAGCCACACGTAGCGCAGCTGCCGGTCCACCACCGCCATGCCGACCGGCGAGCGGGTCAGGAAGCCGTCGAGGACCGACTCGCCCATGGACCAGCGCTGCCGTCGCTCGCGCGCCGAGACCAGGAAGCACTCCTCGCCGTGTATGCGGAAGACGGCGGACACCCGCAGGTCGACCTCGAACCGGTGTCCGTCGCGGTGCCGTACGGGGACGAGGCCGCTCCATCCCTTCCCGGCCCGGCACCGTTCGGCGATGCCGGCGACGCGCACGGGGTCCTCCGGCACGGCCGCCAGGCGCGCGGCGGACCGGCCGGTGACCTCCGCCGCCGGGTAGCCGGACAGGTCCTCGGCGCCCCGGGTCCAGCCGAGCACGATGCCGCGGCCGGACAGCACGCCTGCGGCGTCGGAGGACGCGTCGAAGGGCTCGCGTGCGCCGGGGGGCGTGCGGGGATCGGAGCCGTTTCGCACAGGATTCATGAGGTTCTTCCTTTACATGACTATGGTCCTGCTTGTGCGGTTGATACGCACGGTCCCGTGGGCGGGAAGCGGGGCTGTATCGCCCCCCGGGAGGAGCGGGGGCAGCATGGAAGGGGCCGGGTCCGGCCGGGACCGGGACCTGGGCCGGGCGCCGCCGGCCGGGACAGGAGGCTCAGGGATGACAGCCGAATCCTTCCCGTCCGACGACGGCGCCTACGACGCCGACCGGCCCCGGCGGACCAGCCTGCTGGACGTGCTCAGCGTGGCCGCGCTGGTCCTCGACACCGACGGGCGCATCGTGTTCTGGACCCCGCAGGCCGAGGACCTGTTCGGCTACTCCGCGCACGAGGCGCTCGGCCGACCGGCGGCCCGCCTGATCATCCACCCCGAGCACCTGCACGGGGTCGTCAAGCTGTTCGCGGAGGTCATGGAGACGGGCCGGAGCTGGGCCGGCGCGTTCCCCATCCGGCACAAGGACGGCAGCACACGCCTGATGGAGTTCCGCAACATGCGGCTGCTCGACGACCTCGGGGACGTCTACGCCCTCGGGCTCGCCGCCGACCACAGTCTGCTCCAGCGCGTCGAGACCGACCTCGCCCTGTGCGAGCGGCTGATCAACCAGTCCCCGATCGGTCTCGCCCTCATGGACCCCGACCTGCGGTACCTGCTGGTCAACCCGGCGCTGGAGCGGATCGACGGCATCCCCGCCGAGGACCACCTCGGCCGCGGGCTGCGGGACACCCTGCCCTTCACCGACATCGACACCGTCGAGTCCGCGCTGCGCCAGGTGCTCACCACCGGCACCCCGCTGCTCGACCAGTACCACGTGGGCCGGCCCCGCTCCGACCCCGAGCACGAGCACGCCTGGTCGCTGTCCTTCTACCGCCTGGAGGACCCGGGCGGGCGGGTGCTCGGCGCCGCCGCGTCGGTCGTCGACGTCACCGAACGGCACCGCGCCGCCGCCGAGGCGGACCGGGCCCGACGCCGGCTGGCCCTGATCGCCCACGCCTCCACGCGCGTCGGCACCAGCCTGGAGGTGGAGCAGACCGCCGCCGAGCTGGCCGAGATCGCCAGCCGGGAACTGGCCGACGTGGTCGCCGTGGACGTACTCGACTCCGCCCTGGCCTGCCGCCGCGTGCGCGAGCCGGCGGGCGGCCCGGAGCTGTTCCGCGCCCTCGCCCTGAGCGCGGCCCACCCCACCGTGGCGCTGCGCGCGGCCGACCACCCCGGTGACCTGGCCTCCTACGACGGGGACCGCCTGGTCACGCTGTGCGTGCACACCGGCCGGCCGGTCCTGGTGCGGCACGTCGGCGAACGCGATCTGCGGCGGATCGCCCGGGACGCCGAGGCCGCGGCGCTGCTCGCGCGCTCCGGCGTCCACTCGTATCTCGCGGTGCCGCTGATCGCCCACGGCGAGGTGCTGGGCGCCCTCGACCTCAAACGCACCCGCACTCCGGCCCCGTTCGACGAGGACGACGTCATCCTGGCCGGCGAGCTGGCGAGCCGTGCGGCCGTCGCCATCGACAACGCCCGCTGGTTCCAGAGCGTGCGCAACACCGCGCTGACCCTCCAGCGCAGCCTGCTGCCCGACCACCCGCCGCACCACACCGGCCTGCTCCTGGCCTCCCGCTACCAGCCGGCGCAGGCCACCAGCGAGGTGGGCGGCGACTGGTACGACGTCATCCCCCTCACCGGCGACAAGACCGCCCTGGTCGTCGGGGACGTCATGGGCAACGGCATCGACGCCGCCGCCACGATGGGCCGGCTGCGCACCGCCACCTGCGCCTACGCGGACCTCGACCTGGACCCCGGCGAGGTGCTCCAGCACCTGGACAAGATCACCTGCGATCTGGAGCACTACATCGTGACGTGTCTCTACGCCGTGTTCGACCCGCACACGCGACAGTGCCGCATGGCCAACGCGGGACACCTGCCGCCCGCGCTGGCCCGCCCCGGCGAGGAGGCGAGGCTGCTCGACCTGCCCTGCGGTGCCCCGCTCGGTGTCGGCGGCATCCGGTTCGAGACCGCCACGGCCGAGCTGGGGCCCGGCGACCTGCTCGTGCTCTACACCGACGGCCTCGTCGAGACCCGGCAGCACCCGATCGACGACCGGCTGAACGCCCTGCTCGGTTTCCTCGACGCACCCGAGCGCCCCCTGGAGGAGACCTGCGACCTCCTGCTGTACGGCCTGCGGCACCCCGACGACCACGACGACGTGGCCCTGCTCGTGGCGCGGGCCCTGTAGGCGGCCGGCAGCGTGGTGGTGCCAGCCGCGCCAGGTGCGGCCTTCGAAGTGGTCCAGGCCCAGGCCGTGGTCGGCTGGAACGATCGTGCAGGCATGCCTCACCCTGTGCTCGCCAACGGCGCAGCCACTTCCGCCGCCATCCCGGATGGCACCGCCACACCGGTCGACCGCCACAGCACCAGGCATGCACACGCGGGCAGGAACAACCCCGGAGAGGTCTTCGGTCCCACGGACGACGACCGCGGCACATCGCGCCCCGCAGGCGAACTCAGTCGAGGGTGAGGATGATCCGGTTGCGCACTTCCCGGCTCTCCAGGAGCCGGTGCGCCTCGGCCGCGTCCGGCATCGGCAACGGGTACCGCTCCTTGATGCGGAGCCTGCCCTCGGCGAAGAGCCGCAGGCCTTCGCCGACCGCGTCAGCCGCGTGCTCGACGGTCGGCCCCGACAGTGCGACGCCGAAGCGGGCCGCGTCGTGGTCCGAGAGCGTGATGACCCGCTCCGGGCCGCCGGCCAGCGCGACGGCGTCCGCCAGCACCCCTGTCCCTGCGGCGTCGAAGACGGCGCCCACCCGCCCTGACGCCCTTACCGCGCTCACCAGTGCGGCGCCGTAGCGCACCGGGAGGGCTCCCAGTTCCTCGGTGAGCGCGTCGTCCTGCGGACCGACGGCGCTGACCACCTCGGCGCCCATCATCAGGGCCAGTTGCACTGCGATCAGGCCGACGGAACCGCCGCCGCCCAGCACCAGCAGCCGCTCACCCTGCACGATGCGGAGCCGGCGAAGGACGCGGGCCGCAGCCTCGACGGAGCCGGGGATCGCGGCGGCGTCCGTCCACGACACGGACGCGGACTTGTGCGCCCAGACGGACGCCAGCGCGTACTCGGCGTAGCCGCCGCGCCCCAACAGGAAGGCGGCGACCTCGTCGCCCACGGCGGTACCCGTGACACCGGGCCCCACGGCGTCCACCGTCCCGGCGACCTCATAGCCCAGGACCGCGGGGTCGCCCAGCGGGAAGCGGAGCGCTCCGGAGCGGATCGCGAGGTCGGTCGGGCTGATTCCGGCGGCTTTCACGCGAATCCGGATCTGGCCCTCGGCGGGCTCTGGCATGGGCACCTCGGCCCACCTCAGCACGGACGGCGGACCGTATCCGTTCATCACCACGGCACGCGACATCAAGTTCTCCTTCAACGCTCGGGCGGGGCAAGGCGACGAAGGTGACCGCCACCGCCGGCTCGCCCCGGTCCACGCCAGTGTGGCGGCAGCACCGCCACGAGCCATCAGCCGAATGACCAGGTCAGTACTTCGAGGTTCGAGTGGTCCGGTGCAGGCGGGCGTCGATGGTGCCCGGGGGGCGTTCGACGGCCGGCCGACCGTCTCGTGCGACACCCTCCGGCGGCCGGCGACGGCGGGGCGGCCCGAGGCCCGGACAGGTCACGACGCCCACAACAGCCCGGCACGCGGCCGTGTCAGATCCCGTCCTCAGAACCCGGAGGGACATCGACCGCTCGGTCCGAGGCAGGGCCGCTCACGGCGTCGGCACGGGCTCGCATCGCGTCGGCTTCGGGGTTGCCGAGCTCGTCCAGCACTGCGGCCGCGCGCAGCCACGTCGTGCGGGCGGCTTCGCGCTCGCCCAGGTCCAGGCGTGCCTCTGCGAGGTGGCCGAGCACCGCGGCCTGCTGGTAACGGTTGAACACCTCGCCGTACATCCGGGCGGAGGTCTCGAAGTAGGCGACCGCCTCGCGCGGCTCACCCAGTTGTTGGAGCGCGTAACCGAGGGTGTCCCAGGTGGCGGCCTCCATCAGGCGGTAGCCGGCCGACTGGAGCAGCGGAATCGCCTCCTCGCATGCCGCCAGCGCCTCGCGGTGGCGGCCCGTCAGCGTCAGGCACCAGGCGACGGTGTTGAGTCCCCGGCCGATGAAATGGGGGTCCCCCAGGCATCGGTCGAGTTCCAGTGCGGCTCGGGCGTGTTCGAGTGCCTCGGCATACCGGCCCTGCTGCTCGCGCACCAGGCTGATGAGATGCCGGGTGTGAGACTGCTCCAGCACCGGGGCACGATCGAGATGGCCCTCGGCCACCTTGATGACCGCGTCGGCCTGGTCGTGGTCGCCGGAAGCGGCGAGCGCGTAGGCAAGCGCGCCGGCGCACGCGCAGACACTCCCGGCGTCGTCGAGGAGCAGCGCCGTGTCCAGGGCGAGGCGCTGGACGGCCCGTTCGTCGGCCCACCGCCCGCGCGCCTGGAAGTAGTGGGTGCACACGCGCGCCAGGTGCATCCGCAACCGCAGCAGGCGATCATCGTTCGCCGTGCGCAGGGCGGCCATGATGGTGTGTTCCTCTTGCGCGAACCAGGCCGCGCCCTGCTCACGGTCGTGAAGAGGCACCACCGCGACGCCGGGGCCCGGTGGTTCGTACGGATCGGCGCCCTGGCGGGTACTGCCCAGGGCGCTGTTCGCTGCACGCGCGTGGTGATGCAGGTACTCCAGCAGGCGCTGCTGCGCTGCGAAGCGGTCGTCGTCCGCCTGCTGCCACAGGTCCTGCGCGTGGGCGCGGACCAGGTCGTGCAGGACGTGGCCGCCCTCGGCGTCGCGGGCGAGGAGGCTCGCCGTCGTCAGGGCGCGCAGCAGGCGGCGCGCCTCTGGTACGGGCACGCCCGCGGCCGACGCGGTCGCCTCGGCCGAGAACGCCGGACCGGGCAGTGCGGCGAGGTGCCGGAAGAGGCGGGCGGCGGCGGGGTCCAGTGCGCGATAGGACCAGGACAGCACCGCCCGCACGTCCGCGCGCGGATCGTCGGTGGTGAGCGCGTCCAGCGGGGATGCGGCCTGGGCCAGTTCCTCGACGACCGTGCGCAGGGGGAGGGTGGGTTCGGCGGCCAGGCCGGCGCCGATGACGGCGACGGCCAGTGGCAGCCGCCCGCACAGCTCGACCAGTTCGGCCGCGTCCTCAGGTGTTGCGGCCGTGCGGTCGGCACCGATGCGGGCCGCCAGGCCCGCCATCGCCTCTTCGTGCGTCCACACGTCCAGGTCGACCGTGTGTGCGCCGTTCAGTGCGGCGAGCCCCGTGAGCCGTTTCCGGGAGGTGACGACGGTCAGGCAACCGGCCGCACCCGGCAGCAGCGGCCGCACCTGCTCGGAGTCGCGGGCGTTGTCCAGGAGCAGGACCAGGCGACGCTGCGAGACCTGCTCGCGGAAGCAGGCGGCACGCGCAGTGAGACCTTCGGGCACCGCGTCGGCCGGTACACCCAGCGCGCGCAGGAACCCGCCCAGCACCTCCTGCGGCTCCACGGCGGCGTCGGCGGGGTCGAAGCCGCGCAGGTCGACGTAGAGCTGGCCGTCGGGGAACCGGTCGGCGACCCGGTGTGCCCAGTGCACGGCCAGTGTGGTCTTGCCCACCCCGCCCATACCGCTCACCGCGGTGATCAGCGCGTGTCCCGGCCGGGTGCCGATCTCGTCGGTCAGCCGCAGCACCCGCGCGAGGACCTCCTCGCGCCCCCGGAACATCCGCAGGTCGGGAGGCAGTTGCCGGGGCACCGAGGCCACGGACGAGGTCTGGCCGCGGGCCGCGTCGGCCAGGGCACGGCGTTCGTCCTCGTCCAGGCCGAGCGCGTCCATCAGCTCGGCCAGGGTGCTCGGCCGGGGCACGCTGCGCCCACGCTCCAGGTTGCTGACCGCTCGTACGCTCAGACCTGAAGCCTCGGCCAGGCCCTCGATGGTGAGCATGGCCCGCGACCTGGCCTCACGCAGCATGCCGCCGAAGTCCGGCGCCTCCATCCGTCCCCCCGAGGTTCACCCGACATTGTCGAGACGGATCATATTCCTGCGGCCGGTCGCCCCTTTTCACCAGGTCAGCCGCGCCGACCCCGTCCTGGCACCAGCCGCTCGCGCGCGGGTGCGCCGGGTAACCGGGAACGCCCGGCACGCCCGTGGGGAGCGGGTGGCGATCCGGGAGGCTGACGGTGCCAGGGCGTGTTTCGAACGTGGCGTCGGCCGCGCGAAGCGCGGCGCGGCGGCGTCCGACGGGTGCGGTCGCAAGGCGGAGGACGGCCCGGATACCGGATGTGTCCCGGCGCTACCGACCACGCCGCCTGCGCGCGTGCCGGGCGTCGCTACGCGGACGGGGCCGTCGGAACACGCCCTGGAGGAGCCTGCCTGCCGTTACGGGGCCGGGCGCGGTCCTCGGCTTGGCGGAGGGCGTCGCGCAGGGCGGCTCTGGAGGTGATGCCGAGCTTGGGGAAGACCCGGTAGAGGTGCGAGGCGGCCGTGTGCGAGGAGATGTTCAGGCGCTTTCCTATCTCCTTGTTCGACAACCCACCGGCCGCGAGCTCCGCGATCCGCAGCTCGCGGGGAGTGATCGCCGCGGTCTTCCCCGGCTCGGGCGCGGACACGGCGACTCCCGTCAAGCGCAGCTCCCCGCGCGCCCGCCTCGCCCACTGGGCGGCGCCGAGCCGGTCGAAGGCAGCGGCTGCGGCGGTCAGGTGGGGGCGCGCCGTGGTGTTCACCCGGCGCCGGCGCAGCCACTCGCCGTACAGCAGTTGTCCGCGCGCATGCTCCCAGGCCCACTGGGCGGCCCCGGGCAGAGCCAGCGCCTCCTGGTAGTGCTCGCCGGCTGACGCCCCGTCGGCGAGCAGTGCCGTGCCGAGGCCGAGGATCAGCCGGTGGCGGACGGAGACGCCGCCGATCCGGGCAGCCCGCCCGGCTTCCAGGTGCAGGCGTGCCTCGTGTACGCGGCCGGTGCGCACGGCGGCCTCGATCAGGTCCAGGAAGGCGCGGTGGGCGTGGGGGACGGCCCGGGGCAGCCGTCCCGGCCGTGTGCACGCGGCGGCCTGCGCATAGGCCTCTTCGAAGTCGCCGCGCCCGGCGGCGGCTCGCGCGAGGGTCTCGGGCACTGCGGACGCCAGGAGGCTGACCTGCCGCGGGGCGGCGAAGGCGTCGATGCGGCGGTGCGCCTGCGCCAGTGCCTCCTCGTCTCCTCGTCCGGCGGCCACCAGCGCCGCCACGTGGTCGAAGAGTGACGCGCCGAAGTGGTCGAGGCGCTCCTCGCTGCGGAGCCGCCCCGCGTGGGAGAGCGTCCGGGCACGTTCCCAGTCGCCGCGCAGGTACGCGTCCCAGCAGCGGGCGAGGCCGACGGTTCGGCTGTTGTCGAAGGCGCTGCCGAGCAGGGTTCGCCATGCCCCTTCGTGGCCGCCGAAGCAGTCCAGCGCGATGCTCGCGCGGACCAGCCCCTCGATCGCCGGCGCGGGGGAATCCGGCCGCAGCAGCGCGCTGTGCCGTTCCAGTTCGCGGCGGGTGCCCTGGGGCGTCGCGGCCGGGCTGTTCACCGTCTCGAAGCAGAGCCGGGCGGCCGGCGAGACATGCCCGAGCCAGGTGTGCAACCGGGTCCACAGTGCGGGGCGGTCCGTCCACATGGCGGCGTCGAGAAGCAGGAAGAACGCCTCGTCCAGCGCGGCCTCGTCCAACGGTGCCGGGTCGAGCGGCGCCGCATCGTGCTCGTGCGACGTCTGCGCACCGTCGCCGAGCAACGGTGCGAGAGTGCGGAAGACCCCGTCCGCGTCGCCGTCGCGGTGGAGCATCACGTAGCCGGCCGCCGTCCTGCCCTCCGGCGAGCCCGGGACGCCGCCGGCCAGTGCCCGCTGCGTGGTGGCGACCAGCCCGGCCCGGCCCGCGGCCAGGGCGGACTGTTCCATGCGCCTGATGCGCGCCGGCTCCTCGCCACTCAGCTGCGCCGCGCGCCGGAAGGCTGCGGCAGCCTGCGCGGCCTCACCGCGCGCCAGAAACCGCCGTGCGGCCGAGACGAGTCCGCCTGCGACCGATTCGTCGGGGTGCTCAACCGCATGGGCAAGGTGCCAGGCGCTCCAGTCCGGTCCGCCGCCCTGTGCCCCGGCCAGGTTGGCGTGGGCGACGCGGTGCCACGCGCGAGGCGAGGTGGACAGCACGGCGGCGCGGAAGAGAGGGTGCCGGAAGGTCAGTTTCCCGGCGGCGTGGTCGAGGTGGATCACACCGTCGGCCGCGGCAGGGTCCAGGCATTCCTCCTCCCAGGGCTGCCCAGCGCCGGTCATCGCCGCGCGCAGGCCGGCCATGTTGCCGGCGTGCTCGCCGGTCAAGGCCGCCGTCAGCAGCGCCATGCGGGCGCCGGCGTCCAACCGCCGCACGGGCTCGGCGAACGCGTCGTTCAGACCGGGGCCGAACGGCAGGTGCGCGGGCGGCTCCTGCGATCCCTCGCGCTGCGCCGGTGTCAGCTGCGCGGGGAGCTCCACCAGGGCCAGCGCGTTGCCCTGGGCCTCCGCCAGCACCCGGCGTCGCAGCGACTGGTCGAGTTTCGGGTGGCGCAGGTCGAGCAGTTCACGCGCGGCTCCTGGCTCCAGCGTCGCGACGTTCAGCCGCGGCACGTCCCTCGTGTCGATCGGCCCGGTGCGTCCGGTGCGGGCCGCCAGCAGGAATCGCGGTCCGCCGCCGCTCAGGCGGCGCAGCAGGAAGGTGAGTACCTCGGCGCTGGGCACGTCGATCCAGTGGATGTCCTCCGCCAGCACGGCGAAGGGGCGCTCCCGGGCCGCTCGGCGCACGAGCTCGAGCACCGCGCTGGACAGGGCCAGCCTGCTGGGCCGATCGCCGCCCCGACAGGCGAGCGCCTGTTCCAGCACCGCAGCATGATGGGACCGCAGCCGCTCCACGTACCCGGCCAGTGGGTCCACCAGCTGGTGCAGGGTGGAGAAGGCGAGGTCGTGCTCGCTCTCCAGCCCCACCAGCCGCATCACCTCCAGCCCCGCCCCACGCGCCCGGACGGCCGCGTGCGCGACCAGAGCGCTCTTGCCCACTCCTGGGTCCCCGACCATCAGCAGGTGGCCGCTCCCGCCGCGCACCTGACCGAGCTGCCCCTCGGCACGGCCGCCTGCCGCATCGGCCTGATCTCCGGCTGCCCACCTGTCCACGAGGTGATCCAGCTCCCGCGTCTCAAGGCCCCGTCCCACCAACGGCATCGATGCCTTCACCGTGTCCTGCCCCCAGCTGGTCGACACTTGCCGCAACTCCCCTGTCCGCTCGGCTGCGCGCAGTCGCAGCCGAGGTGTGTCCGCTCCGCTCTCGCCTCAGTACGGCTCCCGGCCCCAGCGGAAGGCGAGGAGGTCCTTGAAAAGGCACTCCCCGTGTCCGCGGCCCGCCACGAGTGCTGCTGCGGTCTCCGAGCGTCGGTGCTCCTTGCGCGGGCGGACGGTGCCGGTCGAACCCGGCGCACCGCCGCCGCGGAAGACAGAAGCGGTCTTCGCGGCACCAGCCTCGTCCGTGGCGCTCGGGGGGACCAGGCACTGCGCATGAAGTGTTCCGGCACTCAGTTGCCTCATCCTCGGCCGAGGCGCACGCCCGGCCGGCACGGCGACTGCCTACGGGCGTGTCACCGGTCCGCGGCACCGCGACGCTGAGCAGCACGGCGACGGCATCCATGCGAAGGCCGGGGCCGGGGCGGCACCGGTGGCAACGGCGGAGGAACGGCCGGGGCCGGTGACGTCCCGCCGGCCACGCGTGCTGCGGTACGGTCCGCGGGCGTTCCCCCCTGTTGCCGCCGGTTCACCCGTTCAAGGGTTTGTGAGCCCGGCACCCGGCCGGGCTCACAAACCCTCCTCCCGACGCCTCCTCGAGTGTCATCGGCTCACCGTTCCCGGTGTGGCCGGCCCTACGAAGGCGTCGTGGAGCACCGCTTCCGCCGGCCGTCCCTGTGCGAGCCGAAGGCGAACAGGGAGAGCCGGCCGGTCGCCACCGCCGCGATCGACCGTCGGTGTCCTCCATGCTGCCGCCCGCCGTGGACCCCGCCATCCTCAATTCGGCTGAACACGTGTCTCAAGCCGGGAAAGACTGCTTCGCTCCCCCCTCGACCTCGCGCGGTGACTGACGCGGGCGTGCGCGTGATCAGAGAGTCGGGACTGCGACCGCCCGGAGTCCGGGCGCTCTTGCGACAGCGGGCTCGCGGCGCAGAGGGCTCGGCCGCGCGGGCCGTCGATGTCGGTCGAGCCGTGTGCCCTGCCCCACCGCGCGGGAGGCGTCCTCAGTGGCCGTCCCACCACAGCCACATGGCCGGCGGCACCTGCGCGAGCCACCTCAGATGCTGCACGTGCTGCCGTTTGCCCAGCAGAAGCAGCAGCCGGCGCTGGGTGGCGCTGTGCTCGGCCTTGTCCGAGCCACGGCGCCGGAAGCCGCAGAACACATCAAGTCGCTCCTGGCCCTGCACCTCCCGTAGGCCGACGTCGCAGCCGACTTCATCGCCGGCAAGGAAGGGGAGGATCGCCAGCACATCGGCGGTCGGCCGGACCCGCGGGTTCGGGCACTCGGCATCCACTGGGCGAGAGCCGGGTTGGCGTGGACACCCACCGAGCTGCCCTGGCGACGCCAAGTGGCGAACCTCCGCTGTCGGTGGCATGGACCGACGTCCGTGCTCGCCGTCGACAGGAGGAGCAGTGGACACCCAGTCAGGCCGGTCGGGAGTCCGGGAACGTGTGATCGCGATGGTGGAGGCCCGGCGTCGGGCACACGGCTGGGGGCCTCCTGGCAAGTACCGCACCTTCTTGGCGGAGGTCGGTGCGGCCGGACCCGGCCCCGGATTCGAGCTGACCTCGTTGCGCCGGGACGACGGGACATGGGGCTGGGTCCGGGAAGACGGGGATCCCCTTCTGCTGGACCCGAGCGGGCCCTTCGTGGAGACGGAGGATTGGGCCGACCAGCAGCTGGCGACGCTTCGCGCTGCCGGGTACGAGCCCACCACCCGTGACGAGGACGACGACTGGACTAGGCCCCGTCGGATCGCGTGAACCCGTGGCTCCGCTCCACCTTCGCCACATGCAGGGTGTAGCTCTGGTACCACTCGGCTCGCCCGCGCTGTTGCGCCGCGCGGTGCTCGACGTCGGTCCGCCACCGGGTGAGGGCGTCGGCGTCGCGGAAGTAGCCGACGGTGATGCCCAGTCGGCCAGGGGTCTGCGCGTGGTCCATCCCCAGGAACCCGGGGACGTCCTTCACCAGCTCCGCCATACGCGCGTCGGTCTCGCTGTAGCCGCTCTGGTGCGGGGTGCGCACCGTGGTGAAGACCGCCACGTAGTAAGGGGGTTCATACGCCCCGACGGGCGTGACGGGCGCTGCCGCGTGGTCGCTCATGGCACCGTCGTGCGGCGGGACGCGCCGCCGCGCGTACACCTCCATCTCGATCTTCATCCGCGGGTCGGCGAGACCGCACACGAGCATCGTGGCGGCCGGCCGGACGTCGCCGAAGCAGCGGCGCAGGACCGGCCAGCAGGGCTCGAAGTCCTCGCGGTCGGGCAGCAGATAGCGCACCCGCACCACGTCGGCGAAGGTGCACCCCGCCTCGGCCAGCGCGGCCTCGATGTTGCGCAGGCACTGCTCGGCCTGCACCACCACGTCGTCGGAGATCGTCATGGTGGTGTAGTCGAAGCCGGTCGTCCCGGACACATGCACCCAGTCGCCGTCGACCACGGCGCGGGCGTAGCCGATCTGCTCCTCGAACGTCGAGCCGCCGAGGACCGCGTGTCGCTCTGTCATGCGCCGAACGCTAGGTGGCCGGCGCAGACACGTCTAATACGGCCGGGGCATGGCCTGATATCTCTGGGCGTATGGAGCGCCCCGAACTCGCCCTCCCGCAGCTGCACGCCTTCGTCGTGCTCGCCGAGGAACTGCACTTCGGCCACGCGGCCGCCCGCCTGGGCATCGCCCAGCCGCCGCTGAGCCAGCAGATCCGCCGCCTGGAGGACAAGGTCGGGCACGCGCTGTTCACCCGAGAACCGGGGCGCGTCACGCTCACCCCGGCCGGCCGCGCGCTGCTGCCCGCCGCCCGGCGGGCACTGACCGACCTCGCGGACGGCCTGGCCACGGCCAGGGCCGTCGGCGGCGGCCGGGCCGGCCGCCTGCGGATCGGCTTCGCCGCCTCCCTCGCCCTGACCGTCCTGCCCGGACTGCTGCGCACGTTCCGGCAGCGGTTCCCCGGCGTGCACCTGGACATCCGCGAGATGACCACCGCTCCGCAGATCGCCGCCCTGCACGACAGGACCATCGACATCGGTCTGCTGCGCGAACCCCCCACCGACGAGGCGGAACTCGGCTTCCGTACGGTACTCAGCGAGCCCTTCGTGGCCGTGCTGCCGTCCGCCCATCCCCTGGCCGCGCACCGGACCGTACGGCTCGCCCAGCTGGCGGACTCGCCCTTCGTGCTGCTGCCCCGCACGGTCGGCCCGACGCTGTACGACCAGATCGTCGGCCTGTGCGCGGCGGCCGGCTTCACACCGCGGATCGCCCAGCACGCGGTGGAGTGGAACACCGTGTGCGCCCTGGTGGAAACCGGCCTGGGCGTCTCCCTGGCCCCGGCGGGCATCCGGCGCATCCGCCTCGAAGGCGTCGCCTTCCGCAGGATCGAACCCGGCACCGCCCGTACCCGAGTCGCCGTCGCCTGGCGTGCCGGCGACCGCAACCCCCTGGTCGCGCACCTGCTGTCGACCATCAGCCAGGATCCGCCGGACAGGCCCGCACGGCGACGCCGGCCGTCCTGAACGCGCCGGGGACGCCTGCCGTCAGAGGACGCCTCCCGCCTCGTCGTGGAATATGCATATGCCTCTGACATAATCCGGAGATGTCGAGCCGAGACGCGATCCAGTACGCCCCCGACGCCGGTCTGCTCATGATCCCGGGCGATCCGGCCGAGGACCACGCCCTGGGGTTCGCCGTCTTCGAGGACTGCGTCCCCGCCCTGCGCGCGTTCGTCCTGAGCCGGCTGCGGAAGGAGCGCGTCAGGCCGGCACCGCGCGAGGCGGAGTGCGACGCCGTCATACCCGTACGCGTGAGTCTCGTCCCCCGGCCCGACAACGACTACGACACGCGGCCGTATCCGTCGCCGCCCCGCCCGAGGACGGCGGGTCCGTTCTCGACCGGCACCTGGGCTACCTCTACGACAGCGCCCTGGACGTCACCGGTGAGAGCATCCGCAGGCTCACCGAGGAGACCGGCACGCCCGTCGGCTGCCAGGGGTGGATCGAGCTCCACGACCTTGAGAGCGACAGCCGTTTCGACGAGGAGGAGTGCGACGACTCCCACGGCGACGAGGGCGACGGACACGGCGGGGCCGGCGCGGACTGGCGGCCCAGCCGCCGCGAGCCGGTGTCGTGGGCGGAGCAGAAGGCCGTCGGGTACGCGGTCGGCCCGGTACGGCTCCTGCTCCCCGGGCGGCGGACCGTACGCGCCCTCGTGGACGCGTACCTGGCGGAGCACGACGCGGCCCCGGACGCGCGGCAGGAGACTCCGGCCGGTGTCGAGCGGGGCCTGCGCCGGGCGCTGGCCGAGCGGCTCGCCATCCGGCTGCGGGCCGGTCTGAGCCACCGGGCCGCCGGCGGGACCTGGGGGCGGGAGACCGAGCGGGACCGCGCGCGGCGGCGCCGGGACGCCGGGGCACGGTCGCTCCTGGAGTCCTGGGAGGCGTACCGGAACGCGGCGCACGGCCGGCGCGGCCTGCGTGCCGTCACCCGATCCGTCTTCCACCACACCCGGATCCTCGTCCTGGACGAGTCCGGTGTGGAGGTCGGGCAGTACCACGAACCGGACGGCCCGCTCACCCTCGTCGACGAGCGACTGCGCGCCGAGGCGCTCGACGCGCTGCGCGCGCACGGGGTGGACGTGGACGCGCCCGGGGACCTGGCCGCTCTCGGCGCCTTCCCGGACGCGGTGGTCGTCGTGGGCCCGGCCACGTGGTCGATCCGGCTCCCGCAGCCGGGGCGGGCACGGGACGCGCTCGCCGAAGCCGGCTGGTTCGACCCGGACTCGGGGACGCTCACCGTGTACGCGGCGCCGCTCGCCGAGGCGTTGACGGTGCTGCTGCGCCGGCACGGAGTGCGGCCGCTGCTCGTGACGTGGGGCGCACCGCCCGCGGAGGTGGAACGGCACAACGCCCGGGCCGCGTTCGCGCCGGGCGCCGTCAGTCCGGTCAGCCGCTCCAGCCGGGTGACGGACGCCGTGCGACGGCTGGTGCCGGAGCCCCACCGCCGCTGGCTCGACGCGAAGCCCGGCGGGACGGCCACCGCGACGGCCGGGAGCGCGCTGCCGCCGCTCGCCGACGACGCGGCGGAGAACCCGTACTACCGGCGCGCCCTGGAAGCGCTGTTCGGGGCCCCGGTGGACCTGTCGCGACGCGGGCCGTGCCGGCTCTGCGGGCGCTCCGCCCAGTCGGCGCGCCCGGGGCTCTTCTACTGCCACGGCTGCTGTGCGCTCGCGAGGAACGGGGTGCTGCGGGACACCGGCGAGGACGGCGCGTGGACGGAGGCGGTCGTGTACGCGCTGCGCCGGCTCGCCGGGACCGAGTTCTCCGGGCCGCCGTCCCTCGCCCAACTCGACCGCGTCAGCGTCCCGTTCGAGCGTCCCGGCCTGGTCGACGAGGCGATGCTCTGCCGTTTCCTGGTGCCGCGCCCCGCCTCCGCGCTGCTGAGCGCACGGCCGGCGCGCCCGGCCCGCACCTGGACGGAGTGGCTGGGGCACGCGGGGCTTCTCACGGACGGGGTCCGTACGTCGATGGGTACGGCGACCAGGGCGACGGACGGGCACCTGTGCCGTTCCCTGTTCGAGCGGCACGTGGACGACTTCCTCCACCACTGGGGCGTGGCCCACGAGCCGGAGCCCGCCTACCCGCGCGACCCGGAACTCAACACGACCGGTCTGCGGGCGGACTGGCGCCTGGCGGACGGCACGTTCGTCGAGGCGCTGGGTCTGCTGACGAGGGAGGCGTACGCGGCGAAGGTCACGCGCAAGCGGGAGCTGGCCCGCCGGCACGGCCTGCGTCTCGTCACGGTCACGGCCGAGGACCTGGGCCGGCTCCCGGAGATCTTCGCAGCCTGGCTCCCGAACACCCCGGCCACCACGGACTGACGCGGTCCTCGCGGGGGCGGCCATCACGGGGCGGCCCATTCCACGGTCGGTGACGCCGGCACCGGGTCCGAGCAGCCGCCGGGACTCGGCCGGCGCGACCATCCGCGCCGGCGTCGGCGCCGGTGACGACGGCACCGCGGTCGTGCGGGGCCGGGGTCGTCGTGTGTGGGGTTACGCCGCCTCGGGTCGCGCGGCGGGCGTACCCGGGGCGGGCTCCTGCGCGTCGTACGGGAGCCGGCTCTCGTCCTCCCCGAAGTCGGGAGCCTGGAAGGGGTTCGTCGCCGGAGGCGGCGATGCCGCGGCGGGGCGGCGGGGTTGCCCTTCCAGGGCGGAGAACAGCGACGTCGATTCGATGGGAGGTCTCTCTTTCGTCACAGGTCCCTGAGGGGTCCTGGTGTGCCGTGACCGGGCACAGCGGTCCTACAGCTTGGTCATCTTGGCGTACGGGCTCAGGATCCGCAATTGCTCCGGGCCGAAGTCCACGAGCGCCGCGATTCCGTCCTCGACGCCGATCACCCGGCCGAGTCCGTACACGTCGTGTGTGACCTGGTCACCGACGGCGAAGTGCTTGGGAGCCCGTACGGCGGGGGCCTTGAAGGGGCTGGTGGGCAGATGACGCTTGGGTGCAGCAGGCTGGGTCATGCCTCAGTATGCGCCCACGGGGCACCCGTTTGCTGTGGCCGTGGGCACAGATCCAGACAGGAATACCGGCGTCACGCCGCTGACCTGCGGTTTTGAAATCGGCGACCTGCGGATTTCAGTCCTGGCGAGGCGACATCGAGGGCATCCCGGCGAGCAACGACTCCGTTTCGGTCCACAGTTGCCGCTGGACGTCCTCGCCACGGCCGGGCTCGGGGCACCGCAACGGCTCGGCGTCGCGGACGGAGAAGTAGCCGCCGGTGGTGTGCGCGAACGCCGGGTCGGTCGCCAGGCGGACGATGATCCCCGCGCCCTTGCGCGGGTCGCCGATCCTCAGGACGTCCAGGACGCGCCGCAGCGCGGCGGAGCCGGGCAGGTCGCGGCCGAGACCGGTGGCGTTGAAGCCCGGGTCGCAGCAGTTCACCGTGACCTTCGTGGCGTCCAGGCGCCGGGCCAGTTCCCGCGTCCACATGATGGTCATCAGCTTGGTCCGGCCGTACCGGGCCATCGACTCGCGCCGCGTGTAGGGGGTGGTGTCCCGCAGGTCCCTGGCCGGCGTGATGCTCCCGGCCCGCCGGGAGGCCTCGGAGGCGACGTTCACGATCCGCGCCGGCGCGGAGGCCAGGAGCGTGTCCGTCAGCGCCTGGGTCAGGACGAACGGGCCGACGTGGTTGACGGCGGTCATCTCCGCCAGCCCCTCGGCCGTGACGCGCTGGGAGAACGCGTGCAGGCCCGCGTTGTTGACCAGTACGTCAAGCCGCGCGTACCGCGCGGCGATCTCCCGGCCCGCCCGGCGGGCCTGTGCGACGACTCCGAGGTCCGCGAGGAAGACGTCGGCGTGCGCGGCGCCCCCGGTTGCCTCCCCCAGCTCGGCGAGCAGGGCTCCGGCCCTGTCCGGGGAGCGCGCCACGATGCCGAGGCCGTAGCCGCGGCGGGCGAGCTCCAGGGCGGCGATCCGGCCCAGCCCGGAGGTCGCGCCGGTGATCACAGCAATGGGACGGGTCACCGTTCCCCCATTCGTGAGGTACCTCATCAATGACGTGTGGGACGATACCCCACGTCATGAGCGAGCACGAGACAGCGCCGCCCACCGGCCCCGACCCCGCGGACGTGGGCCTGCGGTTCCTGGGCGTCGCCCACCAGGTCCGCACAGCGGTCGATCAGCACATGGCGGCGGCCGGCCTGTCCCTGGCCCGCACCAAGCTGCTGCGGCTCCTCGCCCTGCGCGGCGCTCTCCATCAGGCCGAACTCGCCGAGGCGCTCGGCCAGGCGCCCCGCTCCGTCACCCAGGCCGTCGAAGCCCTGGAACGCCTGCGGCTGGTCACCCGGACCCCCGATCCCGTGGACCGCCGGCGCAAGACCGTCGCGCTGACCGAGCAGGGCCACGCGGCCCTCGCCGCAGGCGAGCAGGCGGGCACCCGGATACTCCGGCGGATCTTCGGCGCCCTCGACGCCCGTCAGCTCACGCGCCTGGAACAGCTCCTCACGGACGCCGCCGAAGCCACCCTGCACGGCGACACTCGCTGACCTCCCACCCCGCGCGCCCCCCGTCGGGCGCCACGTCACCGGTCCGGGGACGCCCCGCCTCAGGACGGCGGCGGGAGCGGCGGCGGCGACGGAGCCGGTGGGTCCGCGTCGAGGGCCGCCGCGCGCAGGGCGGCTGCCACGCGTGTGACCGGTTCCGTCGGCGGATGGGGCAGCCGCGCCAGGAGCACGCGCCGCTGTTCCTGGGGCCCGCCGCGGACCGGGAGAACGCGGACACCCGGTGGCGCGGCGGCGGCGAGGGCGGCCGGCACGGTGGTCAGCCCGCAGCCGGCGGCCACGAGGTGGAGCTTGGCGAGCCAGTCCCGCGCGGTGTGGGCGATCTCCGGCCGCTCGTCCAGGCCCGGCCACACCCCCATGAGCTGGTCCTCGCCCGAGGAGGCCCCCGCGATCCAGCGTTGCCCGCGCAGGTCGGCCACGTCGACGAAGTCGCCGCGGGCCAGCGGATGGCCGGCGGGCACCGCCAGGCACAGCGCGCGTTCGGTGAGGGTCCGCACGACCAGCGGGGGTGACTCGGCGTCCGGCGGCCGGAACGGCGGCGCGGACGCGAGCAGCGCCAGGTCGATGCTGCCGGCCCGCAGGGCGCGCACCAGCGCCGGGGTGCTCCCCTCGCGGCCGACGACCCGGAGGCCGGGGTCGGTGCGGCGCAGTGCCGTGAGGGCGCGCGGCAGCAGGACGGCGCCGGCGCTCGGGTACCAGCCCAGGCGGACGGTCGCGGCCTGCCCGGGCAGACCCGACAGCTCCCTGGCGGCCGCGTCGATCTCGTCCAGCACGACCGTCGCCCGGCGCATGACGACGCGGCCGGCCGCGGTGAGCCGTACGCCGTCGCGCCGCCGTTCCAGCAGTTCGGCGCCCGCGACGCGTTCGAGCGCGGCGATCTGCCGCGACACCGCCGACTGGGTGTAGCCCAGCGAGGCGGCGGCCGCCGTGAAGGTCCCCCGCTCGGCGACGGCACGGAAGACGCGCAGCGCGGTGAGTGACACATCCGTGAAGTCCATGATGTGTCCGGATGCTAGGGCCTGTGGTCCGGGTCGGCCCGGCGTCGCGGGGCCCGGCCTCGCCCGGCCTTCGCCGGACTCGTGGCTACGGCGCCCTGGCCCGTCGCGAGTCAGGTCGCGGGGGCGGCGGCGGTGCGCAGCAGTGTCAGGGTCGTGTCGAGCGCCGCTTCCAGGTGTCCGATGGCGCCGGTGGACATCAGGATGGTCACGCCGCCCTGTACGGCGGCGACGAGTGCGGCCGCCGTCCGGTCGGCGTCCAGCCGCCGGTCGACCTCGCCGCTGTCCTGCATGTGCCGGATGCCGGTGCGCAGGGCCGACTGCCACTGGTCGATCAACTGGCCCGTGAGTGCCTGTGCGGCCGGGGTGCCGCGGCCCAGCTCGGTGATCAGCACGCCGAGCGGGCAGTCGACGCCCTGCTGTTCGTACCGGCGTACGACCGCGTCGCGCCACTCGCGCCAGGCCGCCCACGTGGTCAGGTCGCTGAGGTGCGGTTCCTGGTCCTCCAGGACGCGTTCGGCCTCGCGGGCGGCCACCGCGAGCAGCAACTCCTCCTTCCCGCCGGGGAAGTAGTGGAAGATCTGGCTCTTGCTGGTCGCGGTGCGGGACCGGATGTCGTCGAGTGTCGTCCCGGCGGCGCCCCGCTCGCGGATCTCCTCGGCCGCGCCCTCCACGATGCGGCGCCGGGTGGCCATGCCCTTGGCGGTCAGCCGCGGTGCGCTCCGGCCGCTCCTGTCCATGTGCCCTCCTCAGCCCCGCGCTGGACCTGTGGGTCCATTTTACGCGAGGGGGCGCACATGCCGTCCGTTTCGCCTCGCCGTCCATTCAACGCTCCGGTGCGGCCTCGCGAGCGGTACGCGGTCGTGCACGGCGAGTTGGGGCCCGCCAACCCGCGCGCGACGCTCGCCCTGCGCTGACCCCTCCGCTGACCCCACCCCTGCGCTGACCCCCTCCACGCCCCTCCGCGCCCCTCCGCGGCACCCGGCGCGACGGCCCCGCATGGCCCCGGTTAACCTGGTCACCAGCGGCAGCCCGGATCGGGTGGTCGCGTGGCGGTGGGGCTCGCCGCACCCGAACCGCGGCACCGACGCCGCCGACAGTCCCTGCTTGTGAGCACACGCGCCCGCACGCCGGGCGGCCGCACGAGTAGGAGACGCGCGTCCATGAGAGCTCACCGCGATCAGATCACGGAGCCCGCGGCGCCCGCGGTGTCCGGCGCCGGTCCGTCCGCGCCCGCGCGGCGGCCCGGACTCGCCGGCGGCCAGGCGCCGGTGATCGCGGTGGTCGCGGCAGGCGGCGCGCTGGGGGCCGTGGCCCGCTACGGCGCCTCCCTGCTGTGGCCGACCGCCGCCGGCGCCTTCCCCTGGACCACCCTCACGGTGAACGCGACCGGCTGCGCGGTGATCGGTGTGTTCATGGTCGTCATCACGGAGGTGTGGGCCGCGCACCGGCTGGTACGCCCCTTCTTCGGCACCGGCGTCCTGGGCGGCTTCACGACCTTCTCGACCTACTGCGTCGACATCCAGCAGCTGGTGCGGAGCGGTCACGCCCGCACCGGCCTGGCCTACCTGGCCGCCACCGCGCTCGCCGCGCTCGCGGCCGTGTGGCTCGCTGCGGCGGCGACCCGCTGTCTGATCGCGTGGAGGAGGACAAGGTGACCCGGCTGCACGGCTCCGCGCTCCGCCTGACCGTCTTCGTCGGCGAGGGCGACACCTTCCGTCACAAGCCGCTCTACGGCGAGATCATCCAGCGCGCCCACGAGGCCGGGCTGGCCGGCGCGAGCGCGTTCAGGGGCATCGAGGGCTACGGCGCCTCCTCCCTGATCCACACCAGCCGCCTGCTGTCGCTCAGCGAGGACCTGCCCGTGGCGGTGGTCATCGTGGACGACGCGGCCCGCGTCCGCGCCTTCCTGCCCCAACTGGACGACCTGGTCGCGAACGGGCTGGTGGTCCTCGACGAGTGCGAGGTCATCCGCTACGTCGGGCGCGTGAAGGAGAAGCGGGCGAAGTGAACTGGCTCCTCGTCATCGCCGGTGCCGTGGTCGGAGCGCCGCTGCGGTACCTGACCGACCGCTCCGTACAGGCCCGGCACGACACCGGCCTGCCCTTCGGCACCTTCCTCGTCAACGTGACCGGCTGCCTGATCCTGGGGCTGCTGTCCGGCGCGGTCACCTACGGGGCCGCCTCCCACTCGGTGCAACTGCTGATCGGCACCGGGTTCTGCGGAGCGCTCACGACCTACTCGACCTTCTCCTACGAGACGCTGCGGCTGGCCGAGACCGGCGCCAGGTTCTTCGCCGCCGTGAACGTGATCGCCAGCGTGGTCACCGGCCTCGGCGCCGTGTTCATCGGCACCGCCCTCGCCCAGGCGGCGTGGGCCTGAACGCGACGGGCGGGCGTGGCGGTCAGCTGGAACGGGGCCAGCCGCGCAGCAGGGCGGCGATCGCCGGCGCGGTGCACAGGGGGTCCCGCAGGAGGTCGCGCAGGGCCACGGCGTCGTCGTGGGTGGGCTTGACCGGGATGCCGGAGGCTTCCAGGTACATCACGCCCGTCGCCGCGGCGACGGCCATGTTGGAGCGCTCCAGCCAGCGGCAGCGGCCCAGGACGTGCACCAGGGCGGCGGCGCGGGCGAAGGGGCCGTCGTAGACGGGCCGTTCCAGCAGTTCCGCTCGGTGGCAGGCGACGGCGGCCACCGGCACGCCGTAGTCCTCGGGGGCCGGGTCCCGTGCGCCGGCCAGCTCCGCGACCTCCAGGATCCAGGGGACGTCGACGTACAGCTCCATCAGGCGGCGTGCGCGCCCGGGGTGCCCCGGTCCGCGTCCTCGGCCGCGTCGAAGACGGCCTGGTGCTCGTCGAGGAAGCGGCGGGCGGCGTCCATGCCGCGCTCCCGCAGACCGCCGGTGTCGTCCCGTACGAGGGAGGCGATGTAGTCGCCGACGCTCATTCCGCGGTCCCGGGCCCGGGACCGGGCCAGTTCCGCGATCTCCTCGTCGACGCGCGCGCCCAGCTGTGTCTTCGCCATACCCCGAAGGTAACAGCTGTTACCAGGCCGGGGGCACTTTTCCGGAGGGGTGGGGGCCGCGGGTACCGCACGCATGACAAAGGCAAGGAGGTCACCCGCCCACTCCTTGCCACTCTCAACGTATAGCGCACAGGGGGCCTTGCGGCAAGGCCCCCGTGGTGTTGCAGAATCTCCGGCCTCGACCAGAACCTGCGGAAACGGGGGACTTTGAATGATCGACGTGCTCGTGGTCGGCGGCGGACCGACCGGCTTGATGCTGGCCTGCGAACTGCGGCTGCACGGCGTACACGTGGTGGTGCTGGAGAAGCTGGCCGAGCCGACCGAGCAGTCCCGCGGGCGCGGTCTGCACGCGCGCAGCGTGGAGATCATGGACCAGCGCGGGCTGCTCGAACGGTTCCTGGCGGCCGGTGAGAAGTTCAGCGTCGGCGGGCTCTTCGGCGGTGTCATGAAGCCGTGGCCGGAGCGGCTGGACACGGCTCATCCGTACGGCCTCGCCATCTCGCAGCAGGCCACCGAGCGGCTGCTGAACGAGCGCGCCCTGGAGACCGGTGCCGAGATCCGGCGCGGCCGGGAGCTGGTCGGGCTGAGCCAGGACGCGGACGGGGTGACGGCCGAACTGGCCGACGGCACACGGCTGCGCTCGCGGTACCTCGTCGGGTGCGACGGCGGCCGCAGTACGGTGCGCAAGCTGCTCGGCGTCGGCTTCCCCGGGGAGCCGTCCAAGGTCGAGACGCTGCTGGGCGACATGGAGGTGACCGAGGATCCGGCGACGATCGCCGCCGTCGTCGCGGAGGTCCGCAAGACCCAGCTCCGGTTCGGCGCCATTCCCGACGTCGACGGGAACAAGGGGGTGTACCGCATCGGCGTCCCCGCCGACGGGGTGGCCGAGGACCGTACGACCGCGCCGACCCTGGAGGAGTTCACGGCGCGGCTGCGGGCGGTCGCGGGCACCGACTTCGGGGCGCACTCCCCGCGTTGGCTGTCGCGCTTCGGTGACGCCACCCGGCAGGCCGAGCGCTACCGGGTCGGCCGGGTGCTGCTGGCCGGCGACGCGGCGCACATCCACCCGCCGACCGGCGGCCAGGGGCTCAACCTCGGTGTCCAGGACGCGTTCAACCTCGGCTGGAAGCTGGCCGCCGAGGTGGCCGGCTGGGCTCCGGAGGACCTGCTGGACAGCTATCACGCCGAACGGCACCCGGTGGGCGCCGCCGTACTGGACAACACCCGTGCGCAGATGACGCTGCTGGGAACCGATCCGGGCGCGACCGCGCTGCGCGAACTGTTCGGCCGGCTGATGGACTTCGAGGAGGTGAACCGGTACGTCACCGGCATCATCACCGCCGTCGACGTCCGGTACGACCTCGGGGAGGGGCACGACCTGCTCGGCCGGCGCCTGCGGGACGTCCAGCTGAAGCGGGGCCGCCTCTACGGGCTGCTGCACGGCGGCCGCGGCCTGCTGCTCGACCAGACCGGCCGGCTCTCGGCGGCGGGCTGGGCGGACCGGGTCGACCATGCCGCCGACGTCAGCGAGGAGTTGGAGGTGCCTGCGGTGCTGCTGCGGCCGGACGGCCATGTCGCCTGGGCCGGCGAGGACCAGCGGGACCTGCGCGAGCACCTGACCCGGTGGTTCGGGGCCGCCGTGGAGTGAGCGGCGGGTGCGGCTCCCGGCGCGTACGGCGCCTCCCGGCTGCGCCCGCGACGTGCCCGGGGGGCCGGGGCCCCGATCGCGGCGACGTCCTCGGCGGACAGCCGGAGGTCCAGCGCGCGAGGTTCTCCTCCAGGTACCGCTGCCGCCGGATCGTGGCCCCGGTGCCGCAACCGGGCCGGGGCCGGCTGCCCGGCGGAGACCGAGCTGCCGCGGCTCCGGAGACCGGGTGGACCGCGTGCGGCCGCCGGATGGTCCCCGCGGCGGCCCCGGACAGCCCCCGGTACCGCACCTCGCCGGCCCGCACCGGCTCGGCCGTGGCCCCGGCGGTCTCCCCGATCGGCACCCGGGGACCGACCCGGTGCCGGCGGCAGAGGTCGATGCGGTCGACCCCGAGCCGGCGCGGGCAGGCCCCGCACGCCTGGCGCACGCAGGCGGCGTCGCCGGGGAGCAGGGCGGGCTCGCCCAGGCCGTCGGCGAAGCCGGACTTGGTCGCCGGCACCGCGTCGTCGCGCGCCCGGCGATGGCCCGCCCGCTCAGTTCCCCGTGGTGCCCGGCGCCGTGGAAGCCGGCGGTGTCGAGGAGGACCGCGCGGAGACCGCCAGTTCGCCCGGGTACCGGGTGGGGACGGCGGTCATACCGCTGCCTCCTGCGCGCGTCGGACCGTTCCCACGGGACACGCCACTGCTCGGCGGCGCGCCGCACCGCGTCCACGTGTTCGCCCAGGACGTCCCGCCAGGGCTTGGGCACTGTGTCGAACCCGGGCCCGCCCGGCAGCCGGCGTGCGGCAGCGCCGGGGACATCCGCGCGGTGCCGGTGCGCACCGGTGACGGCCGTGTGGACGTCAAGCCAGGCCCGGGAGTCGGCGGTGAACAGCGCGTGCGCCAGGGCATGGGGCGGGGCCGCCGAAGAGGTGGTTCCCCGGGGCGTCCACACCGGCCACGGGCGGCGCCCACGCGTCGTCCCGCCGGCCGTCAGGCGCGGCGTCTGCGGTCGATCAACGTGTCATCAACGCCGTTGACCAGGGCCGGTGTCGGTGACCGGGGTGACCGGGTGCCCGGAGCGGGGGGTGCGTCGATCCGTCGTCCAGCGGCACGGCCGTACGCACTGATCGTGCATTGACCGGTGGCTGCCAGTGTTCGTGAGGGGTCGCGAAGTACTCCGGCGCCGCCCTGCCTCGCACCACCTCTCGCACCACCGTCACGAAAGGCGACACAGATGACCTCCTGCGGCAAGGACACCACCGCGGCCGACAGCCGGGACGCCGGGCAGCGCGCGGCGGTCCCCGGGCGCCGCTCCCTCGCGGCCCGGGTCGCCGTCCTGCTTCCCGTGGCCGCGCTCGCTTCCGTCGCCGTGCTCACCGTGCACGGCGCCGACGACACCGGAACCGGCCGGACCGCTGTCCGCGCCTTCGACCCGGTCGACGACTGGAACAGCACCGGATCCTGACCCCTGCCGGCGCGCGCAGCACCAGGTCGGCCACCGTTTTCCCGCTGGTGTCAACCGACCACCAGCAACGCATTACCGGTACCGAGGACCCGTGACTGCCGCCGGGCACGCCCTGGCCACACACTGATGAATCAAGGAGGACGCACTCCGGACGCCATGTCCGAAGCCGATGCGGCGGCGGTGAAGGCGGCATGCGAAGGGAGACAACATGGAGAGTTACCTTCCGTATTGTCAGGCCGACAAGCTCTTCTACGACCGCCCGTCCGCTGTCGGCACACGGAGTTTCCCGGCTGCTGAACGTTCCTTCCCAGAGGAATGGGACGTGGTCTCGGACGGCAACTGGACGTATCTGAGCCGGAAAGGCAGGGCAGTCCGGGAGCAGGGCTGGAAGGTCCATGTCTCGGTGCTCCCCGAAGACGCCGAGGAAGTCATCGATATCGTCACGGACTACTGTCTGGAGCGGAATATCGATTTCAAGTTCCTCACGTCCCCGAGAACGCACCTGAGTCTGAACGGCAAAGACGCCGACCGGGGCAGCAGCGGCAAGCTGATCACCATCTACCCGGCCGACGACGACGCGGCCCTCGCGGAGCTGCTCGGTGACCTGTCGCGGAGGCTGAAAGGGCGCTCCGGCCCGTACATCCTCAGCGACCTGCGGTGGGGCGACGGGCCGCTCTACGTCCGCTTCGGCGGTTTTCGCCGGATGTACTGCACGGGCGAGGACGGCCGGGAGACCCTGGCCGTCCGCCGGCCCGACGGCACTCTGGTGCCGGACGTGCGGGGTCCGCGCTTCCATGTTCCCGAGTGGGTGCCGATCCCGGCGCCCGTCGCGGAGATGATGGCGGCCCAGGCAGCGGGGGACGGCACCACCATGCCGTACACGGTGGAGAGCGCCCTGCACTTCTCCAACGCGGGCGGCATCTACCTGGCCCGCGATCGCTCGACCGGCGAGCAGGTCGTCCTGCGCGAGGCGAGGCCGCACGCCGGGCTGGACGGCAACGGGCGGGACGCGGTGACGCGGCTGCACAGCGAGGCGGAGACGCTGCGGGCCCTGGGCGACCTGGACTTCGTACCCTCGTTCATCGGCACGTTCACGGCGTGGGAACACCACTTCCTGGTCGAGGAGTACATCGCGGGCGAGACGCTGTGGACCTACCTCGCCTCGCGCAACCCGCTCGCCAGCGGCGTCGAGGATCCGGAGCGGTGCGCGGCGTACGCGGCGGACGTGCTGGACCTGTGCGACCAGTTGGAGCAGGCCCTGCGCACACTGCACGAGCGGGGATACGTCTTCGCCGACCTCCATCCACGCAACGTCATGGTGCGCCCGAACGGACGGGTGGCGCTGGTGGACTTCGAGATCGCCTACCGCCCGGACAGCGAGCCCGCGCCCATACTGGGCTGCCCCGGGTTCATCACGCGCAACGCCTTCCGGGGGCCGGAGCGCGACCGGTACGCGCTGGACTGCATCCGCCTGGCCATGTTCCTGCCGCTGACCACCATGCTCGACCTCGACGGCGACAAACTCGACGAGTTCGCCGACGTGATCGTGGAGCACTTCCCGCAGGCCGCCCCCACCGTGGCCGCGTCACGTGCCGCCATGCGTCGCACGCTCGGCGTCCGGGACGTGACCCCGCGACCCGGCCCGCTGTTCGCAGCGGCCGCCGCCGACCCCGCCGGTCCGGCCATGGACGCGCTGCTGGACGCGCTGGCGGAGGCGATCACCTCGTCCGCCACGCCCGAGCGCTCCGACCGCCTCTTCCCCGGCGATCCCCGCGCGCTGAACGACGGCGGCTACGGTCTGGCGCACGGCGCCGCGGGCGTCCTGTTCGCCCTGCGCGTGGCCGGGTGCAAGGTCGATCCGGTGCACGTCGACTGGCTCGCGGACGCCGCCCGCCGGGCTCCGGCACGTGCCGGCCTGTACGACGGACTGCACGGAGCAGCGCTGGTCCTGCACGGCCTGGGCCGTGAGGAGGAGGCGCTGCGCGTCCTGGACCGGGTTGACGCCGTCCCGCTTCCGGACTCACCCCACCTGTTCGGCGGACTCGCGGGCATCGGCCTGGTGATGCGTCACTTCGCGGCGGTCACCGGTGACGCGCGGTGGCGGGAGCGGCAGCAGGAGGTCCTCGACCGACTGACCGCGCTGCTGTCCGAGGCACCCTCCGGAACGTCCCGCACCGCGGGCCTCACGCACGGCTGGGCCGGCGTCGCGTCGTTCCTCCTCACATGCCACGAGGACTCAGGGACACCTGCCCTCCTCGACCTCGCCCGGCAGGCCATGGACCGCGACCTCGCCTTCGCCGAGACGAACGACAACGGCGAGGTGTCGCTCCACGACGGCACCCGTATGCTGTCGCACCTCGGAGCCGGAAGCGCGGGACTGGCCGAGCCGCTCGCCAGGTACACGAAGTTGCGCCCGGACGACGCCCTGGCGACGGTGCACCGCGGAATCCTGCTCGCGGGACAGGCCCGGTTCCTCATCGAACCCGGTCTCACCGCGGGCCGCGCCGGGCTGATGGCCGCGCTGGCCGCACACCCCGGAACGCCCGGCCTTCCGGAGATCCTGGGCCGCCACATCCGTGGCCTCGCCCTGCACGCGGTCCCGCTGGACGGGGGCATCGCGTTCCCCGGCCACTGGCTGTTGCGGCTGTCCATGGATCTGGTCAGCGGCACAGCGGGAGTGCTGTACGCCCTGCACACCACTCGGCAGGCGATCGACGCGTCCCGTCCCGCCGCCTGCGGTATCCCCTCGACTTGGTCCCACGCGACGGGCCTGCCGTATCCACGGCCCCAGTGAGGGACCGGGCCCTCCGGGAAGTCCTGGAGGGCGCACCTCTCGGAATCACTCTGACACCTCGAAGGAGAAACCGATGAACAACGTTCTCGCGCTCCAGGCCATGCAGGCCGAGCAGGCCGGCGCCGCCGAGGCCGGGCTGGCCCCGAACAGCTCCTTCAGCTTCGGATGCACCTCGGGCACCTACGTGCCCGACGACATCGCGGGAGAGTAACCCCCTTCCGCTGTCCGCCGGGGCAGCCCTGCGCACCGTCCCCCTCGTCACCGCCGGTCGCGGCCACACGCGCCGGCGCCCTCACCCAGAAGGAGAAGACATGAACGACATCCTCGCGCTCCAGAACCTGACCGCCGCTGAGCCGGAGCCCGCCCTCGCCCTGGGCAGCACCTTCAGCAACCACTGCGGCGGCGACGCGGCCGTGGCCGGCGAGTAACAGCACCGGAAGCGTATGTCAGGTGGCCGTGCACCCTGTCCGGGGTGCACGGCCACCGTCCACTCCGGGCCGGAGGTCACACCGCATGGACTGCACACCGCTGCGGCGCAATCGCCCCTATCTGCATCTGTCGACGGCGCAGGCCCTGTCGGCCTTCGGCACGCAGGCATCGGTGGTGGCGATTCCCCTCGTCGTCCTCGCCCAGCTGCACAGCGCCTCGGCCGTCGCCCTGGTCACCTTCACGGAAGCCGTCGCGGTACTGGCCGTCCTGCCCGTCGCGGGCTGGGCGGTGGACCGTCTTGGATGCCGGTCGGTCATGGTCTTCTGCGACACGGCCCGCGCACCCGTCATGGCCGTCCTGGCCTGGTCCACCGCCACGCACCGGCTCTCCCTTCCCTCCGTCCTGGTGTGCGCCGCCGTCAACAGCGCTCTGAGCGTGCCCTTCTGGCCGGCCGCCACCGCCGCCGTCCGCCTGGTCGTCGCGGACCCCCTGCTGGCTCGGGCCCTCTCCCTCGGCCAGGCCCGCAGCGCCCTCGCGGGCATCCTCGGACCCCTGCTGGGAGCCGGCCTCTACCAGTACTCCCCCGCTCTGCCGCTGTTCTGCGACGCCGGTTCCTACCTGGCTTCCCTGGCCTGCGTCCTGACCGCCCGACTGCCACCGGGGGCGACGCGTACCGCACGCCGGCCCGCCGACGCTTCCGCCGCTCCCGCCAGGGGCTGGCGGTTCCTGCTCACCCAGCCCTTCCCCCGCCACATGACGCTCCGCGCCGCGGTCACCAACCTCGCCCTCGGCGGCATCGTCCTGATCACCACCACCGACTACGGCCTCTCGGGTGACGCCGGCGGTGCCGGATGGCTCTTCGCCCTGGCCGGAGCCGGCAACCTCCTCGGCTCGCTGGCCATCGCTCCCCTCATGCGGCGGTTCACGCCCCGGGCTCTGATTCTGCTGCTCTCGTGGAACGCCGCCCTCTTCGGGGGCCTGGCCGCCGCCCTGGGCACCGGCAGCTGGAGTGCTCCGCTTCTGGGCTGCTGCTGCGTGTCCACTCCGGCGCTCAACGTCGTCACCCAGAAAGTGCTCCTCCAGACGACCCCGCCGGCCCTGATGGGACGTGTCCAGGTGGCCTACCAGACCGTGCCGCCGTTGCTGGCGTCTCTGGGACCGATCGCCGCCGCGGGCCTGCTCGGCGTCACCACCCCGCACACCGCGCTGATCGTCCTGGCCACCGCCATGGCGGCCATGACCGTCCTGACCGCCACCACTCCCGCCCTGCGGGACATCCCCACGTCCCGCCCCGCCACCGAACGGAAGGAACTGCATCCGACGTGATCCGCGGCACCCCGCGGGACATCGTCGTCAGACCTCCGCACGCCGAGAACTCCGGGCCCGGGCGTCCGGCCGACCGGAGCCCACGAGCTGGGCTCCGGTTCCGGCATGACCTGCCGGCGACGCCTGCGTGACGGGAACGCCTCGGGTGTCCGCCGGCGTCTGAGCGCCGGCCGATCACGTACCGACGCACGTCGTCCAGCACGTGGAGAAGGGGACGCGGTCGGCCGGGGTTCAGCGGCAGCACTCCGGCGCCGCCGGGCGCACGGAGAACCGCCGGACCGGCTTCTTCCCCGTCTGTGCAGCCGGCCGTGCCGCCGGGCGGGCATCGACGCCGCGGTCGCTCGCGAGACCGAGCCACGCCACCGCCGCACGCCGGGCGGCCGCTGCCGGCAACTCGGCGAGGCCGTGATGCGGGACCGCTCCGCCGCCCGCACCGCCAACCCCACCGCACGCCGGCAACGCCGAAGAACACGTCGTCCGCCTGCGACGCCGACACGGCACCGACCCGCCCGGGCCGGCCGACCGCGCCGGCGTCGCCGCCTCCCCGCCCACCCCGTCCTCAGCCGCCGCGGCCTGGCCGCCCTCACCGCACGCGACCGTGCTGCCGGCGGACCCGCGCTCACGGGTCGAGCCGCCCGGCCCTCGCCCCACCTCCGGGCGGCATCACATGCGCGAGGTGACCGGGCACTACCGGGAGCGGGCCCGGGTGGCGACGAACCGTAGTTCGCTGGTGTAGCGGGCTCCGGCGGCGTCCGGCAGCCAGAGCCTGTCGGGCCCCGGGTACATCTCCGTCAGGGTGACGGTGGCGTCCGGGCCGTCCGGCACCGCGCGGACCGTCTTGGCCATCAGGTTCACCAGTGCGAGACTGCCGAAGTCCCCTGCTATCGGTTTCAGTTCGTGCGGTACCCGGTAGAAGACCCGCTCCGGCAGCCCCAGTTCGGCCCGCCACCGGCGGGCCGCCGCGAACCGGGCGGCCTCGTCGGTCTCGTGGACCCACGCCAGCCCGGCGGCCGGCACCGACCACGACTCACGGCTCACCACCAGCCGGCCGACGGTCACCCGGGGGCGGTGCGGAGCCCGTGCGAACGGGCTGAACGCGCCGGCCACCGCCGCGCTCAGGAACTCGCCGACCGCCTCCAGGAGGGGGATGCGCGTCCCGTCGTCGGCGCGGACCACCAGTCCGCCGTCCTCCCGGTGTACCCGCAGTCCGCCCGCAGGCAGCGGCGTCCCCGGCACCTCGGCCGCGTCCTGCCCCTCCGCCCACGACCAGTAGCGGTAGGTCGGCGACAGCAGCGCCGACGGGGGCGCCAGCCGGGAACTGACGAACAGCGAGTCCTTCGGCGGCACGGCGTACACCCGGCGGCCCGCGTAGTCGGCTTCCGCCGCCCGCAGCAACCGCTCCGGATCAGGGTGCCGGTCGACGAAGGCGCGGCCCTCCACGGTGTTGGTGGCCACGTGCAGTTCTCCGAGCACGCCCTCCCAGTCGCCGTCGGCCACCGCCCGCGGTCCCGTCGCCGCGATCATCAGGTCGGGGCAGTGGTGCGTCGCGGCGGCCCAGGGCGACGGCCCCGCCGGGAACTCGCGCGCCACACCCGCGGCGAGGGCGGCGGCCTCCACCGTGTGGCACGAGGTCTCGGGCAGCGGCAGCACCCGCCGCCAGCGGTCCTGGAACTCCGTGACGGCCCGCTCGACCGGCGGGGGCACGCTGCGGTGGCCGGTGGACAGCTGGTCGGCCGCCAGCGCCACGAGCCACGCCAGCGGGACGCCCGTCGCGCCGGTGCGCCGGGTCTCACGGTCGTACAGGCCGTCGAAGAGGACCCGGTAGCCGTCGGCGACCCGCCGTACCAGCCAGTCGGCGCTGTCCAGGAGGAGTCCGAGGGGCGTGGCCAGTTCCGACAGGAAGCGGGTGCCCAGGCCGACCTGGACGTCCCGGGTGGTGTCCTCGTAGACGAGGGTGCGGCCGGCGTAGTCGGCGCCCGCCCTGCGGGTCGCCTCCCGCGTGGTGATCTCCTCGAACGCACCGCGCAGCGCGGTCAGCGCCGGGTCCAGCCGGACCGGGTCGCCGGCCGCGGCGGCGACGTCCTGCCGCAGCCGCTCCATTCGGTCTATGGGGGCGAGGGCGCGGGACCGCACCTCCGGATCGCCGATGCGGGCCACTGCGCTGCGCAGGGTGCGTTCCGGACGGGCCTCGACGGGGCCGGTGAGGTCGAGGCGGACGATGCCCTCCTCGTGCAGCCGTACGAGGACCGGCAGGGCGGCCCGTGGGCCGCCGGGAGCGGCGGCGGTCACCTCGGCGGTGGTCCGCCGCCCGTCGATCAGCCCGAGCAGCGCCAGTTCGTCGTCGGTGAGGTCGCGTGCGGGACGACGGGGGCGCAGCACCGTGCGTCCCCGCCGGGCGTGCGAGGCGACCGGGCGCGGCACCAGCCAGGGCAGCACGCCGGGCGTCCGGGCGACCGCTGCGGCCAGGGCGTCCACCGCCCAGTTCTCGAAGAACGTGTGCCGTTCGGCGGTCAGCGCCGGGCCGGGACGTACCGTCAGCGGGTCGTCGGCGTCGGTGCAGCGGGCCCAGCCGACGGGCCCGAACCAGCCGATGGTGTCGTTCTTCAGGGTGTATCGCTGGAGGTAGGAGGCGACGACGAGCTCGTTGCGGCGGCCCTGCGCGTTGCGCGGGCCGCCCGTGGCCGCCTTGTCCAGGTGGTGGTGGGCCACGGCCTGGTTCTGCCAGAGCACGGCCTCCCGGAAGGCGGCCGTTCCGGCCGTGCGGCGCACCGCGGCGCGCAGGTCGTCGACGGCCCGGTCGTAGGCGCGCTTGTAGTCGGCCGCGGCCGTGGGGTCGCCGTCGGCAGCGAGGTCGGCCGCGGCGGCGAGACCGGGGCTGGCCAGGGCCGTGAGTTCGGAGGCGGGGAAACCGGCGCCGCGCAGCATCACGTCCCGCCACACGGACCAGCCGGTCGTTCCCAGAGGGGCGAGGTGCGCGGGCCGGGCGGGCGGGGGTTCCCCGGCCCGCGACACCAGCTCGGTGCGCTCCCGCCCGGTGGCGGCCGACCGCAGCCGGGCCTCGAACACCCAGTCCGTGACGGGGTTGCCGCGGCTCCACAGCAGGCGCCCGCCCGTCAGGGCGTCGCCGCGTGCGGCCAGTCCGGCGTGCCAGCCGCGGAACTCCGGCGATCGCCACAGGGCGAGCGGGACGTGCCGGTCGGCGCCCTCGCGGCGGTCGCCCGGACCGGCCAGGGCGAGGGCCGCCGTGACCGCGCCGGGCAGATCGTGGGCGACCGGGACGGCGAGCAGCTCCGCGAAGTGCAGCAGGTACTCGTTGCGCTGGGCGCCGGGCGGGGAGCCGAGCACCGCGCGCCCCGAGTCGTGCCAGGCACCCCACTTCACATTGGTGACCAGGCCGGGCAGGGTGGCCAGGTCCCGGGGTACGTAGAAGAGGATGGCGTCCGCCGCGTGCATCGCCGCCTCCTCCCACGCGACCTGCTGCGGGTAGGGCGGCTCGGACTGACCCTCGGGGGCCTCGGGCAGGAAGACGGCGAGCCGGCCGTCGCCGGTCCAGCGCTCGCGCAGCAGGCGTTCGGCGTGCGGGCGCCAGGAGTCCAGGGCGGGGTCCCTGGGTGTGGGGCCGCACAGGTAGAGGGACACGGACCAGTGCTCGGGCCAGGGCTCGCCTACGTGGACCACGGTGACGTCGCCGGACACGGGGGCTCCTCTCGGGGAAGCGGGAAAGACGGACGGGGGAAGGGAGGAGGGCGGGCGGCGCGGTACGGCGCCGCCCGGGCCGGTCAGCCGGTGCCGGCGGTGGCCTGGTCGGCGAGGGCCCGCATGTCGGGCAGGTCGAAGACGTCCTCCACCTCCAGGTGGAAGCCCTCGGCCCGCACGAGCGCGGTCAGCCGGAGCGCGGTGAGGGAGTTGCCGCCCAGGTCGAAGAAGTTGTCGTGGACGCCGACCGGCCGGTGGAAGATCTTCTCGGCGGCGGCGAGGACCGCGCCCAGGGCCGGGTCCGGCGCCTCGTCCGTGGCGCCGGATCCGGGCGCGCCCGCCTCGCCGGGGGCGCCGTCGGAGACCGTCGGACCGGCGTCGGACACCGCACCGCCCGCCGCGGTGGCGGCGGCGCCGGGAGCGCCGGGGCCGGCTGCGGCCGCCTCACAGGCGGCCCGCACGGCGAGCCGGTCCGACTTGCCGTTGGTCAGCCGTGGCAAGGCGTCCAGGACGACGAGTTCGACGGGCAGCATCGCCTCCGGGACCTCGGCCGCCAGCAGCCGTCGTGCTTCCGCCGGGTCGAAGGACGCGGGGTCGGCGACCGTGACGGCGGCGGCCAGCCGGATCCGTTCGGGATCGCCGGCGTCCAGCACGACGGCGACGGCCTCGCGCACGCCCGGCAGGACCAGCAGCCGCTGCTCCAGTTCGCCGGGTTCCACGCGGTGGCCGCGGATCTTCACCTGGTCGTCGTCACGCCCGCAGAAGTACAGGCGCCCGTCCGGGCCCGAGCGCACCAGGTCCCCGGTCCGGTAGGCGCGCGCCCCGTCGGCCGTGGCCACCGTGGTGAACCGCCGCCGGGTCGCGTCCGGGCGGTTCAGGTAGCCGGACGCCACCGAGTCGCCGATGACGAGGAGTTCACCGACGACGCCCTCGGGCACGTCGTGCCCGTAGGGGTCCGTCACCAGCACCCCGCTGTTGGGCAGCGGCCGGCCCAGGGGCACGTCGGCGCCCTCGTCGCCGCGGACCACGTGGTAGGTGGCCCAGACGGTCGCCTCGGTGGGACCGTACATGTTCACGAAGACGGTGTCGGGGTAGGCCGCGCGCAGCCGGGCCAGGAGCGCGCCGGGCAGCCGTTCACCGCCCAGCAGCCAGTAGCGCGGCACGACGTCCCACCGGCCCTGCGGGTGGCCCAGTTCCCTCGCGGTCAGCAACTGCGCCGCCCGCGCGGGCGTGCACTGGCGGTGCTCGAACGGACGGCCGTCGGCGGGGTCCTCTCGGGCGTCGGGCGAGCGGAGCTGGACGTGCCGGCCGTGCGTGAGCGGCCAGAACATCTCGACGTAGGAGATGTCGAACGACGGCGAGGTCTCGGCCAGCCAGTCACCCTCCGCCGCTCCCGGCAGAGCGAGTGTCATCGCCCGGAGAAACCCCGCCAGGTTGTGGTGGGTGACCGTCACGCCCTTGGGGCGGCCCGTGGTGCCCGAGGTGTACATCAGGTATGCGGGCTCGTCCGGTGCCGGACCGCCGCCGGGGAGCGCGTCGGCGCCGGCCGGTTCCGGGGGCAGGGCGTCGGTGGTGACGACGTCCCGCTCGGGCGTATCGGCGAGGAAGGGCGCGTCGGACATGCCGGGGGCGCACACCACCAGCGCGGCTGTGGAGTCCGCGAGCACGAACCGGTTGCGTTCGGCGGGGCCCCGTGGGTCCACCGGCACGTAGCACAGGCCCTCCTGCCAGACCGCCAGCGCGGTGGCCACCTGCCAGGCGTCGAGACCACAGGCGGCCGCGACCCGCGAGCCGCGCGGGAGTTGCCGGGACCGCAGCACGGTCCGCACCCGGTGCACGGCCGTCGCCAGCTCGCCGTGGTTCCAGGTGCGTTCCGCGTCGCTGAGGGCCGGAGCGCCGGGGGTGCGGGCGGCGGCGCGCTGGACGAGTTCGACGACGGAGGGCGTCGGGGCGCCTGCCGTCGGCGGGTGACCGCCGAGGCGCCGCCGCACCTCGGCGATGTTCCCGGCGTCCAGCAGGGGGAACTCCGCGACCCTCCGGTCGGGCCGGGCGGGCAGCTCGGTCAGGGCCTGTACGACGGCCGAGGCGAGCTGTGGGGCAGGCGGCCAGGGGACGAGCCCGCTGCGCCAGTCGAAGAGGATCAGTCCGTCCTCGGGGCCGAGCACCACCTCGACGTTGAGCGGGGCGCCGGGTTCGGCGGTCCGCCGGGTAGCCGTCGCGCGCTCGTCGGTGCCGGGTGGCAGCGAGCCGTCGCGGAAGGCGAGCACCAGATCGGCGTAGGCACGGTCGCCGGGACGGGCGACACCGTCCGCCGCGGCGAGGTCGCCGACGGACGCGAACTTGCGCCCGTGCAGGGCCAGCGACTCGGCGCGAACCCGGTCGACCAGTTCGCCGAAGGTGTCGCTCCCGGAGCACGGGATCACGGTGGGCACGACGTTGAGGTAGAGACCGACGGCGTCGAAGCCGACGGCCCGCAGGTCGCGCAGGGTCATCGGGACGCCGACGACGGGAGTGCGGTCCGGCGCCAGCCGGTGCAGCGCGGCCAGGACGGCGGCGTGCGCCACGGAGACGGCCGAGGCGCGGGCCTGCCGAGCCGCCTGCCGCAGCGCCGCGACCGTGCCGGGGGCGAGCCGCACCGCGTGGTGCGCACGTTCGCGGGGGTCTGTGCCGGGACGGCTCAGCAGCGGGGCGTCCGCCGCGCCGGAGCCGGCCGGACGGGACGGCGCCTCGCCCCGCGGACGCGGCGCCGGCGGCCGGCGGGAGGCCTCCAGCAGCGCCTCCTGCGCACGCCGGTAGTGGTCGCCGTCGTCCTCGGGGAGGGCATCGGGGTGTGCGAGGAAGTGCCGCAGCGCCCGGCCCAGGAGCAGCACGGAGTGCTCGTCGACGAGCGCGTGGTGCACGCGCAGCGCCAGCACCGGGCTGCTGCCGCGCAGGTCCAGACGGGCCGTGAGCAGCACAGGTCCGAACGGTGCGAGACCGTCCGCGTCCGGGTCGGCGTCGCCGAGGGTGACCCGGACGGTTTCCTCGGGCAGGTCGTCGTACCCGCGCAGTTCCTGGACGAGCCCGTCGGAGGTGTCGTGGAAGCGGACGCGCAGGGCCGCCGCCGAGCGCAGCAGCGCGGTCCAGGCACGCTGCGCCTCGGCGAGGCCGACCACGCCGTCCGCTGCCCCGGCGCCGTCGCCGTCGCCGTTCAGCGGGATCCGGACGGGCAGGGTGCCGACCCGGTGTCCGTCGGACAGCAGTGAGGCGATCAGCTGGGACGCCTGGTACGGAGTCGCTTCCAGCGTGGGCGCCGGATGCCGGGCGGTGTTCATCGGGTCTCCTCGCCGGCCGTCGTCTCGTCGAGCACGGAGCCGATCAGCCGGTAGACCAGGTCCAGCCGCTCCCGCCGGGACAACGGTGCGAGAGCGGGCCACAGCACCTCAAGCGCGGCGCTTCGGCCGTGGGTGCGCGCGGTGGCGTCGGCGGGTGCGGGCCCGGCCGGCGTGGGCGCCGCGGTCCCGGCCCCCCGCCCCTGTGCCGCCAGTTCCGTCAGGCGGCGCTGGTCCACCTTGCCGCTGGAGTTGTACGGCAGGGCGTCCGGGTGGTGGATCGTCAGGTGGCGCAGCTGCGCGGGCAGGGCCGCGCGGATCGCCTCGTCGGTCGCGTCCGGGTCCGTGCCCGCGGCGAGAGTGACGAACAGGTGCAGCCGCGGTCCGGTGGCCGACCCGGTCGTCAGCGCCACCGCTTGCTCGACGCCGGGCCTGCGCAGCGCGACCGCCTCCGCCTCGCCGAGTTCGAAGCGCACCCCGGCGAGCTTGAACTGCCGGTCCTGGCGCCCCGAGTAGTGCAGCCGGCCGCCGCTGTCGAGCTGGACGAGGTCACCGGTGCGGTAGACGAGCGCGCCGTCCTCGGCGTGCGGGTCGGCGACGAAGCGCGCGGCGGTCTGCCGGGGCGCGTTCGCGTACCCGGTGGCCACCCCGTCCCCGCCGACCCAGAGTTCGCCCTGCTCACCCGGTGCGGCGAGGGCGCCGTCGGGGGTGACCACGCGCGTGTAGCCGTAGGGCAGGGCGCGGCCGATCGGGGGCAGCCCGGTGCCGCCGGGGTCGACCCAGCCGGCCGTGGCCACCACGGTCGTCTCGGTCGGGCCGTACATGTTGAGCACCTCGAACGGCGTGTCCTCGGGGAGCGCGTGCAGCCGGTCGCCACCGGTGGAGATGCGGTCGAGCCGGCTGCCGGCCGGCTTCGGCACCCGGACGAGGAGTTCGGCGATGGGGGTGGGGACGAAGGCGCACTCGACGCCCGTCTCGGCGAACCAGTCCGCGAGACGTTGCGGATCGGCGCGGAGTCCGGCGGGCGCGAACCGGATGCGCGCGCCGGCGTACAGCCCGGACCACACCTCGAACGCGGAAGCGTCGAAGGCCGCGTTGGCGAGCTGCCCGACGGCGGTGCCGGGGCCGATCCGCAGTTCGCGGGCCGCCCAGTCGGCGAGCCGGTCCAGGGCGGATCGGGGCACCATGACGCCCTTGGGCTCACCGGTGCTGCCCGAGGTGAACATGACGTAGGCGGGGACGGTGCCGGCGGTTTCCGGCACGGTGTCCGGGGCGAGGACGGCGGACCAGGAGGCGACGAGTCCGGCCCAGTCCACCCGCCGCGGCGCGGTGTCGGGCCCGTCGAGCGCGGCGACCCGGTGGTCGGGGACGCCGGGCAGCCGGACGACGGTGGTGCAGCGGGCCTGGGCGACCATGGAGGCCAGCCGTTCGTCGGGCTGTCCGGCTTCCAGCGGGACGTAGGTGCCGCCGGCGTGCAGGACGGCGTAGGCGCAGGCGAAGAAGTCGGGGGAGGCCGTCCCCAGGATGCCGACCACCTCGCCGGGCCTGTCCAGCAGCCGCCGGGCGGCCTCGCCCCAGGCCGCGAGCCGGCCATAGGTGATCCGGCGTTCGCCGTCGTCGAGCGCGACCGCGTCCGGGTCGGCCGCGGCGCGCTCGGTCACCCGGGCGACGAGCTCGGCCGCGGGCGGGGTCCGCCGCTCGGGCAGCAGCTGGACCCAGGTGCGCAGCCATTCCACGGTCCCGGTCCACAGTGCCCACAGGTCGTCGCGGCCGACGGCGCCGTCCTGGGCCTCCATCAGCAGTTCGACGCGGGTGTCGTCGCCGGTGCCGGAGGTGACGGCGATGACGTTGACGGGGAACTTGGCGGCTCCGTTGAACACGCCGAGTTGGACCCGGGCGGTGACACCGGCCAGTTCGACCTCGCGTTCGACCTGCTGGTGCATGCTGAACGCGGCCCGGACCACGGCGCCGTCGCCGCGTCCGTCGGTGCCGCCGACGGCCTGGACGACGTCGGGCAGGGGGACGGCGGAACGGTCCATCGCCTCCCGCAGGGCGCTCCGGGTGCGGCGCAGGGTGGCCTCGGGCAGCTCGCCCGGGCGCCGTTCGACGACCACGGGGACGGTGGACACGAACATGCCGACGGTGTCCTCGTGGCCGGGCGGCCGGTTCTCCACCGCACTGCCGAGGACGGCGGCGCCGACCCCCTCGTACTGGGTGAGCGCCTGGGAGAACGCCGTGAACAGGGCGGTGAACAGGGACACGGACGCCCGGCTGGCGGCCGCCCGGACCTCGCGCAGCAGGGCGGGCGGCACGGGCAGCCGCAGGAAGGTGTCCCGGCCGGTGGTGGCGAGACCGCCGTCGAGGATGTGGCCGGCGGCCTTCGCGACGCGCTCGGCGACCTCGCGGACCTCGGCGGGGTCGGTGGGGGTCTGGGCGGCGGCGTAGCCGAAGTAGCGGGTGTCGGGCGTGTCGGTGTCGTCGTGGAGGCTGCCGAGCAGGGCGATGAAGGACTTGCCGTCGTGAATGAGGTGGTGCTCGGTGTGCACCAGCACCGCGCGGCCGTCGGGGAGCCGGACCAGCACCCAGCGCAGCAGCGGGCCGGTCCGCAGGTCGAAGGGGCGGTCGGCGCCACTGAGCCGGACGAGTTCCTCCGGGGACGCCGTCGCCTCGGGGAGGTCCACGACGGTGAGGTCGGTCTCGGCGTCGGTGACGTCGGCGCCGGGTACCACCTGCCAGGGTTCGCCGTCGTCGAAGACCAGCCGGGTGCGCAGTACCGGGTGGCGGCGCAGCAGCCGGCGGAGCAGTTCGCGCAGGGCCGCGGGCCGGGGCGCCTCGGCGAGGTGGAACAGGGCGTGGAAGACGTAGCGGGAGGAGTCCGGGTCGAGGAGGGACTGGTACCAGATCACCCGCTGCTGCCAGGTGAGGGGCGCGCGGTCGGCGGGCGCGGGGTCCGCGGCGTCGGCGGCCGGGGCGGTGCGGGGGCGGGCGGCGAGGTCGTCCAGGAGGTCCCGCACGCTGGCCGTGTTGAGCAGTTCGTGGGCGCCGACGTCCAGTCCGTGGGCGCGGCGCATCCGCAGGGTGAGCTGGGCGGCGTCCAGGGAGCTGCCGCCCATGGCGGCGAACGATCGGCCGAGCGGTTCCCCCGGGGCGAGGCCGAGGGCCTGCCGTACGTCGTCGGCCAGGCTTTCCACGACGGCGTCAGCCGTGTTCGTTGTCATGCTTCGCTCTCCTTCACGAGTTGCGTTCGACGGCCTCGTCCCGTGCGGGACGCGGGGAGTCGTCGGGCGGTGGTGGGGTGTGGTGGGCCCGGGCCGGTCGCAGGGCCAGCCGGACGGCCAGCAGGAGCACCGGTACGGCGGTGAGGGCGACCAGCACGGCCGTGGAGGCCCGGCGTGCCGCGAGGCCGAAGGTCAGGAAGACGCAGAGTGCGACGGCCTGGGCGCCGAGACCGGCGACCGAGGTGACCGTGGCCCGGGCCGGTCCCGAGATGGCGTGCTGGAGCCGGTTGTCGGCGACGACCTGGGCCAGCCGGAGCACCCAGTAGAACGCGGCGATGCCGAGGAACCCGGCCGGGCGGCCGGTGAGCGCGCCGGCGGCCAGGGCGGCGCCGCCCGCGCCGAGCAGTACGGCCAGCAGGCGGTCGCCGGCGCCGGCCAGGCGTCCCCCGGCGAAGCCGCCCGCCGCCATCGCCGCCCAGGGCAGCAGCATGAGCAGCGGTACGGCCGCCGCGGGCGTGCCGGCCTCGCGGGCCAGCACCGGAACGTACTCGTCGACCACGGCGAGGCCGGTGAGGCCGGCGGCCAGCAGGACGGCGGAGCGCACCCGCGGTTCGCCGCGGGCCTCGGCGAGGCCGGAGCGCAGCACGGCCAGATAGCCCTCGGGGGACGCGCCGGGAGCCGGGACCGGGTCCGCGGACGGCTCCGGCGCGGCGGCCTGAGCCGGACCGGGGGTGCGGTGACCGAGGGCGAGGGCGGTGGGGACGGCGAGCAGGGTGAGCAGGACGGACACCCAGCCGGCGGCGGGGTAGCCGCCGAGCAGGACCAGCGGGGTGGCGGCCAGGGAACTGGCCGCCACCGAGCACGCCTGGACGGCGGCCACCCGGCTGCTGACGTGGGCGTACCGTCCGGCCCTGCCCTCGGCGGCCAGCCCGTCGTAGAGCAGGGACTGGAGCGTCCCGGAGGTGAGGGCGGTGCCCGCACCCCACAGGACGAATCCGGCCGCGAACGAGCCGAGCGTGGGCAGCGCGGTCCACAGGGCGAACCCGGTGCACTGCGCGAGCGCCGCGGCGGCGAGCACGCGGTGGCGGGGGAAGCGGTCGGCCAGGGCCCCGGAGGGGATTTCGCAGAGGAAGGTGGTCACCGTCCACACCGCGAAGAGAACCGACAGTTCTCCCGTGGCGACCCCGTGCGAGGTCATCGCCAGGGCGTAGACGGCGTGCAGCGGGAGGAGTTCGGTCAGGCCGGTGTACAGGTACACCAAGCCGACACGGAAGGGGCCGGAGGACGGCGGCTGGGACATGCGGACCTAATAAGGCATGGAAGGACGCTAGCACGAGGGCGTCCGGCGGACAGGGCGGTCGGCGGCGCGGGCCGGTGGAGTCAGTCGGTGCGCCGGATCAGGAACGGGCCCAGCGCGAGGGCGTCCAGGGGGCTTCGGGCGAAGGTGGCGAGCGCATCGGCGGGGGTCCACACGACCGGCTCGTCGCGGCCGTTGAACGAGGTGTTGAGAACGACCGCGTGGCCGGTGTGCTCGGCGACCCGGCCCAGCAGCCGGTGGTAGAGCGGGTCGTCCTCGGCGGTGACCGTCTGCGGACGGGTGGTGCCGTCGACGTGGATCACCGCGGGCATCGCGGCCCGTCCGGCGTCGGGCACGGGGGTGGTGACGATCATGTAGGGCAGCGGGGTGTCGTCGCCGAGCAGGGCGCCGGCCTCCTCCAGGCGCATGCTGGGCGCGAACGGCCGCCACCACTCGCGGTCCTTGACCGTGAGGTTGATGCGGTCGCGCTTGGCCACCGGGAACGGCGCGGTCACGATGGAGCGGTGGCCCAGGGCCCGGGGCCCGCCCTCGCCGCGTCCCTGGTGCCAGCCGACGATCTGGCCGCGGCCCAGCAGCCCGGCCACCGCGTCGGCTATGTCGTCGTGCTCGGTGTGGCGGACGCCCTGCCGGTGCAGTTCCCGGCGGACGGCGTCGGCGTCCCACTGCTCGCCCCAGGCGAGGGATCCGGTCATCGGCGTGATGGTCTCGCCGTGCTGGGCGGCCACCCAGCCGGCCGCGCCGAGGCTGACGCCCTGGTCGCCGGCGAGGGGCTGCACGAACAGGTCGCGGACCTCGGGCAGTCGGGCGAGTTTGCCGTTGAGGGTCGCGTTGAAGCCGACGCCGCCGGCCACCAGCAGAGTGTCCTGGCCCGTCTCGCGGAGCAGCCGCCGGGCCATCGCGATGACCGAGCGCTCCAGCGCCTCCTGGGCGGTGGCCGCGAGGTCCCGGTACTCGTAGGGGTCGCGTTCGGTGCGCCGGACGAAGCGGCCGCGCTCGCGGTCGTAGTGGCGGCTGGTGCGGTTGGGCGGCAGCGCGCTGGTCTTCTCCAGGTGGGCGAGCCACAGCCGCAGGGTGTCCGCCTCCTCGTCGGTGCTGCCGGTGGACAGCAGGGAGCGCGGCACCGGTCCGACGGCGTAGCCGTCGTCCTGGAGGCCGAGGCCGCCGCCGAAGGTCAGGTCGCCGGGGGTTCCGTAGGGGGCGAGCCCCATGGCCTTGCCGGCGGCGTCGGCGCCGAGGCCCGCGTACTCGCAGACGGCGGCGTAGAAGTAGCCGAGGGACCAGCCGGGCGGGACGGTTTCCAGCACCTTGAGCTCGCCGCCGGTGGCCGAGGCGAGCGTGGCGCTCTCGCACTCTCCCTGGCCGTCGAGGACCAGGACGGCGCCCTGGTCCCGGCCGGAGAAGTAGTAGGCGCTGGCCGCGTGGGCGGTGTGGTGCGGGACGAACACCAACTCGGGGTCGCGGCCGCGCGGGTACAGCTCCCGCGGGAAGAGGAAGTCCAGGGCGGTGGCGCTGTCGGGGAACCAGTCCAGGCCCCGCCGGGTGAGCAGCGACGGCATGTCCCAGCCGTGGGCGACCACGTCGATGTCCTCCAGCGTGAGGCCGCCCTCCTGGAGGCAGAACGCGGCGGCGTGCAGCGGTGCCTCACCGTAGCCGTGCTTGTGCCTGGTGAAGCGTTCCTCCTCGGCGAAGGCCACCATCTTCCCGTCGACCAGGAGACAGGCGGACCCGTCGTGGCTCGCGCCCGGCCAGCCATTCACACCCAGAATTCGCATGGCAACTCATTCCCTTCGAACGGACCATGGGCCCGGTAATTGACGGACGACGACCGGTGCGCTAGAAATTAGCAGCGATACCGCGCCGATGAAAATAGGCGCCGGCCACTTTCCTTCTCCGCGACCGCACCGGGCGGAAATCCGCCGGGCAGACCGGTCGACTCTTCGAACTTCTCGTTCCGCTGCATGCCTGAAAAACCGCCGGGTACTTCCTGTTTCCCCGTGCGAGAAACCAGAAGAAAGGGCACGCCGTGCTTCGTCTGATCATGCATCCGGAAAGCACTGTCGACGTTCCGGACGAGGCGGAAATCCCGTCCGAGGACTTCCACCAGAGCGCCGGCCGGTTCCGGCTGCTGTCGGGGCGCGGCGATCCGGTGCGCCTGCTGCGCGCGGGCCGCCCCGGCGGCCGGTGGGCCGCCGCACTGCTGGAGGACGGCGGCGAGGACGGCTGGTTCCTGTGGAAGGGACCGGCCGGACAGCCCGATCCGGAACTGCTGTCCGCCCTTCTCGACGGGATCTCCCGGCTCGGCCCCGCCACTTTGGTGCTGCTGCCGGAGTGGGACTTCCCCGAGGTGCTGGCAGCCGCCGGGTACCGGTCCGCTCCGCACTACGCCACCGGGCTCGTGCCCACCAGTGGCGGTGACGAGGCGATCCTCGCCCGGATGCGCCCAAGCACCCGCAGCCGGGTCCGCCGAGCGCTGCGCAGTGGTCTGGAATTCGCCGACGACTCCGGCCGGATCGAGGAGTTCTACGACTTCTACGCACCGGCGATGATCCGCGCGGATTCACCCGACCTGGCCCCCCTCGATCTGCTGCGCGATCTGCTGGAGCATCCATCGGTCCACCTTTTCACCGCGCTCCACGAGGGGCGGGTGGCGGCCGGTTCCGTGTGTTTCCGGAACCGGAATGCACTGGAAGCACGTTACGTGGCCACGCATCCGGATCACCGCGTCGACGGCTCGATGAATTTCGTGCATTTCCAGACCATCAGGCGGGCGGCGGCCGAGGGGCTGGAGTATTTCGACCTGAGCGGGATATCCACCGGCGAGGTGGAGGGCAAGACGGCCGGGATCAACCGGTTCAAGCTCGGGTTCGGCGGCTCGGTCCTGCGCTACCCCACGTACACGCGGTCCGCCGGCTGAGAGGGGATCCCCGTGCGACTCGTGATCGACCGGGACGTACCCGTCCCCATGCGTGACGGTGTGGTGCTGCGGGCGGACGTCTACCGCCCGGAGACCCCCCGCCCCCTGCCGGCCCTCCTCCAGCGGACCCCGTACGACAAGGGGTCGTCGGCAGGGGGCCGCTCCCTGAACTGGATGCGGCTGGTCGAGGCCGGGTACTGCCTCGTGGTGCAGGACGTGCGCGGCCGGTACGCGTCCGACGGGGTCTTCCGGCCGTTCGCGGACGACGCCCGCGACGGCCGGGACACCGTGGAGTGGGTCGCCCGCCAGAGCTGGTGCGACGGGGCCGTCGGCATGATCGGGCGGTCCTACGAAGGCGCCGCGCAGTGGCACGCGGCGGCCGCCGCACCGGAGGCGCTGCGGGCCGTCGCCCCGCATGTCGCCGCCGCCGATCCCTACGAGGGCTGGACGTACCTGGGCGGCGCCTTCCAGCTCGGGTTCTGTCTGCACTGGGTCCTGGGCGACCTGCTGCACGGACAGGTCGAGCGCGCCGGGGGCACTGCCGCGGACGTGCGCGCGGTGGCGGAGGCGCTGGACGGCATCGACGAGCTCTACCGAGCGCCCTGGCGGGCGCTGCCGCTGCTGGACCGGCTCGCCCCCTACTACCGCGAGTGGCTGGAGCACCCCGGACCGGACGCCCACTGGCGTGGGCTGGCCGCCGCTCCGGTGGGGCCCCGGCCCCCGGCGCTGGTCGTCGGCGGCTGGTACGACGTCTTCCTTCCCGGCACCCTGCGCGGCCCGTCGTCCCGGACCGGCGACCGGCTGCTGATCGGCCCGTGGTCGCACTGCGTGACCGGGGGCGTCTTTCCCGAGCGGCGGTACGGCCTCGCCGCCGACGAGGCCGAGTTCGACATGACGGCGGCCCATCTCGCCTTCTTCGACCGGTATGTGAAGGGGGTGGCCGGCGAGGCCGGGCCGCCGGTGCAGGTGTTCGCCAGCGGGGCGGACCGCTGGGTCTGCCCCGCCGGTCCGCCCGGCGCGGACAGCTCGCCGCTCGCGCTGCACCTCGACAGCGACGGCGACGCCCGCACCCGGCACGGGTCGGGCGTGCTGCGCCCGGATCCGCCCCGCCGGACGGGCACGGACGTCTACCGCTACGACCCCCGCGACCCCGTCCCGACCGCTGGCGGGGCGACCTGCATGACGGGAATGCTCGTCGGCGCCGACTGCGGCCCCCTCGACCAGCGCGCGGTGGAGGAACGCCCCGACGTGCTCTGCTACACCGGCCCCCGGCTGGAGGCGCCCCTCGTGGTGTCCGGACGGGTCGTCGCGGAGCTGTACGTCTCCTCCTCCGCGCCCGACACCGATTTCACCGCCAAGCTGGTCGACGTGCACCCGGACGGCCGCGCGGAGATCCTCTGCGACGGCGTCGTCCGGACCGGGCACCGGGCCCGGCTGGACGGGGTCCGTCCGCCGGCCCCGGACACGGTCCACGCCGTGCAGGTGGCGGCGGGCACCGTCGTGCACGTCTTCCGGCCCGGCCACCGGGTTAGGCTGGAGGTCTCCAGCAGCAACTTCCCGCGCTTCGACCCCAATCCGAACACCGGCGGCACCCCGCTGACCCTGGCGGACGCCCCGGTCGTCACGGCCGTGAACCGGGTCCACCACGGGCCTGGCCGGCCGTCGCGGCTGCTGCTCCCGGTCTCCCCCGGTCTGCCCGACGGTCACGACGCCGCCTGAGGCGACGGTTCGGGCTGCGGCCCGGCGTCGTCCTGGAACACGCTGAGGTCCTCGAGCGGCACGATCCGCCGCCCGGCCCGCAGGTGTGCCCGGCGCAGCCGCTCCCGCTGGGCGGGCGTCAGCTCGGTGCAGTGCTGGGGGATCGCCCGCACCATCCGGGCGCGGGCGGCGGTCGCCGGGTACCTGGGCCGCACCCCGTAGGGGTCGCGCACCAGGTGGTAGAGGGTGCCGGTGTGGAAGGCGATCTTGAGCAGCGCGTAGTACGCGGCGGCCCCGATCCCCTTGTGCCGGGCGCACCCGGCGAGCGTCCGGGACGCCTCGTACAGCCGCCACAGCACCGGCACCGCGGGGGTGGTGAAGACACCGGTCTCCTGGGCGATGCCCTCGCCGATGCCGTAGCGGAAGTAGCTGCGCATGTTCTGGAGGCCGACCTGGGCGTCGTGGAAGATGCGGGCCTCGGGGACGTGCCGCACGGGGATGCCGGCCAGCTGGAGCCGGAAGTCGAACTCCCGGTCCTCGCACCAGTGGATCAGGCCGTCGAAGTGGTAGCCGCCGATGTGCTCGACGATCGCGCGGTCGTAGATGAGCGGCGGGGACAGGGCACTGACGTACTCGCCCTCGTCGTACTCCCGCACCCGGGCGGTGAGCCGGCTCATCAGGCTGCCGGACTCGCCGTAGACCACCTGGCCCTTGACCACCGGGTCGGTGGCGACGGCCGCGGCCATCATGCGGACCACGCCGGGGGCGAAGGTGCAGTCCGAGTCCATCAGCAGCAGATAGCGTCCGGCCGCCGCCTCGGCGCCCGCGTTGTAGGCGGCCCCGAGGTTGCCCGCGTCGGGAATCTCGGTGATGGTCAGCGGCCTCGGGTGCTCGCGCAGCAGGCGGCGGATCTCGTCGGTGGCGCCGTTGAGCGCGAGCACGATCTCCACGTCTTCGTCGATCGAGTCGATGCAGTCCAGGATGCGCACATCGTCGCGGAGCGCGATGACCACGCTGGTGCTCGCCAGCACCCGTTCGGTGCGCTCCTCGGCCGCGGCGGTCATGCCTGCTCCTCGGCGGTCAGGGCGTCCTGCTCGTCCTTGCGCAGGACGTAGAGGTGCGTGGTGTGGCCGGGGGTGAAACCGTCGCCGTCGATGTCGCGGACGCGTACCGTGCGCAGGCCGGCCGCCCGGCCGAGTTCCTCCATGGTGAACGGGTCGACGACGTACTGGAGATGGGTCTCGCGCCAGAGCAGGCCGTCCGCGCCGTACAGGGAGAGCACCGAGCGGCTGCGGGCCAGCACGGGGTCCCAGCGGTGGGTGCGGTGCAGGCGGACACCCTCGCGGGTCTCCTCGTGCTCCAGGTTCCGCCAGTCCTCCTGGAGGACCTTGCGGGAGGAGTAGTCGAAGATCAGGTGGCCGCCGGGGCGCAGGGCCGCGGCCACGTTGCCCAGGCACTCGGCGAGGTCGGTGGTGGTCAGGTAGTTGAGGGCGTCGAACCCGGACACCACGAAGTCGAAGGAGCCGGGTTCGACGGAGAAGCGCGCCATGTCACCGACGATGCGCAGCTCGGGCGGTATGCCGCCGTGCTCCAGCATGGCCGCCGAGCGGTCGAGCGAGGTGACCTCGCCCTGCGGGACGAGGCCGGCCAGCACCCGGCTGCCCATCCCGGTGCCGGCGCCGAGGTCGAGGATGCGGACGGGGCCGGGAGCGGCCAGCTTGGCCAGTTCGGCTCCGATGCCCAGGCGCCAGGTGTCCTCGGCCATGGCGCCTTCGAACAACTCGTAGGTGTCGGACCAGTGGTCGTACGCGGAGGTGGTCATCGGCGTTCCTTGTCGGATGGTGGTGTGGTGCGTGGTCGGGGCGGGGCGGTCGTGGTCAGGGGCCGGTCCGGCGCGGGACCGGCGGTGTGCCGGGGCGGCCGGTGAGGCGCAGGGGCAGCCGGGACAGCACGTCGGCCGCGAGGGCTTCGGCGGCGGCGGCGTCCGGGCCGGTGGTGATCGCGCCGGCCAGTACCTCGTCGCCGCCGCGGTAGTGCGGCAGGACGGTGCCCGGGGCGAGTTCCAGACCCCAGAAGACGTCGTGGACGCCGCGGTCACGGGCGAGTCCGGCCAGGTCACCGACCCATTCGACGGTGCCTCCGTCGGCGGGCAGATAGCGCTGGACGACCGCGCGGTCGCGGGTGGGACGCAGTTCGTCCTCGGCCAGGGGGCGGCCCAGGGCGAGGCGGACGGCGTTGGGCAGTGGATCGACGCCGGTGGCGAGCGGCATGACCTCGGTGGCGATGCGGGCGCCGGTCAGCCGGCAGGTGATCTCCAGCAGGTACACCCGCCCGTCGGGAGTACGCAGGATGTCGGTGTTGACGACGGCGGTGGTCAGTCCGAGCGCGTCGACGCCCCGCTGGACCGTCCGCACCACCTCGGCGCGCTGCGCCGCGTCCAGGACGGAGGGCAGGGTGTCGCCGCCCTCGAAGAAGTGCGGGAAGAAGCGTTCCTTCTCGCCGTACTCCCGGTCGGCGAACCCGGTGACGTGCAGCACGCCGTCGACAGCGAACCCGGCCACGGTGTGCTCGGTGCCGGACAGGTACTCCTCCACGACGACCCGGCCGGTCGGGCTCAGGGCGAGGGCCCGCTCGACGGGCCCCCGCGCCGTGTCCCGGCCGACCAGCTTGGCGACGCCGAGGGAGCCGGTGCAGTCGCTGGGCTTGACGACGGCGGGCAGTCCTATCCGGTCCAGCGCGCTGAGGGCCGCGTCGGCGGTGGCGGCCACGGCGAACCGGGGCACGGGCAGCCCGGCCCGGTCCAGCGCGGCGATCCGACGGTCCTTCAGGGTGCACAGGTCGGCCACCTCGACGGGCACGCCGGGGCAGCCCAGCTCGGCTGCCAGACGAGCCACGACCGGCGGATTGTCGTATCCGAGGGACATGACCCCGGATATTCTCCCGGGCCACTCCGTACGAATTGCCGAGAGTACGTCACCGAAGTCGTCCGGGTCGGCCTCCAGGAAAATATCGGCGCTTTTTTCGACACGTTCGGTGATCCGGTCCGTGACGACCAGGGTCCGCACCCCCAATTCCTTCAGACGGGCGAGCGACCTGTCCATTCCGAAGCCGATGCCGCAGATCAGCAGGGTGTCGGTCACCTCGCCACGTACCAGACACGACGGGTGTCCTCGCGTACCGGCTCGCGGTCGAGTCCGGCGTACGTGTCCACGGTCGAGAAGCCGGCCCCGAGCAGGGCGCCGGTCACCGCGGCCGGATCGTGGCCGCGCTGCGGATGGGTCTCGCGGACGCGGTGCCAGCCGCCCTCCGGGGTCCGGCGCACGACGGTGACCGTGGTGTCCACGCGACCGGTGGCGGCGTCGTACGGGTTCTCCCAGACCTCCAGGACGTCCTCGGTGTTCTGCTCCACGAACACCTGCCCGGCCCAGGCCCGTTCGACGAACCAGACCGGGTGCGCGTCGAGCACGGCGAGGCCGCCGTCCTCGGTGGCGGCCCGCAGGGTGCGGGCGGCACGCTCCAGGTCCCCCTCGTCGACCAGGTAGTTGACCGTGTTGTAGGTGCAGGTGACCACGGAGTGGGGCCGCTCGCCCCGGTAGTCGCGCAGGTCCCCGCGGACGAGGTCGACGCGCACCCCGGCCCGGTCGGCGGCCGCCTCGGCGTGCCGCAGCATGTCCGGCGACTGGTCGACGCCGGTCAGCCGGTCGAAGCGGCCGGCCAGCGCGACCAGCAGCGTGCCCGTGCCGCAGCCCAGATCGAGCAGCGACCCGGTACCCGCCCCGTAATGGGATATGAGCTCGGGGAGTTTCTTCGAAACTTCCTCGGTGAAATCATTGTAAGGCGCTTCGGCATAAACATCGGCATACTCGCCGAAGAAATCCCTGCGCGATTCGTATTGCGTCACGACCGCCCCATTCAGTAGTGTCGATTTCCGCGCCGGACAGTCACGGCGCACCAATTCCTTTTCGACCCCAGAGGGAGAATTCGCATGCACACCGCGAACGAGGGAAACCCTTCCGGAGGACTTCCGCTGCTGTCCGACCAGATAGACCGCCTGGCGATCCAGGAGTGGGTCGAGCAGCAGGGCCTCGGCGTGGAGGTCCGCATGTTCGGCCGGGGCTTCCGGCTGACCGGCCCTCTCGACACGGACGCCCTGGACGCCGCGCTGACCGCGCTCGTCGCCCGCCACGAGGCGCTGCGCGCGGCCTTCCCCGACCGGGGCCGCGCCGGGCGCCAGGAGATCCGGCCGGCCCGGCCCTTCACACTCGTCCACGAGGACCTCACCGCGCTGCCCGAGGACGAGCGGGCGGACGAGGCGCTGCGCCGGGCCGGCGCCTTCCTGAGCCGGAACCCCGACCTGGACGGCGGACTGCTCCTGAGCGGGGCCGTCTACCGCCTGGGCGAGGAGGACCATCTGCTCGGCCTCGCGGTCGACCACCTGGTCGTCGACGGGCAGTCGTTCGAGATCCTGGTGAACGAGCTGTGGGAGCTGTACGCCGCCGCCGTTGACGAGCGCGAGCCCAAGCTGCCCGAACAGCGCTTCACCTACACGGACTTCGTCCGCTGGGAGGCGGAATGGCTGGCCCGCGACCCGAGCCCCCGGCAGAAGATCGCCCGCTTCGCGGAGCTGCTGGACGGCATCGGCACCAACGCGCCCGTGTACCTGCCCGGAATGCTGCGCGAGACCAACGACCGGTACGCGGTGGGCACGTTCGACGGTTCGCTGCCGCCGGAGACCGTCGCGCTGCTCACGGAGTACTGCCGCTCGGCCCGCACCACCCCGTTCGTCGTGCTGTTCACGGCCTACCTGTGCGCGCTGCACGCCCGCAGCGGGCGAAGCGACCTCGCGGCGCTGATCCCGGTGACCCGCCGCACCGAGGAGCACCTGCTGGACCTGGTCGCCTTCCTGTCGACCTACGCCACTGTCCGGGTGCGGATCAACCCGTCCGTGTCGTTCAAGGAGCTGAGCCGCACGGTCCGTTCGGCCGTGCTGGAGACGCAGCGCCTGGGCCAGGTGCCGGCGCCCGAGGTGACGTCCTCGCTCGCCCCGCACCATCTCGGCCGGCTCCTGGAGCGGCCGTGCACCTTCTTCGACGTGGCGCCCGGCGGCTGGAGCGGCGGCGGCCGAGAGGTCGGCGGCCTGTCGGTGGAGCCCACCGAGGTGCCCGGCGACCAGCACCAGATCGAGAGCCTGGAGCTGTTCGCCTCGGTCGACGACAGCGGTGTGGACTTCACCGTGCTCTTCCCCGCGGACGTCTTCGGCGAGGAGAGCGTTCGAGAACTCGCTCATGAGTTCACCTCCTTGGTGCACAGGTTCCTGACTGCTCCGGACACCGCGATCGAGGATGTGCTGCGGGCCGGCTGACCGGGCCGGCGAGGACCGGGGGCCGCACGGTCGGCTCCCGGTCCGGGCCGTTTCAGGGCCGGACGCCTGCCATCCGGATCACCTCGAAGGCCTCGCTGTGGCCGCGGCCCGCGCTGGTGACGGCCCGGTAGGACGCCAGCCCCCGCACCGCCTCGTCCCAGGCCGCGTGCCGCAACTGGGAGCGGTAGCAGCGCATGGCCGCCACCTTCAGCTCGATGTGGTCGGTGACGTCCTCGGTGTACTGGGCCTCCCGGAGCGGTGCCCACACCTCGTAGCCGAGCACCAGCGACGGTGGCGGCGCGGGCGGCCCGGCCTCCGCGAAGAAGTCGGACTCCGCCATCCACAGCGCCTCGAGGCCGAGCCGGTGGACGGCCCGGTGCTCCACGTCCCCGTCGTCGCGGTGCGGCAGGTACACCCGGTCGGGGCGGACCTCGCGCAGCACCTTGACGACGGCCAGGTGCAGCCGCCGGTCGGCGGCGAAGTCACGGGACGGCTCGTCCAGCGTGATGCACCGCTTGACGCCGAGCACCCGGCAGGCGTCCGTGGTCTCCGCCGCGAACTCCTCGTCCGCGACCTCGCGGTCGGCGAGCCCGCGCTCGCGGCGGATCACGATGACGACGGTGACCTCCGCACCGGACCGGGCGAGCTTGGCGATGGAGCCGCCGCAGCCGATGACCTCGTCGTCGGGGTGCGGGGCGATCACCAGGACCCGGGTCACCGGTCCGCTCCGGCCGGCGCTCCGTACCCGGCCCAGCGCGCCCAGTCGGCCGTGCGCGTCATGCCCTCGTCCAGGGTGGTCCGGGGTGCGGTCAGGACACGCGCGGCGAGGGCGGCGTCCGCACGGGCGGGACTGGCGTAGAGGGCCTGCTCCCAGTCGGGCACGGCTCCGCCGGCAGCGGTGCCGGCCGGGGCCGTCAGGCCGCGGATGGCGCGCAGCCGGTCGAAGAACTCGCCCCAGCGTGGCTCGTCGGGCCCACTCACGAGGAACTTCCGCCCCACCGCGGCGGGTTCGGCGAGGGCGGCCAGCACGGCGTCCACGACGTCGTCGACGTACACCGCGTTGCAGGCGCCGCCGGCACCCGTCACCGGCAGCTCCTCGAACGCCTCCGCCGGGCGGGTCAGCTGGGCGACGGTCCACTGTCCGCCCCAGGGTCCGTAGACCACGCCGGGCTGGAGGACGACGGTCTCGGGTCCGTCGCCGTGCGCGGCGAGCACCAGCCGTTCGGCGGCCGCCTTCTGCTGCTCGTACTCGCGGTCGCCGGTGTCCTCGGGGAGCGCCGGGGCCGTCTCGTCGAAACGGGTCAGACCTGTGGTGTCGTACACGTCGACGGTGCTGAGGTGCACCAGCCTCTCCGCGCCGGCGAGCTTGGCCGCGGCGAGCAGGTTCGCGGTCCCCTCGACGGTGGTGCGCCAGCGGTCCTCCACCTCACCCTGCGACCCGAACGCGCAGTGCACGATCAGGTCGCAGCCGTGCAGGGCCTTGCGCAGGCTCTGCGGGGCGTCCAGGTCCACGGTCTGGAAGGTGAGCCGCTCCTGCGGCAGCACGGAGAGCCGGGCGGCCCGGCCGTAACCGCGCACCAGGGCGCGGACCTCGGCCCCGGTGCCCAGCACCAGCCGCTCCACCACGCGTCCGCCGATGAACCCACTGGCGCCGGTGACCGCGATGCGCCTGCCCGCGAAGTCGTTCATGCCACGCTCCTCGAAGTCGTCCCGGTCAGCCAGGGCTGGGCCAGCGGGCGTCGCGCGGGCCCCGTGTAGCACTGCTCGATCAGCCGGGCGACGCGCAGGCCGTCCTCGGCGGTGGCGTGCGGCGCCACGTCCGCGCCGGAACACACGGCGGCGAAGTTGCGGAGCTGCTCGACGAACAGGTCGTCCCACTCGTCCTGGGCGGGCGGTACGGCCCGGACGTCGCCGCGGTGCAGTTCCTCGCCGGACGCGGTGATCAGCGTGCACTCACCGGCCGGGAAGTCGGTGCCGACGCTCACCTCGGCGGCGGTGCCGGTGACGACGCAGCTGATGCCGAGCGCGCGGACCCGGCTGAGTTCCAGCACGGTCTCCACGCCGCCGATGCGCAGGGTGACGACGGCGTCGGCCTCGACCCCGCCGAGGCTGTCGTCGACGTAGTCGACCACCTCGACGTCCGGACCGAGCCACCACAGCAGGATGTCGAACACATGGGAGGCCGTGTCCGTCAGGACGCCGCCGCCCGCGAGACGGCGGTCGAACATCGACCAGGAGACCGGCTCCCAGCTGTACGGGTGGCCCTCGGTCCACCGGACGCGGGTCACGGTGCCCAGCTCGCCGTCCTGGACGAGTCTGCGCACCCAGGCGTTGGCGGGGAACAGCCGCCGCGGGTGGGCCATCAGCAGGTGCGTGTCCGGGGCGGCGGCCGCTGCGGCGACGAGTGCCTCGGCATCCGCGGCGGAGGTCGCCATCGGCTTCTCCAGCAGCACGTGCTTGCCCCGGGCCAGCAGGTCCCCGGCGACGGCGGCGTGCGCGGTGTGCGGTACGGCGACCACGGCGGCGTCGAAGGCGTCGGCGGCCTCCTCCACCGAGCGGGCCAGCAGCACGTCCTCGGCGGTGCCGCCCTGGTCGGTGTACCACTGGAGGGCGGCACGGGCCTGCTCGGGATCCGGGTCGATCAGGGCGGTCAGCCGGATCTGCGGGACGTGGGGCAGCGCGGTCAGGTGACAGGACCGGGCGGCGGCTCCGCAGCCGACGACGGCCAGTCGCAGCGGGGGCATGGGCGACTCCTCGGGTGTGGGTGCAGGGGAACGGGTGCGGGCGGTCAGGTGGCCGGGTGGAACACCCAGAAGTTGGGCTCCGCGTAGACGCCTTCGCCGTCCGCCGAGACCTCCAGCGGGGCGAGGGCGCCGGGTACGAGATGGCGCGCGGGGCCGGGCAGCGGGTGTCCGGCGATCTCCTCCCAGCGGGGAACGGGCTGGCTGATCACCAGCGAGCGGTCGCAGGGGGCGAGAAGTTCGGCGCCCAGTGCGGCGTGGGTGGCCAGCCAGGGGTCGAACGGTGTGCCGTCCGGCCGCCGCCAACGGGCGTAGTCAGCCATCGGGACGAGCGGATAGCGGGCCTTGCGGGTCGGGCGGACCGGGATGACGAGCCCGCGCAGGCGCGCGGCCCGCGCCGTGTCCCTGGCCCGCGTCAGCAGCCGTTCGGCGAGGCCGCTGCCGCGCAGCCGGGCGGAGACGCTGACGGAGAGCACGCACAGCGCGTCCGGGCGGGCGGCGGGTCCGTCGAACGCGGAGACGAGCACGTCGTCGGAGCCGCCCGGCAGGCCGGCGGCGGTGCCGTCCCAGGGGACCGGCAGGCCGTTGGCGGCGGCCACCAGCCGGCCCTCCTCGTCCAGTACGCAGATCTGGTGGGCCGGGTAGGTGTCGTAGAGCCGGTGCCAGCGCCAGTTGCCGGGCGATTCCCAGCTCATGAACACGGGCATGTTGCCGGTGATCAGTTCGTCGACGGCCGGCTCCAGCTCGGGCGCCTGCTCCAGGCTGGTGACCGTGAGGGCCGACAGGTCCGCCATGGCCGCCTCAGCCGATCAGACGGCTGCCGGCGCTCGCCCGCATGGTGCGGGAGCGGCGCAGGTCATGGGTGACGTTGATGCGCTTGAGCCAGCGGTCGGTGCCGTCGTAGCGGGCCGAGAAGGGCTTGCGGCCGTGGACGACGCGGTGGTTGTTGACGAACAGGCAGTCGCCCTGCTCCAGGGCGACCTCGCTCAGTCCGGCATCGACGACCGCGATCAGGTTGTCGAGGGCACGGCGGGCCTCCGGGTCGTCCCCGGCGACCTCCATGAAGTAAGGGTCCAGCCGCAGGTACGGATCATGACGCGGGCCGAACAGGGCGGCCACCGGGCGGCGTTCGTGGATCAGCCGCTCGATGGTGGCGAACCGCTCGGAGTCGCCCTCGGCGCGGATGGAGTTGTTCTTGGGCAGGTGCGACTCGTCGGGCGCGATGTGGAAGCGTTCGCCGAAGAGCACCTCCAGGTCGTCGTCGGAGAGCGCTCCGGCGGTGTAGGAACCCACGGTGGTGGCGACCTTGTCGGGGTTGCGCAGGGAGGCCAGCACCAGGTAGTCGCCGCGGTAGGGGTGGAAGGCGTCCTCGGTGTGCCAGGTCAGCAGTTCCTTGCTGCCGAGGCCGAGCTGGTCGTGCTCGTGACTGCGGACGGGGAAGATGTCGTGCACCAGCCGGCCGTCCTGCTGGGTGGTCCAGCCGAACGGCTCGCCGAGCAGCGCCGCGTACAGCAGGACGAGGATCTCCTCGGGGAACTCCCGGTTGGGGCGGGGCCGGCCGCGCCAGTGTTCCGGGGTGGGGCCGATGCGGTCCTGGTCGAAGAGGTGACCGCTGATCACGCAGTGGCCGGTGGGTTCGTCGATGGCGAAGGTGCGCAGGAACCGCTGGCTGCGCACCGGGAGGTCCGCGGCGAGACGGGGCAGGTCGAGCAGGAGCGTCGGGTCGTCGTCGCCGGTGTAGCGCTGCGCGGCGTCGATCGTCAGCTCGGCCGTCTGTCGCGCCTCGTCCGGAGTCAGCAGCAGGACGTGCTCCTCGGTAGGTATGTCCATGACAGGTCACTCCTTACGTGTGGCGGGTGGGAACGGTGCCGACACCGGACGGGGCCGGCTCTGTGCCCCGGAGAGCCACTGCGCGAGGCGGCGGGGTGTCGGATGGTCGAAGACGGTCGTGGCCCGCAGTCCGACGGTTCCGGGGAAGTCGGCGCGGAGTTCGGTGACCAGGCGCATGGCGAGGATCGACTGGCCGCCGTGGGCGAAGAAGTCCGCGTCGGCCTCCAGCCCGGGGTCGGCCAGCAGCTGACGGAAGTGCCGCAGCACGACGCCGAGCGGCTCGTGTTCGCCGTCCGCCGCGCGGGGGGCGGCGGCGTCCGGGGTGCCGGCGTCGCCGTCGTCGTCCGGGACGGTGGCGGTCAGAAGGGCCGCGAGGGTGTGGCGGTCCACCTTGCCATGGGCGTTCTTCGGCAGGGCGCCGGTCCAGAAGAGCTGCTGCGGCGCGGCCCACCCGGGCAGTTCGGCGGCGACCCTGGCGAGGAGCCGCGCGCGCTGCTCGGCGGTGACCGGCGTCACCCCGCCCGCCGCCGCCACCGGTCCGGCCGGTACGAGACAGGCCAGCAGGGTCCCGCGGGTCCGGGTGTCCGGGAGGACGACGGCCTGGGCGACCTCCGGATCGGCCGTCAGCAGGCGTTCCACCGAGGCCGGTTCGAGCCGGTGACCGCGAATCTTGATCTGGTCGTCCATCCGGCCGTGGAACTCCAGGACGCCGCCGGGCAGGACGCGGCCGAGGTCACCGGTGGCGTACAGTCGTCCGCCGCCGGGCTCCGGGTCGGTGACGAACCGCCGCGCGGTCTGTTCCGGGTCGCCGAGGTAGCCGGGGGCCAGCGAGGGCCCGCCGATGTGGATCTCCCCGATGGCGCCGGCCGGCACCGGTCGCCGGTCGGCGTCGCGCACACTGACGTCGGCGTTGGCGAGCGGGGTGCCGATCGGGACCTCCGTGGCGTCGTCCGGCAGCGGACCCGCGTACATGGTGGAGGTGACGGTGCACTCGGTGAGCCCGTAGACGTGCACGAGCTCCGCGCGTCCGGCGCGCTCCCAGCGGCGCCAGTCCTCGGGGTCCATGCGTTCACCACCCACGAGCACCCGGCGCAACGGGGCCGGGGTGGTCGCGCCCCGGACGTCCAGCCAGTGCGCGTACTCGCGCCAGTACTGGGTGGACAGTTCCACGGTGGTCACGCCGAGGTCGCCCAGCATGACGTGCAGCTCCTCCGGGTCCGGTACGCCGGTCCCCGGACGGCAGACGACGGTCCCGCCCCGGGTGAGCACGGGGAAGACCTCCTCCACGACCACGTCGAAGCCCAGGGAGGCCAGTTGCAGCCACCGGTCCTCGGCACCGAGGCCCAGCCGGGCGGCGGCCGCCAGGGCGAACCCGTGCAGCGCGTCCCGCCCGATACCGACGGCCTTGGGCTCCCCGGTGGACCCGGACGTGAACATGGCGTACGCGGGGCCGCCGCGCGCGGCCGCGCCGTCACCGGGAACGGACGCCGGCTCCGCCGCCGTACCGTCCAGTTGGGGGCCGAGGTCGACCCAGGGCAGGGCCGCCCCCAGGGGCGCGGGACCGCGTCCGACGAGCAGGGCGGCGTCGAGGCGGGCGCAGCGGGTGGCGCGGGCGGACTCGGGGAGGCCGTCCTCCAGGACGGCGAAGGCGGCGCCCGCTGCCAGCGTGCCCAGCATGGTCACCACGGCGTCCAGCGGGGCCGGCGCGTGCAGCATCACGTACCGGCCTGGACCGGCGCCTTCGGCGGCCAGCCGGCCGGCCACGGCCCGTGCGGCGCGATCCGCCTCACGGTACGTCAGAGTGCGGTGCCCATCGGTGAGGGCGGGGCGGTCGCCGTGCTCGGCCACCACCTCGCGCCAGAGCCGGGCCAGGGCGTCGGCCCCGTCGGTCGTCCGGGACGCCGTCATCACCGGCCACCCCGGGCGTGCAGGAAGGCGGAGAGGGTGCCGAGACCTTCGGTGAACTCCTTCTCGTCACCGCCGAAGCCCAGTCGTACGGCGCCCTCGCGGCCGAAGGCGGTGCCGGGGACGAGCAAGGTGCCGTACTCCTCCAGCAGTTCGGTGCAGAATCGCTCGGAGTCGGTGACGCCGGGCAGCTCCAGCAGGCAGCAGACCCCGCCTCGCGGGGGCGTCCAGGCGACCAGGCCCTCGTGGTCGGCGACCCACTTCTCCAGCACGGTCAGGTTGGCACGGGCCTCGGCCCGGCGGGGCGCGATCAGGGCGTCCGCGTTGCGCATCGCCGCGGTGGCCACCGCCTCCACCAGCGGGGAGAGGAACAGGGTGGTGCGGTCGCGCACGGTGAAGCTGCGTTCGATCAGCTCCTCGGGCGCCGCGCACCAGCCGACGCGCAGACCGGGCAGCCCGAACGCCTTGGAGAAGGTGCCGTAGCTGACGGTGCGCGGGTATCGGGTGCCGGGATCGGGCAACGGCGGCCCGTACCAGCTCAGCTCGGCCGTCGCCGCGTCCCAGACCAGGACCGCCCCGATCTCCTCGACCCGGTCGAGCAGTCTGCGGTACGCGGTGTCGGTCAGGGTGACGCCCGTGGGATTGTGCGGGAAGTTGACGATCACCGCCCGGGTGTCCGCGGGGATCGCCCGCTCCATGGCCCGCGGATCGGTGTCGGCGGCGGTGAACGCGTCCAGCGGCACGGGGTGCAGGACACAGCCGGCCGCCCGCGGATAGTGGACGAGCGAGTGGTACAGCATGTCCGGCAGCACCACCCGGTCCCCCGGCGAGAGCAGCGTCTCCAGGGTCAGGGCTATCGCCTCGCTGGAGCCGTGGGTGACCATGACCCGGTCGGCCTGCCCGGGGACGTAGCGGTCGGCGATGGCACGGCGCAGCTCGGGCGCGCCCTGCGAGGTGCTGTCGTCGACGAGGATGCCGTCGAGGTCCGTCGCTTGCAGACCGGTGAGCCGCCGCAGTTCGGCGTAGGTGTAGGGGTGTACCCCGCTGGAGCTGATGTCTCGCTCCGCCTGGTTGAGCCTGCGCCGGTACCACTCCTCCAGTACCGGAGGCTCCGCATGGCGCGCTGCATGCATTTCCATTCGAGTCCGTGACACGAAGAAAACCTCATCGGATAAGGGTTCAGAAAAATCGGCGGCAATGCGTCCGGGCACATACGATGCGCCTCGACTCGGCGGAAGGTAATCGGTGCCGACTGCCCTGATTTAATCAACAGGTTCGTGACGGTTACAAGTAACGCGAGTACGTGACAGAGGTCTTGGCCCGCCCCCACCCTGCGGCCCATTGCCGTCCGGACTGACGTTTTCGCAGGTGGATCCAGCATTCCCGACCTGGCTGACAGGTGTCCGAACCCACCGGGGCACAGGCCGGCCGGGCTGTTTCCGCCACCCTCGCATCGACGCGCTAGTGACCTCTCGACTTTCCCGTGGCACTATTGCCGCCATGCACCCAAGAATTCCAGCCGACAGCATTCTACGGCTGGGCGATTTCCGTCAGATATTCCTCGCGGACGGCATCAGCCAGTTCGGGACGCACATCCTGACGCTCGCCCTGCCCCTGGTCGCCGTGGTCAGCCTGGACGCCTCCCCGCTGGAGGTCGGGGTCCTGTCGGCCGCCGAGTCGCTGCCCTACCTGCTGGCGAGCGTCCCGGCCGGTGTGTGGGCGGACCGGGTCCGCAAGCGCCCGCTGCTGCTGGCCACGGACACGGCCCGCGCGGTACTGCTGCTCTGGATCCCGGTCGCCTGGTGGACCGGCGTCCTGACGGCCGCCCAACTCATCTGCGTGGCCTTCGCGTTCGGGCTGCTCACCGTCTTCTTCGAGGTGGGGTACGCGAGTTACGTACCCTCACTGGTGCCCAGAGAACGGCTGATAGAGGCGAACACCAGGCTCCAGGTGGTGCAGTCGGTGGCCCAGGCCGCCGGTCCGGGGCTCGGCGGCGCGCTGGTGCAGGCGCTGGCCGCGCCGGTGGCCGTCCTGGTGTCGGTCGGCGGCTATCTGTGGTCGGCGGCGTGTGTGCTGCTGGTGCGCGGACGCGAGCCGCTGCCCGGCCATACCGACGGCAAGCGCGGCTCATGGCGCCAGGACGCCGCCGAGGGGCTGCGCGCGGTGCTGGGCGACGTCCTGCTGCGGCGCACGTCCGTCAGCACCGCCTGCTTCAACCTCTTCTGGAGCGTGGGCACTCCCATGATCCCCGTGCTGCTCGCCCGCGACCTGGGCCTGGGCGGGGGTGTCATCGGTCTGCTCCTGACCTTCGAAGGCATCGGCGGTCTGGTCGGCGGCGTGCTGGCGGCGAAGGCGGCGCGCCGGCTGGGACACGGGCCGGCGATCTGGACGGCCACCCTGGTGGCCGGCGCCGGCTTCACGCTGGTGCCCCTGGTGGACACCGGGTGGCGACTCGCGCTGGTCAGCCTGGGCCTGTTCGTCTCCTCGGCGGGCATGGTCGTCTACAACGTCATCGTCGTCACCTTCCGGCAGTCCATCACCCCGGACCGACTGCTGGGCCGGGTCAGCGCCTTCAACCGGCTCCTGGTGTGGAGCACCCTGCCGCTGGGCGCCGTCCTCGGCGGGCTGCTCGGCCAACTCCTCGGCGCGCGGACCACCTTGTGGATCGCCGGCATCGCGACGACCCTGTCGTTCCTGTGGATCTACTGCTCACCGCTGCGCACCCTCCGCGACATTCCCCAGGGCTACGTCCTGGGGGGCTCGCTGACCGGCACCGCACCGCACGCCGCGGACGGCTCCGGCGTGGGCGCGTCCGTCCCGGGCACCGGTGCCGCCGCCGACCGGACGGAGTCCTCATGACGGCCGCCGACCCGCGCGAAGTCCTCGCCGAAGCCCTGGAGTCGGCCGCGGTCCGCGGACTGTCCCTGCGGCCGGCGACGGCGGTCCTCGACGACACGGGCTGGGACTTCCGAGTGGTCATGGTCCAGGACACCGAGGGCGCCGACTGGATCCTGCGGCTGCCCCGCCGCAGCCACAGCGCCGACCGCATCGCCGTGGAGGCGGCCGTGCTCGCCGCGGTCCGGCCCGCACTGCCGGTGGCCGTCCCCCGCTGGGAGCACGCCGACCGCGCCTTCATCGCCTACCGCAGGCTCGGTGGCGCCCCCGCCGGTGCCGAGGACCCGGCCGGTCTGCGCTACGTGTGGCATCCCGCCGCCGGGGGCGGCCGGCCCGGCACCGGGTACGTGACCTCTCTCGCGGCGGCCCTCGCCGCCCTGCACCGGCTGCCTGCGGAGAAGGCCGTCGACGCGGGGGTCCCCCCGCGTGCACCGGGCCTGGTCCGGGAGGAACTGGCACGTACCCTGTCGGAGGCCCGCACCGCCGTGCCGCTGCCCGAGCCGTGGTACGCACACTGGCGGTCCTGGCTGGACGACGAGTGGCGATGGACCTACCAGGCCCGGCTCACGCACGGCGACATGCATCCGGGGCACACCCTGGTCGGTCCGGGGTCGGAGGCGGTGACCGGCGTCCTGGACTGGACGAACGCCGCCTTCGACGATCCGGCGGCGGACTTCGTCGACCAGTACCTGGCGGGCGGCCGACCGTTGCTCGACCGGCTGCTGTCGGCGTACCGGCGCAGCGGCGGCACGATCGATCCGGGCCTGCGCGAGCGTGTGCTGCTGCGGGCGTCGTTCCGCTGGGCCCATGTGGGGCTGCTGGGCGTACGCACCGGCCGTCCGGCGTTCACCGCCGTGGCCCGGGAGCGGCTGGCCGCCCCGCCCCCGGAACCCGGCACCCCGCCGGAACGCGCGGCACACCTGGCGCCGGACCCCCGTGCCGTCCCCTGACCCCTTCCCTCCCGACGGCGCCTGCCCGCCCCGCACACCGATTTCGACCGAACCCCAGAAGGAGAACGAAACGATGACTCTGACGGACGAAGCCCGCGCCCAGGCCCTGAAGCTGGCCCGCACCTACCTCGGCCGGGACGATCTGAACGGGGGCTGGTTCGAACTGGGCGGCTCCTCGCTGGACGCGGCCCGCCTGGTCAGCTCCCTGGAGCAGGACAGCGGCTGGGAGATCACCCTCCAGGACCTGCTGGCCGCCCCGTCGATCACCGATCTGCTCTCGGCCCCGCCCGCGCCCGTCGAGCCCGGGGCACCCGGCACGGAATCGGCCCCCGTACCGGACGCCCCGGCGCGGACCCCCGAGCGGGCCGCCGCCCCGGTGGGCGGCACGGAGGTGCTGTGGCCGGCACTGGCACGGCTGTCGGCGGACGAGCGGCTGGCCCTCGCCCACCGGCTGCTCGGGGACGTGCTGAGCGAGTCCGCCCGGGGCAACTGAGCCGTGACCGGCGCGAGTCAGCTCGCCGCGGTGAGGAACTCCAGCAGCGCGGCGTTCACCTCGGCGGGCCGCTCCAGGTATCCGTAGTGCCCGCACTCCGCCAGTTCGGCGTAGCGTCCCCCTGGCAGTGCCCCGGCGACCTCGCGGCACAGCCAGGGGGGCACGATCAGGTCGTGCTCGAAGCCGAGCACGAGGACCGGGGCGAGCACCCGGCCGAGCGCGGCGAGCCGGTCCGCCGGCTCGCCGCCGGCCGGGACCGGCACCGGGGCGGTTCCGGCGCGCTCGGCCGCCTCGAACAGGTCCAGCCAGTCGAGGAGTTCGTCCTCACGCCGCCAGGTGGCGGGTGACAGATTGAGCACGGCGCGTTGCCAGGCCGCGTAGCGCGGCGGCAGCCGCACCCCGGCGGCCGCCAGATCCCGCTCGGCGTCGGCCATCGCCCTGCCGGACAGGTCGCCGCGACCGCGCGTGGCCATCAGGACGGCCCGCGTCACCAGATCCGGCCGGACGAGCATCAGTTCCTGCACGACCTCGCCCCCGAAGGAGGCCCCGACCGCCCGGCACTCGTGGAGTCCCAACTCCGCCAACAAGAGCGCCAATTCGCCCGCGAGCGTGCGCGGGTCCGGCGGGGACGGCGGGTCCTGGAGCGGTCTTCGGTCGAAGGTGAGGACCCGGAAGCCCGCCGCTCGCAGGGCGGGCACCTGGTGCAGGTCCCAGACCCGGCCGGCGGCGCCGCTGCCCGCCACGAGCAGCACGGGGTCTCCGTCGCCCTCGTCCCGTACGTCGAACTCGGCACCCGCCAACCGCAGTGTGCGCACGTCCCCTCCTCGCGGTCGGTCCGGCGTCGGCGACCGGACCGTATCGCCGGCCGCACAGCCGTCATTGCCAGTACTCCAGTGCGGTTCCATGATCTATCCAGCAGATTCGTCGGCGGATCGTCCGCGGCGGATCGTCGGCGGTAGTGGCCGCGTCGGACTGGCGCCTGTCGGCGTCTGCGCCGGTTGGACCGGTGCAGACGCCCGGTCGCGGACTCGGCCGGTGAGGGGAGGACGACGGGGAGCAGGTGGTGGGCCTCCGGGACGGTCACCTCGTCCGGCCTGCGCGTGCGGCTGCGCCTTCCCGCGCGGCGTGCCGGAATGCGGTCCGCCGCCGGCCCCGAGGGGCGGCCCGGGAGTTCCGGGGTCTTCCCCTGTGCGGTGGCGCCTGTTTCCATCCGTCGCGGCAGGAACTCCAACGGACGACCGGTACCGCCGGCGCAAGGAGACCGGATGGGAGAGCGACCGCACGCTGCGGCTCAGGTCCGCAGGACGTGGGGTCCGGGCTCCAGGACGTCGACGAGGCCCTGGACGACGGCTTGCTCCGCCGAGCCCCGCGTCGCGATGACGCACACCGGACAGCCGCTCGGGACCGGCTCCGGCACCTCCGCCGTGGAGCGCCGGGCATGTCCGTCATCGTGCCGGGCCGGAGACCGGCCCCGCAGTCCCGAGAACACGCGGACGGCCGGCCCGCTCCTCAGGCGTCCTGGAGATCCCCGGCGGTGGTGTGCGACTCTTCGAGCCGGAGGGCCAGCACGACCAACTGGGTACGGTTCGCGGCGCCCACTTTCGCCCGGATCCTGCGGATGTAGGTGTCGACCGTGTGCCTGCTGATGCCCAGACCGCGCGCGATGGCCTCGTAGGTGCCACCGCTGGGAAGTCGCCTGAGGATCTCCAGCTCGCGCGGGCTGAGGGGCTGGGTGCGCTCGTTACCCGTCGTATGCCTGATTTTCATCGACTCCCCTTTCGCCGGGTTCCTCCGGAAACCGGTGCGTAGCGACGAGGCAAAGCGAAGCAGGGGCCGATCAACGCCTGATCGGTCGCGCACTGGACGGCCGATGAACGGCCGGTCGACGAGCAGGTGGGTGACGCGTGCATGCCGCCGCGCTTGACCGGGCTTACGGGGGTGTGGCACCGCAGCCATCCGGACCGGCGCACCCCGCAGGAGATCGTGGCGGCCGTCAGGTGGGTGCGCGCCGCGCGGGCGGACGCGGACGCGCGGGCCTACCGCAGGATGCGGCGCGACAGCGGCGGCAGCCGGCCGCACATGCTGGCGCAGCGCGTGATCGGCTGCCGGACCCGGGGGATGCTCCAACACCCGCGACCCGGTGTCGGACGAGCCGGGGCATGAGCGTTCCCGTGGTCGCCGGGCTGGGCTGCGAGGAGTCCTACGCCCTGCCGCCGGCCGCGTCGGGGGGTGCCGGACCGTCGTCCTGGGAGCTGGACGGCCACCCGCTGTCGGAACCGCCGTAGCGGCCCCCTGGACGCGGAGTGGGGCGGGGACGGGCAGCGCCTGTGGATGTTCCAGGCCCGCCCGCTCGTCCCCGCGAGCCCGGTGCCGGCGGCTCGGAACCGCCCACGACCGCCGGCGACGGCGCTGCCGGTCACTTCCCTCAGCCACGGGTACGCCCTCGGGGTGCCGGTACCGGCACCCCCGGACCGCGTCCGGGCGCGGTCGTACGGCTTCCCGTCCTGCCGGCGGCCGGTGAACCGGAGGACGCGGTGGCGGACGCGGCCGCACCGCTGCCGGCGCCGCCACCGCGCGAGCGGGAGGCGGCGGTCGCGGCCGTCCGATTCCGCGCCGGAATCCGGCCGGAACCGGACGGCGCACCGCCCTACCCGCCGTCGCCGCGCGCCGGCCGGCGCCGTCAGTCGGTGGCGCACCGCCGGCCGCTCGCGGCACGGCGACGGACGGCCCCGGACGAACCGGACTCTGGCCGCCAAAGCGGCACATGTCCGCCTCCGCCGGGGACCGCGCCCCGCTGCTGTCGGTCGCCGGCGACTCCCGGGTCCGCTTCGTCGGCCGCGCGGGCGGCACCGACGTGGAGGTGGGGGTGCGGTCGCTGCGGGCCGGTGACCCGCCAGGTGGTGGTGATCTCCGACTGCGCGGACGTGGCGGCGGCCGAACCGCCTTCCGTCTCGGTGCGGATCGGTCCGCTGGTCCCCGGCCGTACTCGATCCTTCACACGACGTTCCTCACCCGGCTGCTCACGGAGCCGGCCGCCCCGGGAACCGTTCTGATGGTCGTGGTCAACAGCCGGCCGGAACGCACCGAGCGCCTCGTCGGCCGTAGGCCCTGGGCTGGCTCGCGGCGGACCTGGGCGTGCGCGAGTGCTACGAGCTGACCGACCCGGGATCCGTGCCCTTCGGCGGCGAGTTCGTCCACGCGCCGGCCGTCGGCGCGCCGGCGGCCGGCACTCCCCTGGCACGGCTGGGGCTCCCCTTCCCGGCGGACCGCATCCCCCCGACTGCTGCCGCAGGAGGGGACCGTCGTCCACGCCGACGACTCCGGCAACGCCAAGTTCCCGCTCGCGGCGGGTGCGTTGCGGTTCGGCGACCGGTTGCGGGTGCGCATAGGAACCATGTCCTGGACGCGGTCCCCTGGAAGCGGATGACGGACCTGGCCGACGGCACCTGGGTGGTCTAGGTGACCGGATCAGGGTCGACGTCGCACGCCCTTGCTCCGGCGCGCCGCTTCGCACGTCATCGCCGTAAAAGTATCTTATGCAAGTCTCTTTTCGGAAACGGAGGCGTGGTAGCTTACCCGCGAAGTACGCATATCACTTCGGCAACCACCCGCTAGGAGCCGACCCGATGATTGGCCTGCCCTCGACCAGCGAGTCGCTCCATTTCTCGCTACTGGGCGAAGTCAGGGCATACCGCGGCGAAACGGAGCTGCGCGTGGGCAGCCCCCAGCAGCAGGCCATGCTCGCCGTACTGCTGCTGCGCGTCGGGCAGACGGCCACGGCCACCGACCTGCTCAGCGGTCTGTGGGGTGACAATGGCCCCCGCTCGGCCATTACCACGGTGCGCACCTACGCATGGCGGCTGCGGAAGGCGCTGGAGAAGGACAGCAAGACGCCGCAAATCCTGTTATCCCTGGGTGACGGCTACCGGCTGGATCTCACCGGTTGCACGACCGATTTCCTCAGGGCCGAGGAACTGGCCCAAGAGGCCAGGCGACTGCGGCAGTCCGGCGATGTCGAGGGCGCGTTCCAGCGACTGGAGCAGACGCTGGCGTTGTGGCGCGGGACCCCCCTGACGGCCGTCCCGGGTCCGTTCGCCGAGCGCGAGCGGGAACGTTTCGAGGAGTTCCGGCTGCGCCTTCAGGAGGAGCGGATCGACGCGGCGCTGGCCATGGCCCGCGGTCATGAGCACACCGCGGAACTCGTCTCGCTCGTGCAGGCGCATCCGCTGCGCGAGCGGCTCGTCGGGCTGCTGATGCGCGCCCACTACCAGTCCGCGCGACAGGCGGAGGCGCTGGCCGTCTATCGGCGTACCCGTCAACTGCTCATCGACGAACTGGGCATCGAACCCGGTCGCGAGCTGAAGACGCTGCTCGACGGGATCCTCCAGGGCAGCCTGAACGAACAGCCCGCCGCACCGGTCAGGTCCGTCACGCTCCACTCGCAGGCCACGGCGGCGACCACCGTCACGACCGACACCGACACCGACTCCAGCACCAGCACCAGCACCAGCACCAGCACCAGCAATGACACCGCCCCTGTTGTCCGGACCGCCGAGGAGGAGACCGGCCGTACCAGCGTGGGCCTGGTGCCCGTCCCGGCCGTGGACGCCGCCGTCCCGCGCTTCCGGCCGCCGGCCCCTGTACCCGCCCAGCTCCCGCCGGGCCCTTCCGACTTCACCGGCCGGGCGCACTCGACGGTGACCCTGTGCTCGGCACTGAACGTGCCCACCCGAACCAGCCTGCCCATCGTCGCCATGGTCGGCATGGGCGGCGTGGGCAAGACCTCCCTCGCCCTGCACGTGGCCCACCAGGTCAGGGACTTCTACCCGGACGGCCAGCTCTACGCCGATCTGCGGGGCGCGGGGGAACCGGCCGCCCCGGAGGCGGTGCTGGCCGGGTTCCTGACGGCCCTCGGACTGGCACCCATCGCGATCCCCGAGGGGGTGGAGGCCCGGGCGGCCCTGTTCCGGACCATGACCGACCGGCGTCGCATCCTCGTCGTACTCGACGACGCCCGGGACGCCGCGCAGGTCCGCCCGCTGCTGCCCGGAACGGCCATGTGCGGGGTGCTGATCACCAGCCGCACCCGGCTGGCCGGGCTCCCCGCGGCCGTACAGACCGAACTGCCGCCTTTCTCCACCGACGAGGCGCTGGATCTGCTGGCCCTGATGATCGGCCGGGAGCGGGTGCACGCCGAACGCGACAGCGCGGTCACGCTGGTCTCCCAGTGCTCTCTGCTGCCGCTCGCCGTACGGATCGTCGCCACCCGGCTGGCCGCCCGGCCGAACTGGTCGATCGCCTCGATCGTCCAGCGCCTCGCCGACGAGCACCGGCGCATCGACGAGCTGAAGGTCGGGGAACTCACCGTCGACGCGGTCTTCGAGGTGGGTTACCGGCAGCTCACCGTCGAACAGGCCCGGGTCCTGCAACTGGTGTCCGCCGTCGAGACCTCCAGCCTCTCCGCGAGCGCCGCGTCCGCACTGCTCGGCGTCGGCCGGCCGGAGGCGGAGGAACTCCTCGAAGGCCTCGTGGACGTCGGCATGCTCCAGTCCCCGGCCCCCGGGGTGTACCGGCTGCACGATCTGCTGCGGGCCTTCGCGCGGCGCAAGGTCACCGATGACATCCTGCCCCTGTTGCGTCCGCTGGTGTCCTTCCAACTGGCCTCGGCGCTCTCCGCGTTCGAGAACGTGGTCGCCGGTGACCCGGTACGCGGCGCACTCCAGCCGCGTGAGGCCACCGGGCTGTGCTTCACCTCGGCGGAGCAGGCGCGGTCGTGGGCCATGGCCGAAGGCGAGGGCGCACTGCTGCTGGCCGGCCAGATAGCCGGCGTCGTCCTGTCCCGGCCCGCCGACGAGGCGCACGGCCACCGGCTCGGCGGCGACCTGCTGCGCTCCGCCGTCTCCCTGTGCATCGCCCTCAGCCCGTTCCGGACGGACCTGCACGCCTGTGACTGGGCCGGGGTGTCCCGTCTGTGCAGCGCGGCCGCCGCGCACTGCGACGACCTGACGGCCGAGGCTCGCGCGCACTTCCTGAGCGGCAACAACGCCCTGGCCACGAGCCAGCTCGCCGAGGCGGAGCGCGAGACAACGTTGGCGATCCAGCAGTGCCAGGCCACCGACGACGTCGTCATCCAGCGGCAGGCTCTCAACGACCTCGGTCTGATACGGCAGTTGCAGGGCCGCTACGAGGAGGCGATCGCCTGTTTCGACGAGGCCGTCACCCTGGCCCGGCAACTCGGCCACCGCTCCGGCGAGGCGACCTCCGTGGTCAACAGCGCGCTGGTACGGGTCTACAACGGGCAGCCGGCGGAAGCTGTCGAGATCTGCGACCGGGTGCTGCGCGACCGGCTCGCCGACCACGACAGCGCGAGCATCGCCTACGCCCAGTACGTACTGGGATTCGCCCATCACACCCTGGAAAACTTCACCACGGCCGTCGGGCACTACGAGTCGTCTCTGGCCATGTCCACGCTGCTGGGCCTGCGCAGGCACGAGGCCAACGCCCGCTACCGGCTGGCGAGGACGCTGCTCGCCGTCGGATCGCTGCAACGCGCCTTCGAGGAGGCGTCCGCCGCGGCCACCCTGTGCGAGAGCATCGGCGACACCCGGAACGAGGCGCAGGCCCTGCTGGTGCTGAGCGCGCTCCACGAGCGGCTCGGTGACCCCCACGAGGCGGAGGGCTCACGAGCCCGGGCGCAGGAGTTGTTCGCCCGGCTGGGGCTGGCGCCCGACGGCAAGGCGCCGGCCGACCCGGAGGGCATGTCCCCCGCGGCCGGCCGGGGCATCCCGGGCGTGACCAGGGCCGGGGTGGCCACCTCAGCTCGATAACCAACCGGGCAGGGAGGGATCGAAGGGCAGTTGGCGTGTGGCGGCGGCCTGCCCGCGCCGCTGCACCGCACGCCAGGGACTGCGGGAGGCGACGACGAACAGGTTCGCCCCCCGGGCGGCGGAGTCGGGGTCCACGAGCAGTTCCTTCTCCATGTGCAGCACCCGGCGGAAGACGGTTCCGTCGCTCAGGTACTCCTCGGTCGAGGGCCCGCCTCTCGCCGCTCCCAGGCGCGTGTCCGGCAGCACCAGGCTCGGGAAGCCGACCAGCAGGTCGACGGTGAGCCCGGCGGCGTAGTGGATCGCCCGGATCTCGCCCGGCGTGAACAGGTGCCGGTAGGGCTCCGCCGCGCGCACCCAGCGCTCACCGGTCAGGCTGACCTCGGCGTCCTCCACCCGCCCGGCGGCCAGGTCGAGGGAGGCCGCGTACCAGCGGCTGGGCAGGAACGAGGCCATCACCCCGTTCTCCGTCAGGAGCGTGGCGAGCGAGCGCACCACGGCGGCGGGATCGTCCACGAAGCCGAGCACATGGTGGGTGTTGAGGATGAGGTCGAACCGACGGTGGCCGAAGTGCTCGGCGGCCGTCTCCACCCTCCCCAGTGCGTGCGCCACCCGGTCCGCGTAGCCGTGCCGCGCGCTGCGGCCCTCGGCCAGCGTCAGCATCTCGGGCGTCATGTCGTACAGGACTCCGGTGGCGTCCGGCCGCTCGACCGCGATGCGGCAGCTCCACTTGCCGGTGCCTCCTCCGGGTTCCAGGAAGGAGAATCCCGGGCGCAGCCGTGTGAGCACGGACTGCTCCAGCGTCGTCCACAGCAGCTCGTCGCTCAGCTCACCTAAGAATCCCTTTCCTCGCTCGTCATAACTCCTCGCCTTCTCCGCGAAGTACTCCTGGACATCGGCGGCTTCCCTCGTTGTCATCCCGCACCTCTCGCCGCCTCGTCGGCCGAGACGGCGTCCACATGGTTTCCGGACGGCAAGATCACGGGTGCGCACACCAGCGGCTGTCGGTATGGGACAGCCGCGGGTCCGGCACGGACGACGGCCTCCACCACTCCCCACACCTCCCGGTCGGCAACGCGGTCCGTGTTCGGCGGAACCACTCTAGACACTCCGCATAGACGCCGCGTCAACAGCCGATCTCCACGGCCGCTGATCGCCCGGCTTGCACCGGTTGGGCGGCTCCCCGGACGTGCCGCCGGTCGACGCACAGCACCCGGGAGGCGGACCTCGTGCGCGACGGGCCCGCGACGGTGCGGGCGAGCGCGAGCGGCGGCGTCCGGTGTCCGGTGGGCAACCGGCAAGAGACGGCCTGGATGCCGGCCGGGCCGCCATGGTCTCCGGCGACCGGTACGGAGGGTCCGACATCCGCGTGCCTGCGCCTTCGGCACCGCGAGCGACGGGCGCGGCCCCGCCCTGCCGTTGCGGCACCTCGACCAGCCGGGGCACCTCCTGTTTCTCGCCGGCGCCGGGCCGGGTGCTCTGGTGGTGATCGCCCGTTGATCGGGGCTTGCCAGCATCGAAGGGCACCAACACCCACGGATCTGCGGAAGGAATCACTCATGGGCGAGTCCAGTGGCGTGCGCATCGGGGGCTGGCGGCTCCGCCTCACGGCGGCGTGCGTCGGTCTGCTGGCGCTGGTGGCCGGTGTCGCCGGGATGACCGGCACGCCGGCCCCCGACCCGGCCCACGGTACGGCGCTGCACGCGGTGGTCGTGGGCAACGGTACGACGACGGGAAACTCCGACCCGACGGACTGGAACAGCACGGGCTCCAGCCTGGAGGACCTGACCTCGTAACACCAGGGCTCCCCACCGCGTCACACCGCCGGCGTGTCCACGCGGAACCCGAGCCGCCCGACGCGTACGGCCCCCGCCCCCGGACACGTCCCGGGGACGGGGGCCGTACGCGTGCCCGCCGTCGTGTCGCCCGCTACGAGGCCGTTCGGGGCGGTACGCGCAGCCGGACCGGGATGTCCGGCACCCAGTACGGGCCGTCGGTGGCCAGGGTCAGGGACGCCGTCCAGTCGCCGGGCCGGGTCAGCCGGCGAGGGTCGAGGGTCACCGTGAACGTCGCGGTCCGCCCGGGCCGGAGCGTCAGGCGGTGCGGGTTCGCGGTCAGCCAGGGGACGTCCGTCTCGGTACGGTCGTATCCGGGCAGGACGTCCACGGTGGACACGGGGACGGGGAACCGGGGTTCGCCGCTGCCGCCCACCCGGTACAGGCCGGGTGCGCCGCCGCCCCGGTAGACGGCGGCCGGGGCGTCCGGCAGCCGCTTCCAGGCGTCCGTCCCGGGGTCGTAGGCGTAGCCCTCCGCGGTCAGCACCCGGTTGGGGCCGACCCGCTTGAAGCCGCCGGAGACGAGGAGCCGCCCGTTGGCGGTGGCGTACGCGCCGGTCGCGAGGCCGACCGGCATGGCGGTGATGGGCTGCCAGCTGTCCGAGGCCGGGTCGTAGACGTAGCCTGCGCCCGTCTCCACGTACTCGTGGACGCCGCCCGCGCAGTACAGCCTGCCGTCCACGGCACCGCAGTTGGCCCAGCTGATGGTCTGCGGGTAGGAAGCGGCCCGGGACCAGGACCGCGCGCCCGGGTCGTAGGCGTACACGGAGTCCGAGCACTCGGTGTTCGTGCAGCCGCCGACGACGTAGAGCCGCCCGTCGAGCACGGCGCCCGCCGCGCCGTAGTGCCCCTCGGGGATGTCCGGGCCCTTCGACCAGCGGCCGGTGTCCGCGTCGAAGACCTGGGTGGTCCGGCTGACGGTCTCCTGGGGGCCCCAGCCGCCCACGGTGTACAGGCGGCTGCCGATGAACCCGTGCGCGGTGGCCTGCCGTGGCTCGGGCGCGGCCGGGCCCTGCTTCCAGGCGCGGCCGGCGGGGTCGTACACGTACAGGTCGGCGGTGGGTTCCCGGCCGTCGGAGCCGAGGGCGGAGTAGAGCCTGCCCCGGTAGGCGCCGACCGCGTTGTCCATCACGGGGACGGGCAGGCCGGGCAGCGCGTGCCAGGCGGTGCCCGGGGCCGGGGAGCCCGGGGCGGTGCCGGTGCGCTCGCCGACGCGGAGCCGGATCGGCGCGGTGCCGGTGTTCCGTACCGTCACCTTCCGTACCACGGTGGCCCGTCGGGAGGTGGCGTCGATCTGCCCCGGACGGACCGTCAGCCGGCCCGCCCCGAGGACGAACGAGGCGGCGGTGACCCGGTCGGCGGGCACCTGGACGGTGCGGGTGGCGGTGGTGTACGACGGTTTGGCCGCCGTCGCCGTGGTGGACCGGCCGGAGCCGGGCACGAACAGCCGGTAGGCGCCGTCGCCGAGGCGCGGGTCACCGGTCGTGGCGACCGTCGGCGCGGCCGGCCCGTCCGCCGGGCCGGTGTGCACGACGGCTCCGATCAGCCCCTTCCCGGTGTTGGCGTCGGTGACGGTCCCGGTGAGGACGCCGCCGGGCACGGGCGTGGCGACCCGTTCGGTGACCGTGACGTCGTCCACCGCCCAGAACAGGCCGGGCCCGGTGAAGTGGAACCGCACCCGTACCGCGCGCTCGCCGGCGTAGGCGGTGAGCGGGATCTCCACCCGGCCGCTCGTCCACAGCTGGTCCTGGTGCCACACCGTGGTCCAGGTCCGGCCGTCGTCGGAGCTGACCTGCACCTCGCCCTGCTGCTCGGCGGAGCCCTCGTAGTCGGTGTCGAAGCCCAGCGCCGGGTCCCCGGCGCGGCCGAAGTCGTAGGCGGGGCTGGTCAGTGAGGTGTCCAGGGGGCTCCCGGCGTGGTCGGCGTCGGCGACGGCGAAGCCGCCGGAACCGCCGGTGGTGTTGCCCCGGCCGCCGGGGTCGTCGAACGACCATCCCGGGGCGCCGGTCACGCTCCAGCCGGCGGGCGGCCCGGAGGTGCCGTCGAACGTCTCGCCGCCGACGGTGTCCGCCTTCACGGTGTACGCCGGGTCGTCCTCGGCCCAGGTGTCCACGGGCAGGGCCAGGCCCACGGTGAGGTCCTCGGCGCCGACCGTCACCCGGCGTTCCAGGGACTGGTAGGAGCTGTCGTCGCCGACCACGCGCAGGGTGTACGTGTGGTCCTCGGGGAGGTCGAGGCGGTAGGCGCCGGTGACCGGGTCGGACCACACCGGGGCGCCCGGCACCCCGGCGACCGTGATCCTCGCGTGCAGCGGCCAGCCGTGCCCCGAGCCGTCGGTGACGGTGCCGGAGATCCGGTGGGTGGCGAGCTTGCGCAGGCCGAGGTCCCCGTTCGCGGTGCCGCCGTCGGTGAGGCGGACGCCCGGCAGGGTGCCCGGCGCGTATCCGTAGGCCGTCACCCGGACGTCGTGGTCACCGGCGGGCAGCGGCAGGGTGTAGCGGCCGTGGGCGTCGGTGGCCGTGCTGTACGGGCCGGCCGTCACCTCGGCCGCCGCGACGCCCGCGCCCGAGCCCGCGTCGGTGACCGTGCCGTTCAGGGTGCCGTGCGGGCCCATGGTGAAGGCGGTCGGGCCGTCGGGGGTGCCGAGGCCCGTGGGGCCGTCGTAGCCCGGACCCGCGGTGCACAGGTAGGCCGGTCCGCAGTGCCCGTCGGCTCCCGAGGTCACGTCGTGCAGTCCCCGGCCGCCGGCGGCGTACGGGTAGACGGCGGGCCGGGAACCCGCCGCCGGGGTGCCCGCGTTCGCGTACACGCCGGCGATGATCGGCGCCGAGGCGCTGGTGCCGCCGGCCACGCCCCAGCCGCCGGTGTCGCCGTAGCTGTCGTACACGGCGACGCCGGTGTCCGGGTCGGCCACCGCGGAGACGTCGGCGACGGTACGTCCGGGGCAGCCGGTGTCCCGCTGGAACGCGGGCTTGGGCTCGTACCGGGAGCAGCCGGAGCCCGTTCCACCGCCGTCGTGGTCCCACACCGACTCCGTCCAGCCGCGCGCGGTGGCCGGGTCCCTGGTGAGCGTGGTGCCGCCGACCGCGGTGACGTACGGGGAGGCCGCCGGGTACGCCACGCCGTACCCGTTGTCGCCGGAGGAGGCGACGACGGCCACGCCCGGGTGGTCGTAGTGGACGTCGGCCGCCGACTCCGCCGGGTCCTCCGGGAAGAAGGTGTAGTTGGAGCCGTAGGAGTTGGAGACGTACTTCGCGCCGAGCGCGACCGCCTGGTCCACGGCCGCGCCCAGGTCCTCGATCGTGGCGCTGTCCGCCTCGACCAGCAGGATCCGGGCCTTGGGCGCCACCGCGGAGACCATGTCGAGGTCGAGGGAGATCTCGGTCGCCCAGCCGGGGTCGGGGGCGGGGCGGCGGGTGCCGCCGCGCTGGTCGGTCTTGGTGAAGCAGCCGTCGGCGGTGGTGCAGGGCGGCAGCCCGTACTGGGCGCGGTAGACGGCGAGGTCGGCCTCGGCGTTCGGGTTGTCGAAGGCGTCGACCACGGCGATGGTGGCGCCGGCGCCGCCGTCCGCGGGGAGGCCGTAGGCACCGCGCAGGTCGGCCGGTCCGTAGCCCTGGGGGCCGGCATCGGCCCCGCGCTGTTTCTGGCGTGCTGTCAGATCGGTGCGTAGCAGGCCGAAGCAGGTGAACTCGTGCGGCTTGGGCGCGCCGCAGAGCGGTCGCACGTGGTCCCGTGCGGTCTGCGTGGCGGGTGCCGCGGGCCGGTCCGCGGTCTCCGCGCGGGCGGGGGCCGGGGCGGCGAGCGCCGTCAGCAGGGCGGTGGCCAGCGCGGCGGCGCGGGCGGTCAGGCGTCTGCGCCGGCCGGGCGCGGTGCCCGGCGGCGTGAGCAGGGGTATGGGCAACTCAACTCCTGTGGCATGGGCGGCGGTTGGACACGCCGCCCGGCACACGTTAGTTGACCTGTGAAGAAGTTTCTGTTCCGTGCGGGATCGGGATCTGTACCAGGAGGGAAGTGCCGGCGCCGGGGGGCGAGTCGATGGTGAGGGTGCCGTCGAAGGCGGACACGCGGTCCGCCAGGCCGGTCAGGCCGCTGCCGGCGGTGGCGCCGCCGACACCGCCGACGCCGTCGTCCACCACGTGGATCCGCAGGACGTCCGTGAGGGCGAGGGAGATGTCGATGCGGGACGCCTGGGCGTGTTTGACCGCGTTCGTCACCGCCTCGGCCACCACGAAGTACGCGTTCGACTCCACGGTGGTGGAGAGCCGCCGGGGGTAGTCGGCCCGCACGACGGCGGGAACCGGGCACCGGGCCGCCAGGTCCTCCACGGCCGCCGCCAGGCCCTTCACCGTCAGCACCAGCGGGTAGATGCCCCTGGCCAGTTCCCGCAGTTCGTCGATCGCCGTCTGCGCGTTGTCGATCGACTGGTCCATCAGCTCGGTCACCGGCGTGTCCGTGTCGGGGATCATCTCCCGCGCCAGCCGGAGCCCGATCATCAGGCTCACGAGGCGCTGCTGTGCCCCGTCGTGCAGATCGCGGGCCGTACGCCGGTGCACCGCCTCGACGCTCTCCACGGTCCGTCGGCGGCTGTCCTGCAACGAGGCCGCCATGGTGTTGAAGGACGCCCCGAGCGCGTCGACCTCCGCCACCCTGCTGGGCGGGATGCGGACGCCGAGGTCGCCGCCCGCCAGCCGCCCGGCCGCTGCCGCCGCCCCGCGCACGGGCCGTACGACGGCGCGGTGCTGGAGCACCGTGAAGGCGGCCACCAGCGCGGTCGACGCCGCGATGCCCACGCCGGCCGCGATCACCGCCCGGTGCGCGTTGGCGCCGGCGGCGTCCTCGCGCGCGGCGAGCTGGGCGCGCTCGCCCGCCGTGTACGCGTCGAACCGGGCCCGCAGGGCGTCGACGCGGCGCTTCCCCTCGGCCGTCGCCGCCAGGCCGGACGCGGCGGGGTCGCCCCGCCGGACCGACTCCACCAGCGGGATCGAGTAGTCGTCCAGGAAGGACCGGACGCCCCGCGTGATCTGCTCCGCGGTGCGCCGCTGCGCGGGGGTGGTGGCGGAGCGGGTGAACCGCCGGGTCCCGGCGGGCAGCGCCGTGCGCGCCGCCTGCCAGGGCTGGAGGAAGTCCTCGCGTTTCGTGATCACGAAGCCGCGCTGCCCGGTCTCCAGGTCCACGAGCAACTGCTCCATGGTTCCGGCCTCGACGAGCGCCGTGCGGGAGGCGCGGCGCGCCGACGTGGAGTCGTTCGCGTCGTCGATCGCCCACAGCAGGACCACGAACGCGACACCTATCAGCAGGGCCAGCAGAGCGCTCGCCGCGACCGTGAGGCGCGTCAGCCCCAGCCCCCGGCCGCCGTACCACCGTCGTACCGTCATGCTCCGCAATGTAGCCGCACATGACCGGGGGCGTGCGATGAGACGGTGGCGGCGGCACACGTGACGCCGATGTCATCGCCGCGGGCTCGACACGTGCCTCGGCGTCAGGGGGCCGGGTCGTTCCCGGGGCCGTACGTCACCAGGTGTCCTCGTCCCGCCGCGGCGCCACGCTTAACGCGGTCGCCGACAGCAGCCCGATGATCGTTCCGCCGATGGCCAGGAACACGGCAGCGGTGGCGAGGCGGGCGTCCAGCGCGAGGTCCTTGGTGAAAGGCAGCAGGGCCAGCGCCACGGTCACCAGGCCGGCGATCCAGACGAAGAAGGCGCGCGGCCGGGCGACGGTCAGCAGCAGCAGGTGCAGCAGCCCGGTGCCCACGACGGCGCCGGCCGCCGCCCAGGCCGCCAGGTATCCCGTCGTCACATCGCCCCACACGCCCGCCCCGCGCGGCGCGAACAGCGGAACGTCGAGGACAGCGCGGACGAACATCGTGGCCACGACCGCGACCAGCGCCGCGACCACCGCCGTGGCGGCGCCGGTGGCCCACAGCCGGCCCGCCGCGACGGACCGCGGGCCGGGCGGCGCCTGGTACCCGGGGCCGCCGCGCGGGCGGTAGGAGGGGACGTCACCGTACGGAGCGGAACCGGCCATGGGGAACCACCTTTCACGCGTGGTCGTCACGTCGTGACGCCGCGGTAGGCCCGCCGTCACTCGCACTGACTCCAGCATGCCTCCCCTGCCGCGGATCGGCGCGGCCTGCGCCGGGTCGCACCGCCCGGGCAACGCCTTCCGCCCGAGGCGCGCCTGACACGGCGACAGGTGCCGCCCCCTCGGCACGGAGCCACGCACCGTGACCTCGCCGCCAACGACCTCGCCGTCCCCGGCCGGCAGGCAGATAGGTTCTTGACCCTCACACCGTGTCAGGCGATCGACTCGGAGACATCATGTTCACCATCGGAGACTTCGCCCGGCACGGCCGCGTCTCGGTCCGGATGCTGCGTCACTACGACGCGACCGGTCTGCTGCGCCCGGCCCATGTCGACCCCGTCAGCGGCTACCGCCACTACACCGCCGCCCAACTCGCCCGCCTCAACCGGATCATCGCGCTCAAGGACCTCGGGTTCTCCCTGAGACAGGTCCGGGACATCGTGGACGAGAAGGTCGGCGCCGAGGAACTGCGCGGCATGCTGCGGCTGCGACGGGCCGAACTGGAGACCGCCGTGGCCGCGGCGGGAGCGCGGCTGGTCCAGGTCGAGGCGAGGCTCCGAGCGATCGAGAGCGAGGGGCACATGCCCACGAACGACGTCGTCATCAAGAGCGTCCCCGGCGTCCGGGTGGCCGAACTGACCGCGACCGCCGACAGCTTCTCTCCCGAGGACATCGGCCCGGTCATCGAACCGCTCTACGCCGAGCTGTTCCGGCGCCTCGACTCGGCCGGCATCGCGCCCACGGGCGCCGGTGTCGCCTTCTACGAGGACGCCCCGGAGGGCGGCGGCAGGATCACCGTCCACGCCGCCGTCCAGGTCTCCGCCCCCCTCCAGGACGACGGTGCCTTCCGGGTCCTGGACCTGCCGGCCCTGGACCAGGCGGCGACCATCATGCACCGCGGCTCCCCGGACACCGTGCTGCCCACCGCGCAGGCCCTGACCCACTGGATCGACGCGGGCGGCTACCGGTCGACCGGCTACCCCCGCGAGGTCAACCTGGAGTGCCCGGAGAACCGCGACGACTGGGTGACGGAACTCCAGGCGCCGGTGAGCCGGGCCTGATCACCGACGGGAGGCGCGGCTCCCGCACGGTTCCCGCCGGCACCGCCACCGCACGCCAAGTCCGGTGGCGGCCGCGCTCCTTGACGGAGGGGCGCTCCTTGACGGAAGGGCCGGCGCGGCGGGCCGGTCGGACGCCGTCGGCTATTACGGCGTAATCGCCTGCGGCTGTCCCGGTGCCCGGACGCGGTGGGTCACGGCGGGTGGAAGGATCGGCGACAGGGTCCAGTCCAGGGACGCCCAGGAGAAGGAGACGCCGTTGTCCGGACGTACCGTGCTGATCACAGGAGCGTCGAAGGGGATCGGCCTCGCCACCGCGCACCGGCTCGCCGGCCGGGGACACCGGGTGCTGGGCGTCGCCCGCGGTGTCCCGGACGGTGAGTTCCCGGGGGTGCTGCACGCCTGCGACCTCGCCGACGCCGGGGCGACGCGCGAACTGCTGGAGGCGGTCACCCGCGAGGAGCGCGTGGACGCGGTCGTCAACAACGTCGGCATCGTCCTGCCGGAACCGCTCGGCGGGATCACCCTCGACGCGTTGCACGAGGTGTACGACCTGAACGTACGCGCCGCCGTGCAGGTCACCCAGGCGTGCGTCGGCGGGATGCGGGAGCGCGGCTGGGGCCGGATCGTCAACGTGACGAGCCGGGCGCAGCACGGTTCGCGCACCCGGAGCAGTTACGCGGCGGCCAAGAGCGCGCTGGTGGGGCTGACCGGCACGTGGGCGCTGGAGCTTGCGGAGCACGGGGTGACGGTCAACGCGGTCGCCCCGGGCCCGGTGGAGACCGCACTCTTCCGCGAGCAGCACCCGGTGGGCGGCGTGCGGGAGGCCAGGGTGCTGCGTTCGGTGCCCATGGGCCGCTTCGGCCGCCCGGAGGAGGTCGCCGCGGCCATCGCCTTCCTGCTGGGCGAGGACGCCGGCTTCATCACCGGGCAGGTGCTCGGCGTGGACGGCGGGGGGACGCTTCCCGGCCGGTGAGGCGCGGGGGGTGGCGCCCCGGACGACCGGCCCGGCCCGCAGGGCACTGCGGGACCGAGCCGGTTCCCGTCCGTGTGCGACGGCACCCGGTGGGAGGGTTCAGCCGCAGCTGAGGAGGCCGGCGGCGGACTTGGCGGCGAGGATGCGGTGCACGCTGTCCGCGACATCGGCGCGGAACGCGGCGTCGGTCTTCATGCGGGCACTGACCGCCTGCGCCATCGCCGGTACGGTGGACGCCTTCACGGTGAGGATCATGTTGCCGCCCGCCGCGAGGAAGTTGACGGCCCGCTGGCCCGGGGTGAACGACTTCACGGCGACGGCCTGTCCGAGGTCGTCCGAGATGACGACGCCCTTGAAGCCGAGCTGGGTGCGCAGCAGCTTGCGGATGACCGTCGGCGAGAAGGCCGCGATGTGGTGTGCGTCGATCTTCGTGTAGGTGGCCGAGGACATCATCACGAACGGCGCCCCGGACTTGATGCCGGACCGGAAGGGGCCGAGGTAGGAACTGGACGTCGTCGTCACCGAGTCCACGACGTTCGCGGTGGTGTCGGTGTTGCCGGTCACCCGGCCGAGACCGGGGAAGTGCTTGAGCGTCGTCATGACATGGGCCTGCTTGAACCCCTCGGCGAAGGCACCGCTGTGCGAGGCGACGACCTCGGGGGTGTGGCCGAACTCGCGGTTGTAGCGGCCGATGGGCGCGTTGCGCGTGCCGAGGCTGGCCGGCACCGTGTCCGCGACGGGGGCGAGGTTGAGGTTCAGCCCGGCGGACTTCAACTGCGTCGCCCAGCCCGCGGCCCGGCTGCGCAGCGTCGACGTCGACCAGGTGCCCTGGGTGAGCGCGGCCGGCATGGTGGAGAACCCGGGGCCGCTCAGCACCTGGACCTGGCCGCCTTCCTGGTCCGTGGAGACCATCAGGCCCACGCGCCGGCCGGACACCGTGTCCGCCTGGCCCCGGAAGCCGTCGACCACCTTGCGCGTCGCCGTGGTGCCGGCGCTGCTGCGCCCGGTCAGCATGACGGAGCCGACATGGTAGTCACGCAGCGTACGCAGGTCGGTCGCGCTGGGGTGCGCGGCGTTCACCCCGCCCATGAAGAGCTGGCCTATGCGCTGTGCCTGGGTCATACCCGTGTAGACGCGGTCGGCGCAGGTGGTGGCGACGGCCCCTGGACCCGGGCCGGCGACGGCGCGGACCGGCTGGACGGTATGCGCCTGGGCGGCGGGTTCGCCGACGGCGACCGCGGTCAGCAGCATGGTGACGAGCGGGATGCCGGTGCGCAGAGCCGCCGAACGGCCCCTTCCGCGCCGGCGGACACGTGCTGTCATGGATGGCGCTCCTGTCTCGGACGATGGGCGGGCAGGGAATCGGTGGCCCGCTGTTCCTGTACGGCGGGGGCAGACCGCTCCGCCGCGCGCCCCCGCTCCCACACGCTACGCCGCACGGCCGTGAGATGCGCGCCTTGCCTGCCACAACCCCATGAACAGGCCCTCGGAGGCCGCGCCTCCGTCTTGAGGAGAGGGCGCGGGTGCCTCGTGGGAGGGGGGCGGGTGCCTCCTGGGAGCAGGCGCCCCCGGAGGGACGCCTGGCGCAGCCAGGAGGGCGGCGCACTGCGATGCGCACTGGTCTAGACCGAAGGCAGTAAGCAAATCGGACATGGATGACTATTGCTTGATATAAAGATCACGTGAAGGCGCGACCGGTCCCGGGGGGGGACCGCGGCCGCGCCGGTTGTCTGGGATTGGAGCTCCTAAGGAGACGCATGCGGCCCTTCAGAATCGCGGCAACCCGACAGACCCCGGTCTCCGTGCCGCGTCGGCCGGCCCATCCGGAAGGCACCCACGCACACTGGTACGGTCCCCTGTCCGTCTGTGTGGATCTGGCCGGCGCCGCACTGCCGGTGACGGCGGCGATCGTGGAGGTCCACGAGCCCCACCCCCTGCGGCTCGCGGCCGTCGCCGCCCTGCTGTGGCCGCTGATCAGAGTGCTCGGCAAGCGGTACACACCCTCCGCCTGGGGTGACGGCGGCGGCCTGGGAGCCGTCCTGCGGGACTGGCTGCTGCTGGTCGGCGCGCTGGCGACGCTGCGCGTGCTGTGCGGGCTGGACAGCGTGCCGGCCGAAGCCTTCACCGCGCTGATCCCCGCCCTGGTCCTCACCGCGGCCTGCCACAAGGTGATCCACCGTCACCTCCTGGCCGCCCGCCGCAACGGCCGCGCGCTGCGTCACGTCCTGGTGGTCGGGGAGGGCCCCACGATCGACGCGGTGGTCGGTCAACTGGCCCAGCGCACCGACCACGAGTACGCGATCGTCGGCTGCTGCCCGGTCGGGGAGGACGAGGTGCTCTCCGGTGTCCCCGTGTACGCGCGGCTGCCCCGCGAGGCGCCCGGGACCCCCGGTGAGGACGCCGCCACGGTGCTCGGGGCGGCCGACGAACTCTTTGCCGACCTGGTCTTCGTCGTGACGGGCCCGCACCTGTCGGGCGAGCGGCTGCGCCGGCTGTCCTGGTCGATGCACGACCGGGACTGCCCGATCGTCGTGCTGCCCGGCATCGTCGAGGTCGCCCGTCGGCGGGTCCGGCTCACCTCGGCGTCCGGACTCACCCTGCTGCACATCTCGCCGCCGCTGCGCCGTGGCGTGCCGGCCCTGCTGAAGGCCGCCGTCGACCGCGTGGGCGCGCTGCTGCTGATCGTGCTGTTCTCGCCGCTGCTGCTCCTGCTGGCGCTGGCCGTGCGGCTCGGCTCCCCCGGCCCCGCCCTCTACCGCCAGATCCGGGTCGGGCAGGACAACACGCCGTTCCCCATGTGGAAGTTCCGCACGATGGTGGTCGACGCGGACCGCCTCAAGGACGAGCTGGAGGCGGCGAACGAGAACGACGGCCACATGTTCAAGATGCGCCGCGACCCCCGGGTCACCCCCGTGGGACGCGTCCTGCGCCGCTACTCGCTGGACGAGCTGCCCCAGCTGTTCAACGTCCTCCTCGGCCACATGTCCCTGGTCGGCCCGCGCCCCCCGGTGCCGGAAGAGGTCGTCAAGTACGACCCGGTGGAGATGCGCCGGCTGCACGTCAAGCCGGGGCTGACCGGCCTGTGGCAGGTGAGCGGACGGTCGGACCTGTCCTGGCACGAGACGGTCTCGCTCGATCTGCGCTACGTCGACAACTGGTCCCCCTCCATGGACATGAACGTGATGGCCCGCACCGTTCGCGCGGTGCTGAACGGCCAGGGCGCCTACTGAAGTTCGTCCATCCGGGCAGCCCTGCCGCCAACACGCGCCGATCGCTTCGCCGGAACCGGCGGCGGACCGGCAAGGTACCGGGAAGGAACCGGGAGGAGCACCGTCATGGCGCAGACCGCAGCCGCCCCGCACCGGCCCGTCGTCGAGCGATCCCTGCGCGGCTTCACCGGCGCGGGTTACGACAAGGGACGCCCCCTGCTCGTCCAGGCCGCCTGGTTCGCCGTCCTGCACCTGGTCTTCGTCAAGTGGTGGTGCCCCGACCGCTGGCGCCCGGTGCTGCTGCGCGCCTTCGGCGCCCGGGTCGGACAGCGGGTGCTGATCCGGCACGGGGTGCGGGTGCACTGGCCGTGGAAGCTGGAGGTCGGCGACGACGTGTGGATCGGCGAGGAGGCGTGGATCCTCAACCTCGAACCCGTCACGATCGGCAGCGACTGCTGCGTCTCCCAGGGCGCTTTGCTGTGCACGGGCAGCCATCGCGCCCGTTCCGCCACGTTCGAGTTCGACAACGGCCCCGTCCGGCTGGAGCCGGGCAGCTGGGTCGCGGCCCGTGCCGTCGTCCTGCGCGGTGTCACGGTCGGCCGGGGCGCGGTGGTGGGCGCCGGCGCCGTCGCCCACCGGGACGTGGCGCCCGGCGAGGTCCTGACGAAGGGACGCACGGCATGAGACTGCTCCACGTGGTCACGCTCCTCAGCGACGACGGTGCCTTCGGCGGTCCGCCGAGCGTCGCCGTCGCCCAGGCGCGGGAGCTGGCCGCGCGCGGGCACGACGTCGCGCTGATGTCGCTGTGGCGGGGCGCCGGCCGCGCGCCGGAGCGCGTGGGCACGGTCCGGCTGCGCTCCCGCCCGGCCCGGACGCTGCTGCCGGGACGGGGTTTCATCGGTCTGCTGCACCCCCTCCTCGTCCGCGATCTGTGGCGGGCCATGGGCGGCGCCGAGGTCGTGCACGTGCACGCGGGGCGCGACCTGGTCTCCCTGTGCGCCCTCGCCGTCGCCGCCCTGCGCCGCGTGCCGTGTGTGGCGCAGACGCACGGCATGGTCGAGCCGCGCACGGCGCTGCCCGTCCGGCTGTTCGACCTGCTGTACCTGCCGTTGCTGCGCCGGGCGCGCGCCTGCTGCGTGCTGACCGAGCAGGAACGCGGGCTGGTGGCGCGGGTGCTGGGGCCGGACGGTCCGCCGCTGCGCATCCTGCCCAACGGCATCGAGCCGGGCCCGCCCGAACCGGCGCCGCGTCGGCCGCGCGAGCCGCATGTGCTGTTCCTGGCCCGGCTGCATCCCCGCAAGCGTCCCGAGGCCTTCGTGGAGATGGCCGCGCTGGTCCACGAGGAGGTGCCCGAGGCCCGCTTCACGCTGTACGGCCCGGACGACGGATCGCTGCCCGCGGTGCGCCGGCTCATCGAGGAGGGGCCCGCCGGCGTGGTCCGCTACGGCGGCGCGCTCGACCCCTCCGAGGCGCGCGAGGCGTACCGTACGGCGGCCGTCCATGTGCTGGCGAGCGTGAACGAGCCGTTCGGGATGACGGTCATCGAGGCGCTGGCCGCCGGTACGCCCGTGGTCTGCACGGACACCTGCGGCATCGCCGACGAGCTGGCCCGCCGTGGCGCCGCCCTCGTCACCGACGGCAGCCCCGGGGCGATGGCGGCGGCGGTCCGCCGGCTGCTCGGTGACCCGGAGCTGTGCGCCCGGATGGCGCAAGCCGGCCGCCGCGTGGTCGAGGACGTCTACTCCATCGGCGCCGTGGTGGACCGGCTGGAGGAGATCTACCTGGGCGGCCGCCGGAACGAGCCGGCCGGCCGGGGCGGCACGCACGGCGCGGCACGCCCGGCCGCCGGCCACCCCCCACAGCGGCCGGCCACGCCCACCCCGCTCAACTGACCGGGGCCCACCGGCCCCACCGCCGCCCGGCAGGCGCCTACCACCGGGGTCGCTCGGACCCGGCGCTGCCGGCCCCGGGTCCGCCCTGACGGCGCGCTCGCGCGCGGGCCTCCCGCCGCCGGTTCACGGACGCGGCGCCGGGAGGCTTCGGTCAGGGCCGGCGGGCGCCGCTCGCGCGCAGGATGGCCTCGAAGCGGGAGGCGCAGTCCTCCAGGGCGAACTCCCGCTCGGCCAGGGCGCGGCTCTCCTTGCCCAGCCGCTCGGCGCGGGCCGGGTCGGACAGCACCTCCCGGACCCAGGTGGCCGCGGCGTCCAGTGCGGACTCCCGCGGGGGGAAGACCGCCGACCCGGCCTGCCGGAGCAGCCGCGCGGCGAGGTTGTCGGCGGGCATCAGGCCGAGCACCGGCCGCCCGGCGCACAGGTAGGACAGCGTCTTGGACGGGACCGAGAACTGTCCCGCCCCCGGGTCGAGCAGGACGACGAGGACGTCACCCGTGCCCAGCACCTCGGGCAGCCGCTCGTACGGCTGGAACGGCAGCAGGGTGAGGTCGACGCCCCGCGCCGCGGCGGCGTCCCTGAGGACGGGTACGGCAGGGCCGTCGTTGACGACGACGAGACGCACCGGGCTGCCCTGTTCGCGCAGTCGCTCGGCGAGCCGTACCAGCAGCTCCGGGTCGTGCTTCAGTCCGAGCGTGCCGGAGTACAGCACCGTCCGCACGCCGTCCAGGCCGTGCTGTGCCGACCAGCCGTTGGCCCGTGCCACCGGGACGATCTCGTCGAGCGGCGCCCAGTTGGGGATGACGGTGACCTTGTCCGCGGTGCCCCACTCCTCGTGGACCCGTACGAACGAGTCGGCGATCACCACGACGGCCGCGGCCTGCCGCGCCGACCACTTCTCGCCCGCCCCGAACACCTTCGCCGCCAGGCCCATCGACCTGGCGACGTCGGCGGCGGCGAAGCTCTTCAGCGCCACCGCGGTCACGTCCTGGTGCCACAGCACCCAGGGGATGCGCAGCCGCTTCAGGACGGCCGCGGTCACCACCAGGACCGGGATCGGCAGATTGGACAGCAGGGCCACGTCGGGTTTCTCGCGGTGGACCTGCCGGGCCAGTTCGAGCCCCAGCCGGGTCTCCTGGCCGAGCCGGCGGACGTAGGCCTCCTTGCGCAGCCTGACCCCGTCCCCGATGGTGGCGAAGCGCAGTCCCGCCGTGGACCCGGCGAGGTCGCCCTTGCCGGAGACGTAGGCCGTGCACGTCGAGTGGACGACCTGGTGACCGCGGCGCGCCAGCTCCCGGCTCAGCTGGGCCTGGAACGGGTGGCCGCTGTAGTCGTGGACGAGGATCCTCATCGTGCCGCCTCCCCGCGACGCGTCCGGCGTCACTGGTGGGAGCGCTTGACCTGGTCGTAGACCCATGCGTAGGTCTGTTCCAGCCCGTCGGCCAGGGAGACCGACGGCTCCCAGCCGTAGATCTCGCGGATCAGGGTGTTGTCGGAGTTGCGCCCGCGCACGCCCTGGGGCGCGTCAAGCCGGTGGCTGCGCTCGCAGCGGATGCCGGCGATCCGCTCGACGACGTCGACGAGCTGGTTGATGGTCACCAGCTCCGAGGAGCCGAGGTTGACCGGTTCGCCGCTGTCCCCCTCCATGATCATCTGGGTGCCGTGGAGGCAGTCGTCGATGTACATGAAGGAGCGGGTCTGCAGGCCGTCGCCCCAGATCTCGATCCGGTGGTCGCCGGAGAGCACCGCCTCGGCCACCTTGCGGCACACCGCGGCGGGGGCCTTCTCCCGGCCGCCGGCCCAGGTGCCGTGGGGGCCGTAGACGTTGTGGTAGCGGGCGACGCGGGTGGTGAACCCGTAGTCCTCCGTGTAGTGGCGGCACATGCGCTCGGAGAAGAGCTTCTCCCAGCCGTAGCCGTCCTCGGGCTGCGCCGGGTAGGCGTCCTCCTCGCGGAGCGCGGTGACGTCCGGGTCGGTCTGCCTTGCGGCGGCGTAGACGCAGGCGGAGGAGGAGTAGAAGTAGCGCTCCACCCCGGCCTCGTGGGCGGCCTGGAGCATGTGGGTGCTGGTCAGCACCGACATCATGCAGGCGGCCTTGTTGTTCTCGATGAAGCCCATGCCGCCCATATCGGCGGCCAGCATGTACACGTGCCGCGCGTCCCGGACGCCCGCGCGCGCGTTCTCCGGGAGCGACAGGTCGGCGATCACGTTCTCCGCGGCGTCGTGGACCTGGTACCACTCGTGCCGGGGCTTGATGTCGATGGAGCGGACGGTCAGCCCCTGGGCCAGGAGGGAGCCCACGAGATGGCCTCCGATGAATCCCCCGCCACCGGCAACGACGACGTCGACCTGCTTGCCCATGGGCAACTCCTTTGTCCGAAGATCGGATGACCTGGTGCGATAAAGGAATGCACATTTGTCAGGATTTGCCGTAAATGGCACGCCGACCTGTCCCCCGCGTCACCCGATGACGGCGCCGTGCGGACGGCCGCGCGCGGCTCCCGGGTTCGCGCGCGCCTGTACGGCTTCATGAAGTATGGGCGTTATAACCCTGTTGATGAGCTTTCAGGGGAAATACCCGACTGGTGAAGACCTTCGGTGGCGCGAGGCCCCCGTCCGCAGCGTGGCCGCGGTCTCCCTGTGGGCCGTGGCGCTGCTGGTCCTGCTGCCGGGGCTGGTCCTCCAGTCGGACGGCGCGCACCCGTCGGTCCCGCTCGCCGCCCAGGCCGTGGTGCTGGGACACACCGGCGTGGCCCTCGTCCGTGTGCTGACCGCGACGACGGTGCGGCTCACCGCCCTCGGCTTCTGGGTCTTCGCCTACGTCTGGCTCGGCCTCGCGCCCCTGGCACAGCTCGCCACCGACACCTACCCCTGGGCCTACCGGACCGGCCAGGCAACCGCCCTCACGGCCGTGGCCGTCGTCGAACTCGGGCTCCTCGCCCACAGTGCGGGAGCCGCCGTCGCCGTCCGCCGGGAGCGCACCCGTACGGCCGGACCCGCCGCCTGCCCACCGGGGCCGGTGGAACGGCTGCTGTCCCGCCGCCTCGCACCCTGGCGCCTGCTGTCGCTGTGCGGGCTCGCCCTCGTTCTGGCGGCGCTGCTCGTCCCCGGCCAGCCGGGCGGCGTCGGCGCCTACTTCACGAGCCGTCAGGCGCTGCGCGAGGCGGGCGTCGCCGACGGTTCGAACGACGCGTTCCTCGCGGCCGTGCGCAGCTGGTCCCTGTCCGTGCCCGCGTTCTGGGCGCTGCTGGGGCTGCTGCACGTACCGCGCGCGCCCGGCGGCGACCGTCTGCTGCGCGGTGTCCGCCGGCTGCTGCTGCCGCTGCTCCTCGCCCTCAACGCCGTCGTCAACAACCCCGTCAGCAAACCGCGGTTCTGGTTCGGCACGGTCCTGCTGACCCTGCTGTTCGCCGTGCCCCGGCTGAGCCGGCCCCGCGCCTTCCGCGTCATCGCCGCCACGCTCATGGCGACCGTGCTGCTGCTCTTCCCGTACAGCGACTACTTCCGCTACAGCGACCGGGAGCGGTTCGCCGTGGTCTCCCTGTCCGCACAGTTCACCACCAACGGCGACTACGACGCCTTCCAGCAGGTGCAGACCGGCATCGACATGGCGCGGGACCGGGGGTTCTCACCACAGGACGCGCTGGGGCCCGTGCTGTTCCCGGTCCCGCGCTCGGTGTGGCCGGACAAGCCGGGGGACACCGGCATCACCCTGGCCCAGTACGCCGGCTACGACTTCCTCAACCTCTCCGCCCCCCTGTGGATCGAGAGCTACCTGTGGGCCGGCCCGCCCGCCGTGGCCGCCGTGTTCTTCCTGCTCGGCGCCGCCGGACGGCGCATGGACGACGTACGCCACCGGCTCCGCGACCGGGCCGGCACCCTCGCCGCGTTCCTGGTCCCGGCGTTCGGCATCTACCAGATCGTCTTCCTGCGCGGCAGCCTGCTGGGGATCGTCGGCCCGCTGACGCTGCTGGTGACCGTTCCGCTGCTCGTCACCACCCCCGCCGCCCGCGCGGCCCGGCTCGTCCCGTCGGCGCCGCCGACCGCACCCACCCGACCCGCACAGCTCCCCGGAACAGGAGGGCACCCGTGACCGGCCCCATCCACCTCTACGACCGGTACGACGAGCCGGACCAGCTACGCGACCAGCTGCGCCGGCTCCTGCGCCACCGTGCCGTCATCGCCCTCGGGATCGTCCTGGGGCTGCTCGGCGGCGCCGCCCTGGCCCTCTCCCGCGCCCACACCTACACCTCCACCAGCGAAGTCCTCGTACGCTCCACCGCCGACCCCTTCGGCACGGTCAGCGTGGCCGCCGACAACCAGGTCAGCATGGGCACCGAGCAGCAGATCGCCGCCAGCACCGCGGTCGCCGTCCGTGCGGCACGCCTCCTGGGCCAGGCCGACCGCAAGGCGAACGCGCTGGAGGACGCCCTGCGGATCACCAACCAGGCCAAGTCCCAGGTGCTGCGCTTCGAGTTCACCGCCCGCACCCCGGGGCGCGCGGCGCGCGGCGCCAACGCCTTCGCCGAGGCCTACCTGGCCGACCGCAAGGCCCGTAACCAGGCCGCCGCCCGGCGGGCCACCCAGGGCGTGGAGCAGCAGATCAAGAGGGTGGAGGCCGCGCAGAAGCAGGGGGCCGAGGACGACGACACCGCCAAGGCCCTGCAGAGCCAGCTGGACGCCCTGCGCAAGCGCGTCGTCGACATCAACTCCCGCGACACCGAAGGAGGCGACGTCGTCCGCCGCGGTGAGCCGCCCGCCCGGCCCTCGGCGCCCGGCTGGCCGGCCCTGCTCGCGCTCGGGCTGGCGGGCGGACTGGCCCTCGGCATCCTGCTGGCCTGGCTGCGCTCCGCCCTGGACCCCCGGGTCCGGTCGGCCGACGAGGCCCGGGCCGCGCTGCGCACCCCGGTGCTCGGCCTGCTGCCCCCCGGGCACGGCGAGGACGACGACCTGCTCGCGGTCGGCCGCCGGGGCGGTGACCGGGCCGAGGCCCTGCGCGCCCTGGCCTACCGGCTGCGCGGCACCGGCCTGCGCACCGGCACCGGCCGGCTCCTCGTCGTCTCCCCCCGGCGCGGCGCCGCCACCGAGGAGGTCGCCGTGAACCTGGCCGCGGCCCTCGCCGAGTGCGGCGACGAGGTGCTGCTCGTGGACGCCGACCCCGGCACGGCCGCCCTCACGGCCCGGCTGCCGCTGCTGCCGGACGACGCCCGCACGTCCGGGGACGCCTCCTCGCGGCCCGACGGCAGCCGCCTCGTCGACGCCGGGACCGCCGGGCGGTTCGCCTGCTGCGCCGGCGGTACCGGCTCGCCCGACCGCACGGGCGGGCCCGCCGCCGTCCACCGGCTGCCGGCCGGGTCCGGCTCCCGCACCACGGTCGTCGTCGCCCGGCCGCTCCTGGAGCACGCCGACGCGCTGGCCCTCGCGCAGCGCGTCGACGGCGTCCTGCTGGTCGCCGGTCTGGGCACCACCCGGCGCGACGACCTCAGGCGGGCGCACGAGCTGGTCGAGTGCTCCGGCGGGACCCTCCTCGGCACCGTGCTCGACGCCGGCCGCCGGCGCGGACGCCTGCGTGCCGTGCTGCGCCGCCGCCCCGCGCGCCCGGAGGCGGAGACCGCCGCCCCGGTCGTGGAGCTGCCGGCGCAGGACGACACGCTCTCGGTCACCCGCGGATGACCGCCCCGGACGCGCCCGCCGCCCCCGCCGCCCCCGCCGCCGGGAGCGTCGCCGCCGCCGCGCGGGGCGGGTGGTGGGGTATGGCGGGTTCCGCGACGAACGCCGTCTTCGCCTTCGTCTTCGTCGGCCTGCTCACCCGCGCCCTCGGGGCGCAGGGCGCGGGCGCGGTCTTCACGGGCGTGGCCCTGTTCACCATCCTCGGCAACACCTGCAAGCTCGGCGCCGACAGCGGGCTCGTCCGGCTGGTCTCGCGGGACATCGCGGTGGGCGGCGGGCGCTCGGTGGGCGGCCTGCTGCGCGCGGCCGTCGTACCCGCGGCCGTGGCCAGTACGGCGGCCGCCCTGGTCCTCCTGCTGTGCCCGGCGGTGGCCACCACGCTGCTGCCGCACCTGCCGCCGGCCGACGCGGTCGCCCTCGTCCGGCTCTTCGGGCTGTTCCTGCCCGTCGCCACCGTCGGACTGGTCCTGCTCGGCGCCACCCAGGGCCATGGCACCGTGGTGCCGTTCGTCGGAGTGGAGCAGGTCGGCAAACCGGTGCTGCGCGTGCTGATCGCCGTACCGGTGGCCGCCTGCGTGCCGGGCCTGCTGCCGCTGGCCGCGGCCTGGCTGCTGCCCGCGCTGGCCGGCACCCTGACCGCCTGGCCCGCCCTGCGTCGCTGCCGGGCCCTGCGCGGCACCACGCGGCCGGCCGTGCGCGGGGCCGTTCCCTGGCGTACCTTCTGGAGCTTCGCGGCACCCCGCGCGATCTCGTCCGTCTTCGACATCAGCGCGGTCTGGGTCGGGGTCATCCTGCTGTCCGCGCTGGCCACCGGCGCCGAGGCGGGCGTCTACACCGCCATCGGCCGCGTCGTCACCGCGGGCACCCTGCTGCAACTGGCCGTGCGGCTCGCCGTGGCGCCCCAGATCAGCAGGCTGCTCGCCGTCGAGCAGGTCGCCGAGGCGCGCCATCTGCACCGGGTCTCGACCTGCTGGATCGTGCTCTTCTCCTGGCCGCTGTTCGTCCTCATCGCCGCCTTCCCGCGGACGGTGCTGTCGGTCTTCGGCCCGGAGTTCGTCCGCGGGGCGCCCGCCCTGGTCGTGCTGTGCCTGGCCTCGATGGTCAACGTGGCGGTCGGCAACGCCCAGACCGTGCTGCTGATGTCCGGCCGCAGCTCCTGGCACCTGGCCGTCACCGCGCTGGCGTTCACGGTGCAGTTGACGGTCGGCCTGCTCGCCGTGCCGCGGTGGGGCGTCGTCGGGGCCGCCGTGTCCTGGGGCGCGGCGATCGTGGTGGAGAACCTCTCGGCCGCGCTGCTCATCCGGCTGCGCCTCGGCTTCACGACCGTGGACCGGGGCTACACCACCGCCCTCGGGACCGGACTGGCCGTCTCGGTGGTGCTGGCCGCCGCGCGCGCACTGGGAGGTGACACCACGTCAGGACTCGCCGCCGGGATGACGTTGGGATTGTGTGCCTTTGGTACTACTTTGTGGTGGTATCGCAGGCCGCTGGGAGTGAGTGAGCTGGTCGGAGTCCTGCGCCGTCGCGCCGCATGAGCCCGGGCAAGGGTGTGCGGTCCGGGTGCGGCGGGCCCCGCGTCATTCCCCGCGTGTCGCCCACACCACTGCCATCCGGGGTGTCCTTTGCGCCTGAGAAACCTGCCGTCGAGGGCGGCCACCCGTGCTGTCGCCGCCACGCTCCTGTGCTCCGCCGCCCTGCTCCAGCCCGCTCTCGCCACGGCCGGCGGCGAACCCAGGCCGTCCTTCACCGCCGATCCGCTGACCACGTGGCAGACGAACGGCATCGTCTGGTCGCTGGCCTCCGCACACGGTGTCGTCTACGTCGGGGGAACCTTCGACGCCGTGCGGCCGCCCGGCGCCGCGCCGGGCGAACGGGAGGTCCCGCGCCGCAACTTCGCCGCGTTCGACGCGGTGACCGGCGCCCTGCTGCCGTGCGCGCCGTCGTTCACCGGGGGCGAGGGAACCGTCCGCGCGCTCAGGACCTCGCCCGACGGCCGGGTGCTGTACGTGGGCGGCTCCTTCAGCCATGTCGGGTCCACCGGCGTGGCCAGCGCCGTCGCCCTGGACACGGCCGACTGCTCCCTGCGCGGGGACTTCCGCCCGGCGGTGTCCGCGACCGTCCGGGCGATCGACGTCACCGACCGGACGGTCTACCTCGGCGGTGACTTCCGGCAGGTCGACGGCCGGACCCGCAAGCGCGTCGCCGCCCTCACCCCCGAGGGCGGCCTGCGCCCGTTCCGGGCCGACGTGGACGCTCCGGTGCGCGCGCTGTCGGTGGCGCCCTCGCACGAGAAGATCTACGCGGGCGGTGACTTCGACTGGGTCAACGGCCGGTGGGCCCACTCGCTGGTCGCCCTGGACGCCACCAGCGGGGCGACCGAGCGCACCTTCCCGGACTGGCTGCCGCCCCGGTCGTCGGTGAAGTCGATCGCCCAGGACGGCAGCCGGTTCTACGTGGGTGCCGAGGGCCACGGCGAGGGCGTCTTCGACGGCCGTATCGCCGGCCGGCTCGACAACGACCGGATGGTGTGGAAGGACACCTGCCACGGCGCCACCCAGGCCGTCCTGCCATACCAGGGCGTCCTGTACAGCGCCTCGCACGCGCACGACTGCCATGAGACTCCGGGCGGGTTCCCCGAGCGGCGCGACCGGCAGCACCTGCTGGCCCAGTCGCCCGCCGACAGCACGATCCTGCACTGGTTCCCCGACACCGACGAGGGGACGGGGGAGCAGATCGGACCCCGGGCCCTGACGGTCGCCCGGGGCGTCCTCTGGGTGGGCGGCGAGTTCACCGAGGTCAACGGCGAGCCCCAGCAGGCCCTCACCCGTTTCGGGGCGGGCCCCGACACCGGGGCGCCGGACGTGCCCGCGCTCTCGCTCGCCGCCCGGCGTCCCGGACAGGTCACCCTGCGCTGGAAGGCCTCGTGGGACCGGGACGACGCGTCACTCACCTACCGGCTCTACCGGGACGGCCGGCTGGTCTCCCGGCAGCAGCAGTCGTCCACCTACTGGAACCGCCCGCTGATGAGCTACACCGACTCCGTGGGCGCCGGCACCCGCCACGAGTACCGGATCGAGGTGACGGACGGCACGAACACCTCGCGCAAGTCGCCGCCGTTGCAGGTGTCCGTGCCTGTGGGAGCGGGGGGTGACTCGGCGAAGTGACCCGCATCGGATTCGCGCCCGGCGTCTACGACCTGTTCCACATCGGGCACCTCAACATCCTGCGCGAGGCGCGCCGGCACTGCGACCGCCTGGTCGCCGGGGTCACCTCGGACGACCTGGTGGTCCGCCTCAAGGGCAGACCGCCGGTCGTCCCGCTCGCCGAGCGCCTGGAGATCGTCCGCGGCCTGCGCTGCGTCGACGTGGCCGTCGTCGAGTCGGAGGAGGACAAACTGGAGACGTGGAAGCGGGTCGGCTTCCACGTCATCTTCAAGGGCGACGACTGGCGCGGAACGCCCAAGTGGAACGAGCTGGAGCGGCGTTTCGCGAAGGTAGGCGTCGAAGTCGCCTACTTCCCCTACACCCTGCACACCTCCAGCACCCTCCTGCGCGGCGCGCTGGAACTGCTCTCCCGGAGCGGGCCGCCGGAGATCCCCTCAGCGCAGCTCGCGGAACCACTTGACCAGGAAGGCGGCCATGAACAGGAGGTGGGCCAGCAGCAGGGTGCAGTAGACGGAAAGGAAGACGTGCTGGCTGCCCAGGAATAGGAAGCTGAGGCAGGTCACGCCGTAGTCGACGGGCAGGAGCAGCAGGGACCGCAGCGCCGGCGCGGGCTCCGCCGGCGCCGGGGCCGCCGTCCGCCGCTTGAGCTGCTCGGTCAGGATGCCGGCGAAGAAGATCACCACGGCCGCCAGCTCGAACAGCATCGGGGCCAGCAGGAAGGCGGGGTCGGGCAGCGAGAAGAACCGGTAGAAGGACACCAGGACGACCAGGTGCACCGTGACCAGCTTGACGCAGTCCAGCACATGGTCCAGCCACTCGCCGGACGGGCTCCCGGAACGCTGTGTGCGGGCGAGCTGCCCGTCCGCCGCGTCGAGCGCGAACCCGACGGCCAGGGCCGCGCAGACGCAGACCGACAGCCCCGGGCCGGGTCGCACCAGGGCCACGGCGGCCAGGGCCGGAAAGGTGAACAGGGCGCCGAGCACCGTCAGCTGATTGGGGGTCGCGCCGACCCGGTAGGCCAGGGCCGCAAGGACGCGGCCGGCCGGACGGTTGACGAACAGGGTGTAGACCGACACCCCCCTCGCGGGCTTCTGTGCCGCCGACATGTGCCTGAGCACCTCGATGAACCCGGTCATTCAGCTCCTTATTGCCTGGAAAGAAGGGGATTATGACAGAAGGGGATGGATCGATGTCCCGTGTCAGCCGTCGGCGGCTTCTGCGTGGCGGCGCCTCGGTGCTGGCCGCGACGGCCCTGTCGACCCGCGGCGCCTCCGCCGCCCCGCGCCCCTCCGCCGACGACACCGTGGTCAACGTGGTCGACCTGGGCGCGGTGGGCGACGGGCGGACCGACGACACCGAGGCGTTCGAGATCGCCTACACGTTCGCCGCCGCACGGGTCACCGAGGGCGTCGGGCGCGTGGTGATCGAGATCCCCGCCGGCGAGTTCCTGATCACCCGTCCGCACGCGCTGCTCAACGGTGTCGCCCCCCCGCGGCCCGCGAGCGGCCTGCGGTTCTCCGGCGCAGGCAGGCGCATGACGAGTCTCGTCTTCCGCCCCGCCACCGGCCCCGGCTCCTGCCTCTGCCGCAACCAGGACGTGTGGTCCAACCTCTCCTTCGAGCGCATGCGGTTCCGGTCGGCCACCCCGGGCGCCTCCTTCTTCGACTCGTACTCGACCGGACAGGCGCAGGACTACCGGTTCTCCGAGTGCGAGTGGATGGGGGAATGGGAGTACGGGCTCGTCCTGAGCGGCACGGACACCAACTCGGAGATGCGGTGGGAGGCGTGCCGCGTCGGCGGCCGCTACCGCCGGGCGTTTCTCTACTCGGGGCTGACGCGGAACGGGCAGCAGGAGCCGAACGACCAGGACCAGTTCCTGAACTACTGGTTCACCGACATGAAGGTCGAGTACGAGTGGGGCAACTTCCTGGAGTTCCCCTACGGCGGCTCCATCGCCTGCCGGGGCGGCTCGTACATCATCACGGACAGGCGCCCGCAGAGCACCCCCGAGTACGGCACCACCAGCACGTTCTTCCGCTTCCCGGTGGCCCGGCACCACGACTCCGTGCAGCGGTTCCACGCCCAGGACATCCGTTTCGAGGTGCGCAACCCCGACGTGGTCGTCATCGACTGCGCGTGGAACGGCGGCACGGTCCACTTCGACGACTGCGACGACACCGGTCTCGCCTTCAAGGACTTCTCCGCCGAAGTCCGCCCGCACCGCTACACCGTGGGCCCGCGCGGGCCGCTGATCCGCTACGACTCCTGCCAGCTGGTGGGCCGTCACGAGTACCGGCCGGCCGCCCCGCCGGACACCCTCCCGGTCCTCGCCCGCTACGACATGTGCCTGCTCCGCAGCCACACGGCACACGACTTCGCGGTCACCGGCGGCACGGGGCAGGCGCCCTTCGTGCGGTTCGTGGACTGCGTCGACGCGGGCGGGACGGCCGGCTCGCCCGTGTCCACCCCCTCCACCCCGCCTGGCCCGGCCGCCCCGCCCCCGTGCCTGGCGCCGAGCCCGAGCCCGAGTTCCAGCCCGAGCCCGGGTCCTAACCCCGCGCCGGCGCCCGAGCCGGGTCCCGCCACGGCCCCCTCGCCGCAGCCGGCGACGGCCCCCGGGCCCGCTCCCGCGACGACTCCCGGCACCCCCGGCACCCCGACGCCGTACGACACCGCTCAGGCGGGCTGCCCCTCCCCGCGGCAGGATCCCCCCTGACCGGGTGTACTCCGTCCGCGCCCATCCGGGCAGCGTGGGTCACCCGAGGGAGGGACTTCACGGCGCCGGTCACCGGCGGCGGACGTGCCGGCGCGCAAGCTCACTGGTATCCGCAGTCCCGACGCCGGGAAACGCCCGTCAGCACGACGGGCCGGTCCCGGTGGCCATTCGCTTCAGGGGGCGCCTGAAACTCCGGAAGGAAGTCGTTGCCACGCTCCGGCCCACGCCCTGTCCACCGGGTCCGCCGCGACGCGGCGCAGCGATGAGCACCCCCCTCGTATCGCAGTCGACCGCCTCGTTCCGTCCGGAACCACGCGGTCGCGCCACGACATGAAAGGCATCAGGATGTCACGCTTGGCGCATGCGGCGCTGCATCGGGTCCGTCCGGGCATGGCCGCGCTCACCGCTGTCGCCGCCGTCACCACACTCGGCGTGTCCGGGGCGCCCGCGACGGCCGGTGAAGGCCCCGCCGGCCCGCGCGCGGGTGGCGCACCGTCGGGGATCAGCAAGCTCACGGGCGAACTGACCACGCCCTGGGGCATCTCGTTCCTCCGGGGCCGCGACGCGGCGCTGGTGACGGAACGCGACACCGCCGTGGTCTGGAAGGTCGCCCTGGACGGCGCCAAGAAGAAGGTCGGCACGGTCCCGAACGCGGTGTGGCACGAGCAGACGCAGGACAAGGGCGGTCTGCTGGGTGTCGCCACGTCCCCGACCTGGAACGGGACCACCGACAGGGACGTGTTCTTCATGGAGACCACGGCCAAGGACAACCGTGTGGTCAAGATGAGGTTCGACGGCACCAGGCTGAGCCACTACACCCCCATCCTGACCGGCATCGTCCGGGACACCCAGCACAACGGCGGGCAGATCGCCTTCGGGCCCGACGGATACCTGTACGTCGCCACCGGTGACGCCCAGAAGAGCGAGCTGGCGCAGGACAAGAAGTCGCTCAACGGCAAGATCCTGCGGATCACCAAGAACGGTGCCGCGGCCCCCGGCAACCCGTTCGGGACGCGCGTCTACAGCTACGGTCACCGCAATCCCCAGGGGCTGGCCTGGGACCGCGCCGGCCGGCTGTGGTCGACCGAGATCGGCGCGGAGGCCTGGGACGAGCTCAACCTCGTCAAGCCGGGCCGGAACTACGGCTGGCCCACCTGCGAGGGCGCCTGCCGCGCCGGGGGGATGACCAACCCGAAGATGGTCTGGAAGCCCGAAGAGGGAGGCGTGCCCGCCCAGATCGCGATCGTCAACAACGCGATCTACGCGTCCACGCTGAGCGGCCACCGGCTGTGGCGGGTGCCGATCGACTCCACCGGCCAGGACGTCGGACGGGCGACGGCCTACTACAAGAACGCCTACGGCCGGTTGCGGGCCCTGGTCAAGGTCCCCGGCGCGGACCAGCTGTGGATGGGCACCAGCGACCGCGGCACCGACAAGGACCTGATCCTCAAGGTGACCATCAAGCAGTGACGGCCCACTGAAGGCTCCCTCCCGACCGGGGAGGGCAACACCCCCTCGCAGAAAGGAAGGTACGCACCATGACCGAAGCCGTCGAGCAGGTCGAGCAGCCCGCCCGCACGACCGAGGAGATCGACCGGACCGCCTGGCAGACCCCCGGATACGTGGTCGTCGACACCGCGCTGGAGGTCACCGCCTACTCCCTCAGCGTCCGCTAGCCGCCGGCATGCTGCTGCAGGTTCTCGGTACCGCGGCCGGCGGCGGCATCCCCCAGTGGAACTGCGCGTGCCCCGGGTGCTCCGGGGCACGCGCCCACCCCGGGCGGCGCCGCCGACACGCCTCGCTGGCCGTCCGCGCCGACGAGGGTTGCTGGTACCTCGTCAACGCGACCCCCGACATCGGCGACCAGATCGAGGCCCACCCGGTCCTCCACCCCGGGCCCCGGCCCCGGCAGACGCCGGTCGCCGGAGTCGTGCTCACCGACGCCGAACTCGACCACACGCTGGGGATCGGACGGCTGCGCGAGGCGGACCGCCTGGAGATCCTCGCCACCGCCCCGGTCCGCGAGGCCGTCGAGGGCCGGCTCCGCCTCGGCCCTGTCCTCGCCCCGTACACCGATCTGACCTGGCGGGAGCTGCGGTGCCGGGGGGCACAGCCGCTGCACGCCGACACGGGCCTGCCGGCCGGATCCGGCCTGCGGATCAGCGCCGTACCCGTCTCCGGCAAGCGCCCCCGCTACGCCGCCGACGCCCCCGGTGACGACGCCTGGGTCGTCGCGCTGCGCCTGTACGACCCCGTCACCGGCGGCACCGCCCTGTACGCTCCGGCCGTGGCCGCCTGGTCCGACGAGCTGCACCGCGTCGCCGCCGAGGCCGACTGCGTCATCGTCGACGGCACCTTCTGGGACGACGAGGAGCCGCGCCGCACCGGCATCTCCCCCCGCACCGCGACGGGCATGGGGCACCTGCCCGTCGACGGACCGGGCGGCACCGCCGGCATCCTCGCCACGCTGCCCGCCCGCTGCCTCTACACCCACCTCAACAACACGAACCCCCTCGTCGACCCCGCCGCGCCGCAGCACAAGCGGCTCGCCCGGCTGGGCCTCGGGGTGGCCGAAGACGGAATGGTGATCGAGCTGTGACCACGACACTCGCCCCGCCGGTGAAGCCCTGGAGCCGCGCCGAGTTCGAGGACCGCCTGCGCGCGGTGGGCCAGGACCGCTACCACGACCGCCACCCCTTCAACGTCCGCATGCACGAGGGCGACCTCAGTGCGGACGAGGTGCGCTGCTGGATCACCAACCGCTTCCACTACCAGCGCCACATCCCGGTCAAGGACGCGCTGATCATCGCGAAGCTGGACTCGTCGCGGCTGCGGCGCATGTGGCTGCGGCGGATCGAGGACCACGACGGACGCGGCGAGGGCGAGGGCGGCATCGAGCGCTGGCTGCGGCTCGGCGAGGCGGCCGGCGTGGACCGCGAGGTGCTGTTGTCGGGCGGGACCGTGCTGCCGGGCGTCCGGCTGGCCGTGGAGGGCTACGTCACCTTCTGCCGCCTGCGCTCCACCCTGGAGGCCGTCGCCGCCTCGCTCACCGAGCTGACCGCTCCCGGTCTGATGCGCCGGCGCATCGAGGCGTTCGAGCGCCACTATCCCTGGATCGCGCCGGACGGGCTCGCCTACTTCCGCGCCCGCGTCGACCAGGGCCGGCGCGACAGTGCCGAGGCGCTGGACCTCGTGCTGGAGTGGGCCCGGACCCGCGAGGAGCAGGAGAAGGCCGTGGCCGCGCTCTCCTTCAAGTGCGATGTGCTGTGGTCCCTGCTCGACGCCGTACAGCAGTACGCGGGCATGCCGGGGCAGGGCGAGCGGGCGCACGGCCGGGACAGCGCGCTGGAGCGGGTGTGATGCCGCGGACCGCGGAGCAGTGGTGCCCGGCGCTCGCCCCCGCGCTGATGCTGCGGCACGACGCCGTGCGCGGCACGGACCTGCTGGTCCTGCCGGAACGCGTGGTCGTCCTCGAAGGGCACGGCGGGATGGTCGTCGGCCTGTGCGACGGCACCCGCACCGTGCCGGGGATCGTCGGCGAGCTGGCCGAGCGCTTCCCCGGAGCGCCGGTGGCCGCCACCGTCCCCGCCTTCCTCGACAGTCTGCGGCAGGAGGGCTGGCTGACGTGACCGTCCCCGTGAACCCCGCGTCCGGCGCGGCGCCCGCGCCGCCCTGGGCCCTGCTCGCCGAGCTGACCCACGCCTGCCCGCTGCACTGCCCGTACTGCTCCAACCCACTGGAACTGGCCCGTCGTTCCACCGAGTTGAGCACCGACGAGTGGACGGACGTGCTGCGTCAGGCCGGTGAGCTGGGCGTCGTGCACACGCACCTGTCCGGCGGTGAGCCGCTGCTGCGCCCGGACCTGGAGCGGATCGTCGCCGCCGCCGAGGCCGCCGGGATCTACACGCAGCTGGTGACGAGCGGGACCGGGCTGGACGAGGCCCGGCTCGCCGCCCTCACCGGGGCCGGGCTGCGCAGCGTCCAGCTGTCCGTACAGCACGCCGACGCGGGGGCCAACGACCGCATCGCCGGGCGTCCCGCCTCCTTCGCCGCGAAGGAACGGGCCGCGGCGCTCGTGCGCCGGGCCGGGGTGCCGCTCGGCCTGAACGTGGTGCTGCACCGCGACAACCTGGACGCCGTCGACGCCGTCATCGCGCTCGGCGTGGCCTGGGGCGCGGACCGCATCGAGCTGGCCAACGCGCAGTTCTACGGCTGGGGCCTGCTCAACCGGGCCGCGCTGCTGCCCACCCGCGACCAGCTGGCCCGCGCCCGGGAGACCGTGGAGCGCCGCCGGGAGGAACTCGCCGGGCGGATCGACCTGGTGTGGGTCGTCCCCGACTACTTCGACGGCGTGGCCAAGCCCTGCATGGGCGGCTGGGGGGCGGTCTCGCTCACCGTCGCGCCGGACGGGACCGTGCTGCCCTGCCCGGCGGCCGCCTCCCTGCCGGACCTCGACCCGCCCAACGTCCGCGACCACCGGCTCGCCTGGATCTGGGAGCGGTCCCCGGCCTTCGACCGCTTCCGCGGCACCGACTGGATGACGGGCCCCTGCCGGGGCTGTCCCCGTCAGGAGGAGGACTTCGGCGGCTGCCGCTGCCAGGCGTTCGCCCTCACCGGCGACGCCGCGCGCACCGACCCGGCGTGCGCGCTCTCCCCCGACCACCACCTCGTCCGGGACCCGGCCGACGCCGACCGGACCGAGGCACCGCCGTACGTCTACCGCCGGCCCGGAGCGGTCCCCGCACCGGCCCCGGCCCCGGCGCCGGCCCCGGCACCCGCCGCCGTCACCGCCGACGGACCGAAGGGCGGGAACCAGGGCCGCTGATGGAGCGGTTGCGACGCGGGTGGCCACCGGGCGCCCTCGCCGCCCCGGCCGTCGGCCGGGGCGGCGACTGGCGTCACTTCGCCAGGAAGGCGAGCAGCGCGGTGTTGACCTCCTCCGCGTGAGTCCACAGCAGACCGTGCGGGGCGCCCTCGATCTCCACGTAGTCGGCGGACGGCAGGGCCTTGTGGAAGGGCCGGGCGGTGCCCTCGACGGGCAGGATCCGGTCGCCGGTGCCGTGCAGGATCAGGGCCGGCACGTCGATGGCCGGGATGTCGGCGCGGAAGTCGGTGTACCAGGTGGACGGCGCGGCGGCGGCGGCGAAGAACCCGCCGCTCGCGGCGACGTTCCAGCTGTTGCGCACGGCCTCCTCGCTGATCCGGGTGCCGAGGTTCTCGTCCAGGTTGTAGAAGTCCTTGTAGAAGTCCGTGTAGTAGGCGTAGCGGTCCGCCTTGACGGCCGCGACGACGCCGTCGAAGAACTCCTTCGGGGCGACCCCGTCGGGGTTGTCGTCGCTCTTGAGCAGGCAGGGCTCCAGCGAGGCCAGGAAGGCGACCTTGGCGACCCGGGCGGAACCGTAGGCGGACACGTACCGGGCGACCTCGCCCGTGCCCATGGAGAAGCCGACCAGTACGGCGTCCCGCAGATCGAGCGTCTCCATCACGGTGTTCAGATCGGCCGCGAAGGTGTCGTAGTCGTACCCGGTCGTGGGCTGGCTGGACTGCCCGAAGCCTCGGCGGTCGTAGGTGATCACGCGGTAGCCGGCGTCCAGCAGCACGGCGCTCTGCCGCTCCCAGGAGTGGCCGTCGAGCGGGAAGCCGTGGATGAGGACGACGGGCTGCCCGCTGCCGTGGTCCTCGTAATACAGGTCGATGGTGGTGGAGTTCTCCTGGCCCACGGTGATGTACGGCACGGTCTCATGTCCTTCGCTGGGAGTGGCTTGCGCGGTCATGCTAGGGCGGTGGACGCGGCCGTCTGTTGTCGGCGAGCGCACTGCTTCTTGTCTGTCAGTGCCAGGACGCGCGGGGTTCCCGGCGGCGCCTCCGCCTCCGCGACGGGCCGTACAACCCTGTGGGCGGGTTGTGAGTCTTCTGTTCGATCACATGGTGATCGGAGCAACGAGGAGACCATCATCAACGCCATACGCAAGACCCTGACCGCCACCGCCGTCGTCGGTGCCGTCCTCGCGGGTTCCGCCGCCTGCGGAACGGTGGAGCAGCTGTCCGCCGGCAGGAAGCTCGACCGGGCCTTCGAGGAGCTGGGCAAGAAGAACAGGCTCTCCTTCGAGCTCGACGTGGACGCCGACGCCGCGACCCTGAAGGCGCTGGACGCCGAGTCCGACCCCGCGCCCGGTGAGGAGATCCCGGACGAGGCCGCCGAGCTGATCAGCGGCGCGAAGATCACGGTGACCGTGGAGTCGAAGAAACCGCTCGCCGAGTCCGGCGAGAAGGACCTCGTCGGCACGGCCATGAAGGTCAGCACCCCGGACGGCGACCTCGCCGAGTACCGGGTGATCGGCGACTACACCTACATCCGCGCCGACATGGACGCCATGGGCAAGATGTCGGGCAGCCCCGTACCGTCCGCGGACGACCTGCCGCCGGGGGCCGGGCCGTTCAAGGCCGTCCTCGAGGGCAAGTGGGTGAAGTTCAGCACCAAGGAGATGGACAAGGCCGCCGCCGAGGGCGGGGAGGGCGACGGCGGCCCCGCTCCCGCGCCGTCCCTGGACGCCAGGACGCAGAAGAAGCTGGTGCGGGCGCTCCGCGAGGTCGTCGCCCGTGAGGTGCGCTTCAAGACGGCCGGCGGCGGGGACGGCACCGAGCACGTCACCGCGACGGCGCCCTTCCGCACGCTGGTCACCGAACTGTTCGGCGAGCTGCGGCCGCTGGCGAAGGACCTGCCGCCGGGCATGGAGCTGCCGACGGACAAGGACCTGAAGGACGCGCCCAACGCCAGGGTGACGGCGGACTTCACCCTCAGGCACGGAGAGTTGTCCCAGGTGGACGTGGACCTCGCCAAGCTGGCCGGGACCGCCAGGGTCAAGAAGCTGGGCCTGACGCTGCGGCTGGGCGAGGGCACCAGGCCCACCGCTCCGGCCGGTGCCACCAAGCTGGACCTGGGCGACCTGATGAGCGGCTTCCTCGGCGGCCCGCCGGTCGACGGCGCCGGCATCGACACGAGCGGTCTCGGCCAGGACTTCCCGGGCGAGGACTTCTGACAGGAGGACCCCTGCCGGGCGGTCGGCCCGGCAGGGGTCCTCGGCGGTTCGGCGCGTGTCAGCCGTCAGGCTGCCGGCGGCCGGACCGTCAGCCGTCGGACTCCGCCGACGGGATGTAGGCGCCGGGCACGTCGTTCGGGGCGTAGATCTTCTTCTCGCCGGGGTACGGGCGCGCCCAGTTGTGGGTCTGGTACCAGGTGAGGTGGTTCATCTGGGCCGGGTTGGCGTAGTCGGGGATGGCGTGCGGGCCGGTCAGGTGCTGCTTGGCCTTCCAGGCGTCCCACGCGGCGGCGAGGGACTCCTTGCCGGCCGGCACCTTCGCCGACGGCACGGCCGCGGCCTTGGGGTCCTGGGCGGCGGGGGTGTCCACGCCGCAGGCCGGCGGGGTCTTCAACCCGTCGGTCAGCGAGGTGCGGTTGGGCAGGGCGGTGAACGGCGTGTAGTCGGGCTTGTGGGTGAACGCGCCCCGCATCGGGGTCGCCGCGCTGTCCTTCTGGTTCATCGGGTGGATCCCGAGGATCTGCTCGATGGTGCGGATCATCGTGATCTGCGAGTAGTAGTGGCTGTCGACGGTGCCGTGCTGGGCCCAGGGGCTGATGATCTGGACCGGGGCGCGGTGGCCGTCGACGTGGTCCAGGCCGGCCTGGGAGTCGTCCTCGACGACGAAGATCGCCGAGTCCTTCCAGTACTTGCTGTGCGAGATCTTGTCGATGATCTTGCCGGTGGCCAGGTCGTTGTCGGCGACCTGGGCGGCCGGGCTCGCCGGACCACCGGTGTGGTCGCTGGAGAGCCAGAACATGTTCAGGTTCGCCGGGCCGTTCTTCTCGAAGTCCTGCTTCCAGATCTGGTACCGGTACAGGTCCGGGACGCTGGTGTCGAACTTCGGGAAGCCGGGCACCGAGACGCTGTTGAGCGACGGGATCGGCGAGGACGAGTTCAGCGGGTAGGCGGTGGCCTGACCGGTGGCGTCCATGTTCTTGGCGTCGCAGTACAGGTTCTGCCAGCTGGCGCCGGACGGCTTCGTCAGGAACTGCTGGAACTCGCCGAAGTTGCGCACGGACTTGCCGGCCGCCTGCGCGCCCGACCACAGGAAGCCGGTCTTCTGGTGGCCGAGTGCGTCGTCCTCGGTGTCGTAACTGCGCTTGTACTCGCCGGCCGAGGACTCGGTGTACTCGGGGTTGTCGGCCTGCATGAGCCAGTTGTGGCCCTCGGCGGAGTTGGTTCCGATGTCGTAGGTGTTGTCGTACAGCCCGAACTGCTGCGCCAGCGCGTGCTGGTTGGGGGTGACGTTCTCGCCGAACTGCGTCAGCGACGGGTCGCCGTTGCCCTCGGGGACGTCACCGAGGACCTGGTCGTAGGTGCGGTTCTCCTTGACGATCAGGAAGACGTGCTTGATCGTCGACGGGTCGCCGATCCGCGTCGGGACCGGCTGCGCCTTGCCGTTGCCGTCGCCGTGGCCCTTGGCCAGCCGCACGGAGTCGGCGGTCCAGCCGTTCTGCTGGAAGACCTTGGCGGTCTGGGAGCGGATGACACGGTCGCTGGGCAGGGTGAACTGCGTCAGGCTGGAGGTCGTGTCATGGGTGCCGTGGCCGGCGGCCGCGGGGCGGCGCGCGTCGATGCCGCGGGTGTTGGAGACGACGACCTTCTTGCCCACGGTGGTGATCTCGGCGGGGAAGTAGTCCGTCGGCAGGAGGCCGACGTAGCTGACCGGCTCCTGCGGTGAGGTGTAGCGGTAGACGGCGACGGCGTTGGCGCGGCCGAGCGTCACCAGCAGCCGGCCGTCGTCGGTGAGGGTCACCGCGTCGGGCTCGTAGCCGACCGAGGCCTCCGGCCACGGCTGGGTGGAGATGGTCTGGACGACCTTGTCCTTGGCGGTGCTGATGACCGACACGTTGTTGTCGGCGGTGTTGGTGACGAACACCGCGCCGCGCTGGGCGTACACGGCGGTCGGGTGCAGGCCGACGTCGATGGTGCCGACGGCGGCGGACGGGTCGGCCAGGTCGATGACGCTGACGGTGCCGGTGGTGGTGGCGCCGGTCTTGGGGTCGGCCGGCACCTGGGTGCCGTAGGAGTTGAGCGTGGACTCGCCGGCCTTCGCGGGCCGGCCGCCCTCGTTGCTGACGTAGAGCTTGTCGCCGACCCGGGCCATGCCGCGCGGGGCGTTGCCCACCGTCCAGCTCTGCTTGACGGTGCCGGTCGCCGCGTCGATCGCGACCACCCGGTTCTGGCCGTTGACCGCGGCGTACACGGTGGAGCCGTCGGCCGAGAAGACGGCCGCGGCGGCCAGGGCCTGCTTGCTGCCGTCGGCCGGGATCTTGACGGCCACCGGGTTGGCGAGGGTGCCGTCCGGGTTCACGGTGAACTTGGTGTAGCCGTCGAGCTGGCCCAGCCACAACTGCTTGCCGTCGGGCGAGTACACCGGGCCTTCCTGGCCGACGGCGTTGCTGCTGATGCGCAGGTCGTCGGCGGCGTTGGTGCCGACGCGCTGCTTGATCTGCCCGGTCGCGAGGTCCACGACGACCAGCGAGGCGTCGCCGTCGGTGACCGAGGCGACGAGGTGGCCGCCGTCCGGGCTGACCGTGGAGGACATGATCTTGCCGTCGTCGATGACGAGGCGGTCGCCGTACGGGTCGATGTACTGGTCGGCGGAGACGACCTGGCCCTTGTCGGTGACCTGGCCGACCTGCTCGGTGCCGAACTGGCGGGTCTGGGCGACGGCGGTGCCGGTGGCCAGGGCGGCCGTGGTGATGCATGCCGTGACCAGGGTGGCCCGGCGGCTGACACGTCTGCCCAGCAGGTCGTAGTACTTCTTCTCGGCCTGCCGGCGGCGGCGTGTTATCTGCATGCGTCATTCCTCGGGATTCGGGAGGGAGTTGGGGGGTGGCCGGGAAGGGAAGGTTCAGGGGGTCCGGGAGTCCGGGGAGGCGGAGAGCAGGTCGACGTGGCCGTCGAACTGCCACAGCGGGTTCGGTGCGTCTCCGGTGGAGGTGCGCACCACGAAGTAGCCGTTGACTTCCTTCGGTCCGTCGCCGTCGGCGACGAACCGCCCGTCCGCCGTGATGTCGAGCTGGTAGACGGCCGACCCGGTGGCCGCGACGCCCGGCAGGTGCCAGGAGACGACGCACCGCCAGTCGTTGCCAGGGCCCTGCGCGCCGTCCTGGACACCGGCCTTGGTGCACGCCGCCGAGGTCCTCAACTGCGCCTCGGTGACGGCGGGCCGGTGGAGCTGGTCGGTCTGCAGGCGGTACAGGTGGGCGAACTCCGTGGCGAGCGCGCGCTCCACCTTGGCCTGCTCGATCCCGGAGCCCGTGGCCGTGGTCGTCGCCGCCACGACCGCGACGGTCACGCCGAGCAGCGCCGCGAGCGGCAGGGCCGCCGTGGCGACCGCGCGGCGCGCCGAGCCGTCGTCGGTGGGGTTGGTGAAGTCGCGCCGCAGGAAGAGGACATAGGCCAGCGCCGTCGCCGTCACGGCCCACAGGAGACTGACAACGATGCCGATCAGGAGCGGGGCCGGCTGCGCCGGGCCGGTGAACAGGCCGTTCCAGGTGAGGAAGGCGTCGCCGGGCAGGGCGAGGCGCAGGGCGACGGGGAGCGGCAGCATCTGGGCGAGCTGCATCGCGAGCGCGACGAGCGCGGGCAGCAGCAGACCCATCGGGGAGCGGCCCAGTACGACCGAGCCGAGCAGCCCGATCCCGGCGAGGGCCAGGGTCGGGGCGAGCACAGCGGTCCAGGCGGCCAGGACGGTGCCGGCGGCGTCCCCCGGCGTGAGCAGGTGGCCGTCGAGGCCGACCAGCGGCTGATTGCCGACCGCGACCAGCCCGCCGGCCGTGCTGGAGACGGCCAGCCCGGCCACGAGCAGCAGGATGACGGTGAGGCCGGCCAGTGCCTTCGCCGCGAAGATCCGCCGGGGCGAGCGGACGGCGACGAGGAGGTGGCGCCAGGTGCCGAGCCGGTCCTCGGCGGCGAACACGTCGCCGGCGACGACGGAGGTGAGCAGCGGCAGCGCCCAGGTGCCGGCGAAGCCGAGCGTCACCAGCGGGCCGGCCCATCCGGTGGCGTGCATCCAGCGGCCGAAGAGGGTGTCCGTGGGCAGCGTGCTCTGCCCGCTCACCCCGGCGACGAAGAGCGCCGGCACGATCCAGCAGGCGAGGAGCAGCAGGCGGACGCGCCACTGGGAGAGGAGTTTGACGACTTCGAAGCGGTAGCTCCGGGCAACTGTGACGCGGCCTGATGCGGTGGTGTGCGCGAGGGGTACGGCGGTGGGGGCCGGGGCCGGGGGTGTGGCGGGCGTCGGGGATGTGGTCGCGGTGGGGGTCGGCGGTGCGGTCATCGACCGGTCTCCTGCTGCTGGGCGACGGACTTCTGGGGGGCGTCCTGCTGCGGACGCTCGACGCCGTCCCGTTGCCGGGTGCCGGCACGGTTCCGCCGGCGGGGGGCGGCGTCATCCCACTGCGGGGGCTCGGAACCGTCCAACCGCTGGGGCCCGACGCCGTCCAACTGCTGGGCGGCGGCGCCGTCCCGTTGCCCGGCGTGAGCGGCATCCCGCTGCGGAGTCTCGACGCCCGCCAACTCCTGGGCCTCGGCACCGCCCCGCCGGCGGGCGTCGACGCCGTCCCGTTGCCGGGCTTCGGCACCGTCCCACTGCTGGGCCTCGGCACCGCCCCGCCGGCGGGTGTCAGCGGCACCCCGTCGCCCGGTGCCGGCGCCATCCCGCTGCGGGCCCTCGGCGCCCTCCAACTCCTTGACTTCGGCACCGCCCCGCTGCCAGCCGACGGAGTCATCCCGCTGCCAGGCGCCGGAGTCGCCCCGTTGTCCGCCGGCGGGTTCCGTCAGGGACAGGAACGCCGCCTCCAACGGGGAGACCAGCGGCGCGAGTTCGCGCAGGGCGATGCCCTCGTGGACGAGCCGCGCCACCAGCTCGTCGAGGGCGGGCACCAGCGCGCTGAGCACCAGCGCCTCGTCTCCCCGGCGTCCCGTGGCGTCGTCGGCCAGGCGGATGCCGGGCGCGTCGGCGGCCAGCCGACGTGCGCGCTCCGGGTCGGACGTGACCAGCCGGTAGTCGAGTTCACCGTTCCCGGCGGCCAGTTCGCCCAGCGGCCCGGAGAAGACGACGCGTCCGGTGGCGAGGATGGTGACCTCGGAGCACAGGGCCTCCAGGTCGTCCATCCGGTGGCTGGAGAGCACGACGCTCGTGCCCTCCCGGGCGAGCCGGGCGAGGACACCGTGGACGTGTTTCTTCCCGGCCGGGTCCAGGCCGTTGGAGGGCTCGTCCAGGATGAGCAGCCGCGGCCGGGCGAGCAGGGCCGCGGCGAGGCCGAGCCGTTGCCGCATGCCCAGGGAGAAGCCGCGGGTGCGCTCGTCGGCGACGTCCGTGAGCCCGACCTGTGCGAGGGCGTCGTCGATCCCCGCGGACCGCGTGTCGTCGCCGCGCAGGGCGGCGAGCGCGGCGAGGTTCTGCCGGGCGGTGAGCGAGGGGTACAGCCCCGGCCCGTCCACGAACCCGGAGACACCGCCGGGGGCTTCGAACGCGCGGCCCACCGGCATGCCGAGGATCTCCAGGCTGCCGCTGTCGGCCACGGCGAGGCCGAGGAGGAGGCCGAGCAGCGTCGTCTTGCCGGCACCGTTGGGGCCGACCAGGCCGTGGATCTGCCCCCGCGGCACCTCCAGATCCACGCCGTCGAGCGCGACGACCTCACCGAAACACTTGGTGATGCCGCGCGCCCGGATCGCGAGCTGTGCGTCCATGAGCCCCTTCTTTCGGAAAGCCTCATGGACCCTAGGAAGCTCACACGACACCGACAGCGATCCCCGGTTGAACGCTCAGGGAACGGAAAACCAAACGCGAGTCAACCGGCGTCCGGAGCGCCTGCGGTCGTCCCCGTATGGGCGTTCTGCCCGGACGTTCTGACCGGACGTCAGCACCGAGGGAACCGTTCTGTTCCCGGAGTGCACGGATCGCGCGGTCGCGGAACCGCCCGGGCGGCCCTTCGCTCTTGCCGGACGCCTGCAACCGGCAGCCACCGAACCCAACCGAGGACACCCCATGTTGAGCAAGACGCGTGTACAGGGCGCGATCGCGGCGATCGGCGCGTTCATCGCCTTCTTCCTGGCGACGGCGGAACCCGCTTCGGCCATCCAGGGAGGCACGGTCAGCAAGCACGGCCCGTGGGCGGTGCGCGTCTACATCGACGGAGAGCCGTCCTGCACGGGCACCGTCGTCGCCCCCGAGTGGGTGATCACCGCCGGTCACTGCGTCCGCTACGACAACTGGGACATCACGTTCCGCGTCGGCAGTCTCGACCAGCGGCACGGGAAGACCGTGCGTCGCGTCGCGAACGGCACGGTGTTCGCGCCCGGGGCCGACGTGGCCCTCGTACGGGTGCCCCGCCTGGACGTCGAGCCCCTCGCGGTGGGAACCGGCGACCGCGTGAAGGTGGGGCGCGGTGTGCGGTCCTACGGCTGGGGGGCCACGTGCGCGCCGCCGCGCAGCGAGGCCTCGTGCCAGTCGAACGTGCTCAAGCAGGCGCAGGTCACGATCGTCAGGCACACGGACCCGCGGTGCGATCTGCTCGCGGGGACCGGGGACTTCTGCGTCCAGCGCGGTACCGGCCTGCCGGCGGGCGGTGACTCGGGTGGCCCGGCGACGGCGTTCGACAAGGCGGGCCGAGAGGTGCTCGTGGGCGTCCTGTCCGCGTCGGACCGGGCGCAGGTCGCCTCGTTCGGAGACGTCACGCGCCTGCGCTCGTGGATCAAGTGGGTCGTCCGCACCGGGGGTCACTAGCGGGGCCCGACGCCGCGACGGGCGCGGCTGCCGGGGCCGTACGGCCGCCGTTGCCATAATGCGGACGCCGGTGCGTTGTCCGTCCGACGGAAGGCCGCCCATGGAGCAGCGCTCAGCAGTGTCCCGTCGCGGTGTCCTCACGGCGGGACTCGGCGCCGCCGCGGTGGCGTTGCCGGCCGGGGCCGGCACGGCGTCCGCGTCCCCGGCCCGTCGTACGGGCGCGGTGGCCGGCGGCCGGACCCTGCGGTTCACCGAGGGCACCAACGCGTCCGTGGCCGTCTCGCCGGACGGCGGACGCCTGATCGTCGAGGTGCAGGGCGTGCTGTGGTCGCTGCCCCGGACGGGCGGCGCGGCGGCGGCGCTGACCGGGCCTGGGCTGGAACCGGCCCGGGTGGCCTGGTCGCCGGACGGTTCCCGGCTCGCCGTCTGCGCCTATCAGGGCGGCGGGTTCCACGTGTGGACGATGGCGCCGGACGGTTCCCGTCGGCGCAGGCTGACGTCCGGGCCGTGGGACGACCGGGGCGTCAGCTGGTCGCCCGACGGAAGCCGGATCGCGTTCGCGTCCGAGCGGGGCGGGGACGCCGTACGCGGCGGCTCGTACTCCGTCTGGACGGTGGACGTGCGCACCGGTGAGCTGACGCGGCTCACCCAGGACGCCGGGGTGGAGGACCACGACCCGGCCTGGCACCCCGACGGCGGCACGGTGGTCTTCGTCCGGGCCGGCGCCGACGGGGCACGCACGCTGGCCTGCGTCCCCGCCGGGGGCGGCAGCGTCACGGTGCTGCGCACGGTCGGCGCGGGAACGCTCGTGGGGCCCGCCGTCTGCGCGGACGGCCGGGTCGCCTGTGTGCGGGTGGACGACGCCCCGCAGGGGGCGCACGCGGCGCGCTCCACGCTGCTGGTGGACGGCGAGCCCCTCACGGACGGCGAGGACGTCTCCCCGCTGCCGCCCTCCTGGACGGCGGACGGCGAGCTGTTCTACGTGGCGGACGGGCAGGTCAGGGTGCGGCGGCCGGGCACGGCCGGCGGCGGCCCGCGGACGGTTCCGTTCGTGGCGGAACTGCCGGTGCCGCGGCCGGGCGGGTCCCGCAAGCGGTACGACTTCGACTCGGTGGCCCGGCGTCCGGTGCGGGGCGTGCACCTGCCGGTCCTCTCCCCCGACGGCGCGTCCGTGGCGTTCGTCGCGCTCGGCGCCCTGTGGGTGATGCCGGTGGGCGGTGGCCGTCCGCGCAGGCTGGTGCAGGCGCCGCCGTCCGCCTACGCGCAGATGCCGTCCTGGGCGCCGGACGGGCGGAGCGTCCTGTACTGCCGGGAGAGCGGGCCGGACGGCGACGGGCTGATCGGTGTGCGCCGGTTCCGGCTCGACGGCGGCCGGGAGGAGGTGCTGGCGACGGGGGGACGCCTCAACCCGGTGCTCTCCCCCGACGGCACCCGGCTCGCCTGCCAGGACTCCACCGGCAACCTGCTCGTCCGTGACCTGGCCACCGGCGCGGAGCGGAACCTCGCCGCCCCCCTGGGCGCGGGCGGGCTGCCGGGCCGGGCGAGCTGGTCGCCCGACGGGCGGTACCTGGCGTTCAGTGACCGCAACCGGCTCAACCGACGGTTCCGCGAGGGCTACAACGTCATCCGGGTCGTGGACACCGCGACCGGGCGGTGGAACGCGTATCTGCCGGCCGCGCACGCCTCGCTGTCCGACCGCGGCAACAGCGGTCCCGTGTGGTCGCCGGACGGCACGGCCATGGCGTTCGTCATGGAGTCCGCGCTGTGGGTGATGCCGGTACGCCCGGACGGCTCGCCCGCCGGTGATCCCCGGCGCCTGACCGACGAGGCCGCCGACCATCCTTCCTGGTCGGGGGATTCGCGCGCCCTGCTGTACGAGGCGAGCGGGCGGCTCAGGCTGGTTTCACGCGACGGCTCCGGCCGGCGTGACGTCCCGGTGCCGCTCACCTACCGGCGGCGGCTGCCGTCCCGCTCCGACACCGTCCGGGTGCACGCCGGACGGCTGTGGGACGGGACGGGCGAGTCACCCCGGGACGACGTGGACCTGGTCGTCCGCGGCCACCGCATCGCCGCCGTCGAACCCCACCGGGCGCGGGCCCGCGGCGGCGAACGGGTCATCGACGCCTCCGCCTCCACCGTCGTGCCGGGGCTGTGGGACTCCCACACCCACCCGTGGCAGTACACCTACGGCGGCCGGCAGGGCAGCCTCATGCTCGCCTACGGCATCACCACCAGCGTCTCCCTCGGCGGCTTCGCCCACGAGGCCGTCCGCATCCGGGAGTCGGTGGCGGCCGGCCGTATGACCGCACCGCGTCTGTTCGCCACCGGTGAGCTGATCGACGGCAGCCGGGTCGCCTACAGCATGGCCCGCGCGCACCGGACGCGGGAGGGTCTGGAGCGGACCCTGCGCCGGGCGGTCGCGCTCGACGCCGACTTCGTCAAGACCTACGTCCGCGCGTCCGCCTCGGTCATGCGGGAGGCCGCCCGCATCGCCCACCGGGACCTCGGCGTCCTCGCCGGCAGCCACTTCCTGTCCCCCGGGGCCGCCGTCGGCCAGGACCTCACCACCCATCTCCAGGCCACCCAGCGCACCGAGTACGGCCACGCCCTCAGCCCCACCGGCCACTGCTACCAGGACGTCCACGAGACGTACCGGGGCGGCGGCTTCGCGCTCGTCGCCACCCCGTTCACCGCGCTCGCCCAGCTCGGCGCCGATCCCTCGCTCGCCGACGACACCCGCGTCACGAGGCTCGCCGCGCCGTGGGACGCCGCGCTGGTGCGCAGGCTGGCGCGGACACCGCCCGGCGCGGCGGCCACGCGGGCCCTGGAGCGGGAGACGGCCGTCTACCGGCGCGTCCTCGACGACGGCGGGGCGCTCGCCCTGGGCACGGACGCGCCCCTGACCCCCCTGGGCCTCCACCTCCACCTCGCGCTGCGGGCCCTGCACCGCTTCGGCGGCCTGTCCGTCGCGCAGGCGCTGCGCACGGCGACGGCCGTCCCGGCCCGGCTGTTCGGGGTCGCGGACGATCTGGGCACCCTGGAGCCGGGGAAGCTCGCCGACCTCACGGTGATCGACGGCGATCCGTTCCGCGACGTCGACGACCTGGTGCGCACCTCCTGGGTCATGCGGGACGGCGTGGTGCACCGCCGCGAGGACCTGGTGAACGCCTTCCCGGCCGGCCCGCCGGCACCGTCCGGCCCGGCACACGCCGACTGGCTCGACGTCAGCCGGCGGCTGCGCCGTGAACCCTGCTGTTCGGAGCACACCGTCGGGCCGTAGGCCCGCCGCGGGGCGGCCGGCGGGCGGCCGTCCCGGGCGCGGGCGGCGGCATGCGCTGACGGGCGTCCCGGTGATGCTCTGCATAGCATCCTTATGTGACAGACATTCCGGACGAATTGGTCGCGCTGGAACGTGCCTGTGAAGCGGAGCGCGCGAAGCTGGCCGGCCTGTGCGGTGAGGAGTACGACGTCCAGTGGCGGGCGTGGCGAGGGGCGACCGAGGCGTTCCACACCGCCCTGACGGCGTACGCGGCGCGCGAGGGCGGGTCGCGGTACGAGCTGGAACAGTGCGTGAAGAAGGCGGTGCGGAGCACGCAGGAGGATCCGGCGCCGTAGCCGGCCGCCCCCTGACGGCACGGCCCGGAGCCGCTCGTCCCTCCGCCGGCGGGGGGCGGGACACGCCCGCGCTCAGTCTGCCGCCTGGTCCCGGACCGCGGTGAGACCGGCCGTGACCGAAGGTGCCGCGTCGGGGACCGGTCCGGCCGGGTCCCCGGAGTGCCGCCGCCGGCGGGGGGCGGCGGTGAGGACCGCGAGGCAGGCGATGACCAGTGCTGTGCCCGCCCAGCCCGCGCCGGGCAGGCGTTCGCCGACGACCAGGACGGCGAGTACGGCCGCCACGGCCGGTTCCAGCAGGGAGAGCGTGGTGGCGGTGCTGGCGGGCACGTGCGCGAGACCCCAGCCGAACAGGACGTAGCCGGCGAACATGGGGATGACGGCCATGTACGTGCCGACCGCCGCGTTGGACCAGGAGGCGACGAGCGGGGCGCCAGTGACCAGGAGGACGGGCAGGAGGAACAGTCCGCCGAGCCCGAAGACCGCGCCCATCGCCGCGCGGGAGGGGATCCCGCGGCTGATGAGCCGGTGAGCCGCCCAGGAGTAGAGGGCGTAGGTGGCGGCGGCGACCAGGCCGAGGCTCACGCCGAGCAGCGTGGCCGCCATGGACGCCCGGCCCGTGCCGTCGTCCGCGTGCGCGGCCTCGGCGACGCACAGCAAGGCGGTGCCGAGCAGGCCGAGGGCGGCGGCGGCCGTCCAGCGGCGGGTGAGCCGGCGGCCGTCCACGACCCGTTCGATCACGGCCGAGGCGAGCGGGGCGGTGCCGAGCGACACGACGGTGCCGACGGCGACTCCGGCCAGGTGCATCGAGCTGTAGAACGCCAGGGGGTACACCGCGACGGAGGCCGCGCCGAGCAGCACCGTGCCGCGCCGTTCGCGCAGGCGGGACGCGTGGCGGGCGATCCCCGGGGCGGCGACGAGGGCCTGGAGGAGGCCGCCCAGGCCCATGGCGACGGCGCCGATGGCGAGCGGGCCGACCTGCGGGGCGAACGTGGCGGCCGTACCCGTCGTGCCCCACAGGACGGAGGCCGCCAGCACGCAGAGGGCGCCCGTCCCGGCGGACCGGCCGGGTCCGGCGGGCCGGCTCACAGCCGGTCCAGCAGGGCGGCGGCCATCGCGCGGGCGTGCCGGAGGCGGGCGCCGTCGCCCTCCAGACCGGCGCGGGCCATCGCGCCCTCCAGGAGGAAGGCGAGGTGCTCGGCCGTCGCGCGGGCCTCCCCGGGCCGCTCGGGCAGCAGTTCCTCCAGGTGGCCGGCGATCAGCCGCTCGACCTCCTCCTTGTGGGCGCGCACCACGGCCCGGCCCTCGTCGCCGGCCGGCAGCTCGGCGGCGGCGTTGAGGAGTCCGCAGCCACGGAAGCCGTGCTCGTAGGCGAAGGCCGCGTGGTCGGCGTAGGCGTCGAACACGGCCAGCACGCCGTCCCGTGGGCCCCGGGCGTGCTCCAGCCGGGCCCGGTACAGGCCGAGCCACTCCTCGTGCCGGGCGTCCAGGTAGGCCCTGACCAGGTCGGCCTTGGAGGAGAAGTTGTTGTAGAGGCTCATCTTCGCCACGCCGGCCTCGGTGGTGATCGTGTCGATGCCGGTCGCCGCCACGCCGTCGGCGTAGAAGCGGCGGGCCGCCGCCGCGAGGAGGCGTTCGCGGGCCGGGCGCCGGCGCGCGCCGTCCGGGGTGCTCACATCGGTTCCCCTCATCACGGTCCAGACTAGGTAGGTCGGTCTACCCAGAGTAGGTCACACGAGTGACCCCGTCCACCTGGGCACGAGACCCCGTCCCCCTGAGCTGATCAGCCCGCGAGCACGGCATGGGCGACGGCGGCCGGGTAACGGGGGCGTGAATACGTCACGGCGGCAAGACGCCAGAGGCAGCGCATTGACGGGTCCGGTCTGCCGGGTGATCTTTCTTCTCACCGGCGAACCCCCTTGGCCGACACCGCAGTCGGACCGGTTCCGCTTCCAAGCCCGCCTCCCTCCCCCGGAGTTGTCCCGTGCGTAGACCTCCCGTCCCGCGCCCCGGCCGTGGCCGCGCGAGACCCGTCCTGGGCGCGGTCACGGCCGTGCTGCTGGCCGCGCTCACGCCCCAACCGGCCGCCGCCGCGGCGGCATCGGCCACCCCCGCCGCGACCCCGGCGGCGTCCTCCTTCCCCGCGACTCCCGGCACCCCCGACACCGAGGCCCTGTGCGGCACCCCCCGTCCGGGACACTTCGGCTGCTTCGCCGTCCGCCGTACCGGCGCCCCGAAGACACGTGTGCGCGCCGACGGCACGGTCACACCCGAGGGCTACGGCCCGGCGGACCTCCGCTCGGCTTACTCCCTGCCCGCCGACGGCGGCGCCGGCGCGACGATCGCGATCGTCGACGCGTACGACAACCCGCGCGCCGAGCAGGACCTCGCCACCTACCGCGCGCAGTACGGGCTGCCCGCCTGCACCGCGGACGACGGCTGCTTCCGCAAGACCGACCAGCGCGGCGGGGCGGACTACCCGGTGTCCGACGACGGCTGGGCGGGGGAGATCTCCCTCGACCTGGACATGGTGTCGGCGGTGGCGCCCAAGGCGCACATCCTGCTCGTGGAGGCCGACAGCACCGCGACGGACGACCTGGGCGCCGCGGTCAACACGGCGGTCGCGCTCGGCGCCCGTTACGTGTCCAACTCCTACGGCGCCTACCACGAGGACGCGAGCCTGCCCGCCCTGGACGCCGCGTACTTCGACCACCCCGGCACCGCGCTGCTCTTCAGCTCCGGTGACAACGGCTACGGCGTCAGTTACCCCGCCTCCTCCCCGCTCGTGACCTCGGTCGGCGGCACCTCGCTGACCCGGGACCCGGGTACGGCCCGCGGCTGGTCGGAGAAGGTCTGGAACACCGTCGTCACCTCCCCCTCGGGCCAGCCGTCCTGGGGCGCCACCGGGTCGGGCTGCTCGGCGGTCGAGCTCAAGCCGTCGTTCCAGCCGGACACGGGCTGCGCGGGCCGTTCGGTCGCGGACGTCAGCGCGGTCGCCGACCCTTCGACCGGCGTGGCCGTCTACAACAGCTTCTCCGACGCCGGCTGGAACGTGTACGGCGGCACCAGCGCCTCCGCTCCCATCATCGCGGGCGTCTACGCGCTGGCCGGCACCCCGGCCGAGGGCACCTACCCCGCCTCCTACCCCTACCTCACCCCGGGCGCCCTGCACGACGTCACCGAGGGCGACGACGCGAGCTGCGGCGACTCCGGACTGTGCGGTTCCGGCCCGGCCCCGCACTGCGACCCGGCGAAGAGCTGCACCGCCGGCCCCGGTTACGACGGGCCGACCGGCCTCGGCACACCCGACGGCCTGGCCGCCTTCCGGCCCGGGGCGCACGGCACCGTCTCCGGCACGGTCACCGACCGCGCGAGCGGCAGGCCGATCCCCGGCGCCACCGTACGCCTGGGGGACTACCACACCCTGTCCGGCGCCGACGGCACCTGGTCACTGGTCGTACCGCCCGGCACGTACCGGCTGACCGTGAGCACCTTCGGCTACGCCGAGAAGGACCTCGGAGAGATCGAGGTGGCCGACGGCGCCCAGGTCCGCGGCGACGCGGCGCTGGACGCCATACCCACCGTGACTCTCTCCGGCAGCGTCCGCGACGGCGGCGGACACGGCTGGGGCGTGTACGCCCGGCTGACCGTCGACGGAGTGCCCGGGACCGCGTTCACCGACCCGGCGACCGGCCACTACGCGATCCGGCTGCCCCGCGGGGCGAAGTACACCGTGCGGGCCACCGGCCTGTACCCCGGGTACCGGCCCGCCACCGTCGAGGCCGACCTGAGGTCGGCCGGGCGCACCGCGGACCTCGAACTGCCGCTCACCGGCACCGGCGTCCTCCCGCCCGGTTACGCGGTCTCCTACCACGGCGGCGGCCTCCAGCCCTTCGACAAGGCCGCCGCGCCCGACGGCTGGAGCGTGGTCGACCACACCGGCGCCGGCGGCTGGGACTTCGGCGACCCGCTCACCCGCGGCAACCAGACCGGCGGCGAGGGCCGCTTCGCCCAGACCGACGACTACGCCCTCGGCTGGGCCCCCGTCGACACCGAACTCATCAGTCCCGCCTACGACTTCTCGGCCCTCACCCACCCGGCCCTGGAGTTCGACACGGCGCTGCCCGGCAGCTACCGCTTCAACGACCCGACCGCCGACGTCGACGTCAGCACCGACTCCGGGGCCACCTGGGAGAACGTCTGGCACCACACGGACGTCGTGAACGGCCCCGCGCACGAGAAGGTGGCGCTCACCCAGTACGCGGGCGAGAAGTCCGTACGCGTCCGGTTCCACTACACCGGCTCCCTGACCGGCTTCTGGCAGGTCGACAACGTGGCCCTCGGCGCCCGCACCCTGGACGTCGTGCCCGGCGGCCTGCTGACCGGTCATGTCCGGGACGACCACACGGGTGCCGGTGTCCTCGGCGCGACGGTCGCCGCCCGCCGCACCCCCGCCGACAGCGGCCGGAGCATCGCCTCCCCGGGCGACCCGGCCGTGGGCGACGGCCTGTACTGGGCCTTCTCCTCCGGCGCCGGCCGGCAGGAGTTCACCGCGGACCTGGCCGGGTTCGGCTATCCGGCGCAGACCCGCGCGGTACAGGTCCGTGCGGACGCCGTGACGACCGCCGACTTCCGGCTGAGTCCGGCGAAGCTGGAGGTCAAGCCGTCCGCGATCGGCGTCACCGTGCCCTGGGGCACGAAGAGCGACATCACCGTACGGCTCCGCGACAACGGCAGCGCCCCCGCCACGGTCACCCTCGGCGAGCAGAACGTCAGGGCCGGGACCACCGCCACCGCCGAGGGCGCCCCGCGCAGGCGCGCGGCCACCGGGGCCGGCCCGCTGGACACACCCCGCACCACCACGGCAAACCCCGCAGCGGCCACCGCAACCGCCGACCCGGCGTGGCAGCCGGTCACGGACCTTCCCGAGGGCACCGCGGGCGGCATCGCCGCCGCCTACCACGGCGTCGTCTACACCGGACTCGGTGCGACCCCCGACGGCCGGTGGAGCAACGCCCTGCGCTCCTACGACCCGGCCACCGGCGCCTGGAAGACCCTGGCCCCGGCCGCGACCAGGCGGTACGAGGCGGCGGCCGGCTTCATCCGCGGCAAGCTGTACGTGACCGGCGGCAAGAACGCCGCCGGACAGCCCGTCGCGGGCGGCGAGGTCTACGACCCGGCGACCGACTCCTGGTCGGCGATCGCCGACGAGCCCGTCGCCTACGCCGCTTCGGCCGCGGCGGTCGTCGGGGACAAGCTGTACGTCATCGGCGGCTGCGCGCAGTTCAGCTGCGGCAGCGGTGACGTACAGGTCTACGACCCGGCCACCGACACCTGGTCCTCCGGTCCGGCCTACCCCACGCCGACCTCGTGGCAGACCTGCGGCACCGTCGACGCGACCGTGTACTGCGCGGGCGGAGTCTCGCAGAGTGACGGCGGCACGCCGCGGGCGACCGCCGTCGGCTACGCCCTGGACGCCGGCGCCGGCCGCTGGACGCCCATCGCCGACCCGCCCGTCGACACCTGGGGCGCGGCCGGCGCCACCGCCGGGGGCCGCCTGCTGACGGCGGGCGGCATCCTGACCGGCGCCGGCGCCCTCACCAACGAGGCGTACGCCTACGACCCCGTCGCCGACACCTGGACCGCGCTGCCCAACCTGCCGCAACCGCTGTACGCGGCGGCGTCCGCGCCGGGCTGGTACGTGCTGGGCGGGCAGGGCGCGGAGGGCGTCGTCCGGTCCGGCGCCCAGGTGCTGCCGGGCTGGGACGCCCCGCACGCGGACGTGCCGTGGCTCGGCGAGAAGCCCGGGACGACGACCGTCGCCGCCGGCCGGACGGTCCGGCTGACGGTGACCGCCGACGCCCGCGCGATGGGGCCGGCCGACGCGGGCGTCCACCGGGCACGGCTGGTCATCGACAGCGACAGCCCGTACGGCGCCGTGACCGTCCCGGTCACCATGACGGTGGTGCCGCCGCGGGGCGCGGTCCACCTCACCGGCACGGTGACGGGGGCGGGTCCGTCGGCGGCGCCGCTCGCCGGGGCGAGGGTGCAGGTCACCGCGAGGGGCGCGACCCACACCCTGAGCACCGCCGTGGACGGCCGCTACGAGGTGTGGCTCATGGACGCGCCCGGCACGATCGGCGTCATCGCGGACGCCGGGGGCCACCGGACCGGACGGCGCACCGTACACCCGCACGGCGCGGCCACCGTCACCGCCGACCTCGCCCTCACCAGGCGGTAACCGGCACGACGACACCGTGGGGCCGGCCGGACACCCGGCCGGCCCCACGGTCACACCCGGTCGAGCGGTTCCGCGAGCGGGCTCGTGCGCCGTTCCGGGCGATCACCGGCAGCGCCGAAGGCGAGCCGCGCTTGTCCCCGGCGCTCGGGCGCGGGCAAGCCGTCAGGCCGGCGGCCGGGTGAGTCTGGCGGCCACGGCGTCGAGGACCCAGTCCAGGCCGGTCGCGAAGGAGGTCTCGGCGTCCACGTCCGTGCCGTCGTACACGGCCTTGGCCAGTGCCGGGAAGCGGCCCGTGGCCAACATGCTCGTCACATGCGGACCGGAGGCACGCTGCCAGTCGCGTTTGGACAGGCCCGTGGCGCGCTCGGCCCGCAGGTTCGCGATCTCACGTCTGATCGCGCCGGTGACGTAGGCGCTGACCGTCTCCACCGCGCGCATGACGGTGTCGATGCCGGCGAGGCCGTCGAGGGCGGCCAGCCTGGCCTCGGTCACGGCGAGGCCGTTCGGGCCCAGGGCCGGGCGGCCGCCGAGCAGGTCGGCGAACCATTCGTGGCGCAGAGCGGCCCGCCTGGTGCGGTGGGCGAGGACGCGCAGCGCCTCCCGCCAGTCACCGGGCTGCTCCGCGGGGAGGATCTCGGCCTGGACCTCGTCCACCATGAGGTCGAACAGCTCCTCCTTGGTGGAGAAGTAGCCGTACAGCCGCATCGGGCCGGCGTTCAGCCGGGCGGCGACCTTGCGCAGCGACACCGCCTCCAGCCCGCCCTCGTCCGCCAGCGCGACGGCGGCGGCGACGATCCGCTCCCGGTCGAGCGGCACGGGGCGAGGCGGCGGCGCCGGCTTGTCCCACACAGTCATGCCGACATCGTACTGTTGCGAGACGCCGTACCGTATCCATACAGTGTATCGGTATGAGACGTCGTATCGCGATGGTCGGGAGCGGTCCCGGCGGTCTGTCCCTCGCCCGTGTCCTGCACCGCCATGGCTGCTCCGCCACCGTCCTCGAACGCGATCCCGCTCCCGACGCGCGCCCCCCGGGCGGCACGCTGGACCTGCACGAAGGACTCGGCCAGCTCGCCCTGGACAAGGCGGGGCTGCTGGCGGAGTTCCAGGCGCTGTCCCGGCCCGAGGGGCAGGCCATGCGCATCCTGGACACGGACGGGACCGTCCTGCGCGACTGGCGGCCCCGTCCGGACGAGCGGGCGAATCCCGAGATCGACCGCGGGCAGCTCCGCGACCTGTTGCTCGGCCCCCTCGACGTCCAGTGGGGGCGGGGCGTGACGCGGGTGGTGCCGGGGACCCCGGACGGCGTACGGGTCCACTTCGCGGACGGGCGGCAGGAGACGTTCGACCTCGTGGTCGGGGCGGACGGCGCCTGGTCCCGGGTGCGCCCCGCGGTGTCGCCGGCCACGCCGCGGTACACCGGCGTCACCTCGGTCGAAACCTCCCTCGACGACGTCGACACCCGCCTTCCCGGCCTCGCCCGGCTGACCGGCGACGGTTCCGTAGCCGTGTACGGCGTGAACCGGTCTCTGGTCGCCCAGCGCAACAGCGGCGGCCACGTCAAGGTGTACGCCAGGTTCCGCGCACCGCTGGACTGGCACACGGACCTGGACCCGGCCGACGCCGGGGCCGTGCGGGCGAGCCTGCTGGCGCTGTTCGACGGCTGGGCCGAGCCCGTCCTCGACCTCCTCCGCCACGGCACCGCGTTCGTCCACCGCCCCCTCCACGTCCTGCCCGTGTCGCACACCTGGACCCATGTCCCCGGGGTGACGCTGCTGGGCGACGCCGCCCACCTGATGCCCCCGCTGGGGGCGGGCGCGAACCTCGCGATGCTGGATGGCGCCGAACTCGCCGAGTCCATCGCCGCCGTCCCGGACGACCTGGACGAGGCCGTCCGCGCCTTCGAGGAGAGGATGTGGGCACGGGCCGGCAGGTGGGCGGAGATCACCACCGCCGGCCTGGAACGCCTGGTGAGCCCGGACCCCGCCGACGCCCTCGCCGTCTTCGACCGGGTCCAGCCGTCCTGACTGCCGGGCGCGGGAACACGGCACGGCAACTCACCACGGCCTCAGGGTGAGGCGCGGATCAGCGGGCGACCTCCTCACCGGCCTGATCGCGTACGGCGGCGGATGCCGGGAGCGGGGACACGGAGTGCCGAAGGCCCCGGACCTGCGGAGACGCCAGGGCGGCGAGAGTGGCGAGGACGACGACAGCCGCGCACCCGGCCAGAGCCGCGCTCGGGCCGGCGCTTTGGGCGACAGGGCCGGCGGTGAGCAGGCCGAGCGGGGCGAAGGCCAGGGATCCGAGCAGGTCGTAGGAACTGACGCGGGAAAGGACGTGCTCCGGAATCTCGCGCTGCAACGTGCTGGACCACAGCACGTTGAAGACGTCGCCGGCCACACCCGCGCAGAAGGCGGCGACGGCGGTCAGCCAGACCGGTGCCGAGACACTCAGGAAGACCATCGGCAGCGCCGCCGGGAACGTGGCGACGACCGCGACCAGGACCGGTCGGCGGACCCGGACCCGCGCGGCCAGCCCGGCGCCGGCGATGGCCCCCAGCGCCTGGGCGCCCACGACGACCGACCAGGGCCCGGCCCCGCCCAGATGCCGCTGCGCCTCCAGCGGACCGAGAACCCCGGGGGTCGCGCTGAAGACGGCGACCACGGCCGTGCACTGGGCGACCACCACCCACAGCCACTGCCGTGAGGCGAACTCCGCCCAGCCCTCCCGCAGGTCCGTCCTCACGGACCACGTCTTCACCGGCCTGGCGGGCAGCCGCAGGCGGCCCGTGAGGACGGCGCTGACCACGAACGAGACGGCGTTCAGGGCCAGGGCCCACCCCGCGCCGACCCACGCGACGACCACACCCGACAGCGCGAGTCCGAGGAAGAGGCACGTGTTGGTGCTCATCCGCAGCACACCGTTGGCCCGTTGCAACCGGTCCGCGGGGACCACGAGCGGCACGACACCGTCCATCGCCGGCGCGAACAGCGCGGTCGCGAGCCCCGCCGGCACCGCGAGGCCGCACATCGCAACCAGGGGCGCGTGCCCGGTCAAGGTCATCGCCGCCAGTCTGGCACTTCCGGGCGCCGGCCCGGGCGAGCTGTCCTTGGTGCTCGCCTGCCAGTCGCCGCCCCGGCTGGTGTTCATCCTGCTCGGAGGCGTGGTCGCCGACCGGATGTCACGGTCTCGCCTGATGGTCGTCGCCGACGCCGTCGGAGCGTTCGCCTATGCGGTTGCGCAGGCGGGCCCCGGTCCCGTCAGCATCCCACCGGGCGAACCGCTTCATAGACCGTCCGCCACGGCCCGAACCGTTCCGGCAGGTCGTAGGTCCAGGTCCGCGACGACTCGGTCGGTGCGGCGGAGTGGACCGCGTCACAGGGCGGGCCGGACACCGTGGAGGGCATCGTCCGACGGGGATGCCCGATGGGTCGCCGGGGGCGTCTCAGGCGTCCGGCGCATACCAGCGCAGCTCCACCGTGTTGCCGTCCGGGTCCTGCACATAGAGGGAGTCCGCGGCACCTTGGGCACCGAAGCGCTTGCCGGGGCCGTCCAGCACTGTGAAGACGCCGGAATCGATGACGCGCTGCCAGTCGAGCGGCTCGACCACCAAGCAGATGTGATCGACGTTGGAGCCCTTCGCCCGCTCGGCGGGCGCCTTGACGAGGTCGATGATGGTGGTGGGGCTCACCCGCACGGACGGGAAGGAGACCTTGCCGTCCCGCCACTCCTTCACCCGCACCGGCTGCAGGCCCAGAGGGCCGGTGTAGAAGGCGAGCGAGCGCTCGATGTCGGCGACGTTCAGGACGAGGTGGTCGAAGGCGATCACGCGCATGGGTGTCTCCGCGGGGTCGGGGCGCGCCGGGCGCCGGCAGCGTTATGACGGACCGGCAGCTGTGGGCCACGCCGGGTACGGGCAGGGGCTGGTCGGTGGCAGCATGACCGGCCCCTGTTTGAGCATCGCTGCGCAGGCATCCATTGGTCCAACGCATGTTTGTCATGTAACCAATCGTGTTTCACGATGAACTGATGGATCTTCAGCAGATGCGCTATGTCCTCGCGGTGGCGGAGACTGCCAGCTTCACCCGCGCCGCCGAGCGATGCCATGTCGTCCAGTCCGCGCTCAGCCACCAGGTGGCCCGGCTGGAGAAGGAACTGGGCGCCCGACTGTTCGAGCGGACCAGCCGCCGGGTGCGGCTGACCACCGCCGGAGAGGCATTCCTGCCCGCCGCCCGCGAGGCTCTGGATGCGGCCGAGAGGGCCCGGGCGGAGGTCGCGGCGGCCAGCGGCGAGATACGCGGCAAACTGGCCGTCGGGGCGATCCCCACTGTGGCGGCCGTCGATCTCCCGGCGGTGATCCAGAACTACCGCCGGCGCTACCCTCAGGTACGGATCGGTCTGCGGACGGGCTCCAGCGAGCTGCTCGTCGAACGGGTGCGAGAAGGCACACTGGACGCGGCGTTCCTCGGCGTAGTGCCCGGATTCCGGCCGCAGGGCGTCCATGACAAGGAACTTGGCCACGGGCAGCATGTCGCGGTGGTTGCCCCGGGCCACCCGCTGGCCACGCACCATGAGGTGGACCTGCGCCTCCTCGCCGACGAGGTGTTCGTGGACTTCGCCGACGGCAGCGCCGCCCGCGCCCAGTCGGACCAGGCGTTCGCGGCGATCGGCGTGCGGCGCGAGGTCGCGTTCGAGGTGTCCGGTGTCGAGCTCATGGTCCGGATGGTCCGCCACGGTCTGGGCATCGCCCTGCTACCCGCGGCCTTCGACGCCGAACTGCACGGGCTGCGATGTGTGCCGATCACCAACGGGCCGATACGGGTGGAGCGCCTCATCTGGAGCCGGTTCCCCCCGTCACCCGCAGCCCGCGCATTCCTCTCTCTGCTAGGCGTCTGCACGCCCGGGGGCGAGGCCTAGGTCCTCACGGCTCAGCTCGTGGCAGCGGCCGGCGTGGGCGTGGCTGGAGGCCATGCTCGCGGGATGGCCGGTGACGGCGCCAGTTCTTCAGGTGGGCGAAGCAGTTCCGCCGGTCGACCATCCCGGTGCGGCGCTGGGTGGGGATGAGGGTGCCGTCGATCAGGACCACCTCCCCGCCCGCTCACCTCGTGCGACACCGGGGAACTGATCCCCTGTCTCGACGCCGCGCTCGCCGGGAGCGACGGCGGCGAGACCTCCCCCGCCTGATCGGACCGCCGCACACCAACGCGGGGCCCGGCGCCGGCGGCGCGCGAGCCCCACCCCGTCAGCGACGGAATCAGCCGGCGGACTTCGGAGGTACCTCGCCGTGCCGGTCGACGACTCCGCGCGCCATGACGGCGTCGACGCCGTACAGGACGTCACCCGTCGTGCCCCTGGTCGTGGCCCCGCTGTGGGTGAAGTACGCCTGCGAGCCGAGGTAGGCGAGTGTGGCCTTGTCGAAGATGAACACGCACCGGGTGGTGGAGCCGCCGTCCTGGCGGCTGATGCCGATGCCGTGGCGGCCGGCCGCGTCGACGGCGTCGGGGACCCGGGTGACGCCGGGGACCTTGGCGACGGCCTTGTACAGGGCGGAGGCGGTCGCGGGCGGCATGATCGCACTGCCCAGCAGGTCGCCGATGCCCCTGAAGACGGCCTCGTCCTTCGATTCGCCGGTCTCCACCGTCGTCTGGCTGTAGAGCACCTTGAGCAGGGCGTCGGGGTCGGCGGGCAGTTGGGCCAGCCACGCGTAGGTGGGGTGCCACAGGCCGGGACGTACGGGAGTCGGGAAGGTGCTGGGCACCAGTTCGCCGGGCATGACGGCGTCCTTCCCGCTCGAACGCAGCCAGCCGGTCGTGGTCACGGGACCTGGCTTCTGCGCCATCCAGGCCTCTTCCTTGTGGGTCGCGCCGAGCACCACCGAACCGCCCACGGCGCCCTTGTTCTCGCGCACCAGGCGCCGGACGTACACGAACTGGTCGTCCTTCACCGGTGTGACGTCCGTCTTCATGGCCGCGGCGGCGATCCGGTCGAGGGTCGCGGTCGCGCTGTTCACCCTTGCCGGTCCGGAAGCGGCGGGCCCGGCCGCCGGAGCCGGGGTGTGGCCGCCGTGCTGGGAGGTGACGACCAGGGCACCGGTCAGGGCCAGTGACACGGCGGGCAACACCAGGCCCAGGCGCGGCAGCCTGCGGCGGGACGGGGCGGGCGACGTCGCGCCGGGAGCGGAGTGGTCCTGATCGATCTGCTGCATCAGCAAGTCCTTGTGGTGACGGTGGCGGCTCGGGGAGAGGTCCCAGTCGGCCGAAGCCGCCAGCAACTCCTCCGCCTCGCTCCGGTCGGAGCCGACGCGCGGGTTGTCAGCGTTCATTGGGTCTCCTCCCGCAGGAACAGGGCCGCGATCGCGGCCCCACTCTCTTCCTCTCCGCGACGGCCACGCGGTTCCGTGTTTCTTCGAGGCGCCGGACCGGCGCTGTGGCGGGCCAGTCGGGCCCGGGCGCGCGAGAGCCGCGACCTCACGGTCCCGACCGGGATGCCCAGTGCCTCGGCGGCCTGCTGGTAGTCCAGCCCGGCGCCCACGCACAGGGCGATCACCTCCCTGTCCGGGCGCCGTAGTCGACGCAGGGCGTCGTGGACCAGCGCGAGACGGCGGGCATCGTCGATCCGGCCGGCCGTCTCGTCGGCGAAGTCCTCCACGGGCCGGGGCTCCGGGCTGCGAGCCAGGAAGGCGAGGCGCCGGCGCACACCGCGGTTGGCGTTGTGCGCCTTGTTCGTCGCGATGCCGAGCAGCCACGGTGTGAGCGAACCGCCCTCCGGTTCGACCGTCTCCCGAGTGCGCCATGCGCTGAGGAAGGTCTCGGACATCACTTCCTCGGCGTCCGACCAGTTACCGGTCAGCCGCAGGGCATGGCTGTAGACCGTGCGAGCGTTCCGGTCGTAGAGGTCGGCGAACGCCGCACGGTCCCCGGACCGTACGCGCGCCCGCAATGACTCACTGGGTTCTGTATGCCTCACACTCTGTTCTCTCCGCGGGCCCGGCCGCGTTCCTGTGCCGTGCGCCACACCACCGGAAGGACGCATACCGCCGGGCCCCGCGTACCGGGGCGTCAGCGGCTCGCAGGCCCAGGGGGCGCCCGTGCGTCACCCCCTGCGCTCGGGGCCCCGGCCGCGGCGCCTCGCACCCTTCATGACTGTGCTCCGACCTGCGCCGCGTACCGTACGGCGGACGAGCACGCACACGATCGACAGGGCACGTATTACCTCGCAGAGTCCACGGACCGCGGAGAGGCACGTCGCGGGTCACCCCGACCGGGACCCCGTCCTGGTACTGGGGGTAGGTCAGGCCGACGGCGTCCAAGAGGGGCCGGTACGCGCTCGTTACGGCACCCTCGTGCCACCCGCGGACCGTTGTCCCATGCGCGATGGAATCGAATCGCGCGGCCCGCGACACATGGATGGGCGCCTGGGAAACGTGCGCCGCCTTCCTGCCTGCGGCCTGGCGTCGGGCCCGGGACGGTGACGCCCAGGTGATCCTCAGGTTCCGGGACCGGCCGGACGGGAGGCCGAGGTTGTGCCGGTGGTCCAGCTGCTGAGGATACGCAGGGATTCGGCCGTGGCGGAGCCGGGCTCGGGGAGGTAGACGCACAGGGTCTGGTTGTCGTCGCCGGGCGGTTGCAGCGACTCGTAGGAGAAGTGCAGGTCGCCGACGAGCGGGTGCCGGTAGTGCAGGGTGCCGTGGCTGCGCCGCAGCACCCGGTGGTCGTTCCACCAGGTACTGAACTCCGGTGACTTCAGGGTCAGTTCGCCGATCAGGTCGGCCAGCCGGCGGTCCTGCGGGCAGCGGCCCGCCTCCAGGCGCAGCATGGCGACGGTCTCGGCGGCGATCTGCTCCCAGTCGGCGGTGCGCTCGCGGGCCTCGGGGTCCAGCAGGTAGTAGCGCGCCAGGTTGCGCCGCGGGACGGGCAGTGCCTCGAAGTCGGTCAGGACGGCGCGGGCCAGGCGGTTGGAGGCGAGGACGTCGGTGCGCCGGCCGATGACGAACGCGGGCACCTCGTCCAGGGTCTGGAGCATCAGGTGCAGCCCCTGGCGGACCCGCTGCGGGTTGACCGGTGCGCGCCGCCCGCCCGGTCGGGCGAGGAGGTTGGTGAGGTGCTCGCGTTCGGCGGCGTCCAGGCGCAGGGCGCGGGCCAGGGCGTCCACCACCTCGGGCGAGGGGTGTGCGGCCCGGCCCTGTTCCAGGCGGGTGTAGTACTCGGTGCTCACGCCCGCCAGGCGGGCGGCTTCCTCGCGGCGCAGGCCGGGCACGCGCCGGGCGCGCCCGTCGGCGGGCAGTCCCGCCGATTCGGGGCTCACCCGTGCGCGGCGGGTGCGCAGGAAGGCGGCGATCTCGCTGCTGCGGTCCATACACCCAGTCTCGCCTGCCCCGCCGGTGCCCGCCCGCCGCTGGGTGGCCCTGGCAGTACCTGTCTCACCAGGGCCACCTGCGGGCCGCCGGGGCCGGTCTGGCGGTGGTCTGCTGGATGACAGGGGCCGCGACGGCCTACGTCCGGGTCCCGCTCCGCATCTCTTGTCTTTTCGAAGGGTGTCATCCCATGACCACCGAGACCTCTGCCACGGCCTCCACGAGGCCCCTGGACGGCCGGGTGGCCGTCATCACCGGCGCGTCCAGCGGCATCGGCGAGGCAACGGCCGAGCACCTGGCTGCGCAGGGCGCCAAGGTCGCCGTGCTCGCCCGGCGCGCCGAGCGGCTGGACGACCTGGTCGCGCGCATCGGCAAGAACGGCGGCACCGCCGTGGCCATCGCCGTCGACGTGACCGACGCCGCCGCCGTGCAGGCCGCCGCCGACCGTGTCCAGGCGGAGCTGGGCGGCGCGGACCTGCTGTTCAACAACGCCGGTGTCATGCTGCCCGGTCCCGTCGAGGAACTGCGCGCCGACCAGTGGCAGCGGCAGATCGACCTGAACGTCTCCGGGCTGATGAACGTCATCGGCGCGTTCACCCCGCAGCTGGTACGGGCCGCACAGGAGCGCGGTGTCGCCGACCTGATCAACACCTCCTCCAGCGCCGCGCAGAACCTCTACCCGACCTTCGCCGTCTACGCCGGCACCAAGGCCTTCGTCTCGCACCTGTCCAAGCACCTGCGCATCGAGCTGGGACCGAAGAAGGTACGGGTTTCCGCGATCGAGCCCGGCATCGTGGGCACCGAACTCCAGGACCACGTCACCGACACCGGCGCCCGCGAATGGCTGGAAGGCTCCAAGGACACCATCGACTGGCTCCAGTCCATCGACATCGCGCAGACCGTCGGCTTCATCGCCTCCCTGCCCCTGCGGGTCAACCTCCCGCAGGTCTTCATCATGCCCACCGCCCAGCCCAGCTGACACACACCCGCCGGACGTGCCCGGCACAGACACGTGTGCCTGTGCCGGCACGCCGGGCGACCATGCCGAGTCACTGATCGCGTACACGTCGCACACGGCGCGCACACCGCAGGAGGCCGGCTTCCGGGCTCCGCGCAATCGCCGTACTCAGCGCGCCCCTCGGTGCCCAGGACGGGCGGAGAAGAGGATGCGATGCTGGAGTGAGGGCCCCTCCCGCAGCCTGGCGACCTCGTCGCGATGCGGCTCGCGAGGGACGCGGCGCGGAACCGTGCGGTCGGTCCGGGAGCCCGCCGGCCGGGGCACCGCTCACCGAGCGTCGCCCGGCGGCCTGACCGCGGATCCGGCCCGCCGGGACCAGGACCGCGCGACCGTCCCGGAAGGCAGGTGTGTCCCATGCGCACGTCGACCCGTATCGCCGGTGCCCTCACCGGCCTGACCCTCACCCTCGGCGGTGCGGTCCTCGCCGCTCCCGCGGTCCGGGCGGACATCCCCGCCTGCACACGGATGGCCGAGCTGGCCGGTGCCACCGCTTCCGACTCCGTCACCGCGGCCTGCGGCCGTGGCGTGGTCGGAGACCTGCAAGGTTGTGTGACCGGGCTGACCGGGGCCGGAGTGCCGGGCGGCGCCGCGACCGGCGCCTGCCGGGCGGCGGCCCACGAACCGCGCTAGAAGCCCGCGCGCGGCAACCGCACCTCGGTACCCGTCGGAGGCGGGTGGCCCGTGTCCACAGGGGGCGACCGGTCACCCGATGCCCCCGGTCGTATGAGGTGCTTCGCACCGCAGGACCACCCTGGCGCGGGCCCGGCCTCGCCTCGCGGGCCACATGCCGAGCGCCCACGCTGAGGTAGAGGGCGCCGTTGCTGTGCAGGCGGACAGATCGTTTCACGCCCCTGTGCCGGTGACACCCGCGCGCTGCCGGACGGGACCGCGCAGGCGCTCACCTGACCGGTCCGCGCACGGCGGGGCGACCGGTCCGGCCGGTGCGCCCGGCGCGGTGGGCATGGGTGACGCACCCGGCCCACCGTGGCTGTACCGGCCTCGGGCACCCGTCTGAGCCAGATCCGATCCCGCCCGCCGCGACACCACGACCAAGGAGCCGGCCGGCCGGTGCACCCGCCGGCCGGCTCCGCCGTGCTCTGCGACGGCCCCGGCGACGGCTCCGCCGTTCGGCCCATCAAGGACACCGGCCGCGACGCCGAAAACGACCAAGCGGAGTCGCCCCGGCCCCACACCCCCGCGTCGCGGTACGCCTCCGTGTCCCAGACCGCCCCGATGACGGCGGTCCCGTACCCCGGTCGACAGGCCCGGAGGAGATCAGATCCCGCATGCGCGTCTTCCTGCCCCTGACCGCCGTCACCACCGCCGCGCTCCTGCTCGTCACGGTCACCGGCGCGGCTCCCGCCGCGGCGGACCGGAACGCCGACGGCACGCCGCTGGTCAAGGTGTCCCACGGCGACCCGTACGCGAAGTGCACCGTCGGAGCGAGGTCCCCCGACAGCGTCGTCTACCCGGCCACCGAGGTCGAGCCGTACCTGTCCGTCGATCCGCGCGACCGCAGGCGCGTGGTCACCGTGTTCCAGCAGGACCGGTGGAACGACGGCGGCGCCCGCGGCCTGGCGGCCGGCTGGACCACGGACGGCCGCACCTTCCACCGGAGCACACTGCCGTTCAGCCTGTGCGCCCCCGGCGGCGCGGACTACGAACGGGCCTCCGACCCCTGGGTGAGCACCGGCCCGGACGGCACGGTGTACGCGAGCGGGGAGGGCGTCGACTTCACGAAGAGCACGCGCAGCGCCCTCCTGGCCGTCACGTCCCGCGACGGCGGCCGGACGTGGCACCACCTCACCACCACGCACGTCGACGAGCAGCCGTTCTTCAACGACAAGCCCTCACTCACCGCCGACCCGATCCGCAAGGGCACCGCCTACCAGGTCTGGAACCGCCTCGACAACGACCCGCCCGGCCCCGGCTCCCTCGACGGCCCCGGCTACATCTCCCTCACCCGCGACGGCGGCCGCACCTGGAGCAAGGCCCGGCGGTTCGTCGGCACCAGCACCGTGCCCAACACCCAGACCATCGGCCATCTGATCGTCGCCGACCGGTGCACCGGCGCCCTGTACGACTTCTTCGACCGGATCACCTACTCCGGCGACCTGAGCAGCGTCGTCGAAGCCCGCTACGAGATGGTCACCTCGAACGACGCCGGAAGGACCTGGAGCGCCCCGGTCACCGTGGCCCGGGACACCTCCGTACCGGAGGCCGACCCGAACGACCCCGCCAAGCCGCTGCGCGCGGCGGCCACCCTGCAGAGCCCGGCCGTCGACCCCAGGACAGGCACGCTGTACATGGCTTACGAGGGCTCGGACTTCTCCGGTGGACGGTTCGACTCCGTCCAGCTCGTGCGGTCCACCGACGGCGGACGCACCTGGAGCACCCCGGAGCTGATCAGCCCCAGGGGCGTACCGGCCTTCTCGCCGTCGATCGCGGTCACCGAACGGGGCACGGTCGCGCTCACCTACTACGACCTGCGCTTCCTCACGCCGGGCGACACCACCACCCTGCCCACCGCCTACCGACTGGCCACGCTGCCGCACGGAAACCCGAAGCTGCGCACCGAACGACGGATCTCGCGGGTCTTCGACTGGCTGCGGGAGCCGTTCGCCGGGGGCTACTTCCTCGGCGACTACCAGGGCCTGGTGGCGGACGGCACGGGAGTACGGACGGTGCTCACCGAAACCCACTCCGGCGCACCTCGGAACCGTACGGACGTGTACACCGGCCGTCTCCGCACCCCCTGACCGATAGCCTGCGTCACCATGATGCGAGCCTGGATACTGCCGATAGTGCTGGTGCTCAGCGGCTCAGCCGTCGCGACCCGGCAGGTCTTCGCGGGGAACCCCGGCACAGCCGCCACCCTCCTGACGGCGTTCGTGGTTCTCGCCGGCGTGACCTCGCCCCTGGTCTTCCCGAGGTCGATCGGTGCGCGCGAGGCACAACGCCGCAGCGCGGTCGACGGCCGCCCGGTCGTCTACTGGCGTCCGGGCTGCACGTACTGCATGAGACTGCGCATCCGGCTGGGCCGTGGCGCCCGCCGGCTGCACTGGGTCGACATCTGGCGCGACCCGGCGGGAGCCGCGGTGGTGAGGGCGGCCAACGACGGCAACGAGACCGTGCCGACCGTCGTCGTGGCGGGCCGGCCGCACACCAACCCCGATCCCGCCTGGGTACGCGAACAGCTCCGGGCCGGGCTGCCGCACTGACGGGCGCGCGGGCTCGCGTGCTCCCGCGCCTGCGCGCCCGAGCGGGAGCGCCCGAGCCGGGGCGCACCGGTCGGAGCCGGTGCGCCCCGGGGCGTCAGGACACCCCCGCCTGCGCGTACGGGACGAGCCGGACGGGACCGACCAGGCCGTGGTCCTGGCGGGCCGTCGTGCCGAACACGGACGGCTGGGCGACCCGGAGCCGATTGATGAGCGGCGTCGCCACTTCGATCTCGATGCCGTTCGCGCCGCCGCGCAGGTAGGGGCCGACGTCGACGACGGGGTGCAGACGGTCCACCGGGGGCACGGAAGTGCCGTTGACGGTGACACGGACGGTGTCGGAGACCTGCCCGAGTTCGAGGACGGCCCCGTGGGACGCGGTCCAGTCGTCCGGCAGGGTGACCTCGGTGCGGTAGCGGCCGACGCCCGCGGAGTCGGCCAGCTCGGGAATCCTCGACCAGGGCGCGAGCGCGTCCAGGGTCAGTGTGCGCCGGACGCGCTCGGTACGGGTCGGGTCCGCGCCGGGGTACCAGTCCTCGACCTCCAGCTCCCACGCCGCCGGGGTGAGGGGGCCGGGCACGGACGGCAGGGTGGTGGTGACCGTGCGGCCGTCGGACAGACGGGTGGTGCGGGTGCGGGAGCCTGCCGCGCCGGCCCGCACGGTCAGTCCGCGGCCGGTGAACAGCACGTCGTCGGCGTCCGAGGCGACGGCGTGCGGACGGTTGCCGTAGCGGTCGCCGAACAGTCCGGGCCGCCCCAGCGCGACGATCACCGTCTCCCCGGGCTGGAGCGTGACGCGCAGGGTGACGTCGTCGCCGTCCCGGGTGTAGCGGGCGAGCCGCACCGCCCGGCCCGTCCAGGCGTCGAGGAGGTACGGCACCGTGGCCCCGCGGCCGCGGGTGACGCGCAGGGTGACGTCGTGGTCGATCGTGGCCACCGCGGGCTTGACGGTCTCGGCGTGCTTGCCGTTGCACAGGTAGTAGAAGTCGGCGTCGTCCGTGGCCCGGTGGGCGTTGAGGAGCGTGGAGGAGGTGGCGTAGCGGACGTCGGGGGTGACACCGAGCTGGGCGAGCGCGTCGCCGACGGCGGCCTTGTCGCTGACGCGGACGACACCCGGCAGCGCGAGCAGCCGGGCCATCAGCGCGCGCAGCCGGCCGGTCTCCCCGTCGCCGGGCACCCCCGGGGTCAGGGCCTGGTCGAAGGCGCCGAACAGGACCATGGGCAGGCCCGCCTCGGCCAGCTTCAGCAGCTTGCGCGCGTCGCTGACGGCGAGCGTCGGGGTGGAGCCGTAGAAGAAGTCGCCCTCGACGAACAGCGCCTTGTAGGCGGGCCCGTCGGGCGCCAGCCGGCCGGCGCGGACGGTGGCGCTCGGCAGGTCGAGCAGCGGGCCGCTGAGGAACTGGTGGGTCCAGCCGAGGGGGATGCCGGTGGCGGTGAACCAGGACGCGCCGATGCCGGTGGCCGTGTAGCCGGTCTGCCGGAAGACGGCGACGTCGGCACGGGCGGTGCCGGTCTGCAGCACGCGGTGCAGGCGGCCCAGATAGCCGGCGATGTCCTCGGCATGACCCCAGGTGGGCTGCCGGGGGCCCCACGACTCGCCGTAACCGGGGGCGCCGTTGTACGGGCTGAAGGCGGCGAACCCGGGCCAGCTCACCTGCGGGGCGGTGGCGTAGGAGAATCCGTGCACGACGGTCTGGTTGACCCCCGCCGCGTACGCGCCGCCCATCGTCCGCAGGAAACGGTCCCACGTGGTGCTGTACGCCGTGCCGTTGTACGCGCCGGCCTCGCAGGACAGCACCGTGCGCCCGGCCATGTCGCGGCCGCCGGCCAGGCAGCGGTAGTCGTCGAGGTTCTTGAAGCCGAGGGACTCGCCCTCGGGGATGTCCAGGATCGCCGCCGAGGCGATGGCGTCGGTCTGCAGTCCGTAGGGCTGCGAGCGCAGGGCCATGCCCAGCGAGTGCGCCCAGGTCCTGAGGGCGAGCAGGTGGTGACGGTTGAACAGGTCCGAGACGGTCTCCCAGAAGTCGTGCCTGATCTGCCGGGTGACCTGGGCCTCGAAGGCGAAGACCTGGTTGCTCTTGTCGAGGACGACGGCGGGCAGGTACGGCAGCAGGGGGCGCCCGGTGCGCTTCTCGAACGCGTCGGGCAACTGCGCGGTCCAGGCGAGGCCGTCGGTCTCCAGCTCCACCGAGTCCTCGAAGAACGCGCCGCCGGCGGCCTTCAGCAGGACCTTCAGCGCCGGCGTCAGCAGGGAGTCCCAGAAGTCGGTGACGGCGGCGGTGCCGGCGGGGCCGAAGTGGTCGACGGCGTAGGCGGCGGGCGAGGAGTGCGGGCCGGACTCGGGCTGCTGTCCGGAACCGCGCTGCCAGTAGGAGATCAGGACCCAGTCGCCGTCCGCGGGCGCGGTCCAGGTCAGGGCGCCGCCGGTGACGGTGGCGGTCAGGTCGCGGACGCTGGCCAGGTCGAGTCCGGTCTCCTTGCGGGTGGAGTTCGCCGTGTCGACGCGGGCGGCCTGGACGGCGAGGAGCTGCCGGCGGGTCACGCCGGAGGCGGGCGCGCGCACGGGCTCCGGGACCGGACCCTGGTAGGTGGTTCCGCCGGTGACGGAGGCGCGGCCGTAGGCGAGTTCCTGGGCGGCGGCCGCGTCGTCGGGGGTGATGCCGGGCACGGCCACGGGCCAGCTCGGGCCGAGGGTGAGGTCGACGGTGAGGCCGCGTCTCGCGGCGCGGCGCAGGGCGGACTCGACGCCGTCCAGCCACGGTCTGCTGCCCCAGCCGTGGCGGGCGGTGTCCAGCACCGACTTGTCCTTGATGCTGTGGTGGACGGCCGCGATCTCGACGCCGCCGAAGCCGGCGTCCGCGATCTGGTCGATCTCGCGGGCGATCTCGTCCGGGTCGACGAGGCCGTCCGGCCACCACCAGCGGAACTTGGGGCGCACCGAGCGCGGTGGGTCGGCGAACCAGTCGGCGGCGGGAGCCGGCCCGGTGTCCGCGGGGAGAGCGGTCGCGGCCGGCGCCGCGGCACCGACGGCGGCCACGGCGCCCGCGGCCAGCGAGGCGGCGAGGACCGCGCGCCGCGACATCCCGCCGCGCTGCGAGACGAGTTCATGCATGTGCGCCCCAAAGGGTGAGTCGAGCAAGGGATCTTGACGTGCTGCGGCAGTGCTGATGCCGTGCGGACTGAATCGTTTCAATTGAATCGTTTCAAACCGCTGTAAACGCCGGAACGCTAAGCCCCGTGCCGAGGCGGGGTCAAGAGGTCTGCGCGATGTCAGTCGGTCCGACCGGTGTGCCAGGGGTGGCCTTTGTCGACCATGCCGTCGGAGGCCCAGCAGAACAGGGGGAACCCGAGGGCGTGCAGCGCCTTGCGGGCTTCCGCGATGTCCGGCTTCTCACCGGTGGCGTCCTGGACGAGGTCGCGGACGTAGTGGAGTGTGACGCCGACGAGGACGTACCAGCTGCCCGGCAGCCCGGTGGTGTGGTGGAGGGGGATGCGCCGGGAGGCGGCTGCCTCGACCTGCTCGCGGGTGAGCGCGCTCAGCGTGGTGGCCATGTGACCCCTCCTGCGCATGCGACACCTGTGGGAACGGTGTGCTGATGGTACCGATTCCACCAGCACACCGAGCGCTAGAGGCAGGGACAGTCGACGCACGGGCCCCGCCGCCGCGCCGAGCTCAGGCCGGCTTGAGTCCCGGGGCGCCGGCTGCCGTGACGAAGGAGGCCGCGGTCGTGACGGGCGCGCCGGGCCTGGTGACGTAGGGGACGGTCTTGAAGTCGGCGCGGGCGGCTTCCCGGCCGAGCGTGACGGTCACGTAGCCGCGCCGTCCGTTGTAGAACTTCATGTGCGGGTTGGCCGCGAGGTAGGTGGCCCAGTTGCCGGGCCGGTCCGCCCCGTCCCGCCCGCTGGTGATCGACGTGGTGACGATCTCCGTGCCGACGGTGCGGGAACCGGGGTCGCGGAAGTCGCGCTTGATGTCGAACGCGTAGTGCACGTGCACGTCGCCGGTGAGGACCATGAGGTTCTCCACGCCGACGGCCTCGGCCCCCGCCAGGATCCGCTCGCGGGAGGCAGGGTAGCCGTCCCACGAGTCCATGGAGACCTTGGACGGCGTGGCGGTGGTGTTGTACCGCTGGGAGAAGGTGACCTGCTGCGGTACGACGTTCCACAGTGCCCGCGAGGCGCGCCAGCCGTCGATCAGCCACCGCTCCTGCGTGGCGCCGGTCAGCGTGCGCGCCGGGTCCTCGGACTCGGGACCGGGGTACTGCCAGCCGTCGCCGTAGGCCTGGTCCGAGCGGTACTGGCGGGTGTCCAGGACGTCGAACTGGGCGAGCCGGCCCCAGTGCAGGCGGCGGTAGAGCCGCATGCCGGATCCGGTGGGCAGCTGGGGGCGGCGCAGCGGCTGGTTCTCCCAGTAGGCGCGGTAGGCGGAGGCGCGGCGCAGCAGGAACTCCTCGGAGGAACCGCCGTCCTCCGGGGTGTCGTCGGCGTAGTTGTTCTCCGTCTCGTGGTCGTCCCAGGTGACGACGAAGGGGTGCGCGGCGTGCGCGGCCATCAGGTCCGGGTCGGACTTGAACAGGGCGTAGCGCAGCCGGTAGTCCTCCAGCGTCACCGTCTCGTGATTGAAGTGGGCCGGGAGGACGCGGTCGGTGTAGTCGCGGTCGTTGCCGGTGGCGTTGACGGCGTACTCGTACAGGTAGTCGCCCAGGTGGAAGACGACGTCCACGTCGTCCTCGGCGAGGTGGCGGTAGGCGGTGTAGTAGCCGTCGGCGTAGGCCTGGCAGGAGACGGCGCCCAGGGTGAGCGCGTGGGGACGGGCGCCGGGCGGCGGGGCGGTGCGGGTGCGGCCGGTGGGGCTCAGCCAGGAGCCGGCCCGGAAGCGGTAGAAGAAGACGCGGTCCGCCGGCAGGTGGGGGACCTCGACGTGGACGGTGTGGCTGAACTCGGGGTGGGCCGGGGCGGTGCCGCGCCTGACGATGCGGCGGAAGTCCGCGTCGTGGGCCAGCTCCCAGTGCACGGTGACGCGCTGCGCGGGCAGTCCGCCGTCGGGCTGGTACGGCTGCGGGGCCAGCCTGGTCCACAGCAGGACCGAGCCGGGCAGCGGGTCGCCGGAGGCCACGCCCAGCGTGAAGGGGTCGTCGGTGATTCTCCGGGCGTCCAACTCGGCGGCGGCGGCCGTGCCGGCGGCCGGCAGGTTCACGGCGAAGGCGAGCGCGGCGGCGGCGCCGGTGGCGGTGAGGAAGCGGCGTCGGCCGATGTGTCTCGCTGCGGCGCGCAGTTCGGGGGCGTGCTGGGACGAGCGTGCTGCGGATGTCATCCGGTCTCTCCCCTGTCACGGTGCATGCAGGGGTAGTTGACCCGGCCGTGACTACCGCGACGGGGCAGCGGCCTGGCAGGAACATGACGTTCACATGGCGGAAGGACATGTTCCGGCCCCTCGGCCGGTGCTCCTGAGCCGACCGCGGCGTCCCCGGAAGGGGCCCGCCGCGGTGCCGACGTCAGGAGAAGACGACGGAGCGTACGAGCAGGCGGTCGGAGGCGCCGGCCCCTGGGGGCAGGCTGTAGTAGACGTCTCCTTCGCAGTCGGCGTCGAGGAAGACGGTGGCGGTGGCGTCGGTGCGGTTCCTGGGCGCCCGGGAAGGAGCACCGGGCGCGGAGCCCGGCGCAGGGAGGGTGATGCACTCACCGCTGACGGGATTGTTCAGGAAGCCGACGGCTTCGTATCCCTCGGCGGTGGTGTACGAGTAGCGGAACTGGCCGGTCGCCGCCGAGGCCGGACCGGGAACAGCGATGAGCAGCAGGAAAGCGCCGGCAGCGGCACCAGCGGCCGCTGTGATGGAGCGAAGAGGCACGAGGGGCTCCTTGCTGTCGAGGAAAGCCTGGTCAGTGCAAGCGATGCCCGTGCCGCTCATGAGCAAGCGCGGATTCCCTCGAACGGGCAGTGAGGGATCGTTTCTGGTAGCTCGTCAGGATGACGCGGCGATGTCCGGACGCGCGCGCCGGGCCGGCCGGTTCGGCAGCCGTACGAAGGACAGCCGGCGGAACCCAGGCGTCCGGCACACCCTTGGACGGCCTCGCCCCGTCGCCCGAACACATCACCGTGCGTGGCCTGGTCCGGCAGGGACGGGCCACTCACCGCTGGGACGAACGACCGCACCGCGGACCGTGACCGCACGCCTGTCCGCGTGACCTCTGACTCGTCCAGCTGTGGGCCACGTCGACCACCATCCGGCCGTCCAGTCGGAGCACACGGAACGGCAGTCGGGCGCGTACGCCCAGACCGATCTGCGTCCGGCCCTCGAAGGTGCCGCCGAACCGGGTGTCCCGGAAGGTGCGGTACCCGCTGACGTTCACACCGGGCAGCGCCTCGCCCACCTTCCCCGGGTAGGTGGGCTGGCCGGCCTCCAGGTCGTGACTCCACGCGTCGACGCGGATGTCGAGGACCGCCCCGCCGGCAACCGGTATGTACCGGCCCGAGGGGTCCGCGTACAACCGGTCGACGTACTGGACGTGGTAGCCGATGCGGTCGCCGCCGTCGGGCACGTCGAACACGACGCGGTCGTAGCACTCGTGCCGTCCGGTCCTGATGTCCTCCAGGTGCCCGGCGCCCGCGGCGGCACCACCCTTGGCGCCGCTGCCCCAGTCCGTCGGGCAGGCCGCCACCGCGCGCGGCCCCTCCACCGGGGCCGCGCCCGCGGTGCCCGCCGCCGTCCACAGCGTGGCCCCCGTGAGCACCGTCACCGCCACTGCCGCCCTGATACGTCGCATCCTGTCCCCCTTGGCCGAGCCTGGGTCGCGGAACTCTGATGCCGTGTGAGACGGCCCGCCACCCTGGACGGTTGTACGCCGGACAGGGACAAAACGGGGGATCTTGTACAGGTGGTCGAGCGAGGGCCGTCCGGGCGCGCGCCCGGCTTTCCGGGCCGGTGTCAGTCGGTGGGCGAGGGCGGCACGGGGCTGGTGGAGGGCCAGGGCAGAACGGTCAGCTCGGGCCACTGCTTCCGCCAGCGCGCCGCCTTGGCCTCATAGACCGCCCGTGGGGCGAGCACCGGGTTCGGCCGGACGACGAGGCTGAACACGTCGGACAAGCCGTGCGGCGCGTACACGCGCCACTGGCCGTCCGCCTCCACACGTACCCCCAGGCAGCAGGTCGTCGCGGCGAAGCTGTCGATCGCCGCCTCACTGGAGTCGTACGGCGGACACGGGACACCGAACTTGTCCTGGTACCAGAGGTGGACGCGTGCCTCGTTGCGGATCTCCACCTCCGCGGGCAGACCGGCGAAGACCGTGCGCCCGGCCTTGATCACCGTGTCCTCGGCCTCCCAGGAAAGGTCGCCGCCGTCGAAGTAGAAGAGGTCGTAGTCCTTGATGCCGTGGGTCGGCGGCCGGCCCGTGACGACGTTCCAGACGGTCTGGAAGAGGCAGCCGGCCGTCACGTACCACCCGGGCAGCTCCAGCGTCGCCGCTCGCGACAGGACCTCCGTCAACACGTCGTTGCGGGACAGCACCACGCGCAGGGACTCGAGTTGCCGGTCGAGAGGGAGTCGGCTGATCACCAGCCCTGCTTACCACAGCTCACCCGGCGGACGGGCCGGCTCCACGGGTCGAGCGCGCGGCCGGGCTCAGCCGAGACCGCGATGTGCGGCCCACAACTCCCCGGCACGGCCGGCGGCTTCGGCCACCAGGACCGCCAGTTCGGGCTCGTCGGGGACGGGGAACGAGACGTATGCGCCCCGGCCACCGCCGACCGGCCTGCCGTAGGCCTTCACGGCGAGGTGACCGTCCGGGAGGAGCCGGACGTTGAGCGTGGTCAGCTCGAACTCCTCACCGCGTCGAGTGTCCGTCCAGCGCAGTGCCCGCGGGATCGTCACGTTGATCGCCAGAGCGCTCACGTCCAGGTCGCTGCTCATGGACAGATGATCTCACGCGAGGGCACCGCGCGGTGGTCCGTGGTTGTGCCGCACGTTCCCGTCGGCGAGGTGCCGGTGACCCTATTCCACGCCGGGCGGCACACGCGTGGCCTGGTGGTAGTACATCCGCCAGCCCGCGGCCGGGTCCCTCTTGCGCCAGATCGAGCTGTGCCTGGTCCTGCGGTCGCCGAGCACGGTCTCGAAGGTCAGGTGCACCAGGCCGGGCGCGAGCAGCACCCCCGAGATCCCGGAGGGCTCATACCGGGCGCCGTCCGCCGAACTGCCCGGGTGGCCGGGCAGTTCGGCGAGCATGGTCTCGTACGTCCACCGCCGCCCCGACCCGCCGACCTCCACGAACTCCGGATCGAGGAGCTGCCCGGCGCGTTCCCGGGAGGAGCGCACACGCGGGTCCATGAGCTGCAACTCGCCTGCGATCGCCTGGTTCACGTCGTCTGCCGCACTGTTCATGGCCGTATCCTCGCCGCACTCGTGGGTGGCGCCGCAACCCGTTTCCTCCGCATGCGCGGAGGGCGGTCCGCGTGGTGAAGTGTGGGCCTGAGACAACTCCGAGAGCAGGGAGCGTTCGTCCCGATGAGCACACTGCCCGCACGGCCTGGGCGCAGCGGTCCCGAGTCCGTATCGGTCACGGACGTCTCGCCGTTCAGGCCTTCTCTCGTCAAAGCGGTGTTCAGGGACGTGACCTCGATGCACGTGTCCCGGTCGGCCGCGTGGGCCGCCGCGTCGGTGACGCGGACGGTGCTGACGGAGATCATCGACGGCGCGAGGACAGCGGCGGCGGAGCAGGCCCGGAAGAAGCTGGTTCCCGGCGACCTCCTCTCGGCGATCGACCGGAACGTCGAGCTGGAGGTGGGGAGCACGTGGTACGACCACAGCCCGACGTTCCGCGGTCTGACCGGTGTCGTGTACGACGCCGGCGGTGCCGTCGTGCCTTCTCGCAGGCGCGGCGGGCCGCGCAGACCGAGTGCCGTGGCCGGCGCCCACAGGTTCGAGGCCGGGGTCAGGAAGCTGCTGCGCAGCCGCGGGGCGACGGCCGTCCCGGCGCTGGTCCGCGACCTGGACGGCATCGCGAGCGCGTTCCTGACGGACCTCGCCCGGGACGCGGCCATGGTCGTGCGCGAGGGCGGCGTCAGGCGCTCCGGGACGGTCACCCTGGTGATGCCGGGCGAACCGGCCCCGCCCCCGTTGCGCAAGGATTCCCTCCCGGCCCGGTCCGCCCGCAGGGGGGACGGGCGGACCATCGGCAGGGACGACGTCCTGGCCGCCACCACGACTGTGTTGTTCGGCGGCGACCTCAGGCAGCGAGCCCTCACCGAAGCACGAGAGGCGACACGGAACACCGTGTGAAGCGGCCCGATCGAGTCCGCCGACCAGGATCGCCGACGCCCGGACTGACTGATCGTTCACAGCGACGCGTTCGCACGGCACGCGGCGGTACTCGCCGAAGTCACACCAGTCGCCGGGTTTGCACTGTGAAGACACCGCCTAGGTGTATTGGCCCGTCTCAGGAAGGCCGCGCAGGTCGCGGCCTTCTCGTCGCTGAGGACTTCGCTCTACCGGGCGGACGCGCCGGTCGCGGCCGCGGGGCCGGCGCCGGAGAAGTCCAGGCTCCAGCGCTGGAGATGACCCGGGGCCAGGTCGTAGAAGCCCGGGGTGCCGTCGGTCACGCGCAGCTTCCAGGTGCCGACCCTGGTGGCCGCCGAGGCGTCGACCGTGTAGGTCTCGTGCAGCTCGGGTGTGAGCACCCAGGGTCCCCAGGGCTTGACGTGGATGACGCTGCCGTCGGGGGCGATCAGGTCGATCACCATGGCGTTGCTGAACCCGTGGTCGAGGTCGACCGTGACCTTGAGGTCGCTCGGTGCGTTGCCCGGCTTCCCCCGGACGACCAGCGGGGACTCCACGGTGCCCCACTTGGGGATCACGTACCTGGTGGGGTTGACGAAGAAGTGCCCGCCGGATTCGAGGGCGGTCCAGGTGAACGAGAGGGTCCGGGTGTCCCCGGCCGCGTCCGTGACGACGATGGCCGAGCCGTAGTCGCCGGCCTTGTCGGGCGTGCCGGTGATGAGGCCGGTGGCGTGGTCGATCGACAGCCCGCGGGGCAGCGACTTGGCGGAGTAGGTCAGCTTGCCGGGACGGCTGCTGGAGGCGGTGATCCGGCGGCTGACGGGCTGGCCGACCGCCACGGGCTCGGTCGGCGGCGGCTCGACGGCGATGTGGTGGACGAAACCGGTCCCCACGTTGACGGCCGCCCAGGCGTTGGCGACGGCCTCGTAGGCGTCGCTGCCCGAACCGTAGAGGTCGGCGGCGGCCTGGAGCGTCGCGGTGCGGGCGCCGGCGTAGTCGGTGGTGCTGGTCATGTAGACGGTGAGCGCGCGGTACATCACGTCGGCGGCGCCGGTCAGCCCGATGCCCGCCACCGGCAGCCCGTCATAGGTGGGGCTGTCGTAGCTGACGCCGTTGATGGTCTTCCGCCCGCTGCCCTCGGCGAGCAGGTAGAAGAAGTGGTCCCCCACCCCGGCCGCCATGTGCGGTTCGTCCGACTTCGCCTGAGGCGTCCAGTAGTCCAGGGGCGCGTAACCGACGGCGCTGATGCCGGCCTTGGAGGGCAGGTCCATGTACCGGATGGGCTTGCCGTCGCCGTGCAGATCGTCCAGCTCGGCCATGGTGTAGTCGGGCACGTCGTTCGGGTTGTCGGCGTAGAACTCCACGGCGGCGGCCATCATGTCGCTGATCGCCTCGTTGAGGGCCGGTGATTCGCCGTAGTCGCCCAGTCCGGCCGTGGCGGAGGTGACTCCGTGCGTCATCTCGTGCGCGGCTATGTCCAGGGAGGTCACCGGGTGGTGTCCGTCCGCGCCGTCGCCGTAGCTCATGCAGAAGCAGCCGTCCTGCCAGTTGGCGTTGGCGAGGGGGACCCCCGGCTGCTGTTCGTAGTGGACCCGGGAGGTGCTGCCGCGGCCGTCGTCGGCTATGCCGTTGCGGCCGAACCGGTCGAGGTAGAAGTCCCACGTCGTCTTGGCGCCGTACGCGGCGTCCACCGCCGCGGTCTGGGGGTTCGCCGCCGTCCCGTCGCCCCACACGTCGACATCGCTGGTGAACGGGACACCGCTGGAGGTGACGCTCGAGTCGAGCGTCCGGTGACCACCGCGCAGCGGGTCGGTCAGGGTGTACGTGCCGTCGTCCTGGCGGGTGGAGCCGATCGTGACCTGCCCGCTGTAGAGGCTGTTGCCCTGGGCGGACTCGACGTGTTCGGCGTTCTCCAGGACGTCCTGGCTCGCGGCGTCCGTCACGACGTGGCGTTCGCTGGGGGAACCGTCCTGCTGGACGCCGGTGACGACCGTCTCCCAGGCCAGTCTCGGCTGGTCACCCAGCATCCAGACGACCTTGCGGGGGGCCGTGTGCGTGGCCGCCTTGCGGGTGCCCTTCGCCGTGGCCTTGCTCAGGGCCGCCTTCTTCGCGGTGGCGGCCGGCACCTTCGCCGCGGTCGTCGGCAGGGTCAGCTTCTGCCTGGAGGCGTAGGTGACGGTATGCGTTCCCTGTCGCTGGTGGACGACGAGGTCGCCGCCGATCACGGTCAGCCCGGCATAGGTGCGCTCGTAGCGGGTGTGGACCGTGCCGTCGGCGTCCTGGACCACGTCCTTCGGGACCAGTTTCTCCTGCGGGCCGAGCCCCAGTGAACGGGCGGTGTCCGGCGCCGCGTCGGCCGCCCGGTCGAGCAGCCGCCGGCGCTGTCCGGGCGACAGGTGGACGCTCCCGGACCCCGGCCGGGCCGCCGCCTTGATCTGCCGGGGCGCTCCCGTCGCGCGGGTGCCTTCGGGGGCGTGGGAGAGGGGGGCGGCGCCGGCCGAGCCGGGCAGCGCGGTGAACGCGAGTGCCGCCGCCGTGATCACCACGGTCGCGGCGAGGCGCCGTCGGGGCGCGTGCGCACCCTGCGGCGACGCGGCCTTGTTACGGGAGTGATTCAACCCAAGAGTCCTTCCGTTCGGCCGTTCGTCGGTGCGGACGGCCGCTGTTGCGGGGAGGCCGGAGGCCACGGCCTCGCCGGCGGGACCTCAGATGTGTGGCGCGCCAGCGGGCCGTACGCGCGACCGCACGTTCGGGGGAACGTGCGCCGCGCGCCATCTGACGGTCAACACCGCCTCACCGGAGTGAAGATGCCAACGCATGCGGAAGCGGCGCTAGGGTGTCGAGGTGGCCGGTTTTCGCCAGGTGGCAGCTATCGGCCAGCAAGTGCCGGAGTGGAAACAGAAGATGCCGTCGCCGGTAACCGAGAGGGTGTACACGGCCGGCGGGCCGGATGCCGTGCCGCGTACGGCCATGGAACAAGACGGCGCCGGGTTGTCGTTCACCACGGCGGTCGGGTCGTGGGACCGGCGCCGGTGCGCACACGTGCGACGAGGACGCCTGCCCCGCGTCACGGCGGCACGACGTTTCTCTTTTCGCGCGGCGAGGATGGCTCCATGGAACTCGACGTCGTCGGACTCGACGATGAAGCACAACGTGTCTACACGGTGCTGATCGGTCTGCCCCACAGCACCGCCTCCGAGGTGGCGAGCGCCTGCGGGACGAGTACGAGCGCCGCGGGGCGGCTGCTGTCGGTCCTGGTGAAAGCGGGTCTGGCGACCAGATCGGCGGGCCGCCCCCCGCGTTTCGCCGCCACCGCCCCCGATGTCGCGGTCACGGAACTCATCAAGGAGCGGGAACGGCGGCTCGACGCGGCTCGCGCGCTGGTGCGCCAGCTGACCGACAGACACCGCGAGGCCCAGCGGATCGCCGACCCGGACATCGCGGTGGAAGTGCTCCGCGGCCGTGACGACATCAGCGCCGCCGTCCACAGGCTCACCGCGGGCGCCCGCCGTCAGATCCGCACCTTCGACCGGCCGCCCTATGTGGACCGCCCCGGCAGCAATCTGGACGACCAGCGCCGAAGACAGCGCTCGGGCGTCACCCACCGCGTGCTCTACGACCGGAGCGCGGTCGCCTGGCCGGGCCGCCTGCGCGACGACATCCTGCCGAGCATACGCACCGGCGAACAGGCCCGGGTGCGGGCGCACCTGCCGATCAAACTCGTGATCGTCGACGACGCGCAGGCGGTCATCCCCTTCAGCCTCGCTCCGGGCGGGCACCTCGCCGCGCACCTGGTCCACCGCTCACCGATGCTGACCGCGTTGGAGGCGCTGTTCGAAGCGGAGTGGGACCGCGGCTCCCCTCTCGAGGCCCCCGCACCGCCCACGGCCCCGCCCGCAGCCTCCGGCCACCCCGACCACCTCGCCCTCGTCAAGCTGCTCGCCGCGGGCTGCTCGGACGCGGCGATCGCCCGCGCCCAGGGCTGGAGCCAGCGCACCACCCAGCGCCGCATCCGCCATCTGATGACCGAACTGGGTGCCGCCACCCGCTTCCAGGCCGCGGTCCAGGCCGCTCGCCGGGGATGGCTGCCGGAGCCTTCGGCGTTCACGCAGCCCGCGGACGCGGACGAGGAGGAATGACGGTGTCACGGCGACGGGCCGGCGGCACAGCCCGTCCCGGCGTGCCGTGAGAGGTGCGTCCAGGGCGCCCGGGCGGACCCGGCCGGGCCGCGCGAAGGGCCCGCGCGGTGACGTCGGCGCGCCGGGGCGGCGGTGGACGTGCCGCGTCGTCCGGACCGCGGGGCCGCCACGAAGCGGTGCTCGCGTGGCCGGCCGGACACACCTCGGGTGGATCAGCGCCCGGCCAGGTACTCCTCCGCCCCCGGTATCCGGTGCGCGTCCTCCGCGCCCACCAGGCCGCCCGGCGCGTCCGCGTCCGGCTTGAGCGTGTACACGGCGACGCTCGCGGGACGGTTCACGTCGGAGAAGTCCAGCGGGACGCCGAGACCGGTGTCCGCGGCACGCCGCGAACGGTGTGCCTTCACGACGTCCTCGCGCGCGAGGCTCCCCGCGGCGCAGGCCTTCTTCAGGTCGGCGCCGAGCAACTTGGCGGCGTTGTAGCCGGACAGCACGCCCGAGTCGACGGGGGAGCCGGGGTACGTGTCCTGGTAGGCCGTCACCATCCGCCGTACGCCGGGCAGGCCGGAGCTGACCGCGGGGGCGGAGCTGATCACGTGGAGCATCGCGGTCAGGGCCGGCGCGGCCGGGGTCTTCATCAGCTGCGGGGCGAAGCCCGGGGCGCTGCTGACGACCGGGACGCGCAGGCCGCGGGAGGCGGCGACACCGACGAGGGACGCGGTCTGCGCGGGCCCGGCGCTGACCAGGATCGCCTTCACCCCCTTTTTGCGCAGCGCCGACACCTGCGCGGTCAGATCGGTGTCGGTCGCCTTGATCTTCTGACCGACGACCTTGACGCCCGCCTTCCGCGCCGCCCAGGTCGATCCCTCCAGGGCGTTGGCGCCGTAGTCGCCCTCGAAGTAGACGTGGCCGACGGTGTCGCCCTCGCGCAGTTTCCTCGTGCGGGTGAGGAAGTCGACGGCGGCGATCATGTCGAGGTCGTAGGTGGTGCCGAGGACCTGGACGGAGTCCTTCCCGAGCAGGGAGGCGGCCCAGGCCTGCGGAAAGGTGAGCAGGTGGTCGCGCTGGACGTCGTCGAGCAGGGCGGCGACCACGGGTGAGCCGATGACCTGCGGCAGGGCGACGACGTCGGGGGAGACGTCGGCGTAGGCGGTGACCGCCTTCTGGACGTCGTACCCGTGGTCCTTGACGACGATCTTCACCTTGCGGCCGCAGATGCCGCCGGCCGCGTTGGTCTCGTCGGCCCACATCTGCTGGGCCTGGACGATGCTCTTGCCGAGGGTGGCGTAGGGGCCGGTCAGATCGGTGAGGGCGCCCAGCCGGATGGTCCCGGCGGTGACTCCGGGGCCGGTGCGGACGCCGTCGGGGCCCTCGGTGGCGCTCTTGCCGCCCGCCTTGGCGCTGCATCCGGTGACGGCGGCCAGCAGGGCCAGGGCTCCGGCGAGGACGGCCGTGCCGACACGGTGTCCGGGGTGCGGGGTGTTCACGGGGTCTGCTCCTCGGGTCGAACGGGTGCGACGGGGTGTGCGGACGCGGGGGCGGGCGGCTGCCCGGACGGACGCGGGGACGGGCGGACGGGCGGGCCGGTACGCCGCACGCGCCGGACGCGGGCGCGCAGGCGGCGCGTGAGGCCGTGCAGGCCGTCGGGGGCGTGGAGCAGGACGACGACGATGGCGGCCCCGTAGAGGTAGCGGGCCGCTTCCGTCGGGCCGACCGTGCCGTCGGCGGAGCCCGGGGCGGCCACCAGGGGCAACTGGTCGGCGTACCGGGTCAGCAGGAGCGGCAGCGCGGTGACGAAGACCGCGCCCGCCGTGGCCCCGGCGACCGAACCGAGACCGCCGAGCACGATCATGGCGAGATAGTCGACCGAGAGGGCGAGGGAGAAGTAGTCGGGGACGACGCGCCGGAACACCAGGGCCAGCAGCACACCGGCCGTCCCCGCGTACATCGACGACACGACGAAGGCGGCCGCACGGTGCCGGGCCACGTCCACGCCCATCACGGAGGCCGCGATCTCGCTGTCCCGCAGCGCGGCGAGGGCCCGGCCGGGGCGGGAGCGCACCAGGCCCCGAGCGGTGAACCAGGTCAGTCCCAGCAGGGCCACGGCCAGGAACCACAGGCGTTCCTCCGCGCCGAACGGCACCCCCAGCACGGTCGGTTCGGGCTCGGCCGCCGTGAAGCCGAAGCCGCCGAGACGGAGCGGCGGCACGGAGCGGCCGTTGAATCCGCCGGTGACGGAGTCCGCGGTGAGCAGCACATGGTGACCGAGGAAGACCAGGGCGAGCGTGGCCACGCCCAGGTAGACGCCGCGCACCCGGCCGGCGACGGGGCTGAACAGGCCGCCCGCGGCTCCGGCCAGCAGCACCGCGAGGACGGCGGCGACGGCGGTCGGCAACCCCGGCCCCGGCTCGCCGGCCAGCCACGTGTAGCCGTAGGCGCCGACCGCGAGGAAGAAGGCGTGCCCGAGGGAGAGCTGGCCGGCCGTGCCGCTGAGCAGCGACAGCCCTACGGCGCCGATGGCGGCGGCCACCGAGAACAGGCCGACGCGCAGCCAGAAGGCGTCCAGGTAGAACGGGGGGACGCACAGGACGAGCGCGGCCAGGAGCGTCCGGGCCGGCCCCGGCAGACGGCGGTCAGACACGGGCCGCTCCCTTCGCGCCGAACAGTCCGGTGGGCCTGACCAGCAGCACCAGGACCATCACGGCGTAGGGGACGACATCGCCGAACCCCTCGCCCAGCACGCGCAGTTCCGACTGGTGGCCGGCGACCAGCGCCTCCGTCAGCCCGATCAGCAGGCTGCCGGCGAGCGCGCCGGCGGGCGAGGTCATGCCGCCGAGGATGGCGGCCGGGAACGCCTTCAGCGCGATCTGCCCGGTGGTCCGCTCCAGGCCCGGGGCGGGGAACGCGGCGAGGAACACCGCCGCCAGCGCGGCCAGCGCACCCGCCAGGCACCAGGCGAGCGTGCGTACCCGGGACAGGCGTACGCCCATGAGCGCGGCCGCCTCCAGGTCCTCCCCGGCGGCCCGCAGGGACAGCCCCCAGCGGGTGTGCCGGAACAGGCCGAAGACGACGGCGATGGCCGCAGCGGACACCGCGACCGCGGCGAGCCGGCTGTCGGCGACCGTCACCGGCCCGACCCGGGTCACCGCGTCGCCCCAGGGATCGCCCAGCGACAGCAGGTCGCCGCCGATGCGCCGGGACAGGTCGGTGAGCAGCACGATGTCGACGCCGATCGTGACGATGGTCTGGACGTGCGCGGTGTGCGGGTCCGGGTCTCCGCGGCGCAGCAGCAGCCGGTCGACGGCCCCGGCCAGGAGGGCGGTGGCGAGGACGCCCGCCGCGAGGGCTGCGGCGAAGCCGATGTCGTCGTGCAGGACGGCGGTGAGGTAGCCGCCGAGCAGGAGCAGGGAGCCGTGGGCGAAGTTCAGGACGCCCGACGCCTTGAAGACGACGACGAAGCCGAGTGCGACCAGGGCGTAGACCGCGCCGAGAGCGAGCCCGGCCAGCAGGTCGTCGAGAAGACCGGTCACGCGGCTCCCTCCCGTGGTGTGCCGAGGTAGGCGCGCAGCACCTCGGGATCGCGGCGGACCTCGTCCGGTGTACCGCGGGCGATACGACGGCCGAAGTCGAGGACGGTCACCTCGTCGGCGAGGCGCATCACCAGGCCCATGTCGTGCTCCACCAGCAGGACGGACAGGTCGAGTTCGGCGCGGATCCGCCCGATGACCTCGGCGGTGCGGGCGCGTTCGGCGGCGTTCATGCCGGCCACCGGCTCGTCCAGGAGCAGCACGCGCGGCTCAAGGCACAGGGCGCGGGCCAGTTCCACACGCTTGCGGTCGCCGTACGGCAGCAGGCCCACCGGGCTGTCGAAGTGCGCTTGAAGTCCGGTGAGTTCGGCGATGCGCCGGGCGTGGGAGAGGTGTGCGCGCTCCTCGCGCACCGCCCACGGCAGCCGCAGGGCGCTCGCGAGGAAGCCGGCCCGTGCGTGGAGGTGCCGGCCGAGCATCAGGTTGTCGGCGACCGTGCCCGCGGTGGTGACGATGTTCTGGAACGTGCGGGCCACGCCGAGCGCGGCGATGCGGTGCGGGGCGAGCCGGGTCAGGTCCGTGCCGCCGAGCCGGACCGTGCCGCTCGCGGGGCGGGCGAGACCGGACAGCACGTTGAAACAGGTGGACTTGCCGGCGCCGTTGGGCCCGATGAGGGCGTGCACCGTGCGGGGTGCGACGGTGAAGGAGACGGCGTCCAGGGCGGTGAGCCCGGCGTACCGGACGGTGACGTCCCGCACGCCGAGAACGGGCACGGTCATGCGGCCCCCTCCTCGCCCAGGTAGAGCCGGCGCACCGCGTCCGTGCCGGCGAGAGCGGCGGCGGGGCCGGACAGCCGCACCTGGCCGGTCTCCAGGACATGGGCGTGGTCGGCGAGGGACAGGGCCATTCCCGCGTTCTGCTCCACCAGCAGCACGGCGGTGCCCTGGGCGTGGATCTCGCGGATCACCTCGCCGATCCGGTCGACCATGAGCGGGGCGAGGCCGAGCGACGGCTCGTCCAGCAGCAGCAGACGCGGGGCTGCCATGAGGGCGCGGCCGATGGCCAGCATCTGCTGCTCGCCGCCGGACAGCAGCCCGGCGGCCTGCCGGCGGCGTTCGGCCAGCCGGGGGAACAGCGTGAAGACGCGGTCGCGGGCCCCGGCGACCCGCGCGGCGCCGCGGCGGCTGAGGCCGAGGCCGCCGCTGCGCAGGTTCTCGTCGACGGTGAGGCCGGTGAAGACCCGCCGCCCCTCGGGCACCTGCACGACACCGGCCCGTACGGCGGCGACGGGGTCGCGGCCGTCCAGGGCGGTGGCGCCGTAGCGGACACGGCCGGCGCTGATCGCGCCCCGGTGCAGGCGCAGCGTGCCCGACAGGGCGCGCAGCAGCGTGGTCTTCCCGGCGCCGTTGGCGCCGAGCAACGCGACCACGCTGCCGTGCGGCACGGTCAGGGACACGTCGCGCAGGGCGGAGACGGCGCGGCCGTACGTCACGTCCACGTGTTCGACGCGCAGGGCGGGCGGGTCGTCCGGTGGTGCTTCGGGCATCGCGGCTCCTCAGGCCCGGACCGGCACGCGGCCCGGCCTTGGTCCTTGGTGCTGGGGGCTGGAGGGCTCACGAGACCACGGGCGGCGGAAGCGGGGACAGGCACGCGGGCGGGGTCGGTGCGCGGGCCCAACGAGCACACTGGGGAGGTGTGCGGGTGCCCAGGGGGCGGGGGCGCACGTGTGCGAGGTCCGCGGGTGGGGCGGCGCCGGCGCGCCGAGGGGCGTGCCGGCGCCGGTCGCCGGGTGTCAGGAGGCCGGCCGGCGGAGGGCGAGCCGACGGGCCGTCAGGGCCAGGGCGATCTCCACCAGGTCGGCGGGGCGGGACAGGGAACGGCCGGTCAGCTGCTCGTAGCGGCGCAGACGGTTCAGAACGGTGTTGCGGTGGCAGTACAGCCCCCTGCTCGCCCGCTGGGCGGAACCGTCGCAGGCCAGCCAGGCGGCGAGCGTGTCCAGCAGCACGTCAGCGTCGGCCGGTTCCAGCCGCGCGAGCGGGCCGAACGCGCGCTCCACGAGCAGCCCGGCGAGTTCCGGGCAGGACACGACGAGTGCCTCGGGCAGGTGCTCGTCGAGCCGTACCGTGCCGCCCGCGTCGCCGCACAGCCGCAGGGCGGTGTCCGCCAGCCGGCGCGCCTCGCCGACGCCGGCCAGTCCGTCGACGGGCAGGCCGATCCCGGCGCGCAGTCCGGGCGGCGTCCGGTCCGGAACCGGTACGACGCCGTCCTCGACCAGGACGATGCCGTGGTCCGTCTCCGGCCCGGTGTGCCAGTGGGCCCGCGCGCTCGGGGGCAGCAGGTCCCGTACGGCTTCGGCGGACCGCTCGCCCGCGACCGCGACAACGACGTACCGCCCCTGCTCGGGCAGCCCGAGGGCCTGCGCGGTCTCCGGCAGGTCGGCGATGCGGCCGGTACCGTCCAGCAGCGCGGCGGCCAGCAGCCGCACCCGGTTCTCGCGCCGCCACGCGAGGCGCCGTTCGGTCTGCCGGTAGGCGTCCGCGACGAGCGAGCAGTGTTCGTCGACGAAGTCCCAGACGTCGCCTGCCACATGCACCAGCAGCCGGACGTCCTCCGGGGCGGTGCGGGAGGTGACGTCGACGAGTTCCTGCCACACCAGCGAGCCGCCGAGCCGGAAGGCGTGCAGCAGCGCGTCCAGCGGCAGCCCCTGTTCGGCGCGGCCGACCCCGATGCGCCAGGAGCAGCGGTGTGCGGAGTCGCGGGTGCCGCGCGGGTCGAGCAGGGAGGAGACGCTGTGCCGCAGCGAGCGCTGCACCTCGTGCCAGACGCCCGGGTGGTCGTCGTCCAGCGCGGCCCGGTACGCCGGTTCCCTCTCCCGCAGGGCGGAGACCAGCCGGTCGGTGAGGCCGGGCAGGTCGTCCAGCAGCGCCCGGGCGGCCCGGTGCAGCACCCGCAGGGCCTCGGCGTCGATCAGCGACCGGGTGTGCGGGGCGCGCGGCCGGGGTGCCGGCTGGGGGCCCGGGCGGAACGCGGGTCGTGGCCGTACGGCAGGGCGCATGGAGGTCTCCCCCAGGGTCGGCTGACGCGTCGTGCTCCGAAGAATGACATACCGTCCGGTCGGTCCCTAGTGTTGTGCACCGGTCTTTTCCGCCCGCTCCACCAGGCGTACCAGCTCCACCCGGGAGCGGACACCGAGGGCGGCGAAGACGTTGCGCAGGTGATAGTCGACGGTGCGGGTGCTCACCGACAGGCTCAGCGCCACCTCCCGGTTGGTCAGGCCCTGGGCGACACGGCGGGCGATGCGCAACTGCTGCGGGGTGAGCCGGTCCAGGCCGTCCGGCAGGACCCCACCGGGGGCCGAGGCGCCGCCCCCGCGCACCGCCGCGCCCGCCGCGGCCGTCGCCGCCGTCCCGGCCACGCCGTTCGCCCGCAGTTCGGCCGCCGCCTGCTGCGCCCACGGACGGGCGCCGCAGCGTTCGAAGCCGAGCAGGGCGGCCCGCAGATGGCCGCGTGCCTCGCGCAGCCGGCGTCGTCTGCGCAGCCACTTGCCGTACAGCAACTCGGTACGGGCGCGCTCGAAGTCACCGGCGGCCTCCCCGTGCCGCCGCAGGGCCTCCCGGTACAGCGCGTCGGCCGGCTCGGGCGCGGCCAGCAGGGCGCGGCAGCGCAGGAGCTGGGCCGGGGCCTGGCGGTCGGCGTCACACGCCGCCCAGCGCGCGAAGTCCTCGACCGCCTCCCGGGCCTCGTCCGGCTGTCCGGCCAGCGCGCACGCCTCGACGTAACACGGCACGGCGAGCATCCAGACGGCGAAGTGCCCGCGCCCCGGGCCGGGCCGCACCAGCGGGCCGAGCCGCTCGGCGGCCTCACGCGGACGTCCGTGGCCCAGATCGGCGCGGGCGGCGGCCCACTGGGCCAGCGCGGCGGCCTGCGCCAGCCCGTGCCGTCGGGCGGTGGCCAGCGCGGCGGTCACATGCTCGGCGACGGTGTGCGCCTCGCCCTCGATCGACGCCGCCAGGGCCAGTACGGCGTGGTGGTGGGCGGCCGTGTTGCGCTGCCCGGTGCGGTAGGCGCTGCGCAGGCCCTCCTCGGCATGGGCCCGGGCCGACGCGTGCCGTCCCGCCCGGAGTTCGCCGTACGCCAGGAACTCCAGTGCCCGTGCCTCGTGCACGGCGGCCCCGTCGGCGCGGGCCACCGCGAGCGCCCGCGCGCCGGCCCGCCGGGCGGCGGTGGTGTCACCGAGCAGCAGCGCCGCGGAGGCCGCTCGCAGGAGGGTGTCGGGTGTGCCGGGTGGGGGCGGGAGCGGGGAGCCCGCCGGCCGGGGTGACCGATCGGGGGCGGCGTGGGTGACGGGTGGTTGCCGAGGGTGGTCGGCCGTGCCCGCGCACCGGTCGTCATGACGGTCGTCGGCACTGCGCGCGAACCCGTCGTCACGCTCGTCGGCGCTGCGCGCGAACCGGTCTTCTCCGGCCGTCGTCCACGCGCGGTCCGCCACCCGTCGCAAGGGTGCGGCGGCCAGGTCGAAGCGGCCTTGCAGGACGGCCCGCATGCCCGCCCGGTGGTCGTGCAGGACACCGGACGGTACGCCGGTGCCGGCCGGCTCGCCCGCCTGGCGGAGAGCGGCGAACGGGAGGGGACCCCGGTGTCCGGGCGACCGCGCCCCGCCGACCGGGCCCCGCACCGTCAGCGCGCTCAGGCACGCCGGCATGTCCCCCGCCGTCCAGGCGGCGTCCGCGGCGGCGAAGGCGGCTTCGGCGGACCGCTCGGGGTCGTGCGGAGCGAACAACTCCGCGGCGAGCAGCAAGGTTTCGCGGGCGTCGTCGACAGGGCCGTCCCACCGCAGCACCGTTCCGCGCAGCAGCTCGGCACGCGCGCGGGCCGTCGACGGCGCCGGGCGGTCGCGGGCCGTGTCGAGCAGCCGCAGCGCCCGGTCGGACTGCCCGGCCAGCAGCGCCTGTTCGGCGGCGGCCGTGTACCACCGGACCTGCCGGGCGCCGTCCGCGGTGAGGTCGGCGGCGCGGGTGAGCGCCGTGCAGCGCAGTGCGGGCGGCACCGCCGGTTCCGCCCGGGCCGCGCCGGCGAGGTCGGACGCCAGGGACGGAGCCGGACCGGCGACGGCCCACGAGCGGTGCAGCAGCGCGGTCAGGCCGCGTCCGTCGGGCAGCGCACGGGCCAGCGCGTCGTGGGCGGCACGGCGCCACGCGTCCGGCGCGTCGGCGTACACCGCGCGGCACAGCAGCGCACTGCGGAAACCGATCCGGCCGTCGCGGGCGTGGAGCAACTCGGGCAGCGGGGCGGCGGACGGCGAGAGCCGGCCGTCACCACCGGTACCGCTGTCGCCGCTGTCGTACGGAACGGGGTCGCGGTGCGCCACCGGCCGGCCGCTGTCGGCGGTATGCGGTCCGCCCGGCGGGACGAGGGGCCGGGGCGGTGGCCCGAGGCGGGACGACGGGCCTGCGGAGAGCCACCCCGCCGCGCGGCGCGCGAGACCGGCGTCGACGGTGGCCTCCCCCGCCACCTGGGAGGCGGCGGCGGTGACGAGCAGAAGGTCGCGTTCCCCGGGAAGCGCCCCGGTGAGGCGCTCGCCGACCAGCGCGGTCAGCGTCTCGGCATCGGCCACGGGCCGCGGCAGGGGCGCGAGCCCGCGCAGCTGGGCCGGGGTCAGACGGTGGAACACCCTCAGCAGGAGGGCCGGGTTGCCCTGTGCCGCGGCTGAGATCTCGTCGCGCACCCCGGGGTCGAGCCCGTCCTGCGCGACGTCGTCCAGCAGGGCCGCGGAATCCGGCGGGGACAGGGGCGCCAGGCGCAGCAGCGGCAGGCCGGCGAACTCCGGATCCACGGGGCGGTGTCCGGCGACGGTGAGCAGGAGGGCGGCACGGCCCCCGTCGGACAGGTGGGCGGCGAGCCGGCCGAGGGCGGACCGGGAGGCGGCGTCCCACAGGTGGGCGTCGTCGACACACAGGAGTACGGTCCGGGGCGCGGCCGTGGACCGCAGCGCGCCGACGAGCTCCCGCACCGGGTCGGCGGCGCCGACGACGGCTGTCCCCGCCGCGCGGCACAGTGAGCGGATCGCGCTCAGCGGCTCCCGGAACTCCCCGGCGCGGGCGCGTACGGTCACGACGGGCCCGGCGGTGAACGCGCGGGCGAGGTGGGCGAGGAAGGCCGAGCGGCCCCCGCCCGGCTCGCCGGTCACGGCGCAGGCACCGCCGCCACGCAGCCGGTCCCACACCGCTGCCGTCACGTGCCGTTGCGGACCCGGCCGGTACCGCGGCGAGGCGAGTCCCAGGGGCGTCTGTCCGGTCATTCCCACGACCTTACTGACGCGTTAAACAGCGCGGAAGCCGTGCGTCCGGACCTCCCGCGGCGGGCCCCGGGGACATCACCTGCGCGTTCCGGGCCGCCGGGCGAAAAGCGGTCTGCGCGGTCTGTGCCGCGGCACACCGGGCGCGGCTGCGAACGGTGCTCCGGCACAACGCCGGCGGCGGCCGCCGTCGGGGGCGGCCGCCGCCGGGTCACGGACGGACGGTCAGGTCACGGGCACGCGCACGCGCACGCGCACGCGGTCAGCCGGTGTGCGGGCAGTTGCCCCGGTACTCCTCGATGGTCAGGCTCGGCCGCGGCAGCGGGCACAGGAACTGCTCGTAGCGGGTGTCGTTGTCGATGAACCGCTTCAGCCACGACACGCTGTACTTCGCGATCGTGGTGTTCGAGCTGTTGGGCGTGAAGTGGGTGGCGCCGTTCAGCTCCAGGTACGCGCGGTCGAGGGAGCTGGGGAGAGTGGTGTAGAAGGGTTCGGCGTGGGTCGCGACGGGAGCGATCGTGTCACCGTCGGCACCGAAGATCAGGGTGGGTGTCCTGATCTCGGGCCAGGTCTTGTCGAGGTCCCACGGGGTCAGCGGGATCGCCGCCTGCAACGAGGGACGCGACTTCGCGGCCTCCAGGGTGCCGCCGCCGCCCATCGAGTGGCCCATCACGCCGAGACGGGTGGAGTCGATACGACCGCGGACCGAGCTGCTGCCCGTCAGGTAGTCGAGCGCGGCGAGGAGCTGGTTCCCCCGGGAGTCCGGCTGGTCCAGCGTGGTGAGCGTGTCGATGGTGAAGACCACGAACCCCTGTGACGCCAGGCGCGGGCCCAGCCAGGAGATGGAGGACTGGGTGCCGGTGTAGCCGGGCGAGACGGCCACGGCCCCGAAGGTGCCGTCGGCGGTGCTGGTCGGGTAGTAGATGGTGCCCCCGCCGAATCCGCTGACGGCGAGCCGGGAGACGGTCGTCTCCGACACCGCGTACGGCCCGCGGGGCGCCTCGATGCTCGATTCGGTCGGCGCGGGGCCACGCTCGTACGGGTTGTCCGCGCCGTGGGCCGCGGGCCCGCCGAGTGCGGTCAGACCGAAGACGGCGCTGACGGCGGCGGCGAGGGCGGCGAGCCGTCCGGCGCGACGGCCACGACGGCCGGTACGCGGACCGGGGAGGGCCGGGTGCGGATGGTGGACCGGTGACGTGGTGCTGGTGTGCGGGTGCTGCACGACGAGTCGTCCTCTCTGTCGCGGCGAGCTGCCCGTTCCGCGTCGCCGGCCCGCACATGCGGCCGACGGCGAAGGGCACCGCCATGGGGTGGCGGTGCCACTGTCGACGCCGGACGGGCATGACGGGACCGGCAATGTCACCGGTCTCGTCGCACACGCGGTCCGGCGAGCCGCGCTCCACTCGACCGGGTCCGCCCCTGAGGGGGCCGTCAGGAACCCCCCGCGTCCGCCGTCCGCCGTCCGCCGTCCAGCCCACCGGCCGCCCCCGGCCCGACGCCCGAGCGCCCCGGTCCAGCCCACCGGCCGCCCTGGCCAGACGCGGGTGCACCCCCGTCCAGCCCACAGGCCGCCCCCGGCCCGACCCCCGAGCGCCCCGGTCCAGCCCACCGGCCGCCCTGGCCAGACGCGGGTGCACCCCCGTCCAGCCCACCGGCCGCCCCGGCCCCCGAACACCCCGGGATCCGTCGTCCTGACCCGCCGCTGGGCGGCGGTCGAACGGTGGCCGGCCCGGACGGCCCTACCGGCGGACCGCCGAGACCAGTCCGCCGGGCCGCTCCTCACGCTGCGGCGGGGTGCTGATCGGTCGGCCGTAGGCGGCAGCGCGCTCACGCAGGGTGTGGCAGGCGGCCTCCCAGCCGTGCCCGGCCAGCCAGCCCACCGGATCGCCGGGCATCTCCGAGACCCACAGGGACGCCGCCGACCCCGGCGCGGCGTCCGCGCCGAAGCGCTCGATCACCCCGGGCGAGCCCAAGGTCAGCCCCATCCGGCTGCCTGCCGCCGACTGCGCGCTGATCCGGGCCAGCAGGAGTTCCACGGCGTCCTCGGGCAGATAGATCAGCAGTCCCTCGGCGATCCACACGGTCGGCTCGGCCGGGTCGTGCCCCGCGGCGGCCAGCGCGCCCGGCCAGTCCTCGCGCAGATCCACCGCGACGGTGATCCGCTCGCAGCGTGCGACGGCCCGCTCCTGGCGCAGCACCGCGGCCTTGAAGTCCAGTGGTACGGCGGTGTCGACCTCGAACAGCCGGGTGCCCTCGGGCCAGTCCATCCGGAAGGCCCGGCTGTCCATGCCGGCGCCGAGCAGCACGACCTGCCGAATCCCGGACGCGCAGGCCTGCCGCACCAGGTCGTCGAGGAACTTCGTCCTGATGACGATGGAGAACGACACGGCCAGCCGGCGGCGGCGCGCGGCCTCGTCGTCGGGCAGCGGCCGCGAAGAGGGCCACAGGCCGCCGGCGGCGGCAAAGGCCCGTGCCAGCGGGTCGCGGAAGAGGGCGTCGTCCCGCTCGGTCTCCAGCGCCCGCACCCTGGCCACCCCCACCGCCGTGGCCCACACCCCCGACGGCTGCACCCGCTCCCGCTCACCAGTCACCGCGCCAGCCTAGACGAACGGCGCCGAGGGGCCCGACGCGTGGTGCGGCCGGGCACGGAACAGCCCCGGCCGGCGTGGCCGCCGGCCGGGGCTGAACCCGTGAAACGCGTGGTCGTGAAGGGGCGGTCGCCTACGCGGCGAAAGGCTCTGCAGGGCTTCAGCCGAACGATCGTCCCCGCAGGCAATGGGTGAGGCCCGGGGACACGGTCCCCTTCACTGCCACGCCTCCTCCAACCACGTACACCCGCCGGACATTCCCCGGCCACCCGGACGGCTCGCTCCCGCGCTCACTCGGCGATGGCGGCCAGTCCGCCGATGCCGACGAGGTGGACCACGATCACTCCCGCCATGTGGACCACGGTCAGGATGATCCCGAGCGCGGTGAGGTAGATGTCGGTGTCGTGCGCGGCCGGCAGGACCGGCTTGCCGGAGACGACGGTGGCGCGCGTCCGTGGCGATCGCCGTCCTGTCGATCGAGCGCAGCGGTGAGGAGTTCTTCGCCCGTCAGGGACTGAGCGGTGTGCTGTTCGGCGCGACCGTGCCGGCGGCGGCCACCTCCCTGCCCGTGCTGTTCCTGCTCGGGACCGGGTCAGGCGGACGGGCTGCCCGCGACCCACTCCTTCCACGGCACGTTCCAGTCGCCGAGCCCGTTGTCCGGGGCCGGCGTGGCCTTGTCGCCGGAGTTCTTGACGATCACGAGGTCGCCGATCATCGACTGGTCGAAGAACCACGCGGCGGGCTGCTTGCCGTCGTCGCCGCCGCGGACGTCCTTCAGGCCCACGCAGCCGTGGCTGGTGTTCTCGTGGCCGAAGACGGGGTCGGCGGCCCAGTAGTTGCCGTGGATGAACGTGCCCGAGTCGGTCAGGCGCATGGCGTGCGGTACGGCCTTGATGTCGTACGAGGGCTTGCCGTCCTTCTCCGTGAGGCCGACGCTCGCCCCGTTCATGTGGACGTGCCCGAACTTCTCGGAGATCACCATCTGGCCGTTGTACGTCGGGTGCTCGGCGCTGCCGGACGAGACGGGAATGGTCCTGATCGTCTTGCCGTCCCGTACGACCGTCATCTGCTTGGTCCTGGCGTCGACGGTGCTGATCTGGCTCCGGCCGATCTTGAACGTGACCGTCTTCCGGACGCCCTGGCGGGTGAGCGCGACGGTGACGGTGGAGCCGGACTTCCAGTACTTCTCGGGGCGGAAGTCCAGGCGGTGGTCGTTGAGCCAGTGACCGACGACCTGCTGGCCGCTGCTGGAGCTGACCTGGATCTCCGACTCCACGGCGGCCTTGTCGCCGACCGCCTTGCCGAAGGTGAACGTCACCGGCATGCCCACGCCGACGGTCGAGCCGTCCAGGGGGGAGAGGTGCCCGACGAAGTCGTTCGGGGAGACCGTGGTGATCGTGGCGTTGCCGGTGGCGGAGCGGCCCTTGGCGTCCTCGGCGTCCGCGGCGATCTGGTACTTGGTGGCACGCTCCAGCGGGCCGTCCGGCTTCCAGGAGGTGCCGTCCGCGGACAGGGTGCCCGGGATCTCGGCGCCGGTCGCGACGGCGGTCATGATCACCTTGGTGAGCTTGCCCTGGCTCACGGTCACACCCACCGGGTCGTTGATCCCGACGCCGTAGGCGCCTTCCCCGGGCGTGATCTTTATGCGGGCGTCGGAGGTCTCCTGAGTGGCCGGCTGCGTCACCCGCGCCTGCGGCTCAGGGGTGTTCCCGGTGTCGTTGCCGCTGGCGGTGGCGGCGTTGCTCGTACCGCCGAGGGCCGTGATCGCGAGTACGCCGCCGAGTACGCCGGTCGTGGCCCGCAGCCCGGTGCGACTTGTGAACAGCGTGATCAAGCGCTTCTCCATGTCACTGGTCTGTGCGTCCCTGCGCTGATCGCCGAGAAGTGCAACCAGCCATGCCATCCCTTATAGGCACACCCCTGCCCGAAAATGGGCAAAAAGTGGCGAAGGCCACGCATGGAAACGAGCACGTCGTCGACCGCGTCTCGGCCTCCGGCACGACCCCGGGTGCCCGGTGCTCGCCGGGGGAATCGAGCACGGGCCCGGCGGCGGCACGGCTCAGGCACCGGTACTGGCACAGACCCGGCACCGGTACTGGCACAGACCCGGCACCGACGGCCCCGCTAGCCCGCCGGTCACCGCCCGGTCACTGCCCGGTGCTCGCCCGGCCCTCGCCGGTCCCGGCCCCGCGTCCCTCGTCCCGCGGCTCCTCGTCCGGTCTCCACCAGCCCCGCCGGGCCGCCAGCACGCCGGCCTGGAACCGGCTGGTGGCACCGAGCCGCCCCAGGAGCGCCTGCACCCGCCGCTGCACCGTGCGGTGCCCGATGCCCAGGTGACGGGCGATCGCCTCGTCGGGCAGCCCGAGGCCCAGCAGGGACACGATGCGCCGCTCCTCCTCGCTGACGAAGTCACCTCCGTCGTCGGGGAGGGCACGGTCCGGCACGAAGGGCTGCGCCTGCTCCCACAGGGTCTCGAAGAGCACGCTCAGCGCGTCGAGCAGGGACGAGGGGTGCACCAGGATGCAGGTGTCCAGCACCCGGGGGGTCGACACCAGCGGGATCAGCCCCGCCTGGTCGTCGGCGAGCAGCAGCTTCATCGGCGCCCGGGGTACCACCCGTACCGTCTCGCCGGCCGCGACGTCCCGCTCGATCCGGCTCACCACGCCCGGCAGGTCGAGGGCGTCCCGGCCGTGGATGAAACGGCTGCCGATCTGCCGGCCGGTGATGTTGACGACCGAGTTGACCCGGCCGCCGTCCCCCGGCGCCGCGTAGGGCGGCGCGTCGATACCGCGGATCTCCCGTTCGGCCCGGCGGAACAGCTGCTCACCGCAGCGCGCCACCCCGTCCACGCCCGTGATCACCTCGATCGGCGACGCGGAGTCCTGTCCGCCCCTGGCCCGGTGGTGGCGTTCGCCCAGGCGCTGCGCGAGGGCCCTGACCCGCTGGATGTCACGTTCACGGGCGAGCAGCAGCACCTCCACCGCGTGCTCCGGCGGCAGTGCCGTGTACCGCGGCGGACGGCCGGGGACCCGGGCGATCAGGCCCCCGCTCTCCAGCCGGGCGAGCGCGCCCTCCAGGTCGTGCCGGTCCGCGCGGGTCAGCGCCGCCAGCTCCGGCACGGTGAGCGACCGGTTGTCGACCAGTGCGAGATAGGCGGTCTCGGCACGCTCGTCCAGACCCAGGGCCTCCAGCACCACGCACCCCCACCACTGACCGGTCGGGGCAGTGTATCCGCTGCACACACGTATGCAGGTCGTGGAGCTGTACGGTGGCGCCGGCGGCGGTGGCCCCATGCCCCGCCGGACGCGCTGGGCGGGGCATGGGGCGACCCGCCGGGCAACTCGCACGGGCACACATGCGCCGCCCCGGCCTCCGGGGTCCTGCCGCCGCGGGCCCCGGAGGCGGATGACGGTGTGCCGGTCAGTACCTCGGGCCGGTGCCTTCGGCGAGCGGGGTGATGTCGATCCGGCCCTTCTGGAGGACCTCACCCAGCTTCCAGGCGGTGTTCAGGTGGTGGCGGGAGTCGGGCGGGGTGACCTCCAGCCGCGTCGGGTTCTTCTCCGCCTTCGTCGGCTCGCCGGCGCCCGCCACGGCCCCCCAGTGCAGCCGGGTGTAGGCGCTCTGGCCCGGCTTGAGGGTGATCAGCGCGGCCCGGCCGCGGTCGCGTATGACGTGCGTGGTGACGTCCTTGCCGTGGGAGTCGAGCAGTTGCAGGCCCACGTAGCCCTGGGTCCGGACGGTCCTGTGGGTCTTGTTGGTGAGGACCACCGTCGCGTAGCGCTGCCCGGCGCCCGGGTCCAGCGCGTGGACGCGGACGGACAGCGAGGAGGTGTCGGCCCAGCCCGGCCGGGTCGCGGCCTGCGAGGGGCCGGCTGCGATGCCGATCAGTGCCACGGCGGAGAGCGCCGAGAGCGCGGCGGGTGCGACGAGGGGGCGGGTGCGCTTGCCGAAGAGCATGACCAAATCCTTTCCGGATGCCCCATTTGGGTATCTCTGTGGGGTATGAGGCTTGCCCGGGGGGATCGGTTCTGGCACCTACCTGGTCTTTGCCGCGCGGGATCACCTGTTGACCCGCCGTTGGCGCCCGGTTGACCGGTCCGCGTCCGCGGGGATCAGGCGGCGAAGCCGATGTTGGTGACGTACTCATACTGGCCCCACTCGGACCCGAGGTCCACCACCGCGTCGTTGATCCAGGCGTCGTCCAGCGCCTGCGCGTCGCCCGCCGCCCACGCCTCGACGATGCGGTCCCAGCGGCGGACGTTGAGCGTGCGGTAGGCCACCACCCGCTGGCGGGGGCGCAGCACCTGGGACTGGTTGAGCGGGTGGAACTCCACGCGGGTGCCACGGCCCTCGCGGTTGAGGCGCGCCACCAGGTAGCGGGAGACGTTCTGGCGGCGGACCGCGCGGTACGCCGTCTCGATCCGCTCCAGGTTCCCCTTCGAGGGGGCGCGTTCGCCCCGCAGCCAGGCCCTGAGCGTGCGGTCGGTGACGGTCAGGCCGGCCGCGCGGGCCGCCTGGCGGGACTGGTCGCTGCGGGTGAGGTACCGCAGGCGGGCGAGCAGGCCGCGCCGGGCCGTGACCGGGGTGGCGACGAACCCGGCCAGCGCGTCCAGCTGCCGGGCGACGGCCTCGTGCCCCTTGATGCCGCGCGCCCCGTACGCACCGAAGTTGAGCGTCCTCTCCGGCATCTCCCTGTCTCCTGCCGCCCTTCGACCCGATACGAGTTCACGTACGCGTCACGCTACACGTCCCGGTCGGCCGCGACCGGCGTGCCGACGGTGTACACGTCCTTCACCTTCACCTCGCTGACCCCGCGCCCCTCGGGGAACACCGCGCGCCAGTCGCCGATCACGTGGAGTTCGTCGGTTCCCATCGCGCGGACGACCATCAGCCCCTCGTCGTAGGCGCGGTGCGCCTTCCACCACAGGTTCGCGAAGGCCTGCGAGCGGATCAGGTGCATCCAGTCGGTGCGGTACAGCTCCCGGTTGTAGTTCGACTCCCCCATGGTGGAGACGAACTTGGAGTACATGGCCTTGACGTACTCCAGGGTGACGTCGTCGTCCTGGGCGATCGCCCGGTCCCGGGCGTCCTTCAGCGCCACGCGGAACTTCTCCAGCAGGCCCTCGGTGGCCCCGGAGGTCCAGGACTCGTGGATCTCCGGGGGGTCGCACAGGCCGTACTTCGGTCCCGACAGGCGCAGCAGCAGGCGCAGGGTCGGCTCGGTCACCCAGAGCGGGCCCGGCTCGTCGCGGCTGCCGATGGGATTGGGCAGGCAGGCGTCGTGCTCCCAGGCGGGCGGGGTGATCAGGTGGACGCCCGCGCGGCGGCGGTCGTGCTGGTTTCCGGTGGAGTGCTCCAGCTGGCCGAGCGGCAGGTGCGTCTTGAGCGCGGACAGGTAGGCGCCGTTGACGTCGAGCGCCGTGACCTCGTACTCGCCGGGCGGCAGTTCGGCGCGCGTCCACTTGGGGCGGGCCTCCCAGATCTGGTCCGGGCCGCGGGAGGTCTGCTTGCGCAGCACGTCGGGCAGCCAGGGGTGCGCGACGATGTCGTACCGGCCGCCCTTGCGGGTCTGGTCCAGCAGCGCCATCGCGTCCGGGATGGCCCGCCTGACGAGCGCGGCGGTCGCCGCCTCGACGTCACCGCCGTGCTGGTCGAGGGCGGCGGACACGGCGGCGGCGATCAGGTCGGGGTCGTCGGCGGTCTTGAGCCGGCGGCCGGCGGTGACGACCTTGACGCCGCCGCCGGTCCGCGCACGGGGGTGTGCGGAGGCGGGCGGGGGCGGGGTCACGGCCGGCTGCGCCTGGTGGGTCGCAGGTGTGCCCTCGGGTGTGCCCTCGGGTGTGCCGCAGTGCGCGGGGTCCAGGTGCTGGGGGAATCCGGCGACCTGGTGACGGGCGGGCCGTCCGCACAGGACGCAGGGCTGGGGGGTGGACAGGGCCACCACGTCGTCGTCGCCGCCGTGGCCGTGCTCGTCACCGTCGCCGTGCTGCCGGCCGGTCCCGGCCTCGGCCGGTTCGGCCACCGCCGGTCCGGCTCCCCCGGGTCCGGCCTCCTCCGGCTTCCCGGCCGGGTCCGCCGCCGACAGCTTCGTCCGCGCTCCCTTCAGGAAGTACGCGTACTTCTCCCGCACTTCGCCGCCCGGGTCGCGTCCGGACTCCCAGCCCGCGACCGTGGACGGGCTGACCTGGAGGGCCCGCGCGAGCTGGGTGCGGGAGAGGTTGAGTCCCTCGCGCAGCGCACGCCGTTCCGCGGCGGGCGGCAGCGGGACCTCCTGCCTGGCACCGGCGAGCAGGGCGTCGATCGCGTCGAAGTCCGTCATCGGGTTCCCCCGTCCGGTACGGCCGCGGGGCGGGCGGTGGCGGGGCGGCCGCCGGGGAGGCGACGGCGTGCCGTGGGCAGGGCCTCGACGGCGCGGGTGGGTCCGGCGAGGAGGTCGAGGACGTCCACACCGTAGTGTGCGGCGACCGCGTCGCAGTCGGCCAGGCTCCAGGCCGCGGTCCCGGACTGGCGGCGGCTGACCTGGGCCTGGCTCACCCCGAGCGCGGCGGCGAGGGCGGTCTGCGACTCGCCGGTGGCGTGCAGCAACGCGGCCACCGCGGACCGCACCCGCTCGACCGATCCCATACTCATGGGGCTGAACCTAGCACGTCGTGCACATGAGTCATGCGTAGCACGCATGGCTTCCCTGTGCGAGGTGCCGGGTGCGCGGGGCTGGTGCGAACACCAGGGCGGGCGGCCCCGGGCTCGACACCGGCCCGGAACGGCACGTGCCGCGGTCCCGCCCGCCCCCCTGTTCCGAGACCGACACGTGTGACAGAGTCGACGTCGGCTCGCGAAGAAACATGCGGACGCCTTCCCGGTGCCATCTGCCCGTACACCTCCGTGCACTTTGGAGCGAGGGCCGGCGCCGGTGTTCCGGCGGTCGGCTGAGGGGACATGACGGTGATGGAAGGGGCCCGTGGCAACGGCGGCGGCCGGCTCCCGGCGCTGTCCGCGCCGCAGTTCGTCGGCCGGGACGACGAGCTGGGCACACTCGCGTCGGCGCTCGGACGTACGCCCGCGGTCGTGCTGATCGAGGGTGAGGCGGGCATCGGCAAGACCCGGCTGCTGCGCGAGTTCCTGGCGTCCCAGGCGGAGCGGGGCCGCCGCGCCCTGGTCGGCGCCTGCCTGGAGCTGCGGGTGCCGTACACCCTCGGGGCGGTCGTGGACGCCGTGCGCGACGGCGTCGACAACGTTGCCGAGCTGCACCTGAGCGGGCTGGCCGGCGCGCTCAGGCCGCTGTTCCCGGAGTGGGCCGGCGACCTGCCCCCGGCACCGGAGCCGCTGGAGGACGCCACCGCCGCCCGGCACCGGCTGTTCCGGGCCTTCGTCGAGGTCCTCGGCCGGCTCGACGTCGCGGTCCTCGCGCTGGAGGACGTCCACTGGGCCGACGAGGCGACTCTCGAGTTCCTGCTGTTCCTCGTCTCCCGCCGGCCGCAGCCGGTCAGTGTGGTGCTGACCTTCCGCCGGGACGAAGTGCCGTCGGCCTCCCCGCTGTTGCGGCTGTCCTCCCGGCTGCCCCCCGACGCCCGTCCGGTCAGGCTGGCGCCGAGGCCGCTGGATGTCGCCGAGACCGCCTCGTTCATCTCCTCGATGCTGGCCGGCGGGCACGTCTCGCACGAGTTCGCGGCCTTCCTGCACGCGCGCACCGCCGGAGTCCCCCTGGCGGTGGAGGAGTCGGTGCGCCTGATGCACGACCGCGCCGATCTGATCCGCCGCGACGGCGGTTGGGCGCGACGCCGGCTGGACCGCATCGAGGTCCCGCCGACGATCCGCGACGCCATGCTCGAGCGCGTCCAGCGGCTCGGCCCCGGCACCCGCGCCGTCCTGTACGCGGCGGCGGTGCTCTCCAGCCCGGCCGACCACGCGACGCTGCTCGCGGTCACCGGCCTGCCGGAGGAGCGGTTCGCCGAGCAGTCGGCCGAAGCGCTCGGCAGCGGCCTGCTCCGCGAGGACGCGTCCGGGCAGTGGTCGTTCCGGCATCCGCTGGCGTGTTACGCCGTGTACGACGCCATCCCCGCCGGGGACCGGCGTGTCATGCACCTGCGGGCGGGCCGGGCGCTGCGGGGGTGGCCCGTGCCCCCGGTGGCGCAGCTGGCGCGGCACTTCCGGCTGGCCGGCGACGTCGAGGCCGCGTGCCGGTACACCGAGGAGGCGGCCGACCTCTGCGTGCAGTCCGGGGACGTGGCCACCTCGGCGCTGCTGATCCACAGCCTGGTCGCCACCGTTCCGCTGCCCGCCGGGGTACTGGTGCGTCTGGTGACGAAGATCCAGTTTCAGGCGCTGTCCGGGTCCGACCCGTACTCGGCGATCATCGCCTCGCTGCGTTCGGCCCTCGCCGGCCAGGTCCTCACGCCGGCGGAACAGGCGTCCGTCCGCTTCCAGATCGGCCGGGTCCTCATGGTGGCGGGCGAGATCGAGGCGGGCCGCGGCGAGATCCTCACCGCGATCGCCCATCTGCCGCCCGGCTCCACGGAGATGGCGCGCGCCCGTGTCCTGCTGGCCCTGCCGCTGGGGAACGCGCGGCCGGTCCGGGAGCACCTGCGGTGGCTGCGCGAGGCGCCGCCGCTGACGCGGTCGATGGCCTCCCTCGACCGACTGCACCTGTCGGTGGAGCGCGCGTTCGCGCTGCTCATGCTGGGCGAGGAGGCCGGCTGGGCGGCGGCCCGGGAGATCCCGGACGATGTCCCGGAGCCGCGCGCGGCGTCCATCGTCGTGAGCGGCCACACCAACGTCGGCGAGGAGGCGACGCGGTGGGGCCGGTACGAGGAGGCCAGGGCACGGCTCGCCAGGGCACGGACCCTCGCCGAGCGCCACCAGCTCCTGGACTACCTGGACAGCATCGCCTCCTCCCGGGCCCACCTGGACTGGTTCACCGGCGCCTGGTCCGGACTCGCCGAGCGGACGGCGCGCCTGCTCGAGGACGACATCGGCGTACGGCTGAAGGACCGGTGCGAGGCGGCCCTCGTGGCCGGCCTGCTGCACGCCGCCACCGGAGACCGGGAGGCGGCCGGGGAGCGGCTGCGTTTCGCCGGACGCGACGACCAGCAGCGCATCGAGGCCACGGCGGCACTGGCCCAGTTGTGCCTGCGCGACGGCGACGTCGACGAGGCGCTGCGGCTGACCGACCAGCTCGCCGAGATCGCCGTCGGCGGCGGCCTGTGGTCCCGTGCCGTCGAGTTCGCCCCCGCGCGCACCGCCGCCCTGGCCGCCGCCGGCCGGCTCGGAGCCGCCTCGCAGGTGGCGGACGCTTTCGAGGGGGCCCTGGGCGACAGGGACGCGCCGGCGGCCCAGGCCGCCCTCGTCCTGTGCCGCGCGCTCGTGGCGGAAGCCGACGGCCGCCTCGCGGACGCCGCCACGCTGTTCGCCCGTGCGGCCACCGCGTGGGAGGCGCTGCCCCGGCCGTACGACGCCCTGCTCGCCAGGGAACGCTCCGCCCGCTGCCTGCTCGCCGGGGGCCGGGAGGAGTCGGCGCTCCCGGCGCTGGCGGACGTCGCCCGGGCGCTGTCGGAACTCGGCGCCGCCAGCGACGCCGACCGGATCGTGCGGTTCCTCGACGGGCGGGTGCGCACGGTGCCGGCGGTGACGCGCGGCCGGGGGCGTCCCGGCTACGGCAACCGGCTCTCCCCGCGCGAGCTGGAGGTGGCCCGGCTGCTGGTGGAGGGGCTGACCAACCGGCAGATCGCCGACACGCTGGTGGTGTCGGTGCAGACGGTCGCCAGCCAGGTGAAGTCGGCGATGCGCAAGACGGGCGTCACCTCGCGCACGGCGCTCGCGGTCAGGGTCGTCGAGTCGGGCCTCGTCGGCGCCCCGGACCGGTCGAGCGCCGGCGGCCTGGACGGGTCGAGCGCCGGCGACCTGGACCGGTCGAGCCCGGCGACCTGAACCCGCGGGCCCGCGTGCGACGAGTGAATTCGGCACGCCGTCCGGGGGACGACGAAAAGTCCGGTGCCGGACGGCGGGATTAAATCCCGCATCCGAGCGATCGTTTCGGCCGCCGGCACGGCCGCACACTCATGGCCATGCCACCCGCCGAGCCCCCGACGCCCGCCCCGGAAGACGCGCCGTCCGCACCGGAACCCCGTCCCCTGGACGAACCCGTGCCGGCCCGGCCGCCGTCCGACCGGGCGGGCTCCGCCACCCCGGACGACGCAAGGACCGGCGCCGGCGACGACGCCGAGTACGAACCGCTCTGACGCGGGGGCCACGGCGCGGGGCGCCGAACGGCCCGGGATCGCCGGCCGGCCGGTGTCCTCGGGCGCACGGGGAGTCCGATCGCCGACGCGCCGCGGGTCCCCGGCCCGGACCTGTGCGCACGTTCCACGTCATTCCTCACAAGGGAGACTCATCGATGAGGTCAAGCGCAAGACGGGGCGTCAGAAGACGCCGTGGCGCGGTGACCGTCGGCCTGGCCGTCCTCGGCATGCTCGTGTCGACGACGACGGCCCAGGCCGCCGGCCCCGACCGGCAGGCGCCGCCGCCGGCCGGTGCCGCACGGACGAACAGCCCGAAGACGGCCACCGGCGGCGACCTGGCCCGGTTCGTGTCCGCGTCCGGCGGCTCCGTCCCGGTCACGCTCGTCACCGGCGACACCGTGCGCGTCGGTGTGGACGCCGGCGGCAAACCGGTCGTCCGCGGCACCGACGGCGCGCCCCGGCCGGACGGACTGCCGGTCGTGTTCCACACCTTCGCCCGCCAGGGCACGGTGTACGTCGTACCGGACGACGCCCTCGCACTGGTCGGCCAGGGACTGCTCGACTGGTCGCTCTTCGACCTCGGCCAGTTGGTGACGCTCGCCGCCGCGGGCAGGGACGACGCGGTGCCGGTGCTCGTCACCTACACCGGCGCCGGCGCGGCCGACCGGACGCGTAAGGTCGCCGGTGCGTCCGGCGGCCGGGCGCTTCCGAGCATCAACGGCCGCTCGATGAAGATCGCCGACGACGGACGGTGGTGGCGGGGGGTGCGGGGCAAAACGGCCTCCACGCCGGCCGCCGCACGGTCGGCCGGCTCCCTGACCGGGGTCAGGAAGGTGTGGCTCAACGGCCTGTCCCACATCGACCTGGAGCAGTCGGTGCCGCAGATCGGCGCGCCCGTCGCCTGGGCACGCGGCTACGACGGCACCGGGGTGACCGTGGCGGTGCTGGACACCGGTATCGACGCCACCCACCCGGACGTGTCCGCGAGCATCGTCGGGAAGGCCGACTTCACGGGCAGTCCCCAGGGAGCCAGGGACGGGCACGGGCACGGCACCCATGTGGCGTCCACGGTCCTGGGCAGCGGCGCCGCGTCCAAGGGGCTGCGCAAGGGCGTCGCACCCGGCGCCAAGCTGCTGGTGGGCAAGGTCTGCGACGACAAGGGCGAGTGTCCCGACGACGCGATCATCGCGGGCATGGACTGGGCTGCCCACTCCGGGGCCAAGGTCGTCAACCTGAGCCTGGGGGGCGAACCCACCGACGGCACCGATCCGATGAGCCAGTCGCTCAACGAGCTCAGCCGGACCACCGGGACCCTGTTCGTGGTCGCGGCCGGCAACTCCGGTCTCGTCGCCCAGAAGGTCGTCACCCCGGGCTCCGCCGACGACGCCCTGACCGTGGCGGCCGTGGACAAGAACAACGAGATGGCGCAGTTCTCCAACCGGGGGCCGCGCATCGGGGACGGCGCCGCCAAGCCCGACATCGCCGCCGCGCGCGCCGCGGGCACGGCCATGGGCACGCCGGTGGACCAGTACTACACCAAGGCCAGCGGGACCTCGATGGCGACGCCGCACGTCGCGGGCGCCGCGGCCATCATCGCCCAGCAGCATCCGGAGCTGACCGGTCAGCAGATCAAGGCACTGCTGATGGACACCGCCACCGACCTGGGACACGACATGTACGCCCAGGGCACCGGCCTGGTCGACCTGGCGACCGCGAGCGATCCGCGGATCGTCCCGAAGGGGAACCTGAACTTCGGCCGCCGTACCTTCCCGCACTCGCCGGTGACCAAGCAGATCACGTACACCAACCGCACCGACAAGGCGACCACGCTGCATCTGTCGATGCCGGTCTCCTTCGGCGACGGCAGGCCGGCCCCGGCGGGACTGTTCACCCTCGGCACGGACACGGTGGTCGTCCCCGCGGGCGGGTCCGCCCAGGTGCCGGTGACGCTGGACGGCAGGGTACTGGGCACCGACGGCCCCTACGGCGCCTACAACGGGCTGCTGAGCGCCCGTGACGACTCCGGTGCGATACAGCTGAACTCGAGGATCCACACCCTCGTCGAGGCCCAGAAGTTCCCGCTGACCCTCCACGTCGTCCCCCCGGCGGGCGCCACCGACGTCCGTTACGGCACCGCCGACTTCACGCCGGTCGACGACCAGGTCTATCTGCACGCGGGCAAGGTGTTCGAGACGGGCGCGGAGAACGTGACCGAGCAGCTCTTCCGCGGCACCTACGCGGCCCAGATCCCGGTCACCTGGCGGGACGCGGCGGGCGAGGTGCAGCAGGCCACGCCGATGGCACCGGAGGTGAGCCTCACCCAGGCGACCACGGTCACGCTGGACCTGCGCAAGGCCAGGCCGTTGCGCGTGCGGTACCCGGAATCCACCGAGACCTACAACGCGACCGACGTCGTCAACCGGGTCTCGGCGACCGGGGCCTGGTCGATGGGCTCGGCCACCGCGTTCGACTACCGCGCCACCGAACCGGACTGGTGGGTGCTGCCCACCGGCAAGGTGACCCAGGGGACCCTCACCCACGACTTCTACAGCTCGGCGACGACGCCCGTCGTCACCATGCGCGCCACCGGCGGCGGCGCCCCCTCCACCCTGTCCCCCCGCTACGTGACCCCGGACGCCTCGCTGGCCGAGACGCAGGCGTGGCTGCGCGACAACGGGGACCCGAGCACCCGGCAAGCCGCGATCCCGGTGCCGCGCCTGCCGGTCGGGGGACACCTGCCGGTGGTCCACGCCGGCGCCGGCACCGCGGCCGAGCTCGCGGACGTCGACGCCCGGGGCAAGCTCGTCCTCCTGACGCCGGCCGACATCTGCCAGGGCACCTGCGACCACACGGAACTCCGCGGGAGGGTGGCCGCCGCCGCCGACGCCGGCGCCACCGGCGTGCTGGTCTCGGCACCGGGCCTCACCTCCCTGGGCAGCCCGGCGACGTGGGACCAGTGCCCGGACGGGCCGCAGAGCTGCCCGGCGATCCAGCCGTACGCCGCACTGCCCATCGTGAGCCTGCCCTACGCCCAGGCCGAGGCCCTGATCAAGCGGATCGAGGCCGACCCGTCGCACGTCCGGATCGGCCTCGGCGGCAGCGTCGTACCGAGGGCGTACGCCGCCACGTACCACGACAACGGACAGATCCGGCCGAGCGACTACCGCATCGGCGAGGACGACCTCGACCGGGTCGACCTCCACTTCCACGCGGCACGCCCCGGGGAGGTGCACCAGCTGAGCTGGCAGCAGTCCCTCCAGGCCACGCCCGCCACCTCGCAGGTGTCCCTGCCGCACCCCTCCACGCAGCGGACCATGACGGCCTTCGTCAAGCGGGAGGACAACGCCATCAGCCGGTTCACCGCCTCCTGGGCCGAGCACGGAGCGGACTACTTCATCGCGCACAACCGCCAGGAGGTGAACGACCTGGTCCTCACCGGCAGGAACGACATCCACTGGAACGCGGGACCGGCCGTGCCGGGCGCCGCGCGGCAGGTGCGGACCGCGTCCGGCTTCACGATCGCGGCCGGACCGTGCTCGGGCTGCCGGCAGGGCGACACCTTCTACCCCACCCTCTACCTGACGGGCAGCGGCGGCGGACGCCAGGCCCTGATCGGCATCGTCGGCGACGAACTGCTCCAGCACGACTTCGTCAACCTGTCCTCGTGCGGGACGGCTCCCTCGCCCACGGTGCCGAACCTCGACTCCGTCTGCGACTTCACGCTGCTGGACGCGTCCGGTGACGAGATCGGGCGTCGCACGGAGCACCTCCCCGACGAGACCTGGACGACCCTGTGATGGCACTCGACACCGCGAAGGAGACCGACACGATGAGCACCCCGGTGACATCGGCGCGGCGCAGGAGAGGAGCCCTCATGGTGCTCGCCGCCGCAGCGGTGCTGGCGCTCGCCGGCTGCAAGGCCGGCGACCTCGTCTCCTACGACCTCCCGGCCAAGTCCGCCCGGTACACGTTCCAGACGCGGACCAACGACGTCACCACGGTGTGGCAGTACGCCTCCGCCACGGCGACCAAGGACGACGCCCCGGAGCAGAACCCGTGCATCGGCGAGCTGGTCGGCAGCAACCAGGCGGCCTGCCGCCCCGAGCCGCTGATCTTCCTGCGCTACGACTTCGGCCTGGCCCTCGACAACACGGCCAAGGCCGGGGAGAAGCACGAGGTCACCGTCGTCGGCTACTACCAGCCGCGGCTCACCGCGCTGCCCGAGGTGACCTCACTGAAGGCGGAGACCACCTTCGACGGAGGCAGGACCTGGCAGCCCGCGGCCACGAAGGCGGCCGGGAAGAACACGTTCACCACCACCATCAGCAACCCGCGGCGGGAGAAGGCCGCCGAGGGCGTCGGACTGAGGATCAGCGCCACCGACAGCCAGGGCAACACCGTCCGGCAGACCATCCCGACGGCGTACACGCTGCGCTGACGATCCCCCATGGGCGCGACGGAGCGGGGCGGGAGGCGACTCCCGCCCCGCTCTCCCGTGGCGGAGAGCCGTGCGGGCCGTGCCCGGAACCCGGTCCGCCATTCGCGGTGATGGTATGGAGATGTGCCGAATCTCCGCGGTGAGCCTCGCTTCGGGCCGGCCGGACCCCGAGGCTGGGTGTGAGCGGTGGCGGCCTGTCCGAGCGGCACGCCGGCGGCCGCGCCTCACCGGCCGATCGACCGAGGAGTACGCATGCGTCTGCGCAAACGAGCGGTTTCCGCCCTGTTCGTGGCCACCGCGGCCTTCACCGCCCTCGCCCCCCTGGCCGTAGCCGCCCCCATGCCCTGGGAGACCAGCAGGACCCCCACGGCCCCGGCGCACGGCACCGCCTCCGCCGCGGCCGACGGCAGCGGTACGGTCACCGTGCTCTGCGGGAGCCCCTGCTACCAGTAGGCGCCGCCGGTCCTATCGCGACTGCGCCCAGTCGTAGAGGCGGTGGGCGTCGGCGCCGAAGCGCGTGGCGTAGAGCGCGGGGCCCTGCCCGCCCGCGAGTTCCTCGTCGGTGGTGGTGACGCCCACGACGGTGCCGGTACCGGTGCGGGTGTCGAAGCCGGCCAGGTGCGGGCCACCGCTCGACCCGGCGGACATGTCGCAGGTCTCACCCCACAGCAGGGGCGTCTTGGGACCGGGGTGGCTCGGGCCCGCGCAGTGGATCATCCGGGAGCCGACGTACCTGTCCCCGGGGTCGTTGAGTCCGTAGTCCGGGTATCCGAAGGCGTGCACGAACTCGCCCTCGGCGGGCCGGCCGAACCCGATGCGCTGGCTTCCGGTGATGTCCGCGATCGGACGCCCGCCGGCGGCGGGGTTCGCCACGAGGAGTCCCGTGTCGTAGCCGGCGGCGGCGACGTCCGAGGAGTCCGTGGTGTCCGGATCGGCGTTCCAGCGGGACGAGGTCGCCATGGTCCTGATGGTGAAACCGCCGAGCGGTTTCGTGCCGTTGCGGTAGCCGGGCACGAAGTAGAAGTTGTGGTTCCAGGTGTCGTCGGCGGAAGGCGAGCCGACGCCTCTGAGGCAGTGGGCTGCCGTGACGACGGTACTGCGGTTGGCGCCGGCGACGACCGTCGCGGTGCAACTGCCGTCGTAGCCGTCGGAGAAGGTGAAGAACAGGCGGCCGACGTTCTTCTCCACCGCCCCGCCGTGGGTCCACACCGACCCGGGGTCCGGTGTGTCCGGGGGGAGCGGCCGCGGGTCGTCCGGTGTGTTGTCGTCCTCGGGCACGGGGGTGATCTCGGGGACCAGGGCGCCCGCCAGCTTCATCCGCTCGGGGGTCCAGTAGGCGTCGATCCGGTCGCGCTCCTGTGCGGTCGTGGCGCCGGCATGGGTGGTGAGGGCATCCGCGCGCGCCGCGCCACCGGCGGCCGCGGCCGGTGTGACCAGGGCGACGACGGCCGACGACACCGCGACGGTGACGCAGAGCGCGTGCCGGAGGGTCCTGCGGGTGCTGTCCTGGTGACCGCGTGGACGGTCGGAAGGTGTGAGCATGCGCGGGACGGTAGCCACGCGATGTCAGGAAGCGGTCAGAGGAGTGTGCGATCCGTGTCCGCACCGCGGGCCCGCGTTCCCGTGCCGGACCGCTTCCCGGGCGGGCGGAAGGCGTGCCGGGCCGCTCTGCGGGTCGGGTGGCCGGTTCCGGCACGCCGGTGGCGAGTCGCGGTGGTGCGGCGCGGCTGCGCGGGTCTGCGGAAGGGTCAACGGGTCCGGAAGCGGCGGTGGCGGTCGACCCGCCTGGCGCCGGCGTCGTCGCCGTGGCCGAACCCGCGGTACGCCAGCTGGGCCTGCTCGAACCGGCCGTCGCCGCGGTTGCGCGACACCCAGACCCCCTCGTCGGCGAAGCCGACGTGGTCGGGGTTGCCGTCACCGGTGACGTCGCGGGGAAGCGGAGGTGCCTGCTTCCCGTGCGCCCCTGGGCGCGTCCGGACTCGCTCCCCGACCCACTTCCACCCTTGGTCGACGCCGAAGTCGTGGGCGGCGTACAGGGGTTCGCCGAACGTGCCGTCCTCGTCCTGGAGGGAGACCGGTGGTCTCGACGAGGTGACCGGTCACCGGGGGAAGAAGCGCGCCTCCGGGTAGCGGTCCGACGGGCCGTCCAGCAGGCCGTGGTCGTCCCGGCCGCGCAGCCAGCGGTCGAAGAAGGCGGCGAGGTAGGCCCGTTGGGCGCTGATCGCGCGCCGCGGTGCGATGGTGCCGATGTTCTCGACGACCGTCTCGCGGGGCAGGCCGAGCCGATGGGCGATCTGCGGGACGACCGCCTCCGCGTCGGTGTAGGTCGCGTGTGACGCGCCACGCAGGGTCAGGCCCCGGCGCCAGCCGTGGCCCCGCCGCCACAGGGAGTCCCAGGACGGCACGGTGCCGAGGTCGTTGCCCTCCTTGCCGATCAGCAGGAAGGGGCGGTCGAGGCCGTCGGCGGCGACGGTGGAGAGGTTGCCGGGGGTGCCGTCGTCCTGGACGTAGGCGAGGACGCCGTCGAGGTCGGCCGCCGCCGCGACGCGCGGGTCGTCGTGCATCGCCTGCAAGGCCGTGAAACCTCCCGCCGACTGGCCGAACATGCCGATGCGGTCCAGGTCCGGCGAGCCGCGCAAACCCCGGGGCAGCGCACGGGGCAGTTCATCGAGGACGAAGCGGGTGTCGGCCACCCGCACGGCCAGCGTCTTCCGCAGGAGCGCGGTGATGCGGTCCGGGTCCGGGTACGCCTTGGCGTACTCCGCGGGAAGTACGGTGCTTTCGACACGGCCGCCGGGGAACTGGACAGCCGTGGCGTCGTAGGTGTGGTCGATCGTCACGACGACATATCCCCGGGAGGCGAGGTCGTCGCAGAGCGTGGTGCCCAGGGAACGCGGGTCCCCGGCGCCGGGTGAGCAGCAGATGACCGGGTACGGGCCCGAGTCCCGGTCGGCCGGGGCGCCTTCATGAGCGTGGGTACGCGTGGCGGACCAGTCGACCTCGTCGCCCGGCACACCGGAGAGGTTGTTCAGAGCGGCGAACCCGGCGGCCTCCCCGGGGAGCATCTGGGGGGCGGCCGGGTACGCGCCGGCGGCGCGGGCCGGATACCGGATGCCGACCATGAGCTCCCGGTACGGCTGCGAGGCCGTCCAGGGATCGGGGCGCGAGGCGTCGACGAGGCGCAGCGAGACCGTCCCCACGGGGTACGGCCCACTGGGCGCGGGCAGCGTCAGCCGCACGAGCCGGGCCTCGCGCGGGGCGGCGGAGACGGTCCGCGCGGAGGTGGCGGACAGGGTGACGGCGGCGGCGACGGCCGACAGCAAGGCGGTGCGGCGGGTCTGCATGGGGCCTCCTCGTCTGTACGTGTTCACAGCCCCTCACCCTCGTGGACCGGCTCGTCCGCCACCATCCGGCAGGCCGGTCGTCGCACAGGGGGGTTACCCGGACCTGTCCGTATCCGCGGAGGGCCGGGTAGGGTCCGTGCTCGTGAGACTCGCGATCTTCGACTTGGACGGCACCCTGGTGGACCGCACCGGTGCCGTGGCCGACGCCATAGCCACCCTCAGCCACGACCACGGCTACGGCCCCGAGATCGAGACCTGGCTGCTGACCGAACTCGCCGACCGCGCCGACCGGTCCGACTTCGACCGCCTGCGCGCCGCCTTCCCGATCGCCGAGTCCGCTGATCACCTCTGGCGCGTCTACATCGACCGCATGGCGTCCGCCGTGACCTGCCGCCCCGCCGTGCTCGCCGCGCTCACCCGCCTCAAGGACGCCGGCTGGAGCATCGGAGTCGCCACGAACGGCTCCAGCGACATCCAGCGCGCGAAAGTGCGCGCGACCGGGCTCGCCGACCTGATCGACGGCATCGCCGCGTCCGGCGACATCGACGTCCGCAAACCGGATGCGAGGCTCTTCGAGCTCGCCGCCGCCCGGTGCGGCACCCAGCTCACCCCGGGCGACTGGATGACCGGCGACGATCCGGAAGCGGACATCGCCGGCGGCTACGGCGCCGGCCTGCGCACGATATGGGTCCGGGGCCGCACCTGGCCCGACGGCCTGGACACCCCCCACCACACCGTGGACGACGTCAGCGAGGCCATCGACTACCTGCTCACCCACTCCCCGCAGTAGCCCCACACGGCCTGCATGCGGCCGCGCCGGGCGGCGACTTCGCGCAGCGCGTCGTGCAGATCCTCCACCGCGGTGGACGCCGCGACCGGCAACCCGCGTATCCGGGCCCGGTGGTCGGCCTCCCACTCCCCTGTCTTCGCGGAGACGACGCCGATCCGGTGGAGTCCCCCGTCGACGCGTCCCATGTCTCAGGTCGCCTGCCTGGCCATCCTGTGCAGGGTCCGCGCGGCAGGTGATCCGGGGTCGGCCGTGATCAGGACGACTTCCTGGTCATCCTCGGGCACGAGCAGGACGTCACAGTTCAAGCGCAGCGTGCCGGTCTCCGGGTGATCGAGGATCTTGGTGCGGTGCCCGGGGGCGTGGACCGGACGCGTTTGCCATATCTGTCGGAACTCCTCGCTGCCGGTGTGCAGTTCGGCTAGCAGAGCGGTCAGCCGCGGGTCATGCGGGTAGCGGTCGGCGGCCCGTCGCAGCCGCGCCACCACGATGTGCCCGAACTCCTCGGCGCTGGAGCTCTCGTACATCCGCCCCTGGCCGAGGAAGCGGCGCCGGGCCAGGTTCGTCCTGCCGCCTCCGAGATCGCCGCCGAGCAGTGCCTGGGCCAGGGGGTTCCAGGCGACGACGCCGTACGCCGCGTCGGTGACGATGGCGCCGGTCTCCGGCAACCGCTCCAGCATCCGGGCCACATGCGGGCGTACCCTCCGCACGGCGCTGATGCCGGGCGGCGCGCTCGAGCCCGCCAGGCGGAACAGGTGGCTGCGCTCGGCCGGCGTGAGCCGTAGTGCCTGGGACAACGCGTCCAGGATCCGAGCGGACGGCCGCGGGCCCCGGGCCTGCTCCAGCCGCGTGTAGTAGTCGACCGACATGTGGGCGAGTTCCGCCACCTCTTCGCGGCGCAGGCCCGGTGTCCGGCGATCGGTGCCCGTCGCCGTCAGGCCGATCTCGTGCGGACGCAGGGCCGCCCGGCGGTCCCGCAGGAAGCGGGCCAGCTCCTGCCGTGCCATGCCGCCTCCTCCCACTGCCTGGTACAGGTTGTCCCTGGCAGGGCGCCCACAGCCAGGGGACGGTAGTTGCCATGAACGATCGCACAGCTCTGGTCACCGGTGCCAACAAGGGCATCGGCAAGCACATCGCCCGGCTCCTCGCCGCCGAGGGCCTCACCGTGTACGTGGGCTCCCGCGACCGCGGGCTCGGACAGCGAGCCGTCGCGGAGATCGGCGCAGGCGCCCGCCTGCTGGTCCTCGACGTGACAGATCCTGACGGCATCGCACGGGCCGCGACCCAGGTGGACCGTCTGGACGTGCTGGTCAACAACGCCGGGATCTCACCGTCACTCGCCCCGCCGGCCGACACGGGCGTCGAGGAGTTCCGGCGCACTTACGAGACCAACGTCTTCGGGGTGGTGGCGGTGACCAATGCCTTCCTGCCCGCCCTGCGCCGGTCCCCGCGTCCGCGCATCGTCAACGTCTCCAGCGGCACCGCATCGCTGACCTGGAGCACGAACCCCAACCCCCAGTTCACCCCGGGAAGCGGTGGCGCCGCCGCCTACCGGTCGTCCAAGGCCGCCCTCAACGCCCTCACCGTCCTTTACGCCCAGACGCTGGCCGAGGACGGCTTCAAGGTCAACGCGCTCGCCCCCGGCATACGGGCCACCGACCTCAACCCCCTGGCCGCCGCTGCCGGCGACGACCCGGCCGAGGCCGCCCAGGGAGCCGCCCGCCTGGCCCTGCTGCCGGACGACGGCCCCACCGGTGGCTTCTTCTCCTGGGACGGAACGCCGGTTCCCTGGTGAGCGGCGCCGCGAAGCGGGCTTGGCAGCGGCGCAAGGAGGCCGCGCAGACGGGTGCGCGCTCATCGCCCTCGGCGCGGGCCGGCGCCGCTTACGGGCTGATACTGCACATGGGCCGCGGCGTGGACGAAGGTCATCCACGCCCCCGCGGTGGAGCCCCCACCGCCGAGGAGGACACGCGCGCCAGGAGCGCCACGTCCGGCGGGCGGGACCTGCGCCGCGTCTCCGCGCTGTTCCCGCCCTCTGCGGCTTCGACGGCGGTGTCCTGGGCGGCGCCGGCTCTCCGACCGCCTCGCGCGGGGCGGCACATCGACCTCGCCCTCACCCTCGTCGGCGCCTGCGCCGCCATGGCCGTGGTCGGCTTACCTCGTCGTCGTCCGCGACATCGAGCGCGTCGAACTGCCGCAGGAGGGGCACGCCGGGAACGGCGCGGCACCGGGTGGCCGCACGTCCACCCGGTGCCGCTCGCGCGTCAGGCGTCGGCCGGGGCGGGTGACAGGGCCACCACGGCCTCCCCGGTGTACGCCAGGAAGGTCAGGGTCTCCTGGAAGTACAGGGTGACGCTCGTCGCGTCGTGCGACAGGTAGCCGATCGACACGTCCTGGCCGAGGCGCAGTTCGAAGTCGCCGCCGCGGGTGGAGAGCAGGAAGGCGCCGTCGATGGCGGGCGCCCAGACGATGTCGCCGTCGAGCAGCCGGGCGAGGTGCTTGATGACCGGGTAGCCGTGGTCGGAGGTCTCGCTGACGGCCGTGTACGCCTCGGCGCTCAGCGCCAGCGTGTAGGCGCCGTCCACACCGGCCAGGCGCAGGGCCGTGACCGCCTGGCTGACGGCGTCCGGGTAGTCGCGCACGTCGGCGGGGAGCGTCAGCTCCGGGTTGGCGGAGCTCGCCCGCAGCCCGGTGATCCCGGCCGCCGGGTAGCCCTCGAACACGGCCCGGTCCTCGGCGAACGCCAGCCGCCGGGCCGCGTCCTTCACCGGCTGCCAGTCGGCGTCCTTGGCGCCCCGGGCGACGTCGTCCACCTGCCGGCGGTCCACGGTGAACGGCACCCGCAGTTCCACCAGCGGCTGGAAGCGGCGGGTGTGCGCGATGACCCCGTCCGCGGGGGTGTCGAGGGCGTCCAGGTGACCGGTGCCCACGCCGGCGAGACCGAGGCCGCCCGGTTCGGGGACGTCGACGACGCGGCGGGCCGCGACATGGCGCTTGAAGGTGCGGCGGGCCTCCTCCTCCAGGTCGGCCCACGCGGCCTCGGAGACGGGCGCGAGTTCACGGTGCAGGTTGTTCATCGGGAAGGGCTCCGCTTCATGCTGCCGATCCCGAGGGAGGACCCGGAGGATCGGACCTGGCTGTCGGTCGGTGTGGCGGCGGCGACGGCCCCGGCGGCCGGCGGCTCGGGGAGGTCTTCGAGGAAGTCCGCGGACGGCGTGAAGAACAGGGTGCCGGTGACCGCGGTGGAGAAGTCCAGGATCCGGTCGTGCGGCGCCGACTCCGTGCCCAGGAACATCCGCTCCAGCATCGTCTCCGTCACCTCGGGGGTGCGGGCGTAGCCGATGAAGTAGGTGCCGAACTCGCCCCGGCCGGCCGCGCCGAAGGGCATGTTGTCGCGCAGGATCTCGTGCTCGGTGCCGTCCGGGTCGGTGACCGTGGTCAGGGCGACGTGTGAGTCGGCGGGTTTGACGTCGTCGGCGAGTTCCACGTCGGACAGCTTGCGCCGGCCGATCACCCGTTCCTGCGCCTCGACCGGCAGGGCCTCCCATGCCTCCAGGTCGTGCAGGTACTTCTGTACGACGACGTAGCTGCCGCCCGCGAACGGCGGGTCCTCGTCGCCGATGAGCACGGCCGCGCGCGCCGCGGCGCCCGTCGGGTTCTCCGTGCCGTCGACGAAGCCGAGCAGGTCGCGTTCGTCGAAGTACTTGAAGCCCTGCACCTCGTCCTGGACCGTGACCGCGCCGCGCAGCCGGCTCATGATCTCCGTGGCGAGCGCGAAGCACAGGTCGAGCCGCGCGGCCCGGATGTGGAAGAGTAGGTCGCCGGGGGTGGCGACGGCCCGGTGCACCGGTCCCCTCAGTTCCCGGAAGGGGTGCAGCCGGGCCGGGCGCGGCCCGCCGAACAGGCGGTCCCAGGCGTGCGAGCCGATACTCGTGACACAGCTGAGCCGGCCCTCGGGCTGGGCGCGGAACCCCACGGCCCGTTCCAGTGAGCCGACGTCGGACAGCAGCTCGCGGACCGTGGTCTCGCCGCCGCTGTCGATGGTGACCACCAGGAAGACCGCCGCGCTGGTCAGCGGGGACAGGACCATCTGGGGCACCGGTTCGGGGACGTCTTGGGACATGTGTGTCATACCCTCCCAGTCGATTCGGTGACGGACAAATGCATGGATCAGCCACACTCTAGGGCGAACCCGTGGCCCGCGCGCGACAATCGCCACCGGGACGAGCAGACACCTTGCGCGGCCGGCGACACACGTGTGCGCCCGTACATGCCTCGGCGTGTGTAGGCTGGGCGCACCCGTCGGCCCACCCCGCGAAGGCAGCCATGCGCATCGGATTCGCACTCCCCCAGTTCCACCGTCAGGCGTTCGAGGTCGCCCGGGCCGCGGAGTTCGCGCGGGAAGTGGAACGGGCCGGTGCCGCGAGCCTCTGGGTGGGCGACCGCACCCTGGCGGCCGTGCGGCCCAGCGTCGGCTACGGCGGACAGGGCACCACCATTCCGCCGGAACTCAACCCGGCCGCCGACCCCTTCGTGCTCCTCGGGGTGGCCGCCGCCGCGACCGAGCGGGCGCTGCTCGGTTCACACGTGCTCATCGCACCCCTGTACCCGCCCGTGCAGCTGGCACGGGCGCTGACGACCATCGACCTGGTCAGCGGCGGCCGGCTGCTGGCCGGGTTCGGCATCGGCTGGTCGCCGGAGGAGTACGAGGCCGCGGGGCGGGACTTCAGCCGGCGCGGGGCCCTGCTGGACGAGCTCCTCGACGCGCTCGAAGCCGTGTGGACCGAGGACCCCGCCGAGTACTCCGGGGCGCTGCTGTCGGTGCCCCGGCACCACGCCCCGCTCAAGCCCGCCCGGCTGCCGCGCCCCCCGGTGTACCTGGGCGCGCTCTCCGAGCGGGCGCTGCGCCGGGTCGCGCGGCGCGCGGACGGGTGGCTGCCGCTGTGCGTGGTGCCGGAGTACGTGGACACCGACGGCCTGACCGCCCAGCGGGCGCGGCTCGACACGTGGGCGCGTGCCGCCGGGCGGGACCCGGGGGACATCGACACCGTGCTGCGGGTCAACGTCTCCACGGGCACGGGCGTGCGGGCGGTGGCGGACGCGATCCGTTCCGTGCGCGACCGGACGGGCATCGAGCACGTCATGGTGGACACCATGTACGAGGTGGAGACGGTGGAGGAGTCCCTCACGTACGCGCGCGAGCTGCTCGACCTGCTGCGCGCCGGCTGACCGTCCCCCGGGCCCGGCACGACACCGGTTCGGCGCGGCCCATGACCCGGGGCAGCAGGACCGCCTGCTGTCGTCATGGCCGGTCAGTCCTCGGCACTGGGCGCGACCCGCACCTTGATGTTCTTCATCAGGGGCTGGTTGCTCTGCGTGCTGTAGTCGCTCGCGGCGACCAGGACGTTCATCTCCGGCATGTACCCGGCGGCGCAGCCCCGGGGCATGCTGTACTCGATCGCCGTGTACCGCTTGAGCTGCCGCCGGCTGCCGTCGCGGGCGGTGGCGGTGATGTCGACGAGGCTGTCGGGCTTGATGCCGCGGGCCCGCATGTCGTCGCCGTTCATCAGGATGAGGGTGCGCAGGTTGCTGATGCCGCGGTAGCGGTCGTCGTCCGAGTAGATCGTGGTGTTCCACTGGTCGTGGCTGCGCATGGTCTGCAGGACGAGCACATCGTCCCGCGGCGGCGCTTCGGGCAGCGGCGCGGCGGAGAACTCGGCGCGGCCGGACGGGGTGAGGAAGACCAGTTCCCGGGCGGGCTGTCTGATGCGGAAGCCGAGCGGGAGCCGCACCCTGCGGTTGAAGTCCTCGAAGCCGTCCAGGACCTTGGCCATGGTGTCGCGGATGCGGTCGTAGTCCTCGACGTACGACTCCCAGGGCGTGCCGCTCTCCGGGAGGGTGGCCCGCGCCATGCCGGCGATGATGGCCGGCTCGGACAGCAGGTGCGGGGAGGCGGGCTTCTTCATGCCGGCCGACAGGTGCACCATGCTCATCGAGTCCTCCACGGAGACGGACTGCGGGCCCCGCCGCTGGTGGTCCTTCTCGGTGCGGCCGAGGCAGGGCAGGATCAGCGCCTTCCGGCCGTGCACCAGGTGGCTGCGGTTGAGCTTGGTACTGACGTGCACGGTGAGTTCGCAGGTGCGCAGCCCCTGGGAGGTGTACGCGGTGTCCGGCGCGGCGAGCACGAAGTTGCCGCCCATGCCGACGAAGACCTTCACCCAGCCCTGGTTCATGGCCTCGATGGTGTCGACGGTGTCCATGCCGTGCTCGCGCGGCGGGTCGATGCGGCAGACGTCGGCGAGCCGGTCCAGGAACTCGGGCCGGGGCCGGTGGTCGATGCCGCAGGTGCGGTTGCCCTGGACGTTGCTGTGCCCGCGCACCGGCGAGGGGCCGGCGCCCTCCCGGCCGAGGTTGCCGCGCAGCAGCAGGACGTTGACGATCTCGCGGACGGTGTCGACGCCGTGCTCGTGCTGGGTCAGGCCGAGGCACCAGCTGATCAGGGTGCGGTCGGAGCGGGAGTAGATCCCGGCGGCCTTGAGGATGTCGGCCCGGGTGAGGCCGGACTGCTCCTCCAGTTCCTCCCAGGAGGTGGCCTCGCACAGTTCGCGGTAGGCGTCGAAGCCGTGGGTGTGGCGCTCGATGAACTCCTTGTCGAGCGCCCTGGGGTCGCTGCGGCTCTCCTCCAGGACGGCCTTGGCGATGCCCCGCAGCAGGGCCATGTCGCCGCCCGCGCGGACCTGGAGGTTGAGGGTGCTGGTGCGGGTGGCCTTGAACAGGGCCATGTCCGTGAACTCGTGCGGCACGATCGTGCTGGTCGCCGCCGCCTCGACCAGGGGGTTCACATGGACGATCTGCGCGCCGCGCCGGTAGGCCTCGGCGAGCGCGGTGAGCATGCGGGGGGCGTTGGAGGCCGCGTTGACGCCCATGACGAACAGGGCGTCGGCGGTCTCCCAGTCCTTGAGGTCGACGGTTCCCTTGCCGGTGCCGAGGGCCGCCGTCAGGGCCCGGCCGGATGCCTCGTGGCACATGTTGGAGCAGTCGGGCAGGTTGTTGGTGCCGAACTCGCGGGCCATCAGCTGGTAGAGGAAGGTCGCCTCGTTGCTCAGCCGGCCCGAGGTGTAGAAGGCGGCCTCGTCGGGGCTGTCCAGGGCGCGCAGTGTGCGGCCGACGAGGGCGAAGGCGTCCTGCCAGGTGATCGGGACGTACCGGTCGCTGGCTTCGTCGTAGACGAGGGGCTCGGTCAGCCGGCCCTGGTCCTCCAGGGCGAAGTCGGACCACGTGGACAGCTCGGAGACGGTGTGCCGGGCGAAGAAGCCGGCGCCGACCCGCTTGCCGGTCATCTCCCAGGTGACGTGCTTGATGCCGTTCTCGCAGATGTCGAGCTTGAGGCCCTTGGTGTCGTCGGGCCAGGCGCAGCCGGGGCAGTCGAAGCCGCCGTTCTCGTGGTTCATCCTGAGGACGGCCCGGGGCCCTTCGAACAGCGCCCGTTCCTTGATCAGCACCCGGCCGACGCTCTTGGCGGCGCCCCAGCCGGCCGCCGGGTGGTGGTAGGGGCGGTGCGCCGGCCGCTTGTCGACGGCCGGGCCGTCGCCGCCGGTGGCCGAGCGGCCGACCGCGCCGTCCCGCGGGTGCGGGTCCGGCGTCGGGTCAACATCGGATGCGGTCATGTCGTGCGCTCTCTTCGTCGAATCGGGCCGGTTCGCAAACGGGATGGCTCAGCGGGCTCAGGGCTCAGGGCTCAGGGCTCAGGGCTCAGGGCTCCGGCGGGACGACGGCCGGGCGGGCCGGCGCGCGCAGCCAGGTCGCCGCCAGCGCCGCGGTGACGAGCAGGGCCGGCGCGAGCGGGGCCCCGGGGCGCAGCCAGCGGTGGACGGCGCCCTCGACCGCGGCCCCGGCGATCAGCGCGGCCACGATGCCGACGCTGCGGGTCCGCAGGCGTCCCCGGGTGGCGAACTCCGTGACGGCGGAGGTGAGCAGGCCCGTCAGATAGGCGGTGGTGATCTCGCTGCCGGCGGTGACGCGGACGCTGCCGTTCTGGCAGCCCATGGCGAGGGCCGTGAGGAACAGCAGCAGGGTGCGGGCCGCGCCGTGCGGTGCCATGTGCCAGCCCAGCCAGCCGCAGACCACCAGCCACAGCAGCAGGGCCTCCAGGAGCAGGCCGCCCCGGATGCCCGCGCCCCGGAGCCGGCCCCGGCCGGCCGCCACCAGGCCGCCGGCCGCCGCCCCGGCGACATAGCCGAGCAGGGCCACGGCGACGAGGCGGGCGGCGGCCAGGTGGGCGTCGCCCAGGTGCAGGCCGAGGAGCGCGGAGTTGGCCGTGACGACGCTGGTGAAGACACCGTCGAGCGCGAGGAACCCGAAGGCGTTCGCCGCTCCGGCCGCGAGGGTCAGCAGGTGCCGGGTGGCTCCGTTCCGCCCGGGCCACGGGGACCGGTCGGGGCTCGGCGCGGTCACTTGGCGAGGAAGTCCAGCAGGGCGGTGTTGACTTCCTCGGGGTGGGTCCAGGCGATGTTGTGCGGGCCGCCCTCGACCGTCACGAACGTCAGGTCCTTGATCAGTCCGGGCAGCCGCCGGGCGGTGTTCTCGTACGGCAGGATGCGGTCCGCGTCGCCGTGCACCAGCAGCGTCGGCACGTCGATCTTCGGCAGGTCGTCACGGAAGTCCGTCAGCCAGGTGTCGACGCACGCGTACGCCGCCCACGCGGACGCCGCCACCGCGACGTTGAAGCTGTTCTGCCACGCCTGGTCGCTGATCCGCGTCCCGGCGTACATGTCGACGTTGTAGAAGTCGTCGAGGAAGTCCTTGAAGTACGCGGGCCGGTCCTTCAGCACGGCCGCCTTGATGCCCTCGAACACCGACCCGTCGACACCCTCCGGGTTGTCGTCGGTCTTCAGCAGGAACGGCGGGATCGCGCCCAGCAGCACCGCCTTCGCGACCCGCTCCGATCCGTACCGGCCCAGGTACCGGGTGACCTCGCCCGTGCCCATCGAGAACCCGACGAGGACGACGTCCCGCAGGTCCAGGTGGTCCAGCAGCGCCTCCAGGTCCGCCGCGAACGTGTCGTAGTCGTAGCCCACCGTCGGCCGGCTCGACCGGCCGAATCCCCGCCGGTCGTACGTGATCACGCGGTACCCCGCCTCCAGCAGCACCCGCTCCTGCTTCTCCCAGGAGTGGCCGTCGAGCGGATAACCGTGGATCAGCACCACCGGACGGCCACTGCCGTGATCCTCGTAGTACAGATCGATCGACTCGGAGTTCTCCCGGCCCACCGTCACGAATCCCATGGCACACGCCTTCCGTCGGATTTCCGCTGCTGTCGAGCCTTCCAGCGGTCCGCCCGTTCCGCATCACATGAACGTGCGAGGCGCGGGGGCGCGGGCGGTTCGGCCGGCGGGAGGAAGACGACACGGGGACTGTTCCGCGGGCTGACGCCGAACTCGCCGACGTGCGTGACGCCCGCGACGGCAGCGGTCAGGCGCCGGCCGTCGGCCGGAGGGAACCGTCCGCGTGCGTGCCGCGCCCGTGGGAGGGGCCCGGCGCGGGTTCGGCCGGCCCGCCGCCGGCGCCCGGCGGATCGGACGGACGGGCGTGTCGTGAGGCGGCACGGCCGCTGGCGGACCGGCTACGACACCCGCTGATCGGAGCCCCGGCCGAGGCCGGCTGCCCGACGGTGTGCCTCAACGGCGCTTCCGCGGGCTGGCCCCGAACTCGCCGACGTGCGTGACGCCCGCGGCGGCAGCCGTCAGGCGTCGGCCGGGTGGACGGTCAGCAGGTCGTCCAGGCCGATCCGGGTCAGGAACTCGCGGCGGATGCGGTCGGCGACCTCCGAGACCTCTTCGGAGCCGTCGTCCGCCGGGTCGATGTGGACCCGGAAGGGGCGCTCGCCGTCGGGCAGGGCCACGATCCGGGCGATCTCGTCGGAGACCAGCGAGGCCTCGGCGCCCTCGGGGGCGAGCGCCGCGAGCTTCTGGGAGACCTGCTGGAGCAGACCCGGGTACCGGCTCTCGTACTCCGCCTCGACGGCGCCGTCGGCCGGGTGGCCGGAGTGGGCGAAGTGGTTGGTGCCGCTGGTGAAGGAGCCGGGCACCACGATCGAGGTCTCGACGCCCCAGCGGGCGAGTTCCCCGGCGTAGCTGACCGCGAGGGAGTCCATCGCGGCCTTGGCGGCGAAGTAGGGGGCGAGGTAGGGCGGGGTGCCGCCCTTGACGCTGGAGCTGGAGACCCACACGACCAGGCCCCGGCCGGCCTGCCGCAGGTGGGGCAGCACGGCCCGGTTGACCCGCTGCGTGGACAGCACGTTGACGTCGTACAACTGCGCCAACTGCTCCGGGGTGAACGCCTCGGCCGGCCCGGTGACCATGTGACCGGCGTTGTGGATCACCACGTCGATACGGCCGTGCTCCCCGATCACCCGCTTGACGGCCGAGTCGACGGAGTCGTCGGAGTTGACGTCCAGTTCGATGGGGCGCAGGTCGGCACCGTGTTCCTCCGCGTAGTCGGCGGCGGCGCGGACCTGCGGCGTGTTGCGGCCGGTGGTCTCCCGCATCCCGGCGTAGACGGTGTTGCCGGCGTCGGCGAGGGCGCGTGCGGTGAGCGCGCCGAAGCCGCTGGAGGCACCGGTGATGACGACGATCCTGCTCATGGGAATCTCCTCGACCGCGGGGTGGACTGGCGAAGGGCTGGGGCGGGTGAAGGGGGGTGGCGTGGGGGCGTCGGGGGGCAGGGGGTGGGGAGAGGCGCCGGGTGTCAGGCGATGCCGCCGTTGGCGTAGATGGTCTGGCCGTTGATCCAGCGGGCCGGCCCGGCCAGGAAGGCGACGGCCTCCGCGATGTCCTCGGGGGTGCCGAGCCGCTCCAGCGGGGCCGCCTTGGCGAGGTTGTCGAGCGCCGCCTGGTCCTTGCCCTCCAGGAACAGCGGGGTGGCGGTGGGGCCGGGGGCGACGGCGTTGACGGTGATGTCCTTGCCCCGCAGTTCACGGGCGAGCACCAGGGTCATCGCCTCGACCGCGCCCTTGCTCGCGGCGTAGGCGCCGTAGGTGGGGAACTGGAGCCGGGTGAGGGAGGAGGAGACGTTGATCAGCGCGCCGCCGCGGCGCAGCCGGCGGGCCGCCTGCTGGGAGACGACGAAGGTGCCGCGGATGTTGGTCCGGTGCATGCGGTCCAGGTCGTCGAGGTCCAGCGTGGCGATCGGCGACAGGAGCATGATGCCCGCCGAGTTGACCACGACGTCGATGCCTCCGAACTCCGCCTCGACGGCGTCGAACGCCGCGGCCATGGCGACCTCGTCGGCCACGTCGCCGCCCACCGCGATCGCCCTGCCGCCGCGGGCCCTGACCGCCTCGACGGCCTCGTCGGCCCTGGCCTTGTTGCCCGCGTAGTGCACCACGACGGCGACACCGTCCTGGGCCAGGCGGTCGGCCACGGCCCGGCCGATGCCTCCGGTACCGCCGGTGACCAGTGCGACGCGGGTGTTCGTTTCGGTCATCGTGACCACTCCTTCGTGTGGTGGGGCAAGGTGTCCGACCGGCGGATTACATCGCCGCTCCCGTCCTTGCGTTATCGACGATAACAAGGGATCGGAATGATGGCAACACTTTCTTGTGAGCATCGATAACAGCCAGCGGCAGCGGTGCCATGACGGCCCGGGACCGACGTGGTCGGGCTCGTCGGCCGGGTGCACGCGGACACGAAGGACCGGCCGGAGGCCGGATACGCGCACGCCGAGGGAACGGGGCGCACGTGGCGCGCGGACATCACCGGATGCCGGCCGTGCCGCAAAGCCTCAGACAGCGGGCTCAGACAGTGCGCTCAGACAGCGCGCTCAGACAGCGGGGTCTACGGCCGGATCCCCGGACGGCGGGCGGAAGATGCCCTTGAGATCGGCGTCGAACAGCCGGTCCTTGGCGATGAAGGTCTCGATGCCGGCCTGCTCCAGCTCCTCCGCGGACCAGAACGACTGCTCCGTGGAGGTCAGCACGATCCGGGGCGGCTGTTCCTCCTCGCGCAGCATCCGCGCGACGGCCACGCCGTCACGGTCGGGAAGATGCAGATCGAGCAGCAGTCCGTCCGGCCGGTGCGCACGCACAGCCGCCAGAGCCGACGCGCCGTCCTCCGACTCCGCGACGACGTGCAGACCACGCGCGGTCAGCAGCAGCCTGGCGATGCGGCGGAATCCCGGGTCGTCGTCCACGACCACGATGTTGACGGACATGCTCACCAGAATGCCTCGTGCTCCGAGTGCTGAACCATAGGGTCAGCCCCACGTTACCGCTCGGCGCGGGAGGGGATTTCCACACGTCCCGAAGCGTCCCGGCCGGTGCGCCCGGCCCGGACCCTGGGGATCTCCCCACCGCAGCGGGGGGAACGCGTGGGGGCGGCTCCATCGCGGCGCGGGCGAGCGGCGGCGATCCTGGTACACGGAAACCTCCTCCCCCGGCCGGCCCAGGACCCGAAACGGCAGACACGGCATGCTACGAATCCCGAGGATCCCCTGGCTGTGGGTGATCTGCGCCCTGGTGGCCCTGTGGCTGGCGGTCATCTGCTTCTTCATCCAGGAGGAAGGCGGCGGGGCCCCGCCCGACCGGGGGGCGAGCAGCGTCAGCGCCCTGCGGACCGCCGCGGCGGCGGCCGTCCGCACCCGGGACCCCGCCGCCTTCCAGCGGCTGTTCGCGCCGGACGACACCGGCTCCCGGTACGCGAGCCGGTACCTCACCGGGCTCTTCGCCCATCCGGTCGCCGGCCTGCGCCTCGCGACGGAGCCCTACCAGGGCCTGCGGTACCTGGTTCTGCGAGGCATGTCGGGCGAGCATGCGGTCTGCTCGGCCTGGACGATCCAGCGGTACGGCGCCCGGAGCGTCCTGAGTGCCGTACCGCCCCTGGCCGACGTGTGCGGCGCGACGGCGCCGGCGGGGAGGCCCGTGACATTGCCGCAATCGCTGTCGCCGCTGCCCTCACTGCCGTCACCCCTCTCGCTGCCCTCACTGCCGTCACCGTCAGCGTCGATCACAGTGAACCGTTATCATTGATTTCATGACAGCATCCGAGACGATCCCGCAGCCGCGCGAGCGGATCCTGCGGGCAGCGGCCGACCTGCTCGCCGACGGCGGACGGGAGGCGGTGTCCACGCGTTCCGTCAGCGCGGCCGCGGGCGTACAGGCCCAGACCATCTACCGGCAGTTCGGCGACATGCAGGGACTCCTCGACGAGGTCGCCCAGCGCGGCTTCGCCTCCTACCTCGCCGAGAAGCAGGCCAACCTCGCCTCCGGTGACGCGGTCGACCAACTGCGGCACGGCTGGGACCTGCACGTGGCCTTCGGGCTCGCCAACCCGGCTCTCTACCGGCTGCTGTACACCGACCCCCGGCCGGGCGAGGGCGCCACGGTCATGGGCGAGGCGTACGACATCCTGGTGCGGCTCGTCACCCGGGTCGCCGAAGCGGGCCGGCTGCGCATGAGCGTCGAGGCCGCGGCCGCGATGATCCACGCGGCGGGCATCGGTGTGACCGTCACGCTGATCAGCGCGAGCGCCGCCGGGCGGCTCGCCGAGCACGAGGGCCTGTCGGAGAACACGCGGGACGCCGTCCTCGCGGCCCTGATCGCGGACGAACGGGACACCGGCGCCGCCGAGTCACGCGCCGATCGCGGCGCCCGGCACGCCGTGGCGCTCAAGGCCCTGCTCGACGAGGAGGACGGCAGGCGGCCCTTCACCCCGGGCGAGCACCTGCTGCTCACCGAATGGCTCACCCGCCTGACCAACAGGCCGCTCGGCGAAGGCGACTGATGCCGCGTCAGGCAATGTGCTCCCCGGCCGGGAGCGGGCGTCGGTCGCTGTGATACGTGCGGCGGCGCCGGTGCACGACTGCGAGTCCGCGGAGGTGAGACCGATCAACGCTGTGACAGGTCGGGGCTCCCTCTTCCGCGTGGTCTGGGGAGCGCCCGCGGAACGCATCCCGCAAGGCCCGGAACGCTGATGCGCTTCACCTCCCAGACGTCATCGGACGGCGTCACCGAACACTTCTTCACCCTCGACGGGATCCCCGGCGCGCTGTGGACGCCGGAAGGCGCCTCTGGTACTCGTCCCCTGATCCTGCCGGGCCACGGCGACGGGCAGCACAAGACGGCCCCGGCAGCGCGGCCCGCGCCCGCCGCTACGCCGCCGAAAGTTTGCGGTCGTCGCGACCGACGCGCCCCACCACGGCGACCGCCCCCGGGACGAGGAGTTCGGCCGGTCAGGCCGTCGCGGACTGGCGGACGGTGCTGACCGCGGTCCAGCACCTCGACCAGGCCGGCGTCGGCGCGGGTGGCTGCTGCGGTATGTCGATGGGCTGCGGGCTCGGCATTCCGCTCATCGTCGCCGAGCCGAGGATCCGAGCGGCGGTGCTGGGCCTGCTCGGGGTGCACGGTCTGGCCGAGGACGCCGCGCGGATCACCGTACCGGTGCAGTTCGTGGTCCGGTGGGACGACCAGTTGGTTCCGCGGGACCAGAGCCTGGCGTTGTTCGACGCGCTGGCCTCGTCCGAGAAGACCCTGCGCGCCGACACCGGCGGGCACGGAGATGTGCCGCCCTTCGAAGCGGACGGCTCCCCGCGGTTCTTCACCCGGCATCTGAGCTGACCCGGCATCACCGTCTCCTCCCCCACGGGCGCCCGAATTCGCACGAACGTGTGATGCGGGCCGTCGCGGGACCGGGCACTGTCGGCTCGTCCACGTCTGGGAGGGAGTCGTGCCCGTGTCGCTCACACACCGATCGGTCCGGTTCGGCCGGAGCGGGCCGGCCCGCGTCGGCCGCCGCTGGGGCTGGGTCGCCGTCCTGCTGGTCGGCCTGCTGCTGTTCTGGCTGATCCACTCGGCCCTGGTCTCCACGGAGAACCCCAACCTGATCCCCGCTCTGCTGTTCTTCGGAGCGGCGCTGGTGCCGTCGTCCTTCGTCGCCTTCGTGGCGGGCCGGCGGCTCGACTTCGGCGCCGGCGCGGGGGTCGTCGCGGTGACCGCCCTCGCGGGCGGTGCGATCGGGGTGACCACCGCCGGGTTCCTGGAGTACCGGACGCTGCGGCTGCTGGACGTCCTGCCGATGGTCGCCGTCGGAGTGATCGAGGAGGCGGCGAAACTCATCGTCCCGGCCCTGCTGCTCCTGGTCATCCGCGACCGGCACCCCGGCGACGGGCTGCTGATCGGTGTGGCCTCCGGCGCCGGGTTCGCCGTCTTCGAGACGATGGGCTACGCCTTCGTCGAACTCGTCGACTCCAACGGCGACCTGTCCGCGGTGGACGACCTCCTGGTGTGGCGCGGACTGCTGAGCCCCGCCGCGCACATGGCCTGGACGGGCCTGACGGCCGCGGCCCTGTGGTCCGCCGCCGCCCACGGCCGGCGCCGCCGCTCCGTGGGGCTGTTCGTGTGCGTCTACGCGGTCGCGGTCACCCTGCACACCCTGTGGGACAGCCTGGACAGCGACATCGCCTACGGCGTGCTGGCCGCGATCAGCCTGTCCCTCCTGGTGTACGCCACCCACCGCCTGGCGGCCCCGGGACGGGTGCCCGCGCGGGTGGCGGTGGGCTGACGCGGTCCGGACCGTCCATGGCGGACGGTCCGGGACGACGATCCCGTTGCCGAAGCCCGGCCTGGACCGGATCAGGCCGGCGGGCGCGCGTGAGGGTGTGTCAGTAACGCTGCCGCCGCTTGGGCTCCCTGGCCCGCCGGACCCTGCTGTGCGAACTGCTCGGCTCGCTGGGCTCCGAACTCGAACGGAACATCTCCGCCGAGTCCGCGCGCGACTTCGAAATGGCCCACGTCCGGCTGCTGACCGCCCTGGCGGAACTGCTGCGCCGGCACATCACCGCACTGAGCCCCGCGGCCGCACGCGAGCTGGTCTCCCTGACGGTCGTCTGCACGGCGGGACTGTGGCCCTTCGCGCATCCCTCACCCGCCGTCGCAGAGGCGCGGCAGGACCCGGAACTCGCCGCCACGAAGGTCGCCTTCGCCGAGCGGCCGGACCGCGACCTGCACGTCGCCGCCACCGGACTGGTCCACCTGGAAGAACGGACCACCTGACACAGGGGTACGCCGAACCACATCCGGTACTGCGGAGGAGGCTCCGGTCGACCGCGCGGCAGCCGTTCAGCACGGCGGCGAGGGAAGCCCGGGCAGTCGCAGCGTGAAGGTCGAGCCGGTGCCCGGGGTGCTGTGGGCCTCGACCGTGCCGCCGTGTGCCTCGACCAGCTTGCGCACGATCGACAGCCCGAGCCCGCTGCCGCCGGTCTGGCGCGAGCGGGACTTCTCGGCCCGCCAGAAGCGGTCGAAGACGTGCGGCAGGTCCTCGGGCGCGATCCCCGGGCCCGTGTCGCGGACCTCGATCCGGACGCCCGCCCTGACGGCGGTCCCCGTCGCCGTCCCGGTCCGGGCGGGGCCGGGCACGTCACCGGCCGCCGTCAGCCGCACGGTGCCGCCGGGCGGTGTGTGGCGGATGGCGTTCGACACGAGGTTGCCGACCGCCTGCCGCAGCCGTACCGGGTCGGCCGGCACCGTCAGTTCCGGGTCGGCCGCCACCACGAGCCGCACCCCCGCGGCCTCGGCGCGCGGGCCGTGGCCCTGGGCCGTCTGGGCGAGGACGTCGGCCACGCTCAACGGCTCGGTGACCAGCGGCAGTTCCCCCGCGTCGGCCGCCGAGAGGTCCCGTAGGTCGTCGATGACGTGCTGGAGCAGCACCGCCTCCTCCAGCACCGAGGCCACCAGCTTCTCGTCCGCCGGGACGATGCCGTCCTCGACCGCCTCCAGCCAGCCGCGGATGTTGCTCAGCGGCGTGCGCAGCTCGTGCGCCACGTCGCTCACCATCGCCTTGCGGGCCGACTCCAGCTGCTCGCGCCGCCGTGACATCGCGTTGAACGCGGCCGACAGCCGGGCGATCTCGTCACCGCCCGTCACCTCGACCCGCGCCGAGACGTCCCCGGCCTCCATCCGCTGTGCGGCCAGGGTGAGCCTGCGCAGCGGCCGCACCAGCCGGATGCCCGCGAACGCGGTGACCGCGACCGTCACGAGCAGCACGAGCGCCGCTCCCCCCGCGATCCGCAGCTTGCTGGGCGCCGACAGGTCGAGGAAGGTGGTGGCGGTCCGGTCGCCGGGGCTGCTGACGTAGAGCCGGGCGGCGGGCGCCACGTACGGCTTGAGTTGTTCCGCGCGCCCGGTCGCGACGCAGTCCCGCACGTCCTTGCCGGGCGGGGGGTCCGCGGACGTGGAGCGCGTGCGCGCCGGCTGCCAGGACCCGTCGAGCAGCACGTGCACCTGGCCGAACCCCCGCCGCGCCAGGCAGCTGCCGATCAGGTCGTCGAGGGTGTCGAGCGCCTTGCGTTCGGAGGGCATCGGGTCGTTCAGCACCGGCTGCTCGCACCGCGGTCCGACGCGCTGCCCGGCCGGTGTCCGCACGGCGGGCCGGCCGCTGGGACCCGTCACCACCCGCGCCGCGACGCCCTGCGCCCGCAGGCACGCGACGACGTCCCGGGCCGTCCCCAGCAGTCTGGCGCTCTCGCCCTCCGAAAGCCGGTACGGGCCGACGGCACGCGGGTCGATCCCGCCGTCCCGCGCCGCGGCCGGCAGCCGTCGTGGATCGACCGACAGCGGGTCGACGACGGCGGTCGGCCGGGGAGGGACCACGTACGGGTGGCCGGGCACCGGAGCGGAGTCCGCGAGCGTCCGGTCACCGTCGCGCAGCACGATCCGGTGCCCCGTCGTCCGCCCCAGCGCGGCCACCGTGGAGCCCACCGCGTCCCAGTTCCGGTGCCGTGCCGCGTAACCGATCAGCACGTCGTACGTCCTGGTGTCGTCGGCGAGGTCCTTGCCCTGCTCCTGGCGGATCGCCACGGCCGTCGACCGTACGACCACCCACGCGGTGGCCGCGATCGAGCACACCGACACCAGGGCCGCCACGGCGAGCAGGCGCAGGAGCAGGCTGCGGCCCAAGGGAACGGCGAAAGCCCGGTCCGCGGACGGCCGGCCGGACCGGACGTCACCGCTCATGGCGCACACTCCCGGCCCGGGGCGGGTGTGTGTCGTCGGACAGCTTGTAGCCCACCCCGTACACGGTCACCAGGCACCGCGGCCGGCGCGGGTCCTGCTCGATCTTCCGCCGCAGGTTCATCACGTGCACATCGACCGTCCGCGTGGTGATGTACCGGTCGAAGCCGTGCAGCCGCTCCAGGATCTGCGACCGGCCGAACACCTGCCCCGGCCGGCCCGCGAGCACCTCCAGCAGCCGGAACTCGCCCGGGGTGCAGGAGATCCGCGTACCGTGCGCCCACACCTCGTGCCGGGCCGGGTCCACGGTCACCGGGCCCGCGGTCAGCAGGTCGCCGCCCGGTGTGCCGGCCGCCGCACCGGGCGCCGCCGGCCGGGTGCGGGCGCTGCGCCGCAGCAGCGACCGGATGCGGGCCATCAGCTCACGGGGGCTGAACGGTTTGGTCAGGTAGTCGTCCGCGCCCAGGTCCAGTCCGAGCAACAGGTCCTCCTCGGTGGACCGGGCGGTCAGCATCAGCAGGGGCAGCCCTTCGAGGCCGGCCTCGGACCGGACGGTCCGGCAGACGTCGAGCCCGTCGAGACCGGGCATCATCACGTCGAGCACCAGCAGATCGGGCAGGCGCCGGCGGATCTCGTCGAGCGCGGCCCGGCCGTCCCGGACGAGGGTCACGCCGTGGCTCTCGTGTTCCAGGTAACGGCGGATCAGTTCGGCTTGCTTGGCGTCATCCTCGGCGACGACCACATGCGCACACATGCGAGGAGTCTAGGAACACCCATGACATCCATGAACACCTCGCGCACGAGGACACGGCAGGGCCATCGCTTCCTGACACACCTCTGACATTCGCCCGGCAGCCTCTGCCGTCATGAGAAACGAGACGGGCCGGCCGCACCCCGCCGCCGGCGCCCCCGGCGGGGCACGCGCCCCGCGCCGGACCCACCGTGTCCCGGCCGTCGTCCTGACCGCCGCCCTCCTGACGGCGGGCGCCGCCCTCACGGCCTGCGGCGGCAAAGGCGGAGGCAGTAGCGACGGCGGCCGGAAGGCGGCGGACAGCGGCATCGCGTCGTTGGCGACCCCGTCGGCCGGCGGCGGCACACCGGGGGCGGCCCCCTCCGCGCGGTCCTCCACCGCCGCCATCGACGCCAAGCGCCCGCAGCTGCGCCTCGACAGCACGCAGGAGGAGACCGACCGGCTGTGGGACGCGTACTGGGCGTGCCTGCAGGCCCACGGCGTCCCCATGAACAACGCGCGGGTCGACCGCCCCGGCAAACAGGCGCCTCCCGTGGACGACCCGAAGGTCGCGGACCGGTACAAGGCGCAGTACCACGCATGCCTGTACAAGATGCCGCTCCAGCCGGTCGAGGAGCGCCCCGAGACCAACCCGCACTACGCGGACGACTACCGCGCCTACGTCACGTGCCTGAGACAAAAGGGCTTCAAGGTGCACGAGGTCTTCACGTCCGACGGGAGCCCCGACGGCTGGACCGGTGACGACGACGGCGGCAGTCTCCCGACCGGCAAGGCCGACGACGACTGCCGCGTGGAGGCGTTCGGTGGCAAGGGCAAGAACTGAGGCCGGCGCACACGCGTCCACCGGCCGCGGCACACGCGCCGGCGGCCGGATCGCGATCGCCGTCGCCGTGCTCGCCGTCGTCGCGGGCGGGGTCTACGGCGGAGTCGCGCTGAAGCGGCACGGGGACGCCGGCCGGGCCGAGCCGCCCGGGGTGCCGTCCGCGCAGACCACCCTCATCCGGCGCGCCGACCTGTCCGACAGCAAGGAGCTGCCCGGCACACTCGGCTACGGGGCGCCGGTCACGGTCAAGGGCACCGGCAAGGGCGTGATCACCAAGCTGCCGGCGACCGGATCGACGGTGACCCGGGGCAGGCCCCTGTACTGGGTGGACGACCAGCCGGTCGCCGTCTTCTACGGCGGCACCCCGGTCTTCCGCACCCTGGACGAGGCGGCCGTGAAGGCGGGGGCGAGCGGCTCCGACGTGACCGTCCTCGCGGACAACCTCAAGGCCCTCGGCTACGACATCGGCCCCGAGCCGCGCCCCACCGCGTCGTCCGCCGGCACGGGCGAAGCCCCCGGAGCCGTCCTGACGTCGTCGCTCCTCGACGCGCTGAAGCGGTGGCAACGCGACACGGGCCGGCAGCAGACGGGGACGCTCTCGGCGGGCCAGGTGGTCGTGCTGCCCGGCGCGGTCCGGGTGGGCGCGGTCAAGGCCCAGCTCGGCGACCCGGCGGAGGAGGAGGTCCTGTCGGTGACCTCCCTGCGCAAGTCGGTGTCGGTGACGGTCGACGCCGGTGACGCGGCCGAGGTCCACCAGGGTGACAAGGTCGTCGTCACCCTCCCCGACACCCGGCGCGTACGGGGGAAGGTGGCCTCGGTGGGTACGACGGTGGAGGGCGGTCCGGACGGCGACGCGTCCGGCAACGACACCACTCCGTCGGTACGGGTCACCGTGGTGCCGGTGGACAGCGCCTCGGTCGGGAACCTGGACGCGGCATCCGTGCGGGTGACCTTCACGACCCAGACCCGCAGGCACGTCCTCACCGTGCCGGTGGGCGCGCTGCTGGCGCTCCAGGAGAGCGGGTACGCGCTCCAGCGCCCGAGCGGACAGCTGGTCGCCGTGAAGACGGGACTGTTCGCCAAGGGCCGGGTCGAGGTCTCGGGCGCGGGGATCGCGGAGGGGCAGCGGGTGGTGACGGCGTCGTGAACACACTCCCCATCGGCGTCGGCGGCGACACGCCGGCCCCGCGTGCCGTACCCGCCGGACCGCCGTCCGCGGCGGCCGGACCCGCCGGGCCGTCACCCGTACTGCGGCTCACCCACGCGACCAAGGCGTTCCCCGGCGGCGTGACGGCGCTCGACGACGTGTCCCTGACGATCCACCAGGGTGAACTGCTCGGCATCGTCGGCCCTTCCGGCTCCGGCAAGTCCACGCTGCTGAACATCATGGGCACGCTCGACCTGCCCACCCGCGGCACCGTGGAGATCGCGGGACAGGACGCGGCGGCCCTGAGCGACCGCCGGCTGTCCGCGCTGCGCGGACGATGGCTCGGCTTCGTCTTCCAGCAGTTCCACCTGACGGACGGGCTGACCGCGGCGGAGAACGTCGCCACGGGACTGCTGTACGCGGGGGTGCCGCGCCGGCGGCGCACCGCGCTCGCGCTCGCCGCGCTGGAACGGGTCGGACTCGGCCACCGGGCCGGGCACCTGCCGCACCAGCTGTCCGGCGGTGAAAGGCAGCGCGTCGCGATCGCCCGCGCACTGGTGGGCGAGCCGGCCCTGGTGCTCGCGGACGAGCCGACGGGCGCGCTGGACTCCGCCAACGGCCGGGCCGTGCTCGACCTGCTCGTGCGGCTGAACGCGGAGGGCACCACCATTGCCGTGATCACGCACGACGGGTCCATCGCGGCGCGGTTGCCGCGCCGGGTGGAGATGCGCGACGGGCGGATCGTCAGGGACACCGGTGCCCCGGGAGGGAACCGGTGAGCGCCGCGCGGAAGGCGCCGTTGCGCGCCGCCGGCTCCGGAAGGCTCGCCCGTCCGGTCCGGCAGAGCCCGTCCGACGTGCTGCGGCTCGGGCTGATCGGCATCCGTACCCGCAGGCTGCGTGCCGCGCTGTCCGCGCTGGGCATCTCCATCGGCGTCGCGACCCTCGTCCTCGTGACGGGGATCCCGGCGTCCAGCCAGCGAGCGCTGGACGACCGGCTGTCCGCGCTCGGCACGAACGTGCTGCGCGCGGTCCCGCAGCGCGACCAGGACCCTCCCGTACTGCTGCCCGCGTCCGCCGACAGGATGGCCGCCCGCATCGGGCCGGTCACCGCGACCGGACAGGTCGCCAACACCCACCAGCTGGTGCACCGGTCGGACCGGACCGACCCGCACGACGGACTGGGTCTCTCGGTCCTCGCCAGCGGCGACGGCCTGCTGCCGGTGGTCAACGGCCGGGTGCGGGCGGGGAAGTTCCTCGACCCGGCGACCGACCGGCTGCCGACGGCGGTCCTCGGCTACGAGGCGGCGTCCCGCCTCGGTGTGACCAGCCTGCCGCCGGGCCGGCAGGCACCGCAGATCCTCGTCGGAACGACGTGGTTCACGGTGATCGGCATCCTCGATCCGCTGCCGCTCGCGCCGGACCTGGACCGCTCGGTGCTGGTCGGCTGGGAGGCGGCGCGCAAGGCCCTCGCGTTCGACGGGCACCCGACCGTGGTGTACGTGAAGGCCCGCGAGGACGCCGTCGAGGCGGTCTCGTCCGTGCTGCCGGCCACGCTGTACCCGGAACTGCCGGGACTGGTGCAGGTCAGCCGCCCCTCGGACGCCCTGGCGGCGAAGCGGGCGACGAACAGCGCCTTCTCGTCGCTGTTCCTGGGCCTCGCCGGGGTGGCGCTGCTCGTGGGCGCGATCGGCGTGGCGAACACCATGTACATCTCGGTGCTCGAACGCCGCAAGGAGATCGGCCTGCGGCGCGCGCTCGGCGCGAACAGGGGTCAGATCAGGGGGCAGTTCCTCACCGAGTCGGTGGTGCTGTCACTCCTCGGCGGGGTCGCGGGCACGGTGACCGGAGTCCTGGCCACCGCCGGTTACGCCGTCTACGAGGGCTGGCGGCCCGTGATCCCGCCGGCGGTGCTCGGCGCGGGTGCCGGCGGTGCCGTGGTCATCGGGATGCTGGCGGGTGTGTACCCGGCGATCCGCGCGGCGCGGCTCACACCGACCGAGGCACTCGCCACGACGTGAGCTGCCTCCGGCACGGAGGTGTCACCGGAGGAAGGTGTGCACACGCCCGCGAGCGGCCCGGGACACTTCAGGTGTTATACCTGGAGCAGACCCGTGCCGTTTGGAGGACACCATGCCGACGTCCACCCCCGTGCCCGCCGACCCCGCGTCGGGCCACCGGGCCATCGAGAACCTGATCGCCCGGTACGCCGAGCTGGTGGACGACGGCGACTTCGCGGGGCTCGGCGCGCTGCTCGCCGACGCCACGTTCACGGGCAGCGGCGAGCCGGTGAGCGGGCGCGCGGCGATCGAGAAGATGTTCCGTGACACCGTGATCGTCTACGCCGACGGTACGCCGCGCACCCAGCACGTCACCACCAACACCGCGATCGAGGTCGACGAACAGGCGGGCACGGCGCGGGCACGTTCCTACGTCACCGTGTTGCAGGCGCTGCCGGACCTGCCACTGCAGCCCATCGCGGGCGGCCGCTACCACGACCGCTTCGAGCGCCGTGCCGGGCGGTGGCGCTTCGTGGAGCGGAAGGTCCGTATCAACCTCGTCGGTGACGTGAGCCGTCATCTGCGGCAGGCTGCCGCACAACGGTAGGCCGTGCGAGCCGCCGGTTCAGATGTGCAGGGCCCGCAGGACGAGTCCGGAGGCCGGTTTGGGGCCGAAGGACGTTGACTTGCGGGGCATGGTCACGCCCTGGCGGGCCAGGTCGCGTACGACCTCCTCGCGCACGGGGTGCATCAGGACCGCGGTACTGCCGTCGCGTTCGGCCTTGTCCACCGTGGCGGCCGTGTCGTGGATGTAGGCGATGTGGGCCGGGGAGTCCTCGGGGATGTGCCAGACGTGCTCCAGGAGCGTGGCGTGCAGGACGGTGGCGTCCAGGGCGCGCCAGGCGGGCGGGCGGTCGGCGGGGACGGTGCGGGCCAGGAGGTCGGGGTCCGGGCGGTCGAGGAGGTGGAAGGCGCCGTCGCCGGCGAGCAGGAAGGCGTTGCCGGCGCAGGCCGCGTCCGCCAGTGTCTCCAGGGCCTGGGCGAGGGGCTTGTCCAGGTGCCGTACCCGGAACAGGCCGTCGACCGCGGCCAGCGCGTCCGTGACGGGCAGGCCGTGCAGCAGCCGGTG
>NZ_JBVIJO010000016.1:0-241316 GCF_055581365.1 Streptomyces sp. NPDC031445
ACGAGATCGGCATGGGCGACAACATCTGGCTCGGCGACCGCGACGCCGTGCGCACCCCCATGCAGTGGACCCCCGACCGCAACGCCGGCTTCTCGGCGTGCGACCCCGGCAGGCTCTACCTCCCCACGATCATGGACCCGGTCTACGGCTACCAGGTCACCAACGTGGAAGCCTCCATGTCGTCCCCGTCCAGCCTGCTGCACTGGACCCGCCGCATGATCGAGATCCGCAAGCAGAACCCCGCGTTCGGACTCGGCTCGTTCACGGAACTGACCTCCTCCAACCCGGCGGTCCTGGCGTTCCTGCGCGAGTACGGCGACGACCTGGTGCTGTGCGTGAACAACTTCTCCCGCTTCGCCCAGCCCACCGAGCTCGACCTGCGGGCCTACGACGGACGGCACCCGGTGGAGCTGATCGGCGGAGTGCGCTTCCCCGCGATCGGCGAACTGCCCTACCTGCTCACCCTGCAAGGCCACGGCTTCTACTGGTTCCGGCTCACCCGAGTCGCATCCCGCATCGGCCGCCGCCGCTGAACGCCCGGCGCCGAGGAAAGGACGCGTCACCATGCCGAAGACCATCACCCCCCGACCGCGCACCGCGGCCGGGCCCGACGGGCCACTGGCCTCGTTGGGCGGGCTGCTGCGCGACTGGCTGCCGAGCCAACGCTGGTTCGCGGGAAAGGACCGGCCGGTCACCGATCTGTCGGTGCTGTCCGTGACGGAGCTGTTCCCGGGGTGTCTGCACCTGCTGGTGCACGCCTCGCACGTGCCGGTGCCCACCCCCGGCGGCACTCCCCCGCCCGGGGACTGCTACCAGCTGCTGCTCGGCCTGCGCCAGCACCTCGCCCCACGGCTGGAGCGGGCGTTCATCGGGCGGGCCGTCGGCGGCCCGCTGGCCGGGCTCGCGGTGTACGACGCCCTGCACGACCCGCGCTCGGCCCATCTGCTGCTGGAACGGCTGCGGCAGCCCGGCACGGCGGGCCCGCTGCGCTTCCAGACGGACCCGGCCGCCCATGTGCCCGGCGGTCTGCCGCCGCGGCTGCTGGACGCCGAACAGTCCAACTCCTCCATCGTGTACGGCGACGCGTACATCCTGAAGCTGTTCCGCCGGATCCAGCCGGGCGTCAACCCGGACCTGGAGGTGCCGGCCGCGCTGACCGCGCAGGGCTGCACCCGGGTGCCGGCGCCGGTGGCCTGGTTCACCACGGCCGCACCGCGCCCGGCCACCCTCGGTGTGCTGCAACCGTTCCTGCCGGACGCCACCGACGGCTGGACGCTGGCGCTGCGCGCACTCGCCGCGGGCGACCACTTCACCACCGAGGCCCGCGCGCTGGGCCGGGCCATGGCCGAGGTGCACCTGGCGCTGGCCGAGGCCTTCCCGCCGGCCGGGCCGGGCGAGAACGGCCGTACGGCCGAGGCGATGTGCGCGCGGCTCGACGCGGCCGCGCACGCCGTCCCCGCGCTGCTGCCCTACGTACCCGGACTGCGGGCCGCCTTCGGGGCGCTCGCCACGTGCGACACCGGGCCGCCCGCCCAGCGCATCCACGGCGATCTGCACCTCGGGCAGGTGCTGCGGGCCGGCCGCGACTGGTTCGTCATCGACTTCGAGGGCGAGCCGTCCCGTCCGCTCGCCGAGCGGCGCGCCCCGCAGTCCCCGGTGCGGGACGTCGCCGGGATGCTGCGCTCCTTCGACTACGCGGCCCGGCAGCGCCGCCCCTGGCGACCCGAGTGGGCGCGCCGCTGCCGGGAGGCGTTCTGCGCGGGCTACGCGGCCCGCGCCGGCTGGGACCCACGCAAGAAGCACGCGCTGTTGCGCGCGCACGAGACGGACAGGGCGGTCTACGAGGTGCTGTACGAGGCGAGACACCGGCCCGACTGGCTGCCGGTACCGATGGCGGCGATCAAACGGCTCGCCGTGTGGGGAGGCTGACCCATGGCACTGAAGGACACCACGCGCCCCGAGGCCGCCGGGCCCACGCCGGCCGCGCCCGTGGCCCTGGAGGCCGCCGACCGCGGCCGGCTGCTGGCCGGCGCGCACCACGATCCGCACTCCCTGCTGGGCGCCCACCCGGTGCCGGGCGGCACGCTGTTCCGGGCGCTGCGCCCGAACGCCCGGGCGGTGAGCGTCGTGATCGACGGCACGCCGACCGCGCTGCGGCCGGAGGGCGACGGTCTGTTCGCCGCCGTCCTGCCCCGCGCGCAGGTCCCGTCGTACACGCTGCTGGTGGCGTACGACGACACCGAGCAGGAGGTGCACGATCCGTACCGCTTCCTGCCCGCCCTCGGCGAGCTGGACCTGCACCTGATCCGCGAGGGCCGGCACGAGCAGCTGTGGCGGGCGCTCGGGGCCGAGCCGATGGTCCACCAGGGCGTGTCCGGCACCCGCTTCACCGTGTGGGCGCCCAACGCCCAGGGGGTGCGGGTGGCCGGGGACTTCACGTACTGGGACGGCACGCAGTACCCCATGCGGTCGCTCGGCGCGTCCGGGGTGTGGGAGCTGTTCCTGCCCGGGATCGGCGAGGGCACCCGGTACAAGTTCGAGATCACCTCCCGGTACGGGCACCGGTTCCTGAAGGCGGACCCGATGGCGCGGGGCACGGAGGTGCCGCCGGACACGGCGTCGGTCGTGACGTCCTCGCACTACGAGTGGGGTGACGCCGAGTGGATGGCGCACCGCGGTGACACCCCCGTGCACCAGGCGCCGTTCTCGGTCTACGAGGTGCACCTGCCGTCCTGGCGGCCCGGGCTGACCTACCGTCAGCTCGCCGATGAACTCCCTCCGTACGTCAAGGGGATGGGCTTCACGCACGTGGAGCTGATGCCGGTGGCCGGGTACCCGTTCAGCGGCTCCTGGGGCTACCAGGTCACCTCCTACTACGCGCCGACGCCCCGGCTCGGCTCGCCGGACGACTTCCGGTACTTCGTGGACGCCTGTCACCGCGCCGGCCTCGGCGTGATCATGGACTGGGTGCCGGCGCACTTCCCCAAGGACGACTGGGCGCTGGCCCGGTTCGACGGGGACCCGCTGTACGAGCCCGGGAACGCGCTGCGGGCGGAGCACCCGGACTGGGGGACGTACGAGTTCGACTACGGCCGCACCGAGGTGCGCAACTTCCTCGTCGCCAACGCGGTGTACTGGTGCGAGGAGTTCCACATCGACGGGCTGCGCGTGGACGCCGTCGCCTCCATGCTCTACCTGGACTACTCGCGCGACTCCGGCCAGTGGGAGCCCAACGTCTTCGGCGGCCGGGAGGACCTGGACGCGGTGGCCTTCCTCCAGGAGATGAACGCCACCGTGTACCGGCGCTGCCCGGGCGTGGTGACCATCGCCGAGGAGTCCACCGCGTGGGACGGGGTGACCCGGCCGACGGACGGCGGCGGGCTCGGGTTCGGGCTGAAGTGGAACATGGGCTGGATGCACGACTCGCTGGAGTACATCCAGAAGGAGCCGGTGCACCGCAAGTACCACCACAACGAGATGACCTTCTCGATGGTGTACGCCTACAGCGAGAACTACGTCCTGCCGATCTCCCACGACGAGGTCGTCCACGGCAAGCGGGCGCTGGTGTCGAAGATGCCCGGCGACTGGTGGCAGCAGCGGGCCAACCATCGCGCCTACCTCGGCTTCATGTGGGCCCACCCCGGCAAACAGCTGTTGTTCATGGGGCAGGAGTTCGCCCAGGGGGCCGAGTGGTCGCACACCCACGGCCCCGAGTGGTGGCTGCTCTGCGACGACTACCACTCGGCCGGCGACCACCGGGGCGTGCAGGCCCTGGTGCGGGACCTGAACACGGTGTACCGGGCGACGCCGGCGCTGTGGCAGCGGGACACCGACCCGGGCGGCTTCCGGTGGGTGCTGTGCGACGCGGCCGACGACAACGTGCTGGCGTTCCTGCGCTTCGCCGCGGACGGCGGCCCGCTGCTGGCGGTGTCGAACTTCTCCCCGGTCGTCCGGCACGACTACCGCCTGTGGGTCCCCGACGGCTTCGCCGCCTGGCGCGAGGAGCTGAACACCGACGACACCCGGTACGGCGGCGGCGGCGTCCGCACCGCGGGTCCCGTCAAGCCCGAGGAGGGATTCCTGCACCTGACGCTGCCCCCGCTCGCCACCGTCTGGCTGACGCCGGAGGGCTGAAAGCCGCAGGTGTCGGCGACCGTGCGAGGGGCAGTCGGGGTCGTACAGACAGCGACTGCCCCCGTGGCACGGACAGAAGGGCGGCACCCAGGTGCGCACCGTCGGAGTGGAGGAGGAACTCCTTCTGGTCGATCCGGACAGCGGCGACCCGAAGGCACTGGCGGCGGCGGTCCTCGCACGGGCCGCCCAGGACGATCCCGGCCAGGACGTCTTCGAGAAGGAGCTGTTCGGGCAGATGCTGGAGTTCGCCACGCATCCGCAGTCGGACATGGCGGACCTCGGCGACGAGATCGTCCGCTGCCGCAAGGAGGCGGCCCGGCACGCCGGGCAGATCGGCTGCGGGGTCGCCGCCCTGGCCACGTCCCCGCTGCCGGTCAGTCCCGCCCTCAGCGTGAACGACCGCTACCAGTGGCTGGCCCAGCGGTACGGGATACCCACGTGGGAGCAGCTGGTCTGCGGCTGCCACGTCCATGTGTCGGTGGAGTCCGACGAGGAGGGCGTCGCGGTCCTCGACCGGATCCGCCCGTGGCTGCCGGTGCTGCGGGCGATCAGCGCGAACTCCCCGTTCTGGCAGGGCCGGAACTCCGGCTACGCCAGTTATCGCAGCCGGGTGTGGAACCGGTGGCCGTCGGCCGGCCCGACCGAGCCGTTCGAGACGGCCGAGCGGTACCACCGCCGGGTGGCCGAGATGGTGGACACCGGGGTGATCCTGGACGAGGCCATGGCCTACTTCGACGCCCGGCTGTCGGCCCGGTACCCGACGGTGGAGATCCGGGTGGCGGACGTGTGCCTGGGCGCGGAGAGCGCGGTGCTGATCGCGACGCTCTGCCGTGCCCTCGTGGAGACGGCCGCCCGGGAGTGGCGGGCGGACCGGGCGGTGCCCGACCCCGGTGTGAGCCTGCTCCGGCTGGCCGACTGGCAGGCGGCCCGGTACGGCCTGGAGGAGGACCTGCTCGACCCGGTGACCATGCGGCCGCGGCCCGCGCCCCGGGTGCTGCGCTCCCTGCTGGAGTACACGGGGGACGCGCTCACCGAGTCCGGTGACGCGGCCCGCGCCGAGCGGGCCGTCGAGGAGCTGCTGCGCACGGGCAACGGCGCGCGGGAGCAGCGCAGGCTGCTGGAGCACACCGGCAGCCTGCGGGACGTCGTCGCCGAGTGCGTGCGGCGCACGCAGGGCTGAGCGGACCGGTCAGAGGATCAGTACCAGGGCGTAGGCCAGGAAGAAGGCCGCGATCAGCACGACCAGCAGCAGGATCAGGGTCAGCGGCGCCTTGGCCCAGCCCCTGCGCTGGACGTGCGGTTCGCGGGGGCCGGCCTCGGGCATGCTGCTCTCGGCCGGCGGGGTCTCGCCGGGCGGCACTCCCCCGCCTGGTTCCAGGCCGGTCGTGCGCTCGGGCTCCGGATCGGGGTTCACATGACTCATGTGTCCCGAGTCCCCAGGACACGCCCACATCATCAGCCGATCACGACTTCCTCGTTCCCCTCACCGAACGCGCCTGCCTGGGCTACATTCGAGCACCGCCGGCACCGAGCCGGCCGGCGGAGTGACCGTCCGTACACCAGGAGCAGCGCATGCGGAACCCCGCCCCCGCTCCCGCCGTCGCCCCGCCGCTCACCGGCGGCCTCGCCGACAGCGTGTTCGCGACGGCGGAACGGAATCCGGCGCTGCCGGTCCTCGCGCGCCGGGACGGTCCCGCCGCCCCCTGGCGGGAGGTGACGGCGGTCGAGCTGCGCGACGAGGTGATCGACCTGGCCAAGGGCCTGATCGCCGCCGGTGTCTCGCCCGGCCACCGGGTGGCCCTGATGGCCCGCACCCGCTACGAGTGGACGGTGCTCGCGCACGCGCTGTGGGCGGTGGGGGCCGAGATCGTGCCGGTCCATCCGGCGTCCTCGCGGGACCAGGTGGAGTGGATGCTGCGCGACGCGGGCTGTGTGGCCGTGGTCGTGGAGGACGAGCAGGGCGTGATGACCGTCGGCACCGTGTGCACCCGGCTGCCACGGCTGCGGCACGTCTGGCAGCTCGACGCGGGCGCCGTCGCGGAGCTCGTGGAGCGGGGCGCGGCCGTCCCCTGCACCACGGTGGAGTCGCTGCGCCGGATCGTGCTGCCGGACTCCACGGCGGCCGTCGTCTACACCTCCGGCACCTCCGGGCGCCCGATGGGCTGCGCGCTCAGCCACCGCGGCCTGGCCTACCCCTGTGACACGCTGCTGGCCGGCTGGGCGCACACCGCCGCGCCGCCGGGCGAACAGCCGTCCGTGCTGGCGTTCCTGCCGTTCTCGCACGTCTACGGCATCATGATCATGCTGATGTGCGTGCGGGGCGGGGTGCTGATGGCGCACGAGCCGGAGCTGACCGGTCCGGCGCTGGCGTCGGCCCTGGGCACGTTCCGGCCGACGTACCTCTACGGTGTGCCGTCGGTGTTCGAGAAGCTGTACAAGACGTTCCTGCGCACCGCGCAGCAGGCGGGGCGGGGTGCCCTGTTCGAGCGGGCCGCGCGGACGGCGCGGGACTTCGCCGCCGCCGAGGAGCGCCGGCGGCTGGGCGCCGGGCCGGGCCCCGGACTCGAACTGAAGCTGCAACACGCCCTGTACGAGCGGACGGTGTACCGCAGGCTGCGGGCCGCGCTCGGCGGCCGGGTGGTGCGCGGGACCTCCGGCGGCAGCGCCCTCAACCGCGAACTGTCCCTGTTCTACGAGGGCATCGGCGTCTACCTCCACGACGGGTACGGGCTCACCGAGGCCAGCGGCGGGATCACCATGCAGCCGCTGGGCCGGGAGAAGTCGGGGACCGTGGGCCTGCCGCTGCCCGGCACCGAGATCCGGGTGGCCGAGGACGGGGAGATCCTGGTGCGCGGTCCGTCGGTGTTCCAGGGCTACGTCAGCGACGAGCACGCGACCCGGGCCGCGCTGCGCGGCGGCTGGCTGGCCACCGGGGACATCGGCCGGCTGGACGCCGAGGGCTATCTGACGATCACCGGGCGCAAGAAGGACATCATCGTCACCAGCGGCGGCAAGAGCGTGGCCCCGGCCCTGCTGGAGCAGCGGCTGCGGATGCACCCGCTGGTGCACCAGGCGGTGGTGATCGGCGACGACCGGCCGTGCGTCGGTGCCCTGATCACCCTGGACCCGGAGTTCCTCGCGCACTGGCGGGCCGCCCTGGCGCTGCCGGGCGACGCCCAGGGACGGGAGGCCCGGGAGGAGAACGCCCTGCGGGAGGAGATCGCGCGGGCGGTGGCCTCCGCCAACAGTGCGGTGTCCCGCGCGGAGTCGATCAGGGTCTACCGCGTCCTGCAGGAACCGTTCGCCCCGCACAACGGGCTGTTGACGCCGTCCATGAAGCTGCGCCGGGACGCCGTCGTGCGGCACTACGCGGCCGAGATCGAGGCGATGTACCAGGCGCGCTCCCGGCCGCGGCCGGATCCGCCGGAGCCGGCCGAGTGGGACGAACCGGACGATGTCTTCCGCTGACGGCGCCGCGGGAGCACGGCGAACGGCCGGCGGGTCCGAAGGGAGACGGATAGCCTGCGCGGCTGGGGGAACCCGCAGCGCATCGAGAGATCAGCAACGACGACCGTTCCGGTCGGAAGGGGCCGAGCCGGCCCGTTCCGGGCCGGGACCGGGGAATGCGAGATGGTGACGGAGCCGCGCTGGGACGACACACCGCCCTCGGAGGAGAAGTACGAGCGTACGTTCTCCTTCCCCGGGGAGCTGCGCAACGTCACGGGCGCGCGGCTCGCGGCGGAGGAGTTCCTCTGTGCCCTCGCCCGGGACGCGCCGCCGGGCGCGCACGAGTACTGGGACGACATCCTGCTGGTCGTGACCGAACTGGCCGCGAACGCGATCCAGTACGCGCCCGGTCCGTTCGACCTGCGGATGCGCCGCACCTTCGACGGGGTGCACGTGACGATGCGGGACACCAGCACGACCAGGCCGGAGCCCCGGCCGTTCCACCCCCGCACGGGCGGTGGCGGCATCGGCTGGCACCTGGTGCACACGCTGTGCACCCAGGTCAGTGTGGTCGTGCACGACCGCGGCAAGGACATCCACGCGTTCCTGCCCTGGTGACGGGTGTTCGACGTGTAGGTGTGCGCCAGCCGGTTACTCCACGTCCCAGTGGGGGCATGCTGGTCCCCATGCGTTCGTCTGCCTGCCGCACCCAGCTGGCGGAACGGCTGGAGGGACGGTGGGATCGGAGTTGGCGCAGAGCGATCCGGGGCATGCGAACGGCGTCGAGCCGGACCGCCCGGAGCCGCAGAAAGGGATGAACACCGTGACACGACCCAGGATCCTGGTGGTTGGCGCAGGCTTCGCCGGAGTCGACTGCGTCCGCCGCCTGGAGCGCAAACTCGCCCCGGACGAGGCCGACGTCACCCTGGTGACGCCGTTCGCCTACCAGCTCTACCTGCCGCTGCTGCCCCAGGTCGCCTCCGGCGTGCTCACGCCGCAGTCGATCGCCCTGTCCCTGCGCCGCAGCAGGAAGTACCGTACCCGGATCATCCCCGGCGGCGCGATCGGGGTGGACCTGAAGGCCAAGGTGTGCGTCATCCGCACCATCACCGACAAGATCGTCAACGAGCGCTACGACTACATCGTGCTGGCGCCGGGGAGCGTGACCCGCACCTTCGACATCCCGGGACTGACCGAGCATGCCTTCGGGATGAAGACCCTCGCCGAGGCCGCCTACATCCGCGACCACGTCATCTCGCAGCTCGACCTGGCGGACGCCAGCGACGATCCCGCCGAGCGGGCCGCGCGGCTGCAGTTCGTGGTGGTCGGCGGCGGCTACGCGGGCACCGAGACGGCGGCCTGCCTCCAGCGGCTGACGCACGCGGCCGTACAGCGCTACCCGCGGCTGGACCCGGGCCTGATCAAGTGGCATCTGATCGACATCGCGCCCAAGCTGATGCCCGAGCTGGGCGACAAGCTCGGCCGCAGCGCGCAGGAGATCCTCAAGCGGCGCGGCGTCGAGGTCTCGCTGGGCGTGTCGATCGACAAGGCCGGCCCGGAGGAGGTCACCTTCACCGACGGCCGCGTGGTGCCGACGCACACGCTGATCTGGACGGCCGGAGTGGTCGCCAGCCCGCTCATCGCGACGCTCGGCGCGGAGACGGTCAAGGGCCGGCTGGCGGTCACCGCCGAGATGTGCCTGCCGGGGTACGACGGCGTGTTCGCGCTCGGCGACTCGGCGGCCGTGCCGGACCTGGCCAAGGGCCAGGAGGGCGCGGTGTGCCCGCCCACCGCCCAGCACGCCATGCGGCAGGGCAGGAAGGTCGCCGACAACGTCATCGCGACGCTGCGCGGGCAGCAGATGCAGCCGTACGTGCACAAGGACCTGGGTCTCGTCGTCGACCTCGGCGGCAAGGACGCGGTGTCCAAGCCGCTGGGGATCGAGTTGCGCGGCGTGCCCGCGCAGGCGGTGGCCCGCGGCTACCACTGGTCGGCGCTGCGCACCAACGTCGCGAAGGCCCGGGTGATGACCAACTGGCTGCTGAACGCGGTCGCGGGTGACGACTTCGTGCGCACCGGCTTCCAGGCCCGCAAGCCCGCCCGGCTGAAGGACTTCGAGTTCACCGATTCCTACCTGTCACCGGACGAGGTCCGGGCCCGGGTGGAGGGCGCGGGCATCGACCACCCGTGAGGTGATGTGGATCACAGGGGACCGCCGGTCACTTCACCGCGGACCGGCGGTCTTCCCTGGTGTTCACACACACCACACGGAGGGACACCCCGGCATGACCGAGAAGACCGTCAAGGGTCCGGCGAGCTACTTCCCGTCGATCGAGAAGAAGTACGGCCGCCCGGTCGGCGAGTGGCAGGAGCTGATCCGCTCCTCGCCGCTGACGAAGCACATGGAGCTGGTCGGCTGGCTCAAGTCCGAGCACGGCATGGGCCACGGGCACGCCAACGCGCTGGTGGCCGCCACCCTGGCCGGGGAGAGGTGAGCCGGCGCCGCGTGCGATGCTGGGCCGTAGATCGATTTCCGGCACGGGAGAGAGCGCGGCGGCGTGAGGGCAGTGGCACGGTCGGGACGGGTACGGATGTGGGACCGGCTCGCGGCGTCGGACCCCGGGCTGCTCCGCCTGACCGCGGGACTGCGCACGGTCACCGCGATCGCCCTCACCCTCGCCGTCCTCGCCGCGCTGAACGTCCCGGTGCCCCAGCTGGTCGCCGGGGCGATCGCGGCGATGGTCGCCACCTTCGCCATCCGGGAGAAGCAGCGCGCCCAGCAGGCCGTGACGCTGGCGTTCGGCCTGCCGGTGGCGCTGGCCTCGGTGTCCCTGGGCGCGCTGCTCAACCAACGGGTCGTCGCCGGCGACCTGTTCTTCGTCGTCCTGATCTTCTGCGCCGTCTACGGCCGCCGGTTCGGTGACCGGGGCACGGCACTGGGGCTGATCGGCTTCCAGGTCTACTTCCTGTCGCTGTTCGTGGGCGCGACGGCGTCCATGCTGCCGGAGCTGTACGGCGTCATCTGCGTGGCGTTCGCGTGCAGCGCGGCCGCCCGGTTCGCGCTGCTCCCGCAGACCCCGGCGGGCACCCTGGACCGGCTGCGGCGGGCCTTCCGCGCCCGGCTCGGCCAGCTGCTCGCCACCCAGGCCGAGCTGCTGGACGCCGGACCCGACGAGGCCGAGAAGGTGCTCGAGGACCTGCGCACCGGCACCGCGCGGCTGCACGAGACGGCGTTGCTGATCCAGGGCCGGCTGGAGGACGGCACGTCGGACCCGGCGGTGGCCCGGCTGCTCCAGCGCCGGATCGCGGACGCGGAGATCGCCGCCGAGCGGCTCGGGCTGCTGCTGCTCACCGCGCGCAGTGCGCAGCGGACCGACACCCTCACCCTGCATCTGCCGGGCGCCCCGCTGCCCTCCGGCGGGGAGCTGCCGGTGCGGGACGAGGCGACGGCCGCGCTGCGCCGGGATCTGCAGGCGCTGCGGCTGCTGACGCTGCGGCCTGCCGGGGAGGCGTCGGGGACGGCGCTCGCGCAGGTGCGCAACCGGCTGCTCGGCTACCGGGAGGAGGAGAACCTGCCCCCGGCCTCCCCGGCCGTGCAGGACGTCTTCCGTGGCCTCGGCGAGACCGCGCGGGCCGCCCTGGGCCTGCGGCTGGCCCTGGACGGGCCGCAGGACGAGTCCGACGACACTCCGGCGACCGCCCGCTCCCGCGAGGAGCTGGACGCGGAGGACGCCGCGATCGAGGTCAGTGAGGAGAGCGAGGCGGAGGAGCCGCAGCCGGCCGGCCTGAAACGGCCCACCACCCGGGCCGCCGTCCAGGTGGCCGTGGGCTCCTCGCTGGCCATCGTCGGCGGTGAGCTGCTGTCCGCCCAGCGCTGGTACTGGGCGGTGCTGACGTGCTGGATCGTCTTCCTGAACACCGCCTCCACCGGCGAGATCCTGGTGAAGGGCTACCGGCGGCTGCTGGGCACGGTGCTCGGTGTGGTGGCGGGCATCGGGCTCGCCGCCCTGGTGGGGCATCACACGTGGACGGCGTTCGCGCTGGTGCTGCTGTTCATCTTCGCGATGTTCTACACCGCGCCCCTGTCCTACACGCTGATGTCGTTCTTCGTGACGGCCATGCTGGGGCTGCTGTACACCCTGCTGAACACCTACAGCCTGTCGGTGCTGGTGCTGCGGATCGAGGAGACGGCGCTCGGCGCCGCCTGCGGGGTGATCGCGGCGGCCGTGGTGCTGCCGGTCCACACCGACCGCCGTACCAACGAGCTGCTGGTCGCGGTGCTTGACCGGCTCGCCGACGTCACCCGGGGCGCCGTCGACCAGCTCAGCGGCGGGGCGGGCGGCGACCTGGTGGAGCAGGCGCGCGAGCTGGACCAGGCACTGGCCGACCTGCGCGCGGCCACCCAGCCGCTCACGCATCCGATCACCCCGCTGCGCTCGCGCCGGAACACGGTCCGGTACGTGGTGGCGCTGCTGGAGACCTGCGCGTACCACGGGCGGTCCCTGGCGGCCACCGCCGAGCTGCTGCCGACGCACCCGTCGATCGCGGCGGACCCCCGGCTGCGCGGGGCGGGCGGGCGGATCGTGCACAACATCGAGGCGATCGCCGCGCACGTCACGGACCCGAGGTCCGCCGCACAGATCGAAACCGGCCCCAGCATCGCGTCGATGCTGGAGCCGGGAACCCTGCGCACCCCGCGCTACGGCCGCGTGACCGACCGGGTGCTGCGCCATCTGCAGCGCCTGGACGAGGCCGTCTCCGGCCTCGCCCGGCCGCTGGGCCTGGCCGGAGGGCCCACCCAGCCGCGGAGGTGAGCGGCGCTCACCTCGGGTCGGCGCCGGGGCGGCGGCTGCCCAGCACCTCGTCGCGGACGCGGGCGCAGCTGCGGCTGATCAGCCGGGAGACGTGCATCTGGGAGATGCCGAGCCGGTCGGCGATGCGGCTCTGGGTCATGTCCTCGAAGAAGCGCATGTAGAGGATGGCCCGCTCGCGCTCGGGCAGTCGGCGCAGTCCCTCCTTGGCGGCCTCGCGGTCGACCACGACGTCGTAGGAGGTGTCCGTGGCACCGAGGGTGTCGGCGAGGCTGTAGCCGTCGTCGCCGCTGGAGAGCTCGGCGTCCAGCGAGAGGGTGCTGAAGCTCTCCAGCGCCTCCATGCCGGCGCTGACGTCCTCCTCGCTGAGCCCGGTGTGGGCGGCGATGTCGGCGACGGTGGGTTCGGGGCTGCCGGGGTTCTGGGTGAGTTCGCGCCGGGCCACCCGCACCCGGTTGCGCAGCTCCTGCACCCGGCGCGGCACCCTCAGGGCCCACATCCGGTCACGGAAGTGCCGCTTCACCTCGCCGGTGATGGTCGGCACGGCGTAACTCTCGAAGGCCCCGCGCGAGGGGTCGAAACGGTCGATGGCCTTCACCAGGCCCAGGGCCGCCACCTGGCGCAGGTCCTCGACGGACTCGCCCCGGTCGCGGAACCGGCCGGCGATCCGGTGGGCCATGGGGAGCCAGGCGGTGACGAGTTCGTCGCGTACGGCGTCCCGCTCGGGTCCGTCCTCCAGCTTCGCCAGCCGGACGAACAGCTCCGCCGTGTCCGGGGCGTCGTCGTGGTTCCGCCGGCTGGGCGCCGCGGCGGCGCCGGCGGTGTCGCTGGTGGTGGCGGTCGTGCCGGGACGGCTTGTCGACATGTCGGTCAGCATGCGGAATCGCTCCTGAACGGGGTTTCAGGGCACATGGCCGGAACTGCGGTTCCAGGTCCTGGCCCGAACGGTGGTGTCAGGGTTTTCCGCGGGTGAGCCACCAGGCCCGCCGGAAGGGGGCCCAGCAGCGGGTCTGTCCCGCGGGGCAGGCGCCTCCGGTCCGAAGCACGAAACTCCGTCTGCCCCTCGGCCCCACGCGCAAACACGCTGAGCGGAACTTCCCGGACCGCTTCAGCGCAGGGGTACGACGGCCGTGATGCATTTGCCGCCGCTCGGCAGTTCCGCGACCCGGATGTCGCTGGCCAGGCGGCACACGATGGGCCAGCCACGGCCGCCGGGGTGGGGGCGGCCGGGCTCGTCGCCGGCCGGATCGGTGACCGGCAGGTCGTCGCTGTCGTCGCTCACCGAGACGCGGACGCCGCCACCGTCGACGTCGACGGCGAAGCCGGTGATGCCGCCGCCGTGCAGCAGGGCGTTGGTGGTGAGTTCCGACGTGACCAGCAGGGCGTCCTCGACGACCTCGTGCGCACACGGCAGGTCGCGGGCCCGGCACCGCTCGGTCATGACGCGTTCCACCGTTCTGCGGGCCTCGGCCGGACGGCACGGCACGTGGCCGTGCGCCTGCGGCAGGGTCGCGGTGGAAGTGGTCCGGTGCTTGTCGAGCATCCCTTCCTCCCAGATACTCCTTGAGCGGTGCCCGGATTGCAGGGTTCTCTCCCTTTCGACTGACCCGCCGGAACGCCGTCAAACACCCTCGGTGCCCGTGTCATCACGGCGGCCCGAGCGGGTACCCGCCGTACATGACCGATGTGGTGGACGCGGACGAGTTGTTGCGGCGGATCCGGCGGGGCCAGGAGCACGCGGCCGAGGAGGAGCGGGCCTGGCGGGAGCGGGCGCAGAGCCTGACGGCGACCGATCCGGAGGGCGCGCGGGAGGCGGCCGACCGGGCCCGGGCCTTCGAGGCGGTGCAGCGGGTGCTGGAGGAGATCGTCCGCCCGGGCGGGGGCCCGGTGCGGACGGAGGGAGTGAAACAGGTCACCTGACCCGCTTCCGGTTACTCAAAAGTACGGGAGATGGTTTATGGTTCACCCATAACTGACGCGGGAGCGGCGCGGAAGCCTTCCTTCCCCGCTCCGTGCGTCACCGCATACGGCCCTGGCTGGTTTCCCCCGTCCAGCCAGGGCTTTTTGCTGCCCTGGGCGCGACACGCGGCCGAAGACCCGGCCCCCTCGACGTGCTCCGGACGGTCACAGCGGCTGAAATGGGCTGAGAGGCACAGCACCCGCACCGCAACCGCCGCCGGCGAGGAGCCATGCGCCATGACCAAAGCGATCAAACTGCTGACCGCCCTCCCCCAGGCGCAGCGCGAGCGCCTGATGGAGCTGGCGAAGGAGGTGTCCTTCCCGGAGGACACCCGCATCTTCGATGCCGGCGGCACCGCCGACCGGTTCTGGGTGATCCGCTCGGGCGCGGTCCACCTCGACCAGCAGGTCACCTCGCGGCAGCGGGTGACGGTGGCCACGCTGGGCGCGGGCGACATGCTCGGCTGGTCCTGGCTGTTCCCGCCCTACCAGTGGGACTTCGGCGCGGTCGCCTTCAGCAACGTACGGGCCTACGAGTTCGACGGGCCCTCGGTGCTCGGGCTGTGCGTGGAGGATCCGCTGCTCGGGCTCTCGCTGGTGCGGACGGTGGCCGAGATCCTCGCCCACCGGCTGGAGACCACCCGGGGAAAGCTGATGGAGCAGTACGCGATCCGGCGGCGCAGCAGCCCGATCTAGGGTCTTTCGTTCGGACGAGCCCGGCATGATCCGAACGAGAGGCCCTGGCCAGGCGTGCTGTCCGGTCCGCCGGGCGCTCAGATCCGGTAGCGGCGCAGCGCCGGGACCGCGGCGGCCAGGGCCAGCATCACCACGACGACCAGGGCGCCCCCGCCCGCGACGGCGGCCCGCGGCCCGAACGCCGAACCGGCGGTTCCGTGCAGCACGTCGGCCAGGCGCGGTCCGCCCGCGACGACCACCGTGAACACCCCCTGCATCCGGCCGCGCATCTCGTCGGTCGCGGCGGACAGCAGGATGGCGCCGCGGAACACCATCGAGACCATGTCGGCGACACCGGCCACGGCGAGGAAGGCCACGGCGACCCAGAGGTTCCCGCTGAGCCCGAACCCGGCGACGGCCGCACCCCAGCCGACGACCGCCCCGATGACCATCCAGCCGTGCCTGCGGGCCCGCGAGAACACACCGGAGAACAGGCCGCCGAGCACCGCGCCGACCGGGATGCCGGCGAACAGCACACCGAGCGCCAGGCCCTCGCCGTAGGAGCCGTACGTGTCCGCGGCCAGCTCCGGGAACAGGGCGCGGGGCATGCCGAACACCATGGCGACGATGTCGGCGAGGAAGGACAGCAACAGCACCTTGTGCCGGGAGATGTAACGGAAGCCCTCCGCTATCTCGCGCAGCCCGGCCCGGCGGGCCGTGGCGCCGAGCGGCGGCAGGGCGGGCAGCCGGAAGACGGCCCACACCGTCACGCACAGCGCGAGCGCGTCGATCAGGTACAGCTCCGGCAGCCCGATGACCGGGATGAGCACACCGGCGAGCAGCGGGCCGGCCACCAGGCCGGTCTGCATCACCGTGGAGCCGAGGGCGTTGGCGGCCGGCAGCTGCTCCGCCGGGACAAGCCGGGCGATGGAGGCGGTGCGGGCGGGCGAGTTGAGCCCGAAGAACGCCTGTTGCAGGGCGAGCAGCACCATGAGGACGACGACCGAGTCCATACCGCTGACGGCCTGCGCCCAGAACAGCAGCGAGGTCACCGCGATACCGGTGTTGGTGACGAGCAGCAGCTTGCGCCGGTCCACGGTGTCGGCGACCGCCCCGCCCCACAGCGCGAAGGCCACCATGGGCACGAGGCCAGCGAGGCTCGCGTAGCCGACCCAGGCGGAGGAGTGGGTGATGTCGTAGATCTGCTTGGGCACGGCGACGGCGGTGAGCTGGCTGCCGACGGCGGTGACGATCGTCGACGACCACAGGCGCCGGTAGGCGGGGATGCGCAGCGGGCGGGTGTCCATCGCCCAGCGGCGCCAGCCGCGCCGGGGCGGGTCCTCGGCCGCCGGCGCGTCGGGATCGGGCCGGCTCTCCGTCCGGCCGGTGTCGGTGCTGCTGCTCTCGCTCGTGTCCACGGATGTCCTGGTTGCTCGTTACATCTTTTTGTTCGAGAGCCTAACTGTTCCAGGAAGTCCCGTGCGCGGCGAACGGTGTCTCTCAGGAGCCGGCGACCAGGGCCGTGCCGAGGGCGAGCATCGTGAGGGCGACCAGGCCGTCCAGGACCCGCCAGGCGCCGGGCCGGGCCAGGAACCGGCCGAGCAGCCGGGCGCCGAAGCCGAGCGCGGCGAACCAGCACAGGCTGGCGAGCGCGGCGCCGAGCCCGAACGTCCAGCGCAGCGGGCCCCGGTCGGCGGCCAGGGAGCCCAGCAGGAACACGGTGTCCAGGTAGACGTGCGGGTTCAGCCAGGTCATCGCCAGGCACATGAGCACGGCCCGGCGGCGTGAGCCGGCCGCCTCGCCCTCCGCGCGCAGTCCGGTGCCGGGGCTGAGCACCCGGCGGGCGGCCAGGGCGCCGTAGCAGAGCAGGAACGCACCGCCGACGATCCCGACCGCCCGCAGCGCGCCGGGCCAGGCGACCACGACCGCGCCGACCCCGCCGACGCCGAGCGCGATGAGCACCGCGTCGGACAGGGCGCAGATGCCCACGACGGCGAGGACGGCGTCCCGGCGCACCCCCTGCCGCAGGACGAAGGCGTTCTGGGCGCCGATGGCGACGATCAGGGAGAGGCCGGTGCCGAAGCCGGCGGCCGCGGCGGACAGGGCGTGGTTCATGCCGTCGACGCTAGGGACGCCTCGGTCACAAGTACAGCTAAAGATTTTTACGTACCATTAGCGCTCGTGATGTCAGAGCTGCCCCTGGAGCAGGTGCGGACGCTGCTGGCCGTGGTGGACGAGGGCACCTTCGACGCGGCCGCCGCCGCGCTGCACGTGACGCCGTCCGCGGTAAGCCAGCGGGTCAAGGCCCTCGAACAGCGGACCGGCCGGGTGCTGCTCCAGCGCGGCAGGCCGGTACGGCCCACGGAGTCCGGCGCCGTGCTGGTGCGGTTCGCCCGGCAGCTCTCCCGGCTGGAGCGGGACGCCTGGGGCGAGCTGGGGCTGAGCGGCGGCGGGGAGCCGACGCGGGTGTCGGTCGCGGTGAACGCGGACTCGCTCGCGACCTGGTTCCTGCCGGCCCTGACCCGGGTCCCGGGCCTGTGCTACGAGCTGCGCCGGGAGGACGAGGACCACACGGCGGCGCTGCTGCGCGAGGGCCTGGTGATGGCGGCGGTGACCTCCTCGCCGGACCCGGTGCCCGGCTGCGCGGTCCGTCCGCTCGGCCGGATGCGCTATCTTCCGGTGTCCGCCCCGGAGTTCGCCTCGGCCCACTTCGACGGACGGCCCCTCGCGGAGGCGCTGTCCCGGGCCCCCGTCGTGGTCTTCGACCGCAAGGACGACTTCCAGGACGCCTTCGCCCGCCGGCTCGGCAGCGCCTCCGCCGGCCCGTTCCGGCACCACGTGCCCACCTCGGAGGGGTTCCTGGACGCCGTCGCCGCGGGGCTCGGCTGGGGCATGGTCCCGGAGGTCCAGGCCGGTCCGCTGCTGGACCGGGCGCGGCTGGTCGCTCTCGCCCCCGGCGCGTGGATGGACGTCGCGCTGTACTGGCAGCAGTGGAAGCTCGACTCACCGGCACTGGCCTCCCTGGCCGATGCGGTGACGAGGACGGCGTCGGAGACGCTGCGCGGCTGACCCGGGTTCCGGGAGAACCCCGCCCGACCAGCACTCAAGTGCCGCTGCGCGCCCGGCGGTCGCGGGAGCGTGCGGGGGGCCTCACCCGGCGGCCCGTCACATCCTCGGCCACGGTGCCCTGTCGGCTCCCGCGGTGTTCTCCTGGGGCCGCCGCCCGGGGCGACCACCGCGCCCGTCACGTTATCTCCGCTTATCTCCGCGCGTTCCGCCGTTTCACACCTTCCTGACCGGTCACCCGAACCGGAGAACGTGTGCGCAACGCCCTCACGCCCCAACGGCGGCGCATGCGACAAGGCACGGACGACTTCGATCCGAACCAGGAGATTCCGATGGAGAACTGGCGCGAACATGCCGCGTGCCGTCACGAGGACCCCGATCTGTTCTTCCCGATCGGCACGACCGGACCCGCGCAGGTGCAGGCGCAGCAGGCCAAGGCGGTGTGCGGGCGCTGCCCGGTCCGCGAACAGTGCCTGGACTGGGCGCTGGACACGGGCCAGAGCATCGGGGTCTGGGGCGGTACGACGGAACTGGAACGGCGGGCGCTGCGGCGCCGCGCCCGCTCCCGGCAACGCTCGGGCTGACCGGCGGGGCGAGGGGGGGCTCAGCGGCCACCGCGGCGCAGGGCCCCCACTCCCGTTCCTGCCGGGCCCTCTCGTCCCGGGCCGCGTCGATCACCTCGCCGGCGATCCAGCACAACGGCTCGACCTCCGCCACCAGCGGCTCGTTGTCCGGGCCCCGGCCCATCTCGCGGCCCCGCAGGACCCAGGGGCGCACGCCGGGGCCCTTGTCGTGCGGCAGGTGCGCGTAGTCGTACAGGCGGCGCGCCACCCACAGCTCCACCGGCCGGTCCTCCCACCACTTCTCGACGTCGAGCGGGTTGGCGGACAGCCCGGGCATGGGGACGCCGGTCAGTTCGTCGGTGCCGGAGACGGCGTCGAGGTCGGTGCCCGGACCTTTGGACCAGCGCACGTACAGCAGTGCCGCGCTCGCGCGAACGGAGTACCCCCGGTCTGCCCCGGAATCGGATTCCACTGCTCCGCTCTTGATGCCCGACACCGCTCTCAGAGCTCGTCGCCTGGCGGCGGCGCGGCCGGCAGCCGCAGCGTGAAGACCGTTCCCGTCCCCGGCTCGCTCTCCACCCCGGCCGTGCCGCCGTGGGCGGCCACCAGGTGGCGGACGATCGGCAGCCCGAGCCCGCTGCCCCCGGTGCGGCGGCTGCGGGACTTCTCCGCGCGCCAGAACCGCTCGAAGACGTGCGGCAGGTCCTCGGGCGCGATGCCCGAGCCGGTGTCGGCGACGGTGAGGACCACCTCGTCGCCGTCCCGGTGTGCGGCGAGCGTGACGCTGCCGTCGGCGGGGGTGTGCCGCAGCGCGTTGGAGACCAGGTTCCCGAGGACCTGCCGCATCCGCACCGGGTCGGCATCCAGCCAGGCGCCGGCGTCGGCCCCGGTGCGCAGGGCGACCCCGGCGGCGTCGGCGGCGACGCGGTGGGCGGCGGCGACCTGGTCGAGCAGGTCGCCGGCCGGCAGCGGCTCGCGGTGCAGGCGCAGGGTGCCGGCGTCGGCCGCGGCGAGGTCCTGGAGGTCGTCGATGATCCGCTGGAGGACGAGCGCCTCCTCGTGCAGAGAGTCCAGCAGCGCCGGGTCGGGCTCGACGACGCCGTCCCGGACGACCTCGAGCCAGCCCCGGATGTTGGTGAGCGGGCTGCGCAGTTCGTGCGCGATGTCGCTGACCATGGCCTTGCGCTGCGCCTCCAGGCGGGCGCGGCGCTCGGTGAGGTCGTTGAACGCCTCGGCGAGGATGCCGGTCTCGTCCCGGGTGGTCACCGGCACGCGCACATGCAGCTCGGGCGGCTGCTGGGCGGCGAGGGTCAGCGCGCGCAGCGGCCGTACCAGCCGGACGGCGACGACGGCGGTCACGGCCACGGTGACGGCGAGGACCAGCCCGGCCACGCCGACCACCTTGGCCTTGTTGGCCGGTGACATGTCGAAGCGGGCGGGGTTCTGGTCGCCGATGCCGAGGAACAGCTCGGCCACCGGGGCGACATAGGGCTGGAGCTGGGTGCGGCGGGCGGTCTGGACACAGCGCTGGGCGGTCCGCGTGGCCTCGCCGGTGCCGAGCCTGGCGAGCTTGGCGACCAGGAAACCGCCGCCGAAGGGGTCCTTGCCGCGGGGGTCGAACGTGAAGAACAGCCGTCCGTCGAGGGCCAGTCCGTCCTTGCGCAGACAGGGGCGCACCAGGTCGGACAGGGCGTCCAGGGCCTTCTGCTCGGTCGCGGTGGGGGTGTTGAGCCGGCCGTCCTCGCACACGTCGGCGCCGTAGGCGGAAGGGTCGGCGCCGTCCGCGACGGTGACCACCGGCCGCCCGCTCTCGGTCCGTTCGGTACGGGCCTGGAGGCCGTGGCGTTCGTAGCAGTGTGCGCGTTGCGCGGCCAGCGAGTCGAGTCTGACGCGTTCCGCGGCCGGCAGCAGGTAGGGGCCCACCACGCGCGGGTCGATGCCGCTGAGCTGGGCGCCGGTCTCGGTGTAGGTGTCGGTGCGCAGCGGGTCGACGGTGGCGGCGGGGCGGGGCGGCAGCGGGGTGCCGGGGGGCGCGGAGTCGGCGACCAGGGTGCGGTCGGCGGTGGTGAGGGCGATCCGGCGGCCGGTGCGGGCGGCCAGCTCCCGCAGGGCGGGCCGGATGCCCGCCCAGTCCGAGTGGGTGGCCGCGTAGCCGCTGAGCTGGGCGAGGATGCGGTTGCCGGCGGCGAGGTCCTGCCCCTGTTCCTCCTTCAGGGCGCTGGTGGTGGTGGTCACGGCGAGCCAGGCGGTGGCCGCCACGGAACAGACGGCGATCAGCGCGGACACGAACAGCAGCCGGACGACCAGCCGTTTGCGCACCGGGATGCGGCGCCTCACCGCCGGCCGCCGCTCAGCTTGTAGCCGACGCCGAACACGGTCAGCAGCCGCACCGGCCGCCGCGGGTCGGCCTCGATCTTGCGGCGCAGGTTCATGATGTGCACGTCGACGGCCCGCTCGGTGGAGGCCCGGTCGAAGCCGCGGGTGCAGTGCAGCAGTTGCCGCCGGGTGAAAACCCGCTCCGGCTCCCCCGCCATGGCCAGCAGGATCTGGAACTCGGCCGGTGTGCACTCCACCGGCGCGCCGTCGCAGCGCACCTCGTGCCGTACCGGGTCGACGCTGATCCCGGCGGCCCGCACGACCGGGTCGTCGTCCCGGGCGCCGACGCCCCGCCCGCTGCGCCGCAGGACCGTGCGGATGCGGGCCATCAGCTCGCGCGGGCTGTACGGCTTGGTCAGGTAGTCGTCGGCGCCGACGTCGAGGCCGAGCAGGACGTCGTCCTCGGCGGAGCGGGCGGTGAGCATGACCACCGGGATGTCCGGCCGCTCCGGGCCGGCGCGCAGCGCCCGGCAGACGCCGAAGCCGTCGAGGACCGGCAGCATCAGGTCAAGGACGACGAGGTCGGGCCGCAGCCGGCGGGCGGCGTCGAGTGCCGCCGCGCCGTCGTGCACGACGGTGGCGGTGTGGCCCTCGGCCAGCAGGGAGCGGCGGAGCAGTTCGGCCTGTTTCTCGTCGTCCTCGGCGACCAGCACATGTGCGCACACGAGTTCGGATCCTAAGCGGCTCAGTGCGCGAGCCAGTCGGCGTGCCCCATGACGACGACCGGGTGCCGGCCGGGGTCGAGGGTGCGCAGGAGGTCCTTCATGTGCGCCTTGGCGACGCTGACGCAGCCGTGGGTGGGTCCGCCGTGGTCGACGTGCAGCCACACTCCCCCGCCGCGTCCCGGGCCGAGGGGCCGGGTCCAGTCCAGGGGCGAGGTGCCGGGCCGGCGGTTGTAGTCGATGGCGATGACGTAGTCGAAGGAGCCCTCCAGGGATTCGCCCTCGAAGCCGGTGCCGGGCGAGTGGAACCCGCTGGAGTGGTGGTAGGGGAGCTTGCCGCCGGGGTCCGGGAGCAGGCCGCCGGCGTCGGAGAGGGTGTAGACGCCGAGCGGGGAGCGCAGGTCGCCGAGCATGTGGTGGGCGCTCCAGCCGTGCAGCGCGTTGTGGCCGGGCCAGGCGGGCCCGGCCTGCCAGCCGGTGGCGGTGCGCCGGTGCAGCACGACGGTGCAGAGCGGGGAGTTCTCGCCGCGCCCGGTGACGACCACGGCCTGGGTGCAGCGCTCGGGTATCGCCGCGGTCCGCTCGGGCCCGAGGCCGGGTATGCCGCGCGGGGCCGACGGGCTGGGCGTGCCGGGGGTGGGCGCCGGTGCCGGACGGCGGGCCGGGGTCCGGACTTCGGTCGCCTCGGCTCCGCCGCCGCAGCCGGTGAGCAGCAGCGGGGAGGCGAGGAGAGCGACGGCGGTTCTGCGTCGGATCATGAGTCGATCTTGACCGGTAGTTGTTTGGAACCGGTCAGCGTCCCGAGTGTGGAGCGAACTTCCGGTGTTTCAGGGCCGGTTCGGCTTGCCCGCCGAGTAGAGCCAGGTGCGGAACAGCCCGTCCAACCGCTTCCCCGAGGTCTTCTCGGCGAGCCGGACGAACTGTGCCGTGGTCCCGTGCCCGCCGCGGTGTCCGGTCGCCCAGGCGCGCAGGGTGCGGAAGAAGTCCCGGTCGCCGACGGCCCGGCGCAGCTCGTGCAGGACCATGGCGCCCCGGGCGTAGACGGGGGTGCCGAAGATGTTCTCGCCGCTGCCCGGGTCGCCGGGCGGGTAGGCCCACAACTCGTCGCTCGCGGGGCGGGCGTAGAGGGAGTCGAAGGCCTGCTGGGCGCTGCGGCCGCCGTGCTGCTCCTCGTAGAGCCACTCGGCGTAGGTGGCGAAGCCCTCGTTGAGCCAGATGTCCTTCCACGCGGTGAGGGTGACGGAGTCGCCGAACCACTGGTGGGCGCTCTCGTGGACGAGGGTGCCGAGGTCGGGTGCGGAGTCGTAGACCGGCCGGGTCTGGGTCTCCAGGGCGTAGCCGACGTCCGGGGCGTGGTCGACGATGGCCCCGGCGGCCCGGAACGGGTACGGCCCGAAGAGCTTGCTCTCCCACTCCAGCACGGAGGGCAGCTTCTTCAGCGCGGGCGCCGCGGCGCGGGCCTCGCGGGCGTCCACCGCGTTGTACACCTGGATGCCGTCGCGGGTGGTGTACCGCTCGACCTGGAACTTCCCTATGGAGGCGGTCGCCAGGTAGGCGGCCATGGGCTGGGTCTCGCGCCACCGGAAGGTCGTCTTCCCGCCGGTGGTGCGCTGCCCGAGCAGGACGCCGTTGGCGACGGCGGTGCGCCCCTCGGGGACGGTGAGGGTGAAGTCGTACGACGCCTTGTCCTTCGGGTGGGCGTTGGCCGGGAACCACGTCATCGCGCCCTGCGGCTCGCCGGCGACGAACGCGCCGTCGTCGGTGGGGATCCAGCCGTCCGCCGATCCGTCGGGGTCGGTGACCGGCTTCGGGGTGCCGTGGTAGGCGACGGTGACGCGGAAGTCCTGCCCGGCGCGCAGGGGGTGGCGCGGGGTGACGACGAGTTCTTGGCCGTCGCGCCGGAAGGACGCCTGCGTGCGGCCGACGGTGACGGCGGTGACCGTCAGGCCCTTGAGGTCGAGGTCGAAGCGGCCGAGCCGCTGGGTGGCGCGGGCGGTGAGCACCGCGGTGGCGTCCAGGCGGCGGGCCGCGGTGTCGTAACGCAGGGTCAGGTCGTAGTGGCGGACGTCGTAGCCGCCGTTGCCGCTGAGCGGGAAGTACGGGTCGCCCGCGCCGGGCGCCCCGGTGGCGCCCGGGGCCGTGGGGCCCGCGGCGCCGAGGAGGGCGGCCACGGCGACGGGGACGGTGGCCAGGACGGCGGTACGGCGGCGGGCGGGCTGTCTGCGGGGTGGCGTCACATGCGCTCCTCGGAAGTGGCCGGTGATCGACTGGCCGTCAGAGTAGGCGCCGCCCGGGCCCGGTTTCCCCCTTGTTCCGGTCAAGTCGTGCCGCGTCGCCGCCGGGTGGGCGGCGACCGGCGCAGTACGCTCGCACGACCGTCCACGACCCGAGAGGGGCCCGACCGTGAGCGTGCGTGTGCGCCGGATCTACGAACCGCCCGAGCCCGACGACGGCCTGCGCGTCCTGGTCGACCGGCTGTGGCCGCGCGGCCTCGCCAAGGACGCGGTGCGGGTGGACGAGTGGCCGAAGGAACTGACCCCGTCGAGCGAACTGCGCACGTGGTACCACGGCGGGGGCTCCTACGAGGAGTTCCGCAGCCGCTACGAGCAGGAGCTGGAGGCCCCCCGGGCCGCCGAACTGCTGGACCGCCTGAGGGAGTCGGCCCGCAAAGGCACGGTGACCCTCCTCACGGCGTCCAAGAAGACGGAGGAGAGCCACGCGCACGTCCTGGCGGAGCTGGTGGAGGGCTGAGGTCAGCCGGTCTGCCGGGCCGCGTGCCGGCCCGCCGCGCGGCCGGAGAAGAGGCAGCCGCCGAGGAAGGTGCCCTCCAGGGCGTTGTAGCCGTGGACACCGCCACCGCCGAACCCGGCGACCTCACCGGCCGCGTACAGTCCCTCGACCGGCGTGCCGTCGGTGCCGAGCGCCCGGGAGTCCAGGTCGGTCTGGATGCCGCCGAGGGTCTTGCGGGTCAGCACGTGCAGCCGGACCGCGATGAGGGGGCCCGCGGCCGGGTCGAGGAGGCGGTGGGGGGCGGCGACGCGGGCGAGGCGGTCGCCGATGTAGCGGCGGGCGTTGCGGATGCCCTGGACCTGGGCGTCCTTGCTGTAGGGGTGGGCGATCTGGAGGTCGCGGGCCTCGATCTGGCGGCGCACCACGGCCGCGTCCAGCAGCGGCTCGCCGGTCAGGGCGTTCATCTTCCCGACGAGCTGCTCCAGGTTCCCGGCGGTGACGAAGTCGGCGCCGTGTTCGAGGAAGGCCCGCACCGGTGGGGGGGCGCCCTTGCCGAGCAGCCGGTCGCGCAGCACGGCCTTGCGGTCCTTGGCGGTGACGTCGGGGTTCTGCTCGGAGCCGGAGAGCGCGAACTCCTTCTCGATGATCTTCCGGGTGAGGACGAACCAGGAGTGGTCGTACCCGGCGATGTCCTCGGTGGTGCGCAGGTACCTGAGGGTGCTGAGCGTGTCGTAGCCGGGCAGGCAGGGGTCGGGCAGCCGGCGGCCGAGGGCGTCGAGCCATATGGAGGACGGGCCGGGCAGCAGGCGGATGCCGTGGCCCGGCCATATCGGGTCCCAGTTCTGCAGGCCCTCGGTGTAGTGCCACATGCGGTCGCGGTTGACGAGGCGTACGCCGGCCTCGGCGCTGATGTCGAGCATGCGGCCGTCCACGTAGGCGGGGACGCCGGTGACCATCTCTGCGGGGGGTGTGCCGAGCCGTTCGGGCCAGTGGCGGCGGACCATGTCGTGGTCGGCGCCGATGCCGCCGGTGGTGACGACCACCGCCTGGGCGGTGAGTTCGAAGTCGCCGGCGCGGTCACGGCTGGAGGCGACGCCGCGCGGGGAGTCGTCGGGGGCGAGGACGGTACCGCGCACACCGCGTGCCGTGCCGCCCTCGATGACCAGCTCGTCCACCCGGTGGCGGTGGTGGAAGGCCAGCAGCCCGTCCCGGGCGGCCTGCCGGGCGTACCGCACGAAAGGCTCGACCACGCCGGTGCCGCTGCCCCAGGCGATGTGGAAGCGGGGTACGGAGTTGCCGTGTCCGTCCGCCCGCAGGTCACCGCGCTCGGCCCAGCCCACCGTCGGCAGCAGCTCGATGCCGTGTCCCTGGAGCCAGGACCGCTTCTCGCCGGCCGCGAACTCGACGTAGGCGCGGGCCCAGCGCACCGCCCAGGAGTCCTCGTCGGCGAGCCGGTCGAACCGCGCGCTGCCCTGCCAGTCGTTCCAGGCGAGGGCGAAGGAGTCCTTGACGCCGAGGCGGCGCTGCTCGGGCGAGTCCACGAGGAAGAGCCCGCCGAAGGCCCAGAACGCCTGGCCGCCGAGGTTGGCGGCGTTCTCCTGGTCGACCAGGGCCACCCGGCGGCCCCGGCTGGTGAGTTCGTGCGCCGCGACCAGGCCGGCGAGACCCGCTCCGACGACGATGACGTCCGCGTCCATGACGACTGTGTCCTTCCTGACGGTGCTCGGCGGTGTACTCGGTCCGGTGCCGGCCCGCGCCGGCGCGCGTGCGCTCGTACGGCGGTGCCGTTCCGGCTGTGCTCAGGTGACGGGGGTGCGGCTGCCGTCCGTGAGCAGCGCGGTGAGCAGCTGCTTCAGCCAGATCCGGGCGGCCTCGACGTCCCGGTCCAGCAGCAGCTGGGTGGTGACCCCGTCGTAGGCGGCGACCACGGCGTGCGCGGCACCGTCGACGTCGCCGAGCACGGCGGGCAGTGCGGTGTGGCCGCGCGCCCGGGAGAGCCGGTCGGCGATGGCCTGCCGGAGCCGGGCGCGGTGGTCGAGGAGGGCCCGGGCGACGGCCGGGTGCCGGGCCGCGTGCACCAGGAAGTCGGTCTTCACGAGCAGCCAGTCGACGTCCAGCAGCAGCACCTCGGTGACCCGGTCCACGGCGGCGGGCACGTCGAGGCCGGGGCCGTCCATGGCGAGGGCGTCGGCCACCTGCGCGGCGATGAGGTCGGCGCGCTGCTGGTACAGGGCGAAGAACAGCTCGTCCAGGGTGGCGAAGTTCGAGTAGAACGCGCCCCGGCTGAACCCGGCCGCCTCGCAGACCTCCTCGATGGAGACGCGGCCGTAGCCCTTGGCCGCGAACACCGCGAACGCGGCGTCGAGCAGCCGGGCGCGGGTGTGGACCCGGCGCCGGGTGACGCGTCCGGCCGTCTCCATGGCTGTCTCCTCCCGCTGGATACGCGAATGTATCGGATACACCGCTGTATCGAAAGCCTCCGGTCACCCGCCGGTCCCCCGGGGCCCCCATTGATCAATAGGAACGTACTTTCGATTAAGAGGTACGCTGAACCCATGTCCACGCACCTCCAGGGCTCCCTGTTCGACCAGACCGACGAGCTGCGGCTCGGCCCGCTCGGCGGGCTGCACCGGACGGAACTGGGCTCGGGCGCCTGGATCGACGTCCTGCCGGGCTGGCTGAGCGGCGCCGACGACCTGTTCGAACACCTGGCGGCGGAGGTCCCCTGGCGGGCCGAGCAGCGCAAGATGTACGACAACGTGGTGTCCGTGCCGCGCCTGCTCGCCTTCTACCGGGCGGAGGACCCGCTGCCCCACCCGGTCCTCGACGAGGCCCGCACCGCCCTGTCCCGGCACTACGCCGACGAACTCGGCGAGCCGTTCGCCACGGCCGGGCTGTGCTACTACCGCGACGGCCGGGACAGCGTCGCCTGGCACGGCGACCGGATCGGCCGGGGCTCCCGGGAGAACACGATGGTCGCGATCCTCTCCGTCGGCGAACCCCGCGACCTGCTGCTGCGGCCGGCCGGCGGGGGCGGCACGGCGGTCCGGCGCCCGCTCGGCCACGGCGACCTCATCGTGATGGGCGGCTCCTGCCAGCGCACCTGGGAGCACTGCGTCCCCAAGACCAGCCGGGCCACGGGACCGCGCATCAGCATCCAGTTCCGTCCGCACGGTGTGCGCTGACGACCGGGCCCGCTCGCGCGGGCCGGGCGCCCGTCTGGTTGGCTGTCCCCGACGATCCGCCGCTGAGGGCTCGGAGAGATCATGCGGGCAGAGGTAAGACAAGTCGCCGACGGCACCTACCTGGTGCACGGCCACAACACCAACTGGGTGATCCTGAAGGACGGCGACGCCGTCACGCTGGTGGACACCGGCTATCCCGGGGACCGGGCGGGACTGCTGGAGTCCCTCGCGGAGGTGGGCAGTTCACCGGAGGCGGTCACCGCCGTCCTGATCACCCACGCGCACAACGACCACCTGGGCTCCGCCGAGTACCTGCGCGCCGCCCACAGAACCCCGGTCTATCTCCACCCGGCCGAGGTCCCGCACGCCCGGCGCGACTTCCTCCAGCAGGCGACCATCGCCAACGTGGTGCGCAACGCCTGGCGGCCCGGCGTGCTGCCCTGGGCCGTGCACGTGATCCGGGTGGGCGGCACGGAGCAACACCCCGTCACGGCCCCCGAGCCGTTCCCCACCGAGGGGGCGCTCGACCTGCCGGGGCGGCCGGTGCCCGTGCACACCCCCGGCCACACGGACGGCCACTGCGTCTACCACCTGCCCGACGCCGGCATCGTGATCTCCGGGGACGCCCTGGTCAGCGGGCACGCCACCTCCCGGGTCAAGGGCCCGCAACTGCTGCCCGACTTCTTCCACCACGACCGCGCGCGGACGCTGGCCTCCCTGGACGTGGTCGCGGCGCTCGACGGCGACACGCTCCTGCCCGGCCACGGGCCGCTCCACCACGGTTCGGTACGAGCCGCGGCCGAACAGGCCCGGGACCGGGCGTCCTGACCGCCCCCCGAAGACACCGGCCCACCCCGGGACACCGCCCTCCCGGGAGGCCCCGGCGCGCCTCGGGTGCGCCGGGTCTCCCGGAGGGGCGGGGCCGCCCTGGGCGCGCCGAGTCTTGGAGGGACCGGCCCGCGCGGAGGAACGGAACCGCCCGAAGCGCGTCCAGCCTCCCGGAGGGGCCGGCCGCGCGGAGAGCGGAGCCGCCCGGAGCGCCGGACCGCGCGAAGGAGCCGTACCCCTGCGGGGCCTGCCCCCTCAGAAGGCCCTGACCGCCCGAAGCGCGCCGACTTCCCGGGGGGAACGGGCCTCCCGGAGGGACCAGGCCACGGGGGTAGGGAGCCGTCCGGAGCGCCGGGCCACGCGGCAGAACCGACCCCCGCCGAAGCGTGCCGTGCCTCCCGCGGGGGCCGCACCGCCCCGAACGCGCCGAGCCTCCCGCACGCGCCGGGCCCGCCCGGACCCTGTCGAGTCCTACGGCCGGACCGGAACACGCGGAGGACCGAGCCGCGCGGAGCGACCGAGCCGCACCCGCACCCGACCGCGCGGAAGAACCGGCCCCCTCCAGCCGCCGCCGGCGCCGCGGAAACCCGAACCGTCCGAACCGCGCGGAGCCCCCCGCGGGGGCCGGGCTCCTCGAACGGACATGCGGGGCCTTAGGGTTCGTGCCATGGCCTTGCAGATCAGCGCCACGAACCCGGAGCATCCCGCGCTCCTGCTCGCGCTCCCCTGGGACACCCCGCTGGAGAAGTGGCCCGAGGAGTACCTCGTGCCGCTCCCCCGCGGCATCTCCCGGCACGTGGTGCGCTACGCCCACGCCGGCGACGAGGTGATCGCCGTCAAGGAGCTGGCCGAGCGGCCCGCGCTGCGCGAGTACGAGCTGCTGCGCGACCTGGACCGGCTCGGCATCCCCGCCGTCGACCCGCTCGCCGTGGTCACCGGCCGCACCGACGCCTCCGGCGACCCGCTGGAGCCGGTCCTCGTCACCCGGCACCTGCGCGGCTCGATGCCGTACCGGTCCATGTTCGAGACGACCATGCGCCCGGCGACCATGCACCGGCTCATGGACGCCCTCGCCGTGCTGCTGGTCCGCCTGCACCTGGCGGGGTTCGCGTGGGGCGACTGCTCGCTGTCCAACACCCTGTTCCGGCGGGACGCGGGCGCCTACGCGGCCTACCTGGTCGACGCGGAGACCGGCGACCTGCACCCCCGGCTCAGCCCCGGACAGCGGGACTACGACCTGGACCTGGCCCGCGTGAACATCAGCGGGGAGCTGCTGGACCTGGAGGCGTCCGGCGCGCTGCACCCGTCCGTCGACCCGGTCGAGTTCGGCCACGAGATCTGCACCCGCTACCACGGCCTGTGGCAGGAGCTGACCCGCACCTCGGTGTACCCGGCGGGCAAGTACCACTACATCGAGCGCCGCATCCGCCGCCTGAACGACCTCGGCTTCGACGTCGCCGAGATGCAGATCGAGCACTCCTCCAACGGCGACACGGTCACCTTCGTGCCGAAGGTCGTCGACGCCGGCCACCACCAGCGGCAGCTCCTCCGGCTGACCGGTCTGGACGCCGAGGAGAACCAGGCCCGGCGGCTGCTGAACGACCTGGAGAGCTGGATGGCCACCCAGGAGGACTACGCGCCCGGCGATCCCCTCGCCGCCCGCCCGGAGGTGCTCGCCCACCGCTGGGTGCGGGACGTGTTCCGGCCCACCGTGCGGGCGGTGCCGCCGGAGCTGCGCGGCTCCATGGACCCGGCCGAGATCTACCACGAGCTCCTGGAACACCGCTGGTACCTGTCCGAGCGCGCCCAGCACGACATAGGCCTGGACACCGCCGTCCAGGACTACATCGACAACGTCCTGCCCAAGGCCCGGGCCGGCCTGGAGACGGCGGCCGGCCCGGAGTAGGTCACTCGTGCGGGACCACGGCCACCGGGCAGCCGGCGTGGTGCAGCACCCCGTGCGCGACCGAACCGATCCGGGCGCCGACGGCCGTGCGGCGCGCCCGGCGCCCGACGACCATCAGCTGGGCCCGGCCGGACATCGACAGCAGCACCTGGCCGGCACTGCCCATCTCGACGTGCTCGGCCACGGGCACCTCGGGGAACCGTTCCCGCCACGGCTGGAGGGCATCGGCCAGCGCCTGCTTCTCGTACGGTTCGAGACCGCCCGCGTCGTCGAGCAGCTTGAGCGAACCGGGGCTGTAGGCGAAGACCGGCGGCAGGGTCCAGGCACGGACGGCACGGACGGCGGCGCCACGGGACGCCGCCGTCTCGAACGCGAACCGCAGCGCCGCCGCGCTGTCCTCGGGGCCGCCGTGCTGGCCGACCACCACGTCCCGGCCGGCCGCCTCCCCCGCGGGCTGGTCCTCGGCGCGGACGAGGACCACGGGCCGGGCCGCCTCCGCGATCACCTGCTGGCCGACCGAGCCCAGCAGGAACCCGACGACGGGTCCGTGGCCGCGCGAGCCGAGCACCAGCATCTCGGCGCCGGCCGCCGCGTCGGCCAGCGCGTGCCCGGCCGCACCCTCCGCCACGTCGGTGGTCACCGTCAGCCCGGGGTGCCGCTCCGAGACGGTGCGCGCGGCCTCCTCGACACCCGCGGACACCCACCCGCGCTGGGTGTCCCGGTCGGCGGCGAGCGCCTCGGCGTACCGCCAGGCATGGACCACCCGCAGCGGCAGCTCCCGGCGCACGGCCTCCCGGGCCGCCCAGTCCAAAGCGGCCAGGCTCTCCGCCGTACCGTCCACCCCTGCCGTGATCGGGCGTGTCATCCGTGGGCCTCCTCGTCGTCGTGTCCTCGGGTACCGGGTGCCCGCTGCCGGGCGCCCGCGCACCGTCCCGATGATCCCTCCCACGACCCGTCGCGCCGGTCCCCCGGACGGCGGGGCGCGCTCGCTGGTCGCTGTCGGGCAAGTACCGGTCTCCGTCGGACAAGCGCGTCCGGCTCGACCGCACATACGATGGCCTGGAACCGGTGCGGTGGTCCGCACGACACCGACCGGCGGGGGAACCGACACTCGGGTGGGAGACGTATGACACAGGCCGCCGACACCGCGCGGACCGTCATCCTGACCGTGGACGACGACCCGGGGGTCTCCCGTGCCGTCGCCCGCGACCTCAGACGGCGCTACGGCGGGACGTACCGCATCGTGCGCGCGGAGTCGGGCGAGTCCGCGCTGGACGCGCTGCGCGAGCTGAAGCTGCGCGGCGACCTCGTCGCGGTGATCCTGGCCGACTACCGCATGCCGCAGATGAACGGCATCGAGTTCCTGGAGCAGGCGCTCGACGTGTACCCGGGGGCGCGCCGGGTGCTGCTGACCGCGTACGCCGACACCAACGCGGCGATCGACGCGATCAACGTGGTCGACCTGGACCACTATCTGCTCAAGCCCTGGGACCCGCCGGAGGAGAAGCTCTACCCGGTCCTGGACGATCTGCTGGAGGCGTGGCGCACCAGCGCCTACAAGCCGGTGCCCAGCACCAAGGTCGTCGGGCACCGCTGGTCGGCGCGCTCCTCGGACGTGCGGGAGTTCCTGGCCCGCAACCAGGTGCCGTACCGCTGGTACTCGGTGGACGAGCCGGAGGGACAGCGGCTGCTGGCGGCGGCCGGGCAGGACGGGCAGCGGCTGCCGCTGGTGATCACCCCGGACTGCACGGTCCTGGTGGAACCCGAGGCGCCCGAGCTCGCCGCGCACGTGGGCCTGGCCACCACACCGACGGCCGACTTCTACGACCTCGTCGTGATCGGCGGCGGTCCGGCCGGGCTCGGCGCGGCCGTGTACGGGGCCTCCGAGGGCCTGCGGACCGTGCTGGTGGAGCGCTCGGCGACCGGCGGGCAGGCCGGGCAGAGTTCCCGGATCGAGAACTACCTCGGCTTCCCCGACGGGGTCTCCGGCGCCCAGCTCACCGACCGGGCGCGGCGGCAGGCCGCCAAGTTCGGCGCCGAGATGCTGACCGCCCGGGAGGTGACGGGCCTGGAGGTCAACGGCGCCGCACGCGTCGTACGGTTCGCGGACGGCTCGGCGATCGCCGCGCACAGCGTGATCCTCGCGACCGGGGTGCAGTACCGCCAGCTGGAGGCGGCGGGCTGCACCGACCTGACCGGCTGCGGGGTGTTCTACGGCTCGGCGCTGACCGAGGCGGCCTCCTGCCAGGGCCAGGACGTGTACATCGTCGGCGGCGCCAACTCGGCGGGCCAGGCGGCCATGTACCTGTCGCGGGGCGCGAAGTCGGTGACGCTGCTGGTGCGCGGCCCGGACCTGTCGGCGTCCATGTCGCACTACCTGATCCAGCAGATCGGCGAGGCCCCGAACATCGCGGTGCGCTGCCACACGGTCGTCGAGGAGGCGCACGGCGCCGAGCACCTGGAGCAGCTGACCCTGCGCGACACGGTGAGCGGGGAGACGGAACGGGTCGACGCGCAGTGGATGTTCGTGTTCATCGGCGCCGCCCCGCTGACCGACTGGCTGGGCGAGACGGTGCTGCGCGACCGGCGCGGGTTCATCCTGGCCGGGCCCGACCTGACCGACGACGGGCGGCCGCCGGCCGGCTGGGAGCTGGACCGGCCGCCGTACCACCTGGAGACCAGCGTCCCCGGGGTGTTCGTGGCGGGTGACGCCCGCTCCGAGTCCGCCAAGCGTGTCGCGTCCGCCGTCGGAGAGGGAGCCATGGCCGTGATGCTCGTCCACCGGTACCTGGAGCAGTCGTGAGCGGGCAGGTCGTGGCATGCAGCCCGCAGGAGGTCGGCTCGCTGTTCCTCTTCGAGAAGCTCGGCGACGAGCAGCTGGGCCGGCTGTGCGCCCAGGGGCGGGTGGAGCTGTTCCAGCCCGGCCCGGTCTACGCCGAGGGCGAGCCGGCCACCTGCTTCTACGTGATGATCGAGGGCACGGTCGTGCTGTCGCGCCGGGTCGGCGGCGACGACGTGGAGGTCATCCGGACCTCGCAGCCCGGGGTGTACGCGGGCGCGATGCAGGCGTACCTCGGCGACCGGGTCCAGCAGGTCTACAACAACTCCATGCGGGTCACCGAACCGACGCGGTTCTTCGTGCTGCCGGCGCAGGTGTTCTGCGAGGTCATGCACGAGTGGTTCCCGATGGCCGTGCACCTGCTGGAGGGCCTGTTCTTCGGGACGAAGAACACCCAGGCGATGATCGGGCAGCGGGAGCGGCTGCTGGCGCTGGGCTCGCTGTCGGCGGGGCTCACGCACGAGCTGAACAACCCGGCCGCGGCGGCGGTCCGGGCCACCTCGACCCTGCGGGAGCGGGTCGCGAAGATGCGGCGCAAGCTCGGCCTGATCGCCGAGGGCCCGTTCTCCCGCGAGGTGCTGGCGCGCCTGGTCGAGATCCAGGAGCGCACCGCGGAGCGGGTGGCGAAGGCCCCGGCGCTCAGCCCGCTGGAGGCCAGCGACCGGGAGGACACCCTCACCGACTGGCTGGAGGACCACGGCGTCGAGCAGGGCTGGCAGCTGGCGCCCACCTTCGTGCAGGCCGGGGTCGACGTGGACTGGCTGGAGCAGGTCGCGGCGGCGGTGGACGAGGAGATCCTGCCGAACGCGGTCGGGTGGCTCAACTACACCATCGAGACCGAGCTGCTGATGAACGAGATCCAGGACTCCACCACCCGCATCTCGCACCTCGTCGACGCGGCCAAGCAGTACTCGCAGCTGGACCGCGCGCCGTACCGGGTGGTGGACGTGCACGAACTCCTCGACAGCACGCTGCTGATGCTCTCCGGGAAGATCGGGCGGGGCATCCAGGTCGTCAAGGAGTACGACCGCACGCTCCCGCCGGTGCCCGCCTACCCGGCCGAGCTGAACCAGGTGTGGACCAACCTGGTGGACAACGCCGTCTCGGCCATGAACAGCGCCGGCGGCCAGGGCACGCTGACCGTGCGGACGGCGCTCCACAACGAACAGTTGCTGGTCGAGTTCCGGGACACCGGTCCCGGTGTGCCGCCGGAGATCGAGGACCGGATCTTCGACCCGTTCTTCACCACCAAACCGGTCGGCGAGGGAACCGGGCTCGGCCTGGACATCTCCTGGCGGATCGTCGTCAACAAGCACCACGGCGCCCTGCGGGTGGAGTCGGTGCCCGGTGACACCCGCTTCCAGGTGCTGCTTCCCCTGACCGCCGAGACGCCCGACGAGGAGCCGGTATGAACGACATCGACGGAATCGACCCCAGCGCCGCGCCCAGCGGCACGGGCTGCGTCGAGTGCGTGGAGGGCGGCGGCTGGTGGTTCCACCTCCGCCGGTGCGCGCAGTGCGGGCACGTCGGCTGCTGCGACGACTCCCCCTCGAAGCACGCCAGCGCCCACTACCGCGAGACGGGACACCCCGTCATCCAGAGCTTCGAGCCGGGCGAGGACTGGTTCTGGGACTTCGGCACCGGCCGGCTGTACGGCTCCGGGCCCGAACTCGCCCCGCCGGACTGCCATCCCGCCGACCAGCCGGTGCCGGGCCCGGCGGGCCGGGTGCCGGCGGACTGGGCGCGGACCCTGCGCTGACAACGCGCGACGGCTCCCCGGACACGCGGATGCCCCGCACGGGGCGGGGCATCCGGTGGTGCCGGTGGGGTCCGGTGTCCGTCAGTGACGGGCGCTCGGCGTGTTGGCGGCGGTGACGTTGACCGCGGCCCACGACTTGTCCACGGTCTTGTACTCGGTGCTGTTCGCGCCGTACAGGTCCTTGGCCGCCTTCAGCGTCGCGGTGCGCGCCTGGTGGAAGTCGGTCGTGGAGACCATGTAGCGGGTGAGCGCACGGTAGTAGATGGCCGTCGCCTTGGTGCGGCCGATGCCCTTGACCGCGATGTTGTGGTACGTCGGCGAGTTGTAGTTGACGCCGTTGATCGTCTTCTTGCCGCTTCCCTCGGCGAGGAGGTAGTAGGCGTGCGAGGAGACACCCGAACCGGCGTGCACCTCGGTGTAGTAGGTGTCCTCCGACCAGTAGTCGATCGTGCCTTCGAGCTTGTCGAGGGACGGGTGGTCCAGGCGGCGCAGGAACTTCTGCGCGAGGCCCAGCTTCTCACCGATCAGGTAGTCCGGCGTGTCCTTCGTGTTCTTGGCGTAGAACTCGACGTTCGAGCCGAAGATGTCCGCGAGCGACTCGTTCAGCGAGCCGGGCTCGCCGTACTGGTTGCCGTCGGAGTCGACGAAGGTCGGCTGGAGGTTGGCGGTCGCCTCGACCACGCCGTGGGTCAGCTCGTGACCCGTGACGTCGAGCACGACGAGCGGCTTCTTGAACAGGTCGCCGTCGCCGTCGCCGTACAGCATGCAGTTGCAGGTCGGGTCCCAGAAGGCGTTGGCGACCTGCTTGCCCCAGTGGACCATGCCCTGCGCGGCCTTGCTGTTGTCGGCGATGCCCTTGCGCTTGAACGTGGACTTGTAGAAGTCCAGCGTCTTGGTGATGCCGTACTGGGCGTCCGCGGCGGCGCTGACCCGGCTGGTGGTCTTGCCGTTGCCCCACACGTTGGTCGTGTTGGTCAGCTTCGTGCCGGCGCTGAACTTCTCCGTGTACGAGCCCTTGGCGTCCCGCGTCTCGGTGCCGTACCGGTTCGGGTCCTTGAGCTGGTAGTGGCCGCGCGAGGTCTGCGTGGTGGTCAGCGGGACGGTGCCCACGAAGAGGGTCTTGCCGGTGCCCTTGGCGGCCGACGGGTAGGCAGCGGCGCCGGCGCCGCGGGAGCCGACCAGGCCGGAGACGGCGGCGTCGGAGCCGGTGCCGGTGGCCGGGTCGAGGGTCTCGCCGCGTTCGCGCAGGGCGTCGAGCAGCTTCGGCGACAGGAACTCGTCCCTGGTCGGCGTGTTGCTGCGCACCTTGCCGGTGACCGCGTCGACGACGACCGTGCGGGCGCTGCCCTTGTCGGTGACGGTGACCTGGTAGGCGAGCGCGGAGGCACCGCCGCGGGCGTCGACGACGAGCTGCGCGCCGCCGGCGTCGCCCTTCGCGGCCTGGGCGGCCTTGGCGGCGGCCTGGCTCGCGGTCAGCCTCGCCTTGGCGGCGGCCTGGCTCGCGGTCAGCCTCGCCTTGGCGGCGGCCGGCTTGACGGCGTGGTCGGCCGCACGGGTCACGCCCGTGTAGCCGAGCCGGCGGTCGAGATGGACGACGAGGTCGCCACCGAGCACCGGCAGGTCGTTGTGAGTGCGGACGAAACGGACGTGCCGGGCGCCCTCGGGGTCGATCATGACGTCCTGCGCGTGCAGTTCGTCGCCCTGGGAGACACCGGTCGCCGAGGCGTGCGCGAAGGCCGCGGTGCGCGCCGCCTCCACCACCGTCGTGGCGCTCGGGGCGGCGGAGGCGGCGGACCGCTCCACCCCCGTGGAAGGAGCCGCGAAGGCCGTACCGGCCAGGCCCGTGGCAGCGGTCGTCACCGCGATGGCGACGGCCACGGAGCGTATGTGCGGTCTACGCAATCTGATCAGGGGTCCTCCGTTCGAAGGCGGCCGGACTGCCCAACCGCCTTGGGGCGCGGCGCGGTTGGGCGCCACGGGGGCCGGTCAGGCCCCGAGGGGCCACCCTTGCGGATCAGTCATGCGCACGTAAAGCCGGAATGATCCATTTCGCGAACTTCTATGGCAATCCTTTACGAATGGAAGCCGCAGAGTGATCACGGGGTGACCAACTGTGTGTCGGCTGTGGAGACGCGGGCTCGATCCCCTAGGTTCCCAGGGCGGAATGTGACCGATATCGCATCAGGAACCGGCCGATGGGAGTGGGCAGGGCATGGTCTCAGCAACGGTGGGGCGGGGAGCGGTCCTCGCGACGGTCGCGCTGTCCCTGCTCGCGGTCCCGGCGCGGGCGGCGGCCGGGGGCCCGGGCACACCGGCGCCGGCGGCACTGCCGGCACCCGACACCGCGGGCCTGGCCGCGGTGCTGCGGTCGGCGGTGGCGCAGGGCGCGCCGGGGGCGCTGGCCCGGATCGACGACCGGGGCAGGACGTACCGGGTCACCCGGGGCGTCGCCGACCGCGCCACCCGGCGGCCCATCAGCACCGACGACCGGTTCCGGATCGGCAGCGTCACCAAGACCTTCTCGGCCGTCGTGCTGCTCCAGCTCGTGGACGAGCACCGGCTCTCGCTCGACGCGCCGGTCAACCGCTATCTGCCGGACCTGCTGCCGGACGACCGGATCACGGTCCGTCATGTGCTCGGCCACCGCAGCGGACTGTACGACTACACCGACGACATGTTCGCGAGCAGTGTCTCCGGCTTCGAGGCGGTCCGGAAGAAGGTCTTCACCTACCGGCAGCTCGTCGCCCTGTCCCTGAAGAAGCCGCGCACCAACGCGCCGGGCGCCGCGTACTCCTACTCCAACACCAACTTCGTCGTCGCCGGGCTGCTCATCGAGAAGCTCACCGGGCAGTCCGTGCGGACGGCGTACGAGAAGCGCGTCATCGGGCCGCTGAAGCTCAAGGACACCTTCTACGTCCATCCGGACACCGCGATCCCGGGCCGGTACGCCCGCGGGTACCTGACACCGGACACGGCGGGCGCCCCGCTGGTCGACGCGACCGCGCAGACCGTGTCCTGGGCGCAGAGCGCCGGGGCGGTCATCTCCAGCGCGCGGGACCTCGACGTCTTCTACGGCGCGCTGCTCGGGGGGAAGCTGATGTCCGCCGCGCGGCTCGCCGAGATGGAGCGGTTCACCCGGGTGACCGGCACGACCGCGTACGGACTCGGGCTGCGGCGGCGGGAGCTGTCCTGCGGGGTGCGGGTGTACGGGCACACGGGGGCGGTGCAGGGGTACTACACGTACGCGTTCAGCACGAAGGACGGGGGGCGCAGTCTGACGGCCGTGGCCAACACGTCCAACAACGCCAGGGTGCTGGACACGCTGGCGGGTGCCCTGGAATCGGCGTTCTGCGGCAAGCCGGCAACGGCCGGGGGCTAGCCGGCGCGCGACGGTGCCGTCCGCCGGGACGCTCCGGTCGTGACGTCCCGAGTGCTCGGGACATCCGGAGTGTTCGGGCGGACGGCGGTGTCCGGGATCAGCCGCTCACTGCCGCTGCCACAGCGCCGGGGTGTTCGGCGGCTCCCAGCCCTGCTGGGCCTGGTGGGTCTGCAGACAACGGTACGTGGCGCCGCCGTAGGTGACCGTGGCGCCCGCCTGGTAGACGGTGCCGGCCGACCAGGTGCCGCCCGGGTTGCCCGGATCACCGGGATCGCCCGGGTCGCCCGGGCCGCTCGCGGTCGTCTTCAGCGTCAGGCCGTACGACTGGAGGATCGGGTTGACCGGCTGGAAGTACGTCGTGCCGCCGCTGGTGCAGTTGCCCGTGCCGCCCGAGGTGACGCCCTGTGCCTGGCTGCCGGAGATGAACGAGCCGCCCGAGTCGCCCGGTTCGGCGCACACCGAGGTGCGGGTGACCCCGGTGACGGTGCCCTCCTGGTAGGTGACGCTGCTGTTCAGCTGCTGCACCGTCCCGCAGTGCCAGCCCGTCGTCGAACCGGAACGGCACACGGAGGAGCCCACCGTGGCCTGGGTGGAACCGGTGACCTGCGCGCTGGAACCGTTGACGTACGGCGTCGCCGTCCAGCTGGCGTTCGCGGCGACCCACGCCATGTCGTTGCCGGGGAAGACGGACGCCTGGAAAGTGCCCTGCGCGACCTGATTGGCGCCGGTGGTGGTGCTGCCGGCCCGGCCGCAGTGGCCGGCCGTGGCGAAGCCCTGCTGGGTGCCGCGGGTCACCGGGAAGCCGATCGAGCAGCGGGTGCTGCCGTCGATGTAGTAGGCGTCGCCGCCGCGCAGGTCGTAGAGCGGGCGGGGGTGCTCGGCGGACTTCACTATGCGGGCGAGGGAGGCGTCGACGCGGGCCGCGGCGAGCAGGGAACGGGCGGCGTCCGCGCGTACCGCCCGTACCACCAGCGTGTTGGTCGGGACGTCGACGTACCAGACCGGGGTGTCGGTGGTGGCGCGCCGGGCGGCGACCCGGTCCAGGCGTGCCTTGGCCGCGTCGAGCGCGGTCAGGGAGTGGTCCACCACGCGCGCGACGGCGCCCTGGGCCCGGATCGCCGGCACGTCGGCCGGGTCCGTGGTGGCGACGGTCAGCGTGTCCGACTCCGCGCCGCGCACCCAGGCGCCCGCGTAGTGCGCGCCCAGTGCGGCCCGCAGACGGCCGGAGGCGGCGCCCGCCTCCGCCTCGTTGCCCAGGCGGCGTTCGGCCTGCTGCCGGTTCAGGCCCAAGTCCCTTTGCAGCGCCCGCAGGAGGGCGGGTGGGGCCGCTTCGGTGCGCAGCGTCTCGGCCGCCGTGGGCGCGGCCGGCAGGCCGGACGGACGGGCGCTCGCGGAGCCGCTGAGCCCGGCCACGAGCAGGGCACCCGCCGCCGCGGCGGCGGCGCACGCGGCTGTGAGGGGTCGTTGGAGCATGGGGAGGTCTCCTCGGATTCGGTGGAGTGCCGGAAACCGTACGGAGCGCCCGCCCGTTGCCGTAAGACGTCAACCGACCCCCTGCCCCGGTGTTATGGCAGCCGCGCGTCCCGCCCCCGTGCCGTCAAGGGCACGCGCCCGGTCCGGCGGTGCGCCGTGGCCGCCGGTTCCCCGCGGTGGGCGAGCCAGCGGGCGTAGCCGTCGCTGCGCGCCGCCGCGTCCTCGTGCGCCTTGCGGCTCTGCGCGAGCACCGTGGCCGCCGTGCCCGGCCGCTGGCCGGCCGGGCGCCAGCCGAGCAGGTGCCGCCAGACCAGCGGGGTGCCGGCGAGCGGGCGGGTGGTGAGGCCGGGCGTCGACGGGAAAGTGGCCCGGCACAGGCCCACGGCCCGGCCGACCTGCACCAGGTGGACGCAGGACGCCGTGTCCGTCTCGTACATGCGGCGGGGGGTGAAGCCGGCCCGGGCGCAGGCCGCGGTGAAGCAGTCGCCGAAACAGCCGTCGCCCGGGACGCACGCCCACGCCTCGTCCGCGAGCGCGGCCAGGCCGATCTCCCGCCCGCGGGCGAGCGGATGGGTGTCGGCGAGCATGACGAAGACCGGGTCGACGGCGATCTCCTCCCAGACCAGGTGCGTGCCGTCGGGCGGGGGCGCGGATCCGCAGGTGCCGGCGAGGGCGAAGTCCAGGCGCCCCTCGGCGAGCAGACCGGCCAGTTCCCGTTCCGACCAGGAGGCGCGGGTGGTCAGGCTGGTGCCGGGGGCCGCGTCGGCGAGCCGGTCCACCAGCGCGCCGAGCAGCGGCCCGTGGGTGCCGCCGAGCCGCAGCCGCTCCTCCTCCCCGCGCCCGCGGGCGAACTCTGCCGCCTCCTGCTGCAGTTCGCTGACCGCGGGAAGCACTATGCGGGTGCGTTCCAGGACCAGTTCGCCGAGCGCGGTGGCCCGCACCCCGTTCCGCCCCCGTTCGAACAGGGTGCCGCCCAGGGTCCGCTCGATGCGCCTGAGCTGCGCGCTGAGTGCGGGCTGCGCGAGCCCGAGCGCCGTCGCCGCCCTGGTCAGACTGCCTGCCTCCGCGATGGTCCGAAGGGTCCTGAGATGCCGCAACTCCAACTCCATGAGGGGAGCTTGCGACGCCGTGGGGCACGGGGCAAGGGGTTGGTACAGACCATAGTGCGGTAGGTGATCCCTGCCCGTGAGGAACGGCGAGCCGAGCGGCCCGCCTGGAGGAGGGGAGCACGAGCCATGCGCGGCACCACCGTCCCACCGGGAGCGCCCGGTCTGCCGACAGCCGCCGGGGACGTGCCCCTGCACCGGCTGGAGGTGGCCGGGCCGGGGGCCCCGCCGTTCGCCGCCGGCTCCTTCGACGCGGTGGGGCCGCTGTCCCGGTGGGGCCGTCCGCACCGGCACACCTTCTACGAGATCATCCACGTCAGCTCCGGTTCCGGCACCCACGTCGTCGACCTGGCGCGGTGGCCGGTCCGGCCGCCCCGGCTGGCCGTGGTCCTGCCCGGGCAGGTGCACCACTGGGAAGGCGGCCGCGGCCCGGAGGGGACGCTGGCGCTGTTCACCGACGACTTCCTGGTCGACCATCCCGGCGACCGCGAGGTGCTGCGGCGGCTCGGGGAGCGGGGCTGGTTCGCGCTGGACCCCGAACACGACAGGTCCGTGGGGCGGTTGATGGCCGAACTCGTCGCGGAGCACCGGCAACGCGCCCCGGGTCACGAGAGCGTCCTGCGCTCGCTGCTCCATGTGCTCGTCGTACGCGCCGCCCGCCTGCCGCGGGCCGGCGAGCGCGACCGCGACGCACGGGTGCTGGGCCGGCCGGCCGCCGTGTCCGAGGGCTTCACGCGGCTGATCGCGCGCCCGGAGGCGGCCGGGTGGACGGTGCGGGAGTGTGCGAGCCGCCTCGGCGTGACGCCCGGCTACCTCACCCAGGCGGTACGGGCCGCCACCGGCCGTCCGCCGGGACGGCTGCTCATCGAGGCCCGGGTGTACCAGGCGCAGCAACTGCTCGCCCACACCCGGCTGTCGGTGCGGCAGGTGGCCGCCCGCACCGGCTTCACCGACCCGGCCTACTTCAGCCGGTTCTTCCGGCGGGAGACGGGCAGCAGCCCCGGTGACTTCCGAAAACACCACAGCCACCGCGACCAGTCCATCGAAGTGCCGCCCGCGCGCCCCTAGTTTCGTTCCGCATCCGACCCCCCACGAGGAGGAGACATGGACGGAGCAGGCAGGGACGGCGCCGGGGCGCAGGAGCAGCCGGGGTCCGGACGGCTCGTCCCCCGCAAGACGGTGCTGCGCGCGGCGCTCGCCGCCACCGCCGCGGTGCCCGTCGCCCTGATCGGCGGTCCGGCGCTCGCCCGCACGTTCGTCGCGGGCGGCACGGCGCCCGGGCTCACCCCGTCGTGCGACGACGGCGACCACCCCACTCCGGAGCAGATCGAGGGCCCCTACTTCAAACCCAACTCGCCGGAGCGCACGAGTCTGCTGGAGCCGGGCCTGCCGGGCACCCGGCTCACCGTGACCGGCTACGTCTTCGGCCGGGCCTGCCTCCCCCTGTCCGGCGTCCTGCTGGACTTCTGGCAGGCCGACACCAACGGCGCGTACGATGGCACCGGTTTCCGGCTGCGCGGTCACCAGTTCACCGACTCCCGCGGCTCCTTCGCGCTGACGACGATCGTGCCGGGCCTGTATCCGGGCCGGACCCGCCACCTCCACGTCAAGGTGCAGGCACCGCACCGTCCCGTGCTGACCACGCAGCTGTACTTCCCGAACGAACCGCGCAACAACACCGACACCATCTTCGACTCCCGCCTGCTGATGGCGGTGCGCGACGGGAGCGGCGGCCGGGAGGCGGCGTTCGACTTCGTCCTCGACGTCCCGCAGGACCCCGGCCCGGGTCCCGGTCCCTCCTCGCCGGAGAACACCTGGATACCGGGGACCGCTTACCGGACGGGTGACTGGGTCACGTACGCGGCGCGCGCGTACGTCTGCCTCCAGCCGCACACGTCCCAGCCGGGCTGGGAGCCCCCGGCGGTTCCGGCGCTGTGGCAGGCCGCCTGACGGGGAGGGGGGCCCGCCCGTGCCGGACGACGCGCGCCGGCACGGGCGGGCGCCTGCCCCGGAAGAACCGGTATGTTCCGTGATCTTGGCGGAACGGCATCCTCCGGGACACCATGCCCCGCATGAAGGGTGATCTCTTTTCCAGTCAGCACGTGGTGCAGCCGGCCGTGGAGCCGGGAATGTCCGTCGAGAACGCCAAGTGCATCAAGTACACGGTGAACGGCGAGATGTACGCCCGGCAGGGCGCGATGGTGGCCTACCGCGGCGGCCTCAAGTTCGAGCGCAAGGGGCAGGGCGTCGGCGGCATGCTCAAGCGCGCGGTCACCGGTGAGGGACTGCCCCTCATGGCGGTGCGCGGACAGGGCGAGGCGTGGTTCGCGCACGAGGCGCAGAACTGCTTCATCGTGGAGGTCGAGGCCGGTGACCGGTTCACCGTCAACGGCCGCAACGTGCTGTGTTTCGACGCCTCGCTCTCGTACGAGATCAAGACGGTGAAAGGCTCCGGCATCGCCGGCGGCGGCCTGTTCAACAGCGTCTTCAGCGGGCAGGGCCGGCTCGGTCTGGTCTGCGAGGGCAACCCGCTGGTCATCCCGGTGTCGGCGCAGGCGCCGGTGTACGTCGACACGGACGCCGTGGTCGGCTGGACCGCGCACCTGGAGACCTCGCTGCACCGCTCGCAGTCCATCGGCTCGATGCTGCGCGGCGGTTCGGGCGAGGCCGTGCAGCTGATGCTCCAGGGTGAGGGCTTCGTCGTGGTGCGGCCCAGCGAGGTGACGCCCCAGAAGGACCAGCACTGAACCCCCACGGGTGATCCTGGACGGGCGGGCAACCCGCGCCGCCGTACCGGCGTCTTGATCGTCGACAGACCGAGCCCCGGCCCTCGGGCCGGGGCATTTTCCCGAGACGCTATACACGCCATGTATACACTCTGTGTATACACTCCGTGTGTAGAAAGGTACGCATGTACGGCAAGGCTTTCGCCCCGGAGTACCAGGGCACCCTGACCACCCTGTCCGTGAACTCCTCGCTGTTCGACGTGCTGGCCGCGGGCACCGAGCGGCTGCGCGAGGCCGAGCGCGCCGGACGCCCCGGCGAGGCGGCGCGCTGCGGACTCGCCGTCGCCGAGGCACACCGGCGGCTCGGCCAGGTACGGGAGGCCGACCGCGCCTGGAAGGCGAGTTACCGCGCCGCCCGGGAGGCCGGCGACAGGGCCGCGATGGCCTGGGCGCTGTGGAGCGGGGGCACGCTCGCCCGGCAGCGCGGGGCCTTCCCGCTGGCCTGGCGGCTGCTGGGGCTCGCGGCCGGACTCGGCGAGCGCGGCGGGGACGTCGTCGTGCGCGGCTACTCGCTGGCCGGCCTCGCCGAGACCGGCCGCATCCAGGGCGACTACGCGGCCGTCGGCCGGCTGCACGAGCGGCTGCTGGCCGAGGCCCGTGAGCGGGGCGAGGCCCGGCACACGGTGTGGGCCCTGGAGGGCATCGCCCAGATGCACCGCAACACCGGGGACTACGACAGGGCGTACGCCCTGTTCGAGGAGGCGGCGCAGATAGCGGAACGGGCCGAGGACCGGCGCGGGCACGCCTGGGCGCTGCGCGGACTCGCGGACATCCTCTCGGTGCGCGACGGCGCCACCGAGCGGGCGCTGGAGCTGCTGGCCGAGGCGGAGGAGACCTGCCGGGAGATGAACCTCTCCAGCGCGCTCGCCTACAACCACAAGATGCGGGGCAACGTCCTGTACCGCGCGGGCCGGCACGCCGAGGCCCGCGCGGCCTACGAGCTGGCGCTGAGCGAGTTCCGGGCGATGAGCGAACCGCGCGGCGAGGCGCTGTCCCGGCTGGGCCTCGCCAAGTCGCTCGCCCGGCTCGGCCGCGACCGTGCCGAGACCGCCGCCGAACTCGCCGACCTGGCCCGGACCCTGGAGCGCAGCGGGCTGCGGCACGCGCGGGAGATGGTGGCCCGTGCCCAGCGGGAGTTCGGTCTCGACGCGGAGGCCGTGCGATGACGGCGCCCGTCACGCCGGTGCGGGAGTCCGCCCGGCACGTCCTCGCCCGCAGCCGCGAGCTGGTGCGGCCGCACCTGCGGGACGCGGTGGGGCGGCTGCACCCGTGGGTCGCCGAGATGGCCGCGTACTCCTTCGGCTGGTGCGAGGTCGGCGGGGCGCCCGCCACCGCGCCGGGAGGCAAGGGCGTACGGCAGGCACTGGCCGTCCTCGGGGCCGAGGCGGCGGGCGCCGGCGGCCGGGCCGGGATCCCCGCGGCGGTCGCGGTGGAGCTGGTGCACGCCTTCTCGCTGCTGCACGACGACATCATGGACCGCGACGCGACCCGGCGGCGCCGCCCCGCCGTCTGGCAGGCCTACGGCACGGGTCCGGCCGTACTGGCCGGGGACGCGCTGTTCGCGCTGGCGGTCGACACCCTGGCCGCCGCGCCCGGGGGCCCCGGCGCGGTGCGGCTCCTCTCCCGCGCCCTCGCCGACCTGGTCCGCGGACAGGCCGACGACCTGCTGTTCGCCACCCGGCCCTGGACCGGCCCGGAGCGGGTGACGCCCGAGGAGTACCGGACGATGGCGGAGGGCAAGACCGGCGCGCTGCTGGGCTGCGCCGCGGCACTGGGCGCCACGCTCGGCGGGGCGCCCCGGGACACGGCCGACGCGCTCGACCGGGCCGGCCGCCACCTCGGGATCGCCTTCCAGCTGGTGGACGACGTGCTCGGCATCTGGGGCGATCCGGCCGTCACCGGCAAGCCCGTGGGCGGCGACCTGCGGGAGCGGAAGAAGACGTTCCCGGTGCTGGCCGCGCTCGGCTCCCCGGCGGCCCGCAAACTGCCCGCGCTGCTCGGCCCGGACGGGCACGCCGAGCAGGCCGCCGCGCTGATCGAGGCGGCGGGGGGCCGGACGGCGGCCCTGGCCGAGGCCCGCGCCCAGACGGCCGCGGCACGGGAGCTGCTCACCGCCGCGCCGCTGGCCGCCGGGGCCGCGCGGGAGCTGACGGAGCTGCTGGAGTCCCTGGTGGGCCGGGCGCTGTAGCCATGATCCGGAAGGGCGTTGACCTCCGGCCCCCCGGCGGGTGAAGGTGCGAGCGGCGCGGTCCCGATCCGCGCCGGAAGGGTGGAGCACCGTGATCGAGATCTCGGACATCGAAACCGCCGCCCGGCGGATCGCCGGGCACGTCGTCCGCACGCCGACGGTACCGAGCCCCGGCCTCGGCACGCTGCTCGGCGTGCCCGTCACCGCCAAGCTCGAACTGCTCCAGCGCACCGGCTCGTTCAAGGCCCGCGGGGCCACGGCGAAGCTGCTGTCGCTGAGCGAGGCCGAGCGGGCGGCGGGCGTGGTCGCGGTGAGCGGAGGCAACCACGGGATCGCGCTCGCGGTGATGGCGGCGGCCCTCGACGTGAAGGCGACCGTGGTCATGCCGCGCACCGCGCCCGCGCGTTCCCTGGCGCTCGCCGAGGAGGCCGGGGCGGTGGTGCGGCTGACCGACGGCATGGACAGCGCCTTCGAACTGGTGACGCGGCTGCGGGACGAGGGCCTGACCCTGGTCCACCCGTTCGACGACCCGGTCGTGATCGCCGGACAGGGCACCGTGGGGCTTGAGCTGGCCGAGGACGCAGGGGAGCTGACGGACGTCGTGGTCAGCGTGGGCGGCGGCGGTCTGATCGCCGGGGTGGCGGCGGCCCTGCGCGCCCGGCGGCCGGGGGTGCGCGTGTGGGGCGTGGAGACCGGTGGCGCGGAGGCGATGTCCGCCGCGCTGGAGGCCGGCGGCCCGGTGCCGGTCCCGCTCTCCTCCCTGGTCACCACGTTGAGCGCGCCCTCGGTGTCACCGCTGACGTACGACCATGTGGCCGCGCTCGTCGAGGAGGTGCTGGTGGTACCGGACCGGGACGCGGTGCGGGGCTGTCTGGACCTCGCCGAGCACGCCAAGGTGTGGGCCGAGCCGGCCGCGGGCTGTCTGCTGCCGGCGGCCCGGAAGGTGCTGGAGCGGGTCGGCGACGGGGCGCGGATCGGGCTCGTGGTGTGCGGGGGCAACACGACACCCCGGGAAGTCACCGACTGGGCCGGCCGCTTCGGACTGCTGTGACGGCGCCGCTGTCCCGGCTCCGCCGCCGGCGCCGCGCGCCGGGACCGCGCCGTCACAGCTTTTGGGCGCACCCCTGAACGCACCCCCGCCCGCCCCGCGTACCTCTGGGAAGGACGAGGCAGGGGGTGCAGCGAGGGATGACCACGGCCAAGGCGCACGTCTCCGCACACGGGTTGGTCGCCGGACGGTACCGGCTCCTGGAAGTCTTCTCCCGCGAGACGAACCGCCTGTGGTGGTACGCCGAGGACGTGGCGTCGCGGCAGCCCCGCCTGGTGGCGCAGACGGCCCTGCCGGAGCCCGCCGGCCGGGACGCCGCGCGCCGCGTCACGGCACGGGTCGTCCGCACCTCGGAAACCATGCGGCTGCTGCGCCCCGGCCGGGTGGCGGCGGTCGTCGACGCCGTGGTGGAGGCGGGCGCCCTGTGGACGGTCACCGAGTGGGTCGACGGCACGCCCCTGGGCGAACTCCTCGCGCGGGAGGGCTCGTTCCACCCGGTGCGGGCGGCCCGGCTCGGCCTGGAGCTGCTGGACGTGCTGGAGGCCGCGCACGACGAGGGCGTCACCCACGGCGAGCTGAGCCCCGGCCAGGTCTTCGTGCGGGACGGCGGCCCGGTCGTGGTCACCGGGTTCGGGCTGGCGGGCGCGACGCTCGTGCCCCGGCTGACGGCACCGTCGTACGCCTCCCCGGAGCAGGCCCGCGACGAGCGCATCGGCCCGGCCGCCGACCTGTGGGCGCTGGGCGCGCTGCTCTACACGATGGTGGAGGGCCGGCCGCCGTTCCGGGACCGCGGCCGGCCCGACGCCACGCTGAAGGCGGTGGACCGGCTGCCGTTGCGCACCCCGCTGCGCGCCGGGCCGCTCACCCAGGCCGTGCAGGGTCTGCTGCGCAAGAACGCACGGGAGCGGCTGACCCGGCCGGTGGTGCGCGAGGCGCTGACCCGGGCGCTGCGCGAGGACACGGACGCGGAGCGGCCACCGGCCCCCGAGCCCCGGCTGCGCGGCGCGTACCGGGCCGTGCGCCCCACGGGACCGCTGCGGGGCGGCCGGGCCCTGATCGCCGGTACCGCGCTGGCCGTGGTCACCGTGGCCGTGGCGGCGCTGGCCGCGTCCGGCGCGCTGTCCCAAGGCACGGACACGGCGGGGGCGCCGCCGCGGGCCACCCCGACCGGCCCCGCGGCCCGGCAGCCGGGCGGCGGCGCCCCGCCCGCCTCCGCGCCCGCCCCGGCCCCCTCCTCGAAGCCGACTGCCGCCCTGCCGGCCGGTTACCGCCGGTACACCGCGCCGGAGGGCTTCTCGGTGGCGCTGCCCGGCGGCTGGCGGCGGCTGACCACCTCCCGGGTGTCCGGCCTGGCCTACCGCGTCACCTTCGGCCGGGGCGGCGGCTCCCCCACGCTCGCCGTGACCTACAGCGAGCGCGTCGGCTCCGACCCGGTCGCCGTCTGGCGGGACGACGTCGAGCCCGGGCTGCGGAGGCTCACCGGGTACGCCCGTGTCGGCGCCGTGCGGGCCACCACGTACCAGGGCCGCAGCGCCGCCGACCTGGAGTGGCTGACGGGCTTGGGGGGCGCCCGGGTGCACACCTTCGGGCGGGGCTTGCTGCTGGGCGGGGGGCGGGGCTTCTCGCTGCGCTTCACCACCCCGGCCGCGGCCTGGGACGACGCGGCCAACCGGCTGGCGCTGAAGACGTTCCTCAAGACGTTCCGCACGCCGGAGGGGTGACCCGCGCGCGTGGGCCGTTTTCCGGGCGCCGAGCCGGGGACTCGGCCCCTATGGTGCGAATCGGATACACGATGATGACCGAGCAGGCAGGTCCCCGGGACCTGGTGGACCACGTGGTGAAGGCCGAGGAGGCGGGTTTCGACTTCTCGGTGATCTCGGACCACTACTTCCCGTGGCTGCGTTCGCAGGGGCACGCCTCGTACGCGTGGAGCGTGCTGGGCGCCGCCGCCCAGGCCACGTCGCGCATCCCCCTGATGACGTACGTGACCTGCCCCATCCTGCGCTACCACCCGGCGATCGTGGCGCAGAAGGCGGCGACCGTGCAGTTGCTGTCGGAGGGCAGGTTCCGGCTCGGCCTGGGCGCCGGGGAGAACCTGAACGAGCATGTCGTGGGCGGCGGCTGGCCACCGGTGGACGTGCGCCACGAGATGCTCGAAGAGGCGGTGCGGATCATCCGGGCGCTGTTCGAGGGCGGCCATGTCACGCATCACGGGGAGCACTACGACGTGGAGTCGGCACGGCTGTGGGACCTGCCGGAGCAGGCGCCGCCGATCGGCATCGCCGTCTCCGGCGACCAGTCCTGCAAGCTGGCCGGCCACCTCGCCGACCTGGTGATCGCGACCGAGCCGAAGGCGGGCCTGCTGGAGGCGTTCGACCGGCACGGCGGCACCGGCAAGCCCCGGGTCGGCCAGTTGCCGGTGTGCTACGACCCCGACCGGGACACGGCGATCAAGCGCGCCCACTCCCAGTTCCGCTGGTTCGGGCTCGGCTGGAAGGTGAACGCCGAACTGCCGCACCCGGACTCCTTCGAGTCCGCGACCCAGTTCGTGACCGAGGACGACGTCGCCTCCTCCATCCCGTGCGGTGACGACCCCGACGCCTTCGTGGAGGCCGTACGGCCCTACGCGGAGGCCGGGTTCGGGGAGGTCGCCCTGGTCCAGATCGGCGGTGACTCGCAGCCCGAGTTCCTGGACTGGTCGGCCAAGACCCTGCTGCCGGCGCTGCGGGAGGCCTTCGCCTGACGGCGTACCCGCCGCGCGGCGCGCCTCCTGCCTGCGCTCTCGGGCCGGGCGGCCCCGGCTGCCGCCCGGCCGTGCGGAGCGCCCTCTTTCGGATTCGGTCACCCGGGTGAGCATTCCGGGCGCTGCGGGGGTACTAGAGGTCTCTACGCCCATCGTCCCGGAGGCCCCCGCGTGAACTCGTTCGTGCACAAGACCCTGGTGGTGCAGCTCCTCGCGCAGGGCACCGGCAGGTGTCCGGTGCTGGCCCACCTCAGCTACGACGCCGACGACCCGTTCGCCGTCAGCGCCGTCTTCGCCCACGACGGCCGGGCGCTGGCCTGCTGGCGGCTGGACCGGCAGATGCTCGCCGACGGACTGGCCGGGCCGGTCGGCGTCGGCGACGTGCGGATGCGCCCGGAGGCCACCGGCCCGTGGCACGAGCTTCGCCTGGAGTTCCTCGGGGACACCCGGCCGGACGGCAGCCGGCACCACGCGGTGGTCTTCGTCTGGGCGCCCGCCGTCGCCGCGTTCCTGCGCGAGACCTACCAGATCGTCCCGCCGGGCCAAGAGCGCGTGGCGGTGGACGAGCTGCTGGCGGAGATCCTCTCCGCGGCTGAGTAGCCGTACTCATGCCGGCGGCTCCGGCCGGGCGCCACCATGGGCCTCCTACGATCCGCAGGCCGCCCCCGGGCAAGGAGTCCGCCGTGACCGCAGTGCACCCCGCCCCGCTCCGCACGCCGCGCCGCGTGCCGCCCGCCCTCTTCGCCGGCGTGGTGGCCGTCGGGCTGGCCGTGTCGGCGTGGGGCGCGCGCGACCGCACCACCTGGTTCCTGGAGACGGTGTGGGCGCTGGCCGGGCTGCCCCTGGTGGTGCTGCTCTGGCGGCGCTTCCCCCTGACCGGGCTGCTGTGCGGACTGCTGACCGCCCACGCGCTGGTCCTCGCGGTCGGCGGCCACTACACCTACGCGCAGGTCCCGGCGGGCGACTGGGTGCGCGACGCCTTCGGCCTGGAGCGCAACCCGTACGACCGGTTCGGCCACCTGGTGCAGGGCTTCGTCCCGGCCGTGCTGGTCCGCGAACTGCTCAGCCGCACCTCGCCGTTGCGCGGCAGCCGCTGGCTGGCGCCGCTCACCGTGTGCGCCTGCCTGGCGTTCAGCGCCTGCTTCGAGCTGCTGGAGTGGCTGGCGGCCGAGATCGGCGGGCACGGCGCGGACGCGTTCCTCGCGACGCAGGGCGATGTGTGGGACACCCAGTGGGACATGTTCTGCGCCCTGATCGGGGCGGTGCTCTCCGTACTGCTGCTCGGCAGGACGCACGACCGGCACCTCAGGGCCCTGGCCGCCCGCCGGTCCTAGGGCGTCTCGTCCGTCCCGGACGTGTGGCGGCGGCGGGCCCACAGCGGCAGGGCGTACCAGCACAGCAGGTACCAGGCGACGACGGCCGCCACGAGGTACGGAACGTAGCCGTCGTGGGTGGCCACCCGGAGGATCAGCAGCAGGGACGAGGTCATCGTGGCGAGCAGCAGCACCAGGCCGACGAAGGTCATCCGGGACGCCAGCCGTACCGCCTGCGGCTTGACCCGGCGGCCGGAGACCAGGCGGTGCAGGGAGACCGGGCCGATGAGGGCGCCGGTCGCGCAGGCGCCCAGGACGACGGTCACGATGTAGATCACCTGGTCGGCGGTGGCGAGCTTGCCGTACTTCGGCTGGAAGACGACCGTCAGCAGGAAGCCGAACAGGATCTGTACGCCCGTCTGCGCCACCCGGACCTCCTGGATGAGCTCGCCCCACATCCGGTCGGCCCGCTCCTCCTCGGTCTCATTGCGTCCTCTGCGCCGTGCCGCCTCCGTCATGCGGTTGCGTGTAACCGCCCGGTCGTCCCTTCAAACGGTCCGCGTGCCCGCGGCTACCAGCGGTGCTCGACCTGGTCCTTGATCCGGCGTTCGTACAGCTCGCGGATCGCGGCCGACGTCTGCGCCGGCAGCGGCGGCAGCTTCGCCGCGGCGGCGTTGGCGCGGGCCTGCCCGGGGTTGCGGGCGCCCGGGATCACCGTGGTCACGCCGTCCTGCTCGATGATCCAGCGCAGCGCCAGCTGGGCCGGGGTGTATCCCTCCGGGGCGAGGGCGGCGAACTCGGCGGCGGCCTCGACGCCGGTCGCGTAGTCGACGCCGGAGAAGGTCTCGCCCTGGTCGAAGGCCTCGCCGTGCCGGTTGTAGGTGCGGTGGTCGTCGGCCGCGAACACGGTGTCCTTCGTGTACTTGCCGGACAGCAGCCCGGAGGCGAGGGGCACCCGCGCGATGATGCCGACGCCGGCCGCGCGGGCGGCGGGCAGCACCTCGTACAGGGGCTTCATCCGGAAGGGGTTGAGGATGATCTGCACGCTCGCCACGTTCGGCCGGGCGATGGCGGTGAGCGCCTCGGCGCAGGTCTCCACGCTCACGCCGTAGGCGGCGATCCGCTCCTCCTCGACCAGGGTGTCAAGGGCGTCGAACACCGCGTCCGAGGAGTAGACCGGGGTGGGCGGGCAGTGCAGCTGCACCAGGTCGATGCGGTCGACGCCGAGGTTGCGGCGCGAACGGTCGTTCCAGGCGCGGAAGTTGTCCAGGACGTAGTTCTCCGGGACCTGTTCGACCCGGCGGCCCATCTTGGTGGCCACCAGCACGTGCAGATCGGGCCGGCCGCGCAGGAACGCGGAGATGGTGGCCTCGCTGCGCCCGTCGCCGTACACATCGGCCGTGTCGAAGAAGGTCACCCCGGCCTCGGCCGCCGCCTCCAGGACGGACAGCGCCTCCTTGTCGTCCACCTCGCCCCAGTCGGCGCCCAGCTGCCATGTGCCGAGCCCGACCACCGATGCCCACTGACCCGACCTGCCGATTACGCGTTCGTCCATGGCGTCAGTCTGTCATCCGGCCGGCGGGCCCGCGTCGGCGGCCGCCCCGGCGCCGGGCGTCAGCTGGGCCTGGACGGCGGGCCCGTAGCGCTCGGCGAGGTCGTCGGCGTCGGTCCCGCGCAGGTGGGGGCCGCGGGCGATGCCGTACATCACGCCGAGGCCGACCAGGGCGGCGACGGCGAGTTCGGCGCGCAGGCCCGCGTCGGCGCCGGTGAGCCGGGCGGCGAGGCGTTCGGTGACCTGGGCGCGGAAGTTGGCGCGCAGGACGTCGCCGTGGTCGCCGTGCAGCGGGGCGAAGACGATGCGCAGCAGCGGGTCGGCGCCCCGCTCGCGCTGACTGGACACGACGTGCCGGACCATGTGCCGGCCGAGCGCGTCCAGCGGCGCGTCCAGCAGGGCGTCGGCGTCGGTGTCGAAGGACATCACGCGGGCGAACAGGGCGTCCTTGTTGCCGAAGTACTTCAGGATCAGCGGCGGGCTCACCCCGGCGCGCTCGGCGACGGCCTTGAGGGTGATGTCGGCGTGCGGGTGCCGGGCCAGGAGGTGGCGCGCGGCTCTCAGGATGGCGGCCTTGGTGGCCTCCGCGTCCCGGCGTGCGGGTGCGGGCGCCTCACCGGACGGCGTGGTCATGGTCCTCATGCTCCCTCCATCGCCTCGTCGCGGGCGCCCCGGGTGGCGCTGCGGGCCCGCCGGGCGCCGGGCGCGGGGCCGTCGCCGGGGATGGACAGGGCCGCCGCGCAGGCCGCGAGGGCGACGGCGCCCGCCATGGCGAAGGCGAGCTCGTAGCCGTGGAGGCTGGGTACCGGGACGCCGCCGAGGGGGCTGCTGTGGTGGACGAGGACGGCGGCGACGGCGGCGCTGGAGACGGCCTGGCCGATGGTCCGCATGAGGACGTTGACGCCGTTGGCGGAGGCGGTCTGGGCGGCCGGCACGGCGCGCAGGATGAGGGTCGGCAGCGCGGAGTAGGCGAGGGTGGTGCCGGTCGCCACCACGGTGGCGCCCAGGATGATCATCCACAGGTCGCGGCTGTCGGCGATGCGCAGCGCGTACCCGCAGGCGATGACGGCGGCGCCCAGCGCCAGCGTGATCCGGGGGCCGCGCGCGGCCGAGATGCGGGCCGACAGCGGGGAGAACAGCAGCATGGTGACGCCGCCGGGCAGCAGGCAGAGGCCGGTGGCGACGATGGACAGGCCGAGGCCGTAGCCGCTGGCCTTCGGCGCCTGCACCAGCTGGGCGGTGACCAGGGAGTTGGCGTAGAAGGCGAACCCGGTCAGCAGGGCCGCCACATGGGACAGGCCCACCCGCGGCCGGCCGACCAGCCGCAGGTCCACCAGGGGCCGGGCGGTGCGCAGTTGCTGCAGGCACCACAGGGCGAGCACGACGGCCGCCGCGAGGAACAGTCCGAGGACCCGTGCGCTCCCCCAGCCCCAGGTGCCGCCCTGGGAGACGCCCAGCAGCAGGCAGACCAGGCCGGCGGCGAGGCCGAGGGCGCCGGGGACGTCGAACCGGCCGGGTTCGCGCACCGGCGACTCCTTGACCGCCCACCAGGTCGCCGTGACGCCCGCCGCGCCGAGGGCGCTGGTCAGCCAGAACATGGTGTGCCAGTCGGCGTACTGCACGACCAGCGCGGCGAGCGGCAGGCCGAGCGCGGCGCCGATGCCGACGGTGGAACTCATCAGCGCCACCGCCGAGCCCCGGCGTTCCGGCGGGAGTTCGTCGCGCAGGATGCTGATGGACAGCGGGACCACGGAGGCGGCGGCGCCCTGGAGGGCGCGGGCGGCGATGAGGACGCCGATGTCGGAGGAGAGCGCGCACATCACGGAGCCGACGGTCATCAGGGCGAGCGCGGCGGTGAGCACCCGGCGCTTGCCGTACATGTCGCCGGCCCGGCCGAGGACGGGGGTGAGGACGGCGCCGGAGAGCAGGGTCGCGGTGACCGTCCAGGAGACGGCGGCGGCCGACGCGCCGGTGAGCCGGGGCAGGTCGGGCAGGAGCGGGACGACCACGGTCTGCATGACCGCCATGAGGATGCCGCCGGACGCCAGCACGGGAATGGTGAGCCGGTCGCGCAGCCGGGGCTGCGGGGATATCGGGGCGGGCTGGTCCATCGGCGCTCCTGCGGGCGGCACGGTGACGGGGTGAATACGCATTCACCTTATCGAGTGAATAGGCATTCACCAACGCCTCCTGACCCGAACGGGGCTGAGGTCTTTCGTTCGGACGCGCGTGATCCGGACGAGAGGCCCTAGTCACGGCGGGCCGTGGCGCGGGCGTGCAGGGCGCGGGCGGCGCGCGGGCCCAGCCAGCGCTTGAGCCGGCGCAGCGCCTCCAGTCGTCCGGCCGCCTTGTCCAGGCCGTAGTAGAGCTGGGGCGGGACGTACGGCAGCAGGGGCGAGTGCCGCTGGCCGAGCAGGGCGAACATCCGGTGCGGTGGCAGGTGGATGTAGCGGGGCAGGTTCTCGTACCACTGGGCGCTGTGGCGGGCCGCGCTCTGCACGGACAGCAGTTCGGCCTGGCGCCGGCGCTGGTACGCGGCGAGGGCGTCGGGCAGGGCGGCGTGTGCGCCCAGGGCGCCGGCGAGGCACATGGCGTCCTCCAGGGCGAGGGTGGTGCCGGCGCCGATGGAGTAGTGGGTGGTGTGGGCCGCGTCGCCGAGCAGGACCAGGTTGCCGTCGTGCCAGGTCTCGTTGGTCACGGTGCGGAAGGTCAGCCAGGAGGCGCCGGGGCGTGCGGTCAGGGGGTGGCCGTCCAGGACACCGGCGAAGAGCTTCTCCAGCACTGCGGTGCCCTGGTCCGCGTCGGCCCGGTCCAGTCCGAGGCCGGTGAAGGTCTGTGGGGAGCACTCGACGACACAGGTGCTGCGCTCGCCGCTGTAGCCGTAGCCGTAGGCCCAGATCCAGCCGTGCTCGGTCTCGGTGAAGGCGAAGGTGAAGGCGTCGAAGACCTTGCTGGTGCCGAGCCAGATGTAGGGGTTGCGGCCGGGGGTGATCCGGGTGCCGAAGTGGCCGGCCCGGCGGGTGCGCAGGGCGCTGTGGACGCCGTCGGCCGCGACGACGAGGTCGGCGCCGGCGGGCGGCTCGGTGAGTTCGCTGTCGTACTCCAGACGGACGCCCAGGGCGCGGGCCCGGGCGGCGAGCAGGTCGAGCAGGCGGTGCCGGCCGATGCCGAAGCCCTCGTCGCCGTGGTGCCGGGTCGTCAGGTCCCCCACGTGGGCGACGCCCTCGCTCCAGCGGACGGAGTGCTCCTCGATCGCCCGCGCCGAAGCGGGATCGTGGGCCTGGAGCCTGTCCAGCAGGCCGCGCCAGTACGTCACGCCCCAGCCGTAGGTGGAGCCCCTGGGGTTGCGTTCGTGGACGGTGACGTCATGGGCGGGGTCCTGCCGCTTGAGCAGGATGGCGAGGTACAGACCGGCGGGCCCGCCTCCGACACAGACGACCTTCACGCGCACACCCCTGACAGTCACCGGACGTGGTCGATCGGCACCGGAGAGTAGCAGGACGCGGGCGTGCCGGATCGCGTCAGTCCGGCGCGGTGAGCCGCGTCGCCACCGGCACGCGCGGCGGCCGGGAAGGATCGCCCGGAAGCCGGCAGGACCGGCACGGATTTCCCCGTTCCGGGTGGGCACCCCGTACGGGTCGACGGCCGCACCTTCCTGCGCCGTTCGCTCGGCACGGGTGTGCGCGAGCTGCCGACGCCCGCCGAGGTGGAGTCGGTGCTGTCGATCGCGACGTACGACATGGCGCCGTACAACAGCGCCTCGGACGGCTTCCGCAACCACCTGGAGGGCTGGCGCGGGGTCGACCTGCACCACCTTCGACGACGCCTGATCAGGCCTCGGCGGCACGGCACTCCGGGTGGCCCCAGCCCTGCGCGTTCTTGGCGATCTTCTCGCCGGCCGCGTAGGACCGTCCGCACAGGCACCTGCCGGGGAACTTCGCCTTGATGGTGCGGGCCGACGCGGTGCCGCCGGTGCGGCGGGGCGCCTTCCCGCGCGCCGCACCGGCCCCCGCCGGGGTGTCGGGCGACGGCGGGGGCTGCGGGGAGCCGAGCGCGCTGCCCGCCGCTTCCTGCACGGAGGCCGCCTGGCTGGCGGCGCGGTCGGCGAAGTCGTTCAGCGGGTCGCCGTCGGCCTGGTGGGCGGGGACGTAGCGGAACTCGACGGACCGGCCGCCGAGCAGTTCGTCGATGCGGACCACCAGGTCCTGGTTGGCGACGGGCTTGCCGGCGGCGGTCTTCCAGCCGTTGCGCTTCCAGCCGGGCAGCCAGGTGGTGACGGCCTTCATGGCGTACTGGGAGTCCATCCGGATCTCCAGCGGCACGTCCGGGTCGACGGCGGCTAGCAGCTGCTCCAGGGCCGTCAGTTCGGCGACGTTGTTGGTGGCCCGGCCGAGCGGGCCCGCCGCCCAGCGGGCGGGGGTCCGCTCGTCGTCGTCCGAGACCACCCACGCCCATCCGGCCGGTCCGGGGTTTCCCTTCGAAGCCCCGTCGCACGCGGCCACCACACGTTCACGCATGGGCCCGATCATGCCATGGCCGTGCGGGGCGCTCCCCCGTGCCCGGTCAGACGTCCCTGACCTTCGGCATCTCGCCCTCGGTGGTGGTGATGTCGATCACCGACAGGTTCGCGCCCTGCGGGTCGCTGAGCGCGGCGAACCGGCCGAAGGGGCTGCTCATCGGCCCGAAGCGCAGGATCCCGCCGAGCCTCACGGCCCGGTCGACGGCCGCGTCGCAGTCGTCGACGGTGAAGTAGACGTTGATGTACGACGGCACTTCGGGCGGGAAGTCGTCGGTCATCCGCATCCGGCCGAGGACGGTGTCCTCGCCGACGTCGAACATCCGGAAGTCCACCGCGTCGTCCTCGATCTCCTTCATGCGGTACGGGAACACGGCGGCGAGGAAGGCGTCCGCCTGTTCCGGCTCCCTGGTGAAGACCTCGGCCCAGCAGTACGCCCCGGGCGTGGCCGTCGCCTCGAAGCCCTCGTGGGTGCCCGCCTGCCACACGCCGAACACGGCTCCGCTGGGCTCCCGCGCCAGACACATCGTGCCGAAGTCGGCTACCTGCATCGGCTCCATCAGCACCTCGCCGCCGTTCTCCCGGATGCGCTCCGCGGTGGCCGCGGCGTCCGGCGAGGCGAAGTACAGGCACCACTGCGACTGGCCCTCCTGACCGGGCATGGGCGGGACGACCGCCGCCACTGCCTTGCCGTCCACGTAGGCCTGGGTGTAGTTGCCGTACTCCGACGACGACTCGCCGAAGGTCCAGCCGAGGACGTCGCCGTAGAACCGCTTGGCTCCCTCGACGTCACTGAACATCGCATCGGCCCAACAGGGCGTTCCCTCGGGTTGCACGGCCATGCTGGCGGCCCTCCTGACGTGGTCTGTCCCGTTTGTTCACGCTAGCCACCGGGGGTCCGGCCCGCGCGCCGAGCCAAGAGCCGCAATCCGGTCGACAGCGGGGCCCGCCTCGCGCTGTGATGAGTCCGATGAACACGGTCACGATGCGCGAGGGCGAGGTCGGTGTCGACCCGCCGCTGGTCGGCCGGCTGGTCGCCCGGCAGTTTCCCGAGTGGGCGGCGCTGCCCGTACGGCGCCTGGACTCCTCCGGCACGGAGAACGCCATGTTCCGTCTGGGCGGCGGCCTGGTGGTACGGCTGCCCCGGCATCCCGGCGCCGTCGCCGACGTGACGCACGAGCAGCGCTGGCTGCCCCGTCTCGGCCCGCTGCTGCCGGTGGCCACGCCGGAGCCGGCCGGGCTCGGCGCGCCCGACGAGGAGTTCCCGTGGCCCTGGTCGGTGTACCGCTGGCTGGACGGGCGGAACCCGGTCGCCGGCGCCGTCGCGGAGCCGGAGCGCCTGGCCGGCCGGCTCGGGGCGTTCGTGGCGGCGCTGCGCCGGATCGACCCGCGCGGCGGGCCGGCCGCCTCCCGGGGTGTGCCGCTCGCCTCCCGCGACGAGCCGACCCGGGCCGCGCTGACGCGGCTCGGCGGGCTCACCGACCGGATCGACACGGCGGCCGTGGCGGCCCGGTGGGAGGAGGCGCTGGGCGCCCCGGCCCACCCGGGCCCGCCGGCCTGGGCGCACGGGGATCTCTCCCCGGGGAACGTGCTGGTCGACGAGGACGGGCTGAGCGCGGTCATCGACTTCGGCTGCGCCGGCGTCGGCGACCCGGCCGTGGACCTGATCGTGGCCTGGAACCTGCTGCCCGCCTGCGCCCGGGACACCTTCCGCGAGGCCGTCGGCGCCGACGACGCGGAGTGGGCGCGCGGGCGTGGGTGGGCGCTGTCCATCTCGCTGATCCAGCTGCCGTACTACTGGCACACCAACCCGGCCCTGGCGGAGAACTCCCGGCATGTGATCGCCGAGATCCTCGCCGAGGCCGGGCGACGGTGACGGCGGCCGGCCGGACTCCCGCTACTCGCCGGCGTACGCCTTCTCCAGCGCGGCGACGTCCAGCTTGCCCATGCCCATCATGGCCCTGGTGGCGCGCGCGGCCTTCTCCGGGTCGGGGTCGGCGACCATGTCGAGCAGCCGCGCGTAGACGACCTGCCAGGACAGGCCGTACTTGTCCTTGAGCCAGCCGCACGGTCCTCCCTCGCCGCCGCCCTCGGTGAGTTTCGTCCAGTAGTGGTCGATCTCCTGCTGGTCGGAGCAGAGGACCTGGAAGGAGACCGCCTCGTTGAAGGCGAACTCGGGACCGCCGTTGAGCGCGACGAACCGCTGGCCGTTGGCCGTGAACTCCGCGGTCAGCACCGAGCCGGCCGGTCCGGGGCCGCCCTCGGGCCAGCGGACGACGCGCCCGAGGGCGGCGTCCTTGAAGACGGACACGTAGTGGTGCGCGGCCTCTTCCGCCTGGCCGTCGAACCAGAGACACGTGGTGAATCCGCCGGTGGTCATGAGCGCCTCCTGGGGGCTGAACGAGGGGGTGGAACCGGGCGTGGAACGCCGTCGTACACAGGAAGACCGCTCCCCCGCGCGAAACTCATCGGTCCGCCCCGCGACCGCCGGAAGGAAGCCCGGCCGCGGGCGGCCGGCCGGGCCGCCCGCGGCACCCGGTCAGGCGGCCAGGCAGAGCCCCCGGTACGTCCGGTCCGGCGCGGCGGCGGGCCGGTGCGGTACGGCGGCGGGCCGGCGCCGCCCGGCCGTGCGCCGGGTCAGCTCGCCGTGCGCCAGCGCCAGCAGGTCGCCGAGGCCCAGGCCGAGCGCGTGCGCCGCGGCGGCCAGCACCTCGGACGACGCCTCCTTGCGGCCCCGCTCGACCTCCGACAGGTAGGGCAGCGAGATCCGGGCCGCGTCGGCCACGTCCTTGAGCGTGCGCTCCTGTGCCTGCCGCTCCCGGCGCAGCACCTCGCCGACCAGATCCCGCCACAGCGGCTCCGGGGGCGCGGGTGCGCCGTCCGGCACGTCCGGGCGGCCGGGCGCGGGCCGCAGGGGGATCACTCGGGCTTCCTCGCTCAGCGGGTTGCTCATCCCGTCAGCCTAGGAGCGGTACGGTGAGGGGCAAGGGCGCGGCGTTCCGCCCTCAGGGAAACCCGGCGCGCAGCGGCTGTTTCGCGCCACTTGCGCGCGGCGCGCGCATGCGTGCCGTCACCGGGGGTACTCGCGCCGTGAGCGGCTCCGCGGGAGGAATGACCCGCCGTACATCGGGTATCCGCGGGGACGTGACCTGTGTCCGGGGGCCGACCGGCTGCCGTACGGGGAGACGTCGAACCGTGACTTTCGTGGGAGAGGCAATGACAACCGCCGCCGGGATCCGGTCGCAAGCAGAGGTCGCCGAAGAGACCGAGCAGGACAGGACGGGCGAAGGAGCACTGCCTGGCATCGCGGACCCCGCGTCCGTCGCCCCGCGGGACGCACGGGAGCTGTCCCGCCAGTTCTTCCGCCGGCTGACCGAGCTGGAGGAGGGGACGCGCGAGTACCAGTACGCGCGCAACACCCTCATCGAGATGAACATGTCGCTGGTGCGGTTCGCGGCCGGACGGTTCCGCGGCCGCGGCGACGACATGGAGGACATCGTCCAGACCGGCATGGTCGGCCTGATCAAGGCCATCGACCGGTTCGAGCTGGCACGCGAGGTCGAGTTCACCTCCTTCGCGCTGCCCTACATCGTCGGCGAGATCAAGCGGTTCTTCCGGGACACCACCTGGGCCGTCCATGTGCCGCGCCGCCTCCAGGAGCTGCGGGTGGAGCTGGCCAAGGCCAGGGAGGAGCTGTCGAGCCGGCTGGACCGGGACCCGACCGTCGCCGAGCTGGCCACCTTGATGAACCTCTCCGAGAAAGAGGTGGTCGAGGCCCAGCTGGCCTCCAACGGGTACAACTCCGCCTCCCTGGACGCCGCGCTCACCGGCGACGGCCCCGAGGACGGCGAGGCCGTGCTCGCCGACTTCATCGGTGTGGAGGAGGAGGGCCTGCGACTCGTCGAGGACTTCCACGCGCTCGCCCCGCTCATGGCGGAGCTGAGCGACCGGGACCGGCAGATCATCCACATGCGGTTCGTGGAGGAGGCCACCCAGGCCGAGATCGGGGAGCGGCTGGGCTGCTCCCAGATGCACGTGTCCCGGCTGATCAAGCGGATCATCGCCCGGCTGCGGCAGGGGATGCTGGGCGAGCTCGGCTGCGCCTGACACCCAGGCAGGGCCGGCGCCCAGGCGCCGGCCCTGTTTCTCGGTTGTGCCGTTACGTCGCCAACGACCCGGTTCAGCCGGTCGGGGGCCGTCCGCCGCCCTCGCGCCGGAGCGGGAAGACGGCCCGCACGCGTTTGCCCACGGGCACCCGCTCGACGGTGACCTCCGAGGCCAGGGCGTGCACGATCTCCAGCCCGTGCCGTCCGACGCGCTGGGGGTCCTTCGGGTAACGGCGGGGCAGAGCGGTGCTGCTGTCGTACACGGACACCGCGACCGAAGCGTCCGTGCCCTCCAGTTCCAGGATGTACGGGCCGTTGCTGTGCTGGTCGGCGTTGGTGACCAGTTCGCTCACCATGAGCAGCAGCTCGCCGTCGGCCCGGCCGTCGGCGGTGGCGCACCATTCGGTGCGCAGCTGCTGAAGGAACTGGGACGCGAAGGCACGGGCTTCGGCGATGCATCCGGGTTCGCCGGTGTAGTGTGCCGCGCGCCGCAGCGGCTCCACGGGTACGTCGAAACCAGTCGGTATCACTGCCCCGCCCAGGTGCTTGATCATGCTGTCTCTCTCGAAAACCCGGTCCGGTCCGGTCGCTGTTGCACCAGTCCTCGTACCCCGAGCCCGCCCCGCCAGTCCACCTGATGCGTTCGCCCACCGCGCACAGTGGCGAGGGTCACGGCGCACGCTTCTCACGCGGACCGGGAGGGGCCGGGAGGGCGGCTCACGGCCCGGCGGAGGGCGACCGGTCAGGCGACGGGCACCACGAGGGCCGGGACGGTCCGCTGCATGCGCAGGGCGTCGACGGACTCCGCGAGCAGCTCGTACTCGGTCGTGTCGTCGCCCGTCGCGATCCGCACCAGCCTCCCCGCGGCCAGCTCGTCGGCGACCAGCTCCTGCTGGGCCGGGTCGCCGCACCACGCGCGCAGGACGGCCGGCACGTCGGGCACGGTCTCCGCGACCGGGACGAGCGCCCCCGACGGGAAGTGCCCGGCCTCGGGCCGGGGGTCGAGCCGGTCGGCGATCCAGTTGGCGCGGTCGCGCAGCCACCACAGGGCGAGGGCCAGGGTGGGCGCCCGGTAGGTGCCCAGGGGCACTCCGATGCGCTGTCCGCCGCATGTGCCGTACGCGGTGACATGGCACAGGAACTCGTCGTGCATGCGCACTCCCCGTCGCGTCGTTCGCCTGGCGGCTGGCCTCGCTTTCGGTGCGGCTCGCCTGCGGTACGGCCGTGTGCGGTGCGTGATCGGGACCTCGCTGGAAGTGAAGTCCTCACTGTCGAGTATGTTCACTACTGAACCACTGTCACCATGTCTTTCCGGCCAGTCTGTTGGCATATTCAGCGCCCCTTCTGGCCGGAATGCGACGGGCCGTCCCGCGCCCCGGCCATGACCCCGGAGGTAATCGACCCGGCACCCGCTCCTCCCGCATGGTGGTCACACCGGATCGGCGGACCCCGCATCCGGGACTGACCAGCACGGACGACCTCGATGGAGGAGCTTCGCCATGACCACGCACACCGACCGTCACGAGAACGCCGCCGCCCGTTACTTCGAGGCCTGGAACGCCACCCGGCGCGAGGACATCGAGAAGGCCGTAGCCGCCGCGTGGACCGAGGACGGCGGCTACACCGACCCGCTCGTGGAGGTCCGCGGGCACGAGCAGATCGCGGCCGTGATCGCGGCGGCCCACGAGCAGTTCCCCGGCTTCGTGTTCCGTCCGCTCGGCGCGGTCGACGGCCACCACGACACCGCGCGCTTCGGGTGGGAGCTGGTGAACGAGCAGGACGGCTCGGCGCCGGTGGCCGGGTTCGACGTGGTCACGCTGGACGACGAGGGCCGCATCCGGCAGGTGCTGGGGTTCCTGGACCGGGTTCCGGCGGGCGCCTGACCGGGCCCGGACCGCCTCCGGAGAGGCGAGGGGGTGACGGTACGCCGAAGGGAGCGGCCGCGGTTCGTCGCGGCCGCTCCCCCGTACCGTCGGGCACTACGGCGCTACGGCCGGACGATCGCGTCGATCCGCGCCAGCTCCTCGGCGTCGAAGTCGAGGTTGCCGATGGCCGCGACGCTGTCCTCGATCTGCCGCGGGCTGCTCGCGCCGACCAGGGCGGACGTCACCCGGCCGCCGCGCAGCACCCAGGCGAGGGCGAGCTGCGCCAGGGTCTGGCCACGGGACTTGGCGATCTCGTCCAGCGCCCGCAGCCGGGCGACCAGGTCCTCGGTGACCGCGTCCGAGTTCAGGAACGGGCTGTCGCTCGCGGCCCGGGAGTCCTCGGGGATGCCGTCCAGGTAGCGGCCCGTGAGCAGGCCCTGCTCCAGCGGGGAGTACACGATGGAGCCGACCTGGAGCTCGTCGAGGGCGTCGAGCAGGCCCTCGTCCTCGGGGCGGCGGTCGAGCATCGAGTAGCGCGGCTGGTGGATGAGGAGCGGGGTGCCCAGCTCGCCGAGGATGCGGGCGGCCTCGCGGGTCTGCTCGGCGGAGTAGTTGGAGACGCCGACGTAGAGGGCCTTGCCCTGCTGCACCGCCGTGTGCAGGGCGCCCATCGTCTCCTCCAGGGGAGTGTCCGGGTCGAAGCGGTGCGAGTAGAAGACGTCGACGTAGTCCAGGCCCATCCGCTTCAGGCTCTGGTCCAGCGAGGACAGCACGTACTTGCGCGAGCCCCACTCACCGTACGGACCGGGCCACATCAGGTAACCGGCCTTGGTGGAGATCACCAGTTCGTCGCGGTAACCGGCGAAGTCCGCCTTGAGCGCCTCGCCGAAGGCGGACTCGGCGGCGCCGGGCGGCGGGCCGTAGTTGTTGGCGAGGTCGAAGTGGGTGACGCCGAGGTCGAAGGCGCGGCGGAGGATGGCCCGCTGGGTCTCCACGGGCCGGTCGGGCCCGAAGTTGTGCCACAGGCCGAGCGACAGGGCGGGGAGCTTCAGGCCGCTGCGTCCGGTGCGCCGGTAGGGCATGTCGGCGTAGCGGTCGGGGTGTGCGGTGTACAACGCGACTCCAGAGGGGTTGGCACACGATCTACCGGTGCCACTCTTCCCCGGACGGTGGGCAGCGGTCCAACAGAAGAATCCGATGGAATTCAGCGGATAGGCTTCTCAATCATGGAACTGCGCCATCTCCAGCACTTCGTCGCGGTCGCCGAGGACCAGCACTTCACCCGGGCCGCGGAACGCCTGATGGTGTCCCAGTCGGGCCTGTCGGCGTCCATCCGGGCGCTGGAGCGGGAGCTGCGGGCGCCGCTGTTCGTACGGACCACCCGCCGGGTGACGCTCACCGAGGCCGGGCGCGCGCTGCTGGGAGAAGCCGAACGCATCCTGGCACAGGTGCGCTCCGCGCACGAGGCGGTGGCCGCGGTGCAGGGTGTGCTGCGGGGCACGCTGGCCCTCGGCACCGAGCAGTGCATCGCCGGGGTACACGTGGCCCGGCTGCTGGCGGCCTTCCGGGGCCGGCACCCCGACGTGGAGATCCGGCTGCGGCAGGCCGGCTCCGGCGCGCTGGCCGAGGAGGTCGCGGCCGGGCGGCTCGACCTGGCCTTCGCCTACCGCACCCAGGCCGACACCGACCAGCTGCGCTCGGTGTCGCTGACCAGCGAGCCCATGACGGTGCTGTGCCACCCGAGCCACCGCCTGGCCTGCGCCCCGGCGGTGCTCGGCGCGGAGGATCTCGCCGGTGAGGTCTTCGTCGACTTCCACCCGGACTGGGGTCCGCGCCGCACCACCGACGCCGCGTTCGCCGCGGCAGGCGTCCGGCGCACGGTCGCGCTGGAGGTCAACGACGTGCACAGCCTGCTGGACCTGGTGGACGAGAACCTGGGGATCGCCGTCGTACCCCGGCACTTCCGGCACAAGCGGCCGACGCTCACGGCGCTGCCGGTGAAGGGCGCGGGAGAGCCGGAGTACGAGACGGTCGCCCTGCTGCCGCCGGAACGGGCCACGAGCCCGGCCGCGCGGGCGCTGGTCACCCTGCTCGAGACGGGGGTCCTGTCCGCGCCCGCCGACGAGGAGCGGTGACGGCGGCCGGGAGCCAGGCACGGGGGCAGGCTCGGCGCCGTCTCCCGGCGGGAGCCGCACGGGCCTGAGCGGAAGCCGGGTTCCGGGCGCGTGCGCGCCGGTGATTTGCGATGGTGGACGGTATGCATGCGAAGGACATCCTCATCGACGGCTACGGCCGCATCCGGGAAGAAGTCCATGCCGCCCTCGACGGCCTCGGCCCGCAGGAGCTGCACCACCGCCCGGCCGCCGGCGCCAACTCCGTCGCCTGGCTGGTCTGGCACCTCACACGGGTGCAGGACGACCACATCGCCGACGCCTTCGACCTGGACCAGGTGTGGCTCGCGCAGGGCTGGGAGAAGCGTTTCGGCCTGGACCTGCCACGGCACGACACCGGGTACGCACACACCCCCGCCAAGGTCGCGAAGGTACGGGTGGAGTCGGCGGACCTGCTGACCGGGTACTACGACGCCGTCCACGAACAGACCCTCGGCTGCCTGCGCGGGCTGGCCGCCAAGGACCTGGAACGCGTCGTGGACGAGCGCTGGGACCCCCCGGTGACCCTGGGGGTGCGCCTGGTGAGCGTCCTGTCCGACGACCTCCAGCACGTCGGACAGGCCGCCTACCTCAGGGGGCTCCTCTAGAGCGCGGACGCGTAACCCGGCAGGACCACGTCCTCGATGAGGGCGTTGCGCTCGTCGAACGGGATGAAGGCGCTCTTGAGGGCGTTCACCGTGACCGTGCGCAGGTCCTCTGCCGTCCAGCCGGCCTCCTCGACCAGCAGGGACATCTCCCGGGTCATCGTCGTCCCCGAGACCAGACGGTTGTCGGTGTTGAGGGTGACCCGGAAGCCGAGGTCCTTCAGGGCCGTGATCGGGTGCTCGGCGATCGAGGTCGCGCAGCCCGTCTGGAGGTTGGAGGTCGGGCACATCTCCAGGGCGATGCGGCGGTCGCGCACCCAGGCGGCGAGACGGCCGAGCTTGCCGGCCGCGAGGTCGGGGATGTCCTCGGTGATGCGGACGCCGTGGCCGATGCGCTGGGCGCCGCACACCTGGACGGCCTGGTGGATGCTGGGCAGACCGTACGCCTCGCCGGCGTGGATGGTGAACGGGACGTTCTCACGGCGCAGGTGCTCGAAGGCGTCGAGGTGGTCGGCGGGCGGGAAGCCGTCCTCGGCGCCGGCGATGTCGAAGCCGACGACGCCCGCGTCGCGGTAGGCGACGGCCAGGTCGGCGGCCTCGCGGACCCGGTCGAACATGCGCATGCCGCACAGCAGGGTGCCGACGCGGACGGGGGTGCCGGCGGCGGCCGCCTTGGCCATCCCGGCGGCGAGACCTTCCTGCACGGTCTCCACGACCTCGCGCAGGGTGAGGCCGCCGCTCGTGTTCAGTTCGGGGGCGTAGCGGACCTCGGCGTAGACGACGCCGTCGGCGGCCAGGTCGAGGACGTACTCCTCGGCCGTGCGCAGCAGGCCCTCGCGGGTCTGCATGACGGCGAGCGTGTGCTCGAAGGTGGCTATGTACCGGACCAGGTCACCGGAGTTGGCGGCCTCTACGTACCAGGCGGCCAGCTCGTCCGGGTCGGTGGTGGGCAGTGTGTGGCCGACCGCGGCCGCGAGCTCGACGACGGTGGCGGGGCGCAGGCCGCCGTCGAGGTGGTCGTGCAGGACGGCCTTGGGGAGCCGGCGGAGGGTCTCGGTGTCGATGCGGGACGCGGTCATGGGCGTTTCGTTTCCTCGGGTCCTGGGGCAGGCGGTGCGGTGGTGGGTCAGTGGCCGGCGGGCTGGAGCAGGTCCCAGCGGTTGCCGTACAGGTCCTGGAAGACGGCGACCGTGCCGTACGGCTCGTGGCGCGGCTCCTCCAGGAAGGTCACGCCGGCGGCGGTCATCCGGGCGTGGTCGCGGGCGAAGTCGTCGGTGTGCAGGAAGAAGCCGACGCGCCCGCCGGTCTGGTCGCCGACGCGGGACCGCTGCGCGTCGTCCTTCGCCCGGGCCAGCACCAGTCCGGGTCCGTCGCCCCCCGGCTCCACGACGACCCAGCGCGAGCCGTCGGGACGCGGGGCGTCCTCCACGAGCCGGAACCCGAGGGCTTCGGTGTAGAAGCGGACGGCCTCGTCGTAGTCGTGCACGACGAGGGTGACAAGGGCGACGCGACGCATGGCGACCTTCCGGTGAGGGTGGTTAGCCGGTGAGGTTATACGTAAAACCTACGGGACGCCAGTCTCGGTCTACGCGCGTTGCGACGGGGTGGCCGGGCAGCGGACCGCGGACCGCCACGCGGGCGTCGCGTCAGGGGCTCTCCTCGCCCTGCGCGACCTCCACGCGGTGGTGGACGTCGGCCGTCGCGGTGGCCGAGGCCACGCAGGACAGGGCGGTGCAGGCGATGAGGAGGGCGGAGATCGCGCGGGCGGTGCGGGCGCTCGGGGCGGTCAGCAGGGCCTGGACGCGCTGGGGGACAGGACCCGTGGCCGCGCCGGGGGCGATGCCGGGGCGTGCGGACCGGGCGGCCTGCCCGGCGAGGGCGGCGCGGGCGATGGCGCGGGCGGTCAGGCGCCGGTCGCCGACCGAGACGGCGGCGGCCTCGTCCGCGGCGCGCTCGGCGGCCAGCCGGATCGTCGCGCGGACCGGGCGCAGCGCCGGGTGGCAGTGCGCCGCGAGTTCGGCGGCGGCGAGGGCGTAGTGGTGGCCGCCCGCGGTGTGCGCCCGCTCGTGGGCGAGCAGCGCCTCCCGCTCGGGACCGTCCAGGCTGCGCAGCATCGCCGTGGTGACGACGACCCGGTGCGGCCGGCCCGGCAGGGCGTACGCGTCGGGGCGGGACGAGTCGATCACGCACAGGTCACCGGCGACGGCTCCGCACGCGGCCTCCGCCCGGGCCGCCCGGAAGGCACGCGCCTGGTCCAGCGCCGCGCGGACGAGGCTCCAGCCGCACCCGGCCAGCGCGCCGGCGGAGGCGATGGCGGCCGGGACGACGAAGGCGTCGGAGGCGGTGCGCAGCGGATGGACCAGTTCGCCGAGCGCGGCGAAGAGCGGCAGTTTCAGCAGCCCGGTCAGGACGGACATGCCGAGTGCCAGCGTCGAACAGCCGGCGAGGAGCACCGCGCAGCCCGTGACGGACCACAGCGCGGCGGCCGGGGCCAGCCGGTCCAGGGCCCTGCGGGCCAGGGGCGGCAGGGTGCACGGCAGCAGCAGCGGCAGCAGGAGCAGCAGGAGCGCGGTCATCGGCCGTCGGATTCGAGCAGGTCGCGCAGGACGCGTTCGTCGTCCGGGCTCAGCTGGGCGACGAAGCGGGCGAGGACCGTCTCGCGGTCGCTGTCCCGGTCCAGTTCGCTGTGCATCCGGCGGGCGGTGAGGCCGTGGGCGTCCTGGACGTCCTGGGCGGGGAAGTAGGCGTACCCGCGGCCCTGGCGCCGCCGGTGGACGACGCCCTTGTCGTGCAGGCGGGTGAGGATCGTCGTCACCGTCGTACGGGCGAGGTCCGCGCCCAGGCTGGACTGGACCTCGCCGGGGGTCTGGGGTGCGCCGGCGGCCCAGAGCGCGGCCAGGACGCTCGCTTCGAGCTCGCCGGCCGGCCGGCGTTCGTCCTTGGCGTCGGTCATGGGGAGGTTCCTCACCCGTCTCCGTGTGCGGTCGTCTTCGTGTGCGGTCGTCGTCTTGGTGCGCGGTCCAGCGGCGCGTCCACGCCATCGTAGCCAGCCCGGCCCACCGGACCCGGCCGCGGTCCGTCAGGAACGGGCGTCCGGGTGCGGCCCGCGCACCACCGACCCGTTCACCGTGTGACACCGGCCCTCGGCCCGCCGGTCTGCGTGCGGTCGGTCCCCCGCGCGTTCAGCCCGCCTGCGCCCGGGCCTGGTCGAGCCGGGCCAGCTCCTCCTGCGTCAGCCGCAGCGCGCCGGCCGCGACGTTCTCGGCCAGGTGGCCGGGGTTCCCGGTGCCGGGGATGGCGAGGACGTGCGGGCCCTGGTGCAGGGTCCAGGCGATGCGGACCTGCGCCGGGCTCACGCCGTGGGCCCGGGCGGCGGAGAACACCGCGTCGTCGTGGGCGGTCGTCGCACCGCGTTCCCCGGCCGCTCCGGCCACGGCGTAGAAGGGGACGAAGGCGATGCCGTGCTCGCCGCACAGCCGCAGCACCTCGTCGTCGACGGGATCGGGCCGGTCCACGGCGTACCGGTTCTGCACGGACACCACCGGCGCGATCTGCAGCGCCTCGGCGAGGTGCCGGGGTTCGACGCCGGAGATCCCGAGGTGCCGGACCAGACCGGCCTCGCGCAGCTCGGCGAGGGCGCCGAAGTGCTCGGCTATGGAGTCCTGGCGCATCCGGCGGAGGTAGACCAGGTCGAGGTGGTCCCGCCCGAGCTGGCGCAGGTTCTCCTCGACGTGCCCGCGCAGCTGGTCGGGCCGGGCGGAGGTGCCCCACTCGCCGTGGTAGTCGCGGTAGGGGCCCACCTTTGCGGCGATGACCAGGTCGTCGGGGTACGGGGACAGCGCGGTGTTGATGAGTTCGTTGGCGGACCGCAGCGACGAGAAGTAGAAGGCCGCCGTGTCGATGTGGTTCACGCCCAGGTCGACCGCCTTGCGCAGGACGGCGAGGGACCGCTCCCGGTCGCTCGGGGTGCCATGGTGGAAGGCGGCGCTGCCCGTCAGCCGCATCGCGCCGAAGCCGATCCGGTGGACGGGCAGGTCGCCGAGTTTCCAGGTGCCGGACGCGTCCGCGCTGATCATGTCGTCGGGAGTCATCGACGGAGTCTCGCACACGGCACCCGGCCGGACCGGAGGTGTGCCGTCAGTACAGGCCGGCACCCGGTGTCATCCCGAGGGTCTGCACCGGCCAGGGGTGCCCCCGTCCCTCCGTCTCCCGTCCCTCCGTCTCCCATCCCTCCGTCTCCCGTCGCCGCCGCTCCAGGTACGCGGGCCTCAGTGCTGGTCCACGAAGGGCCGTACCTCGATGGGCAGGGTGGTCGCGAGGGCGGCCTTGCGGCCCCAGTCCAGGGCCTCGTCCAGGTCGGCGGCCCGGATGAGGCACAGACCGCCCAGGTACTCCTTGCCCTCGGCGTAGGGGCCGTCGGTGACGAGCACGTCACCGTCCTGGGGGCGGAGCATGGTCGCGGTCTCCGGACCGTGCAGACCACCGGCGAACACCCAGGCGCCCGCGGTGCGCAGCTCGTCGTTGAAGGCCTCGACGTTGCGCATGATCGCGGCGAGGGCTTCGGGACCGGGCGGGGTCGCGCCGGCCGGCTGGACCACGCTGAGCAGGTAGTGCTTCATGACGTCCTCCAAGGCGTCGGGCCCGTGGCGGGCTCTGTGTCACCTCCTACACGAAGGGCCGGGCCCCGGATCGGCACCGCGCGCCACGGTCGCGGAAAAAATCTCCGGAGCGCCGGAACAGCGGAAGAATCCCCCGCATGGACCTCACCTCGCACCCGCTCGTCGTCCGCGCCCGCCGGCTCGCCACGGACCTGCTGCTCCCCGAGGCCGAGCGGGTCGACCAGGAAGGGGTTCCCGCGAGCCACATCGAGGCGGTGAAGCGGTCGGGGCTGCTCGGGGTGGCCGCGCCCGCGGAGTACGGCGGCGCGGGGGCGCCGCCGGCCGTGCTGCGGGAGACCGCGGAGATCCTGTCCGGCGCGTGCTGTGCGACCTGGTTCGTGCAGACGCAGCACCACACGCCCGTGCAGACGCTGGCGCACGGTGAACCCGCGGCGCGGGACAGGCTGTTGGGCCCGCTGTCCCGCGGGGAGCTGCTGTCCGGGGTGGCGTACGCGCACCTGCGGTCGTATCCGCGCCGCCCGGTGCGGGTCCGCCGGGAGGGCACCGGCTGGCGGTTCGACGGCACCGTCCCCTGGTACACCGGGTGGGGCCTGAACGACGTGCTGCTGCTGGCCGGGGTGACGGACTCCGGCGAGGCGCTGTTCGCCTTCGCGGAGGCACGCGAACAGCCCGGGCTGCGGGCGTCGGCGCCGATGCGGCTGGCGGCGCTCACCGCCGCGCGCACGGTGTCGCTGGAGCTGGACGGCTTCCGGCTGCCCGCGGAGGCGGTGGCCCTGCGCACGCCGTACGACCGGTGGGCCGCCGGCGACCGGGTCAGGACCCTGGCCGTCAGCCCGGCGGTCTTCGGCGTGGCGGAGGCGGCGCTGTCCCTCCTGGACGACGCAACGGCCGCCCCGCTGCGCTCCCGCCTGTCCGGCCTTCGCGAACGGGGGTACGCCCTGGCCGACGCTCCGGTCCCAAAGGCGCGGGGCGTGGGGCCGGGCGGGGCGGGCGCCGAGGGGGCCGGGCACGGGCCGGCGCCACGAGGAGGGAGCGCCGGGGAAGGCGTGGACGACTGGGCCGGGGAGCGGCTGGCCGTGCGCGCGGAGGCGTACGAGGTGCTGCGCGCGGCCACCACGGCGGCGGTGGTGGCCGGCGGCGGCCGAGCGATGGCCCTGACGAGCCGCGCCCAGCGCCTGGCCCGGGAAGGACTGTTCCTGCTGGTGCAGGGCCAGACGGCGGAATCGCGCGCGGCACATCTGCGGACGCTGGGCGCGGCACCCGCCACCACCGGGGAGCAGGACCGGTAGGAGCAGGGACTGCCGCCCGTCGCCCGCTCAGCCGGCGAAAGGTACCTGCGCCGATGCGGCGCCCCTGCCCTCGGGGTGTGTCCACAGTCCTCGGGCGGCGAGCCGGGGCAGGACGCCCTCGCCGAACCAGTACGCCTCCTCCAGGTGCGGGTAGCCGGAGAAGACGAACTCGTCGATGCCGAGGGCGTGGTACTCCTCGATGCGCTCGGCGACCTCCTCGTGGCTGCCGACCAGCGCCGTGCCCGCGCCGCCGCGTACCAGGCCGATGCCGGCCCAGAGGTTGGGGTGGATCTCCAGGCGGTCACGACTGCCGCCGTGCAGCGCGAGCATCCGCCGCTGGCCCTCCGACTCGCTGCGCGCCAGGCCCGACTGGACCGCCCGTACGGTCTCCGGGTCGAAGCCTTCGAGCAGCCGGTCCGCCTCCGCCCACGCCTGCGCCGAGGTGTCCCGGGTGATGACGTGCAGCCGGATCCCGAAGCGGAGGGTACGGCCGTGCTCCGCGGCGAGCTTCCGTATCCAGGCGATCTTCCCGGCGACCTGCGCGGGCGGCTCGCCCCAGGTGAGGTACACGTCGGCGTACCGGGCCGCGACCTTGCCGGCGGCGGGCGAGGAGCCCCCGAAGTACACCTCGGGGACCGGGTCGGGCAGCCGGGCGAGCCTCGCTTCCTCCACCCGCAGGTGCTCCCCGCGCAGGTCGACCGTCTTGCCCTCCCACAGCCCTCGGACGATCTCCAGGAACTCACCGGTACGGCGGTAGCGGGCGTCCTTGTCCAGGAAGTCGCCGTAGGCGCGCTGTTCCTGGCTCTCGCCGCCGGTGACGACGTTGAGCAGCAGCCGTCCGCCGCTCTGCCGCTGGAAGGTGGACGCCATCTGGGCGGCGAGGGTGGGCGAGACGAAGCCCGGCCGGAAGGCGACGAGGAACTTCAGCCGCTCGGTGTGCCGGCTGACCATCGCGGTGGTCAGCCACGCGTCCTCGCACCAGGCGCCGGTCGGCGTCAGCGCACCGGCGAAGCCCAGGTCCTCGGCGGCCCGGGCGATCTGGCTCAGGTAGGCGACCGTCGGCGGCCGGTCGCGCCCGGACTCCGTGGCCGGGCTGCCGTGGCCGCCGCCCACGACATGGCGGCTGTCGCCGTTGGTGGGCAGGAACCAGTGGAAGGTGAGGGACACGCGGGGTCTCCGATCAGAGCAGGCCGTGCCGGGGCGGCCGGGTGGAGCGGTGCGGCGCAGTGCGTGCGCCTCGCCGGGGGGTGCGGAGTGCGGGACGGGGGCGGGCGCCCGGCGGCCGGGGCCGTCAGCTCGCCGCCGCCAGCAGCGGGGTGCGGTCCAGGGCAGCGGCGAACTGGTCCACCACGTGTCCCAGGGCCTCGGCGGTCGTGAGTGGGAGCGTCACCGAGCCGTCCTCCCGCACGGTGATGTCCTTGTCGAGGGTGAACCAGCCCTGGACTATGTGCGCGGCACCCATGGAGTTCAGCACCGGGCGCAGGGCGTAGTCGATGGCGAGGACATGGGCCGTGGAGCCGCCGGTGGCGAGCGGCAGCACGGTCTTGCCGGTGAGCGCGTACTGCGGGAGCAGGTCCAGGAGCGCCTTGAGGACGCCGGAGTACGAGGCCTTGTAGACGGGAGTGCCGACCACGACGCCGTCGGCGCGGGCGAACAGTTCGGTGGCCTCGACGATGGCGGGGTGCCGGAAGTCCGCGCCGAGCAGGGCCTCGGCCGGGACGGTACGGACGTCGAGCGGGATCACCTCGTGGCCCTGGGCGGTGATCCGCTGGTCGAGGTGGCGCAGCAGACGGCCGGTGCGTGAGGAGGCGGAAGGGCTGCCGGAGACGGACAGGACGGTGGCCATGGGTGCCTCGTTTCTGGGGTGCTCCGGGCACGCGCGCACGGGAACGGGCGCCCGGTGAAGTCGGATGGAGCGGGTTCCGGCTCGGCGGTCAGGCGGTGAACGGGCGGGCGGATTCCGCGGGCGTTCCGGGCATGCGGAACTCGGTCAGCTCCACGAACCCGCGCACTCCGCGAAACCGCACGTTCCGCGGAACCGCGCACTGTGAGAACTCCGCGAACCGAAGAACGGCGGAACCCCGGGGCTCTGCCGTGGAAGTGCCCGGCGCGATTTCGGGCACGCCGGATCCCGGCCCCGGCAGGGCGGAGTGAGCAGGCGGGTCAGGCACGCGGTGAGGCCCGACGGGACCGGCGGGAAGGCGCGGATCAGACCGTGGGGCGACAGGAGGCACTGGAGACGCGCGCGAGGTCGACATGGCGTCGCCGCGTGAGGTCCAGTCGCATCGTCATGCCGTGATCGTCGCAGCACCCGGCGACGGCCGTCAAGGAAATCCCGGCCGGTCTCGTATGGCGGACCGGACAAGTGAAGGCAGGCCGGGCGGGAACCCAGGGAAAGGCTCCCGCGCGACCGGACGGCTCAGGCTCGGCCGTCGTCCTCCCGCCCCTCGACCACGACGAGGAACGCGTCCGTCTGCAAGTCCATGACCACGGTCGCCGGTTCGCCCTCGGCACGTCGGGCGGCGGCGTACTCCTCCGCGGGCCACGACCCACGGGGAGACCCTGCGGGGAATCGCTCCAGCACCTTGGCACTCATGGCGGCGGGCACCTCCTGCGTCACTGACCGAACGGTATGTGCGGCTTGTACCGGTCCGGCTGCCCCCGATCGCTGAGGACATGTCACCGCGTCCGGCGGGGTTCGGCCGAGGGGAGGACACGCATCCGTCCGCCGGGCCCCGCGGGAAGTGATGACCGGGAGACCACCGACGCGGAGGACCTGCACGGGATGAACCACGACGACTCGACGGACCGGCCCCGCTGCCTGGTGACGGGGGCCACGGGCTACATCGGCGGCCGGCTCGTGCCCGAACTGCTGGCCGCCGGGTACCGGGTGCGCTGCCTGGCCCGCTCCCCCGGGAAGCTGCGCGACCACCCTTGGGCGGGTGAGGCGGAGGTGGTGCGCGGGGACGTCACGGACGCGGACTCGGTCGCCCGGGCCATGCGGGACGTCGACGTGGCGTACTACCTGGTGCACGCGCTGACCAGCGGCGAGGGCTTCGAGGATGTCGACCGCCGCGCGGCCCGCGTCTTCGGGGAACGGGCGCGGGCGGCCGGTGTGCGGCGCGTCGTCTACCTCGGCGGTCTCACGCCGTCCGGGGTGCCCGCGGACCGGCTTTCCCCGCACCTGAGGTCCCGGGCGGAAGTCGGCCGCATCCTGCTGCGCTCCGGCGTACCGACCGCGGTGCTGCGTGCCGCCGTGATCATCGGCTCGGGTTCGGCCTCCTTCGAGATGCTGCGCTACCTCACCGAACGGCTGCCGGTGATGGTCACGCCCAGCTGGGTGCGCACCCGCATCCAGCCCATCGCCGTACGGGACGTGCTGCGGCTGCTGGTCGGCAGCGCGGGCCTGCCGGACGACGTCAACCGGACCTTCGACATCGGCGGGCCGGACATCCTCACGTACCGGGAGATGATGGTCCGCTACGCGCGCATCGCGCGGCTTCCGCGGCGGCTGATCGTGTCCGTGCCGGTCCTCACGCCGGGCCTGTCCAGCCACTGGGTGGGACTCGTCACGCCCGTCCCGGCGTCCCTCGCGCGTCCGCTGACGGAGTCGCTGCGCCACGAGGTGGTCTGCCGCGAACACGACATCGCCCGGTACCTGCCCGACCCGCCGGGGCATCCGCTCGGCTTCGACCAGGCCGTACGGCTGGCCCTGCGCCGGGTGCGCGAGGCGCGCGTGACCACCCGCTGGTCCTCCGCCGCCGTACCCGGCGCGCCCAGCGATCCGCTGCCCACCGACCCCGACTGGGCCGGCGGCAGCCTGTACACGGACCGGCGCGAGGCGGTGGTGGACGCCCCGGCGCACGCACTGTGGCGGGTGATCGAGAGCGTGGGCGGAAAGCACGGCTGGTACTCCTTCCCGTTGGCGTGGCGCCTTCGGGGGTGGCTGGACCGGCTGGTCGGCGGGGTGGGTCTGCGCCGGGGCCGACGGGACGCGGAGCGCCTGCGGGCGGGCGACTCGCTGGACTTCTGGCGGGTGGAGGAGATCGAGCGGGGTCGCCTGCTGCGGCTGCGGGCGGAGATGCGCCTGCCCGGGCTGGCCTGGCTGGAGATGTGCGCGGAACCGGCCGGCGACGGTCGCAGCCGGTACCGGCAGCGGGCCTTGTTCCACCCGCGCGGGCTGCTGGGCCACGCGTACTGGTGGAGCGTCTCGCCGTTCCACGCCGTGGTCTTCGGCGGGATGGCCCGCAACATCGCGCGGGCGGCGGCCCGGCAGGGCCCGGACGCCTCCCGTTGACGCCGGGCCCTGCCGGGCCGGACCGGAAGCACCCGGTTGTCCCCCCGCCCTGCCGTCCTCGCCTGGCTCTGACGTCCCCCTCTCCCGTCCTCGCTCCCTCGTCCCGTCCTCGCTCCCTCGTCCCGTCCTCGCTCCCTCGTCCCGTCCTCTCTTCCTCGCCTCGTTCTCTCTTCCTCGCCTCTTCCTCCGTCGTCCTCGTTCCGGAGCCGCGCCATGGATGTCTCGGTCGTCCTGTTCACCGCCGACCTGCGCCTGTACGACCACCCACCGCTGCGGGCCGCGCTGGAGGGCCCCCGCCAGGTCGTCCCGCTGTTCGTGCGCGACCGGGGCGTGGCGGACGCGGGTTTCGCCGCGCCCAATCGGCTGGCGTTCCTCGCCGACTGCCTGCGGGACCTGGACACCGGGCTGCGTGAGCGTGGCGGGCGGCTGGTGGTGCGCTCCGGCGACGTCGTCGAGGAGGTCTGCGCGGTGGCCGCGGAGGCGGACGCCGACGAGGTGCACATGGCGGCCGACGCGAGTGCCTACGCCCGGTCGCGGGAGCGGCGGCTGCGGCGCGCCCTGGAGGCCGAAGGGCGGCGGCTGCACGTTCACGAGGCCGTGACCACGGTGGTGCCGCCCGGCGAGGTGACCCCCGCCTCCTCGGACCACTTCGCGGTGTTCACGCCGTACTTCCGGCAGTGGGCGCGGCATCGGCCGCGGGACGTCCTGGGTGCGCCCCGTTCGGTCCCCGTGCCGCCCGGCATCGGTTCCGAGGAGCTGCCGTCCCGGGCCTCGCTGCCGGGCACCTCGCCGGGGCTGGCGGAGGGCGGCGAGGCGGCCGGCCGCGAGCGGCTCGCCGGCTGGCTCCGCTCCGGCATGGCGGCCTACGCCGACCGGCACGACGACCTGGCCGGGGACGCGACCTCCCGGCTCTCCCCGCACCTGCACTTCGGCACGGTGTCCCCCGTCGAGGTGGTCCACCGGGCGCGCCGCGCGGACGGTCCGGGAGCGGAGGCCTTCGTACGGCAGATCGCCTGGCGGGACTTCCACCGTCAGGTGCTGGCGGCCCGGCCCGGCGCCGCCGCGGCCGACTACCGCACCCGGCACGACCGTTGGCGCTCCGAGCGGACCGCGCGGGACGACATCGAGGCGTGGCGGGAGGGCCGTACCGGCTGGCCGGTCATCGACGCGGGGATGCGCCAGCTGCGTCACGAGGGCTGGATGCACAACCGGGCCCGGCTGCTGACGGCGAGCTTCCTGGCGAAGACGCTGTACGTCGACTGGCGCGTCGGGGCCCGGCACTTCCTGGAGTGGCTGGTCGACGGTGACCTGGCCAACAACCAGCTGAACTGGCAGTGGATCGCGGGCACCGGCACGGACACCCGCCCCAACCGGGTCCTCAATCCGCTGATCCAGGCCAAGCGGTACGACCCCGACGGGGTGTACGTCCGGCGCTGGGTGCCCGAGCTGAGGGAGGTGGCGGGCGCGGCGGCGCACGAGCCGTGGAAGCTGGCGGGACCGGACCGCGGGCTCGTCGCCGCGTATCCCGAGCCGATCGTCGACCTCGCCGACGGGCTGGCCCGGTTCAGACGGGCGCGGAGCCGCGATTGAGGGCCAGGGTCGAGCGCCCCATACGCCCCAAGCCCTACACATAAGGAACAAATAAGGGCAAACTGGAGTATGCGGAGCTTGTCGCATGCCGCACCAGACGCGCTCTGGCCTGCAAAGTCAAAGGAGACGACTCATGGCCAACTTGCACAGGGGTGACCTATCGAGCCATCCCGATGTCTCCGAAATGCGGGACCGCTACGCCCGCATGCTCGGCGGTCGTGACGTGGCGCTCGTGGACGGGCCGGTCTTCCTGCTCGGCCTGTACTGCGCCGCCTCCCCGTGGATCCTGCACTACGCGGCCAGCCAGCCCGCCCTCAGGACCCACAACCTGATCATGGGCATCGCGATAGGCCTGCTGGCGCTGGGATTCACCCGGGCCCCCGAGCGCATGTACGGCCTGAGCTGGGCCATGTGCGCCCTGGGTATCTGGATGATCATCGCTCCGTGGGTCGTGGGCAGGGCCCCGGACACGGGCGTCATCATCAGCAACATCGTCATCGGAGGCCTGGCCCTCGTCCTCGGACTGGTGTGCGCCGGTACGGCGGCGAAGAGCGCCCCGAGGCCGTAGCGGACCGGACGAGCCCTGGAAGAACCGTCTCGAGCCTTTGAAGAGGAGACCGAGGAAAGGAAGAGAAGAACGCGGGCCGGTCCGCCCCGGCGGACCGGCTCCGCGTTGCCGCGTCCGCGCGCTCGCCCTCGCCCTCCGCGTCCTCGAGGGTGACGGTCGGCCGGACGATGTCCTCGTGCGGGCGGATCTCGCGGGCGACCCGGGAGTGCCGGTCCTCCCGCCCCGCCTGGCCGGGGGCGGCCCACATGGTCACCGGACCGGTCGGCGGCTCGCTCTCCATGACCCGGCCGACCGCGTCGGCGGTGCCGGAACCGCCGGTGCGCACGTGCTCCCGGCGGGAGCCGGGCCGCCGGCCGGAGGCGTTGCGGTGCCCCCGGCAGGCGGCCGTCAGGCCGTCCGCCCCCGCCGCACCGTGCCGATGACCAGGCCGGCGGACCTCAGGACGGCCGGGCGCCGGGCGGCAATGACCCGCAGGTCCGAGAAGCCCGGCGGCCCGGCGCTGTCAGCCGGAGACGGTGAGGGAGATCCACAGGTCCGGCGGCAGGTCCGGCCGCCCGGGCACCGGCCGCGGCTCGCGGGTCCAGGCGCCGCCGGCCAGGTCCTCGGCGACGCGGGGCCAGAAGCCCACCGCGGCCCGGTTGTCCCGCTGGAAGGCGATCTCCCACGGCCCCGGGTGCCGGGTGAGCACCTCGCGCGCGGCCCGCAGCCCGATGCCCCGGCGCCGGGCGCCGCGCACCACGAAGAAGCTGTTCAGCACGCGGGCCGGGGCGTCGAGCCCGCGCACGAAGGCGAACCCGGCGGGGCGCTCTTCGCAGGTCAGCAGATAGGGAGCCCAGCCCGGCCGCGTGAAGGCGTACGCCACGCGTTCGCTGCGGAAGGCGCCGTCGGCGGCGGGCAGGAGGCCCGTGAACTCGGACAGATCGTGGCGGAACATCAGCCACAGCCGCTCCACGGCGGGCTGGTCCTCGGGGGTCGCGGGGCGGACGGTGACGTCCGCGCTCATGATGTCGGTCATGAACCGAAGCCTCCCCGGCGGACAGCGGTCCGGCCGGGGAGGTGTGCTTGCTCAGGGGTGACTCTAGCTCACGCCGAGGGCGTTGCCGTGACCGCCCCCGCGGGTTCCGTGCCGGTCTCCTCGCTGATCTCCTTCGGGCCGAACGGCCACACCTTCTCCGTCCGCGCCCAGACCAGGAAGGCCGCACCGCCGAGGGCCAGCCAGGCCAGGGACCACTCGAGGGGATGACGGCCCGGGGAGTTCTCGTCGGCGTAGCCGTAGATCACGCACCAGCCGACGAAGGCGACGGCGCTCGGCAGGGGGTACAGCCACATCCGGTACGGGCGGGGCAGGTCCGGCCGGCGTCGGCGCAGGACCGTCAGCGCGACGATCTGGGCCAGCGCCTGCACGATGACCATCACCGTGGTGAGCAGCTGGATCAGGGTCGCGAGGTCGGTGTGGCGGCCGATGAGGAAGCCGACGGCGGTGATCACGCCCATGGTGGCGAGGCCGAGCATCGGGAAGCGGTGCCTCGGGTGCAGCTTCGCGTACGGGCGGAAGAAGACCCGGTCCCGAGCGGCGTCGTAGGGCACCCGGGAGCCGCCGAGCAGGCCGGCGAAGACGGAGGCGAACGCGGTGATCAGGATGAGCACCGTCACCGTGTCGGCCGCGCCCTCGCCCCAGGTCTCCTCCAGCACGGCGGAGGCCACCGAGGAGGAGGCGATGTCGTTCGGGTCGGTCATCCGGTGCCAGTCCACGACACCGAGCGTGCCGATCTGGAGCAGCAGGTAGATCGCCATGATGCCGAGGATCGAGAAGAGGATGGAGCGCGGCAGCGTACGTTCGGGCTCCTTGATCTCGGCACCCATGTAGGCGGTGGTGTTGTAGCCGAGGTAGTCGTAGATGCCGATGGTCAGGCCCGCCGCGAAACCGAGCCAGTAGTGGTTGCTCATCACATTGAAAGCCCCCGCCGGATAGGTGAAGGCCATGTGTGGGCTGAAATGAGTGGCGGCGGCGACGATCACCAGCAGCACCGAGGCGATCATCACTGTCCACATCACGGCGGTGATCCGGGCGATGTGCTCGATGCCGCGCCAGAGCAGGACCACCACCAGGGCGATGACGCCGAGGCCGATCAGGTCACCGGCGGTCTGCCCGAGGCCGGGGGCGAGATAGCCCAGGTACTGGACGAAGCCGACCACGCCCGTGGACATGATCAACGGAATGAAGAGCATCGCCGTCCACACGAACAGGAACGGCATCAGCCGGCCGGTGCGGTACTGGAAGGCCTGGCGCAGATAGAGGTAACTGCCGCCGGAGCCGGGCAACATGGCGCCCAGCTCGGCCCAGACCAGGCCGTCGCACAGCGCCAGGATCGCGCCGGCGACGAACCCGATCACGGCCTGGGGGCCGCCGAACGCGGCGACCATCAGCGGGATCGTCACGAACGGCCCGATGCCGCACATCTGGCTCATGTTGATCGCCGTGGCCTGGAACAGGCCGACACGGCGGACGAAACCACCCGGAGGTGGCGGGCTACCGGACATGGGGACTCCTGACGCGACGGGCGCGCGACGCCCGGCGGAGGGTGACTGGCGGATAAAGTTAAGGAGCCTTACTAGAGGCGTCAAGTGTGTGACAGGAATGCACGAGAATGGTGCGATGCCCGCCAGCGACGTCGTAGAGCAGCCGGAACAGCCCTGGAGCCGCCGGCGGCTGCGCCGTACCAACGAACGGCTGCTGCTGGACCGGCTGCGTGCCCTCGGCGCCGCCTCGCGCGCCCAACTGGCCCGGGAGACCGGCCTGTCCAAGCCGACCGTCTCCAGCGCGCTGGCCTCGCTGGCGGCGGCCGGCCTGGTGCACGAGGTCGGCACGCAGGCCCCGGAGCGCGGGCGCACCGCCGTGCTCTACGCACCCGATCCGGCCGCCGGGTACGCGCTCGGCGTGGACATCGGCCGGGGCTGGCTGCGCGTGGCGGTGGTGGACCTGGACGGCACGGTCGTGGCGCGGGCCGACATACGCAACCGGGCGCGCGCCTCGGCCGCCCTCACCGACCTGGTCGTGGGCACCGCCCGCCAGGTGATCGCCAACTCGGGCGTGGACCCGGCTCAGGTGGTGCACGGCGTGGTGGGCACGCCGGGGGTGTACGACGAGAAGCGGCGGCGGGTGCGCTACGCGATGCACCTGCCGGGCTGGGGGCGGCCCGGGCTGGTGGACGGCATGCGCACGGAGCTGGGCGTGCCGCTGGAGGTGCACAACGACGCCAATCTGGCGGCGCTCGGCGAGTACACCTACGGCGTCGGCGCGGGCAGCCGGCTCTTCGCGTACATCCTGATCGGCACCGGCCTGGGGATGGGGGTGGTCAGCGAGGGGCGGCTGTTCACGGGCGCGCACGGGCTGGCCGGGGAGATCGGCTTCCTGCCGTGGCGCGGCCGGCAGAAGCAGGAGCGGCTGGAGGACGCGGTGTCGGGGGTGGCGGTGGTGGAGGCCGCCCGCGAGTTCGGGATGCGCGGGCAGCTCACGGCGAAGGCCGTGTTCGACGCGGCCCGGCAGGGGCATCCGGGCGCGGTGCGGGCGGTGGAGCTGGAGGGCGAGCGGATAGCGCACACCGTGGCGGCGGCCGCCGCCGTGCTGGACCCGGACCTCGTGGTGCTCGGCGGTGGTGTCGGGCACAGCGTCGACCTGCTGCTGCGGCCCGTGCGGGAGCGGCTGCGCGCGCTGACCCCGCTGCGGCCCCGGATCGCGCCGAGCCGGCTCGGCGAGGACGCCGTGCTGCTGGGCGCGGTGGCGACGGCCCTGGACACGGCCCGCGACCTGGTGTTCGAACGCCGTACGGCCGGAACCTGACCCGTTCAACGGCCACCGCGGCGGGGGTCGTTGACACGGTCCACGGCGCGCCCTAGCGTGGCCGGAGTTAGTAAAGTTTCCTAACTTTACGAGGCTGGAGACCGCCGTGTTCCCTCGCCCCGCCCGTCGGCTCCCCATGACCGCCGCACTCATCGCCCTGGTCGGCTCCCTGACCGCCGGCGCCTGGGCCGGCCCCCGGGACACGGCGGAGCCCCACCGGCCCGCCCGGATCACCCATGTGCCCTCCGCGGCCGGCAGCAGCACCCCGCTGTCCGGCTACGCCGTCCAGTCCACGGCGAAGGTGGGCGACTCGGCGGCGGCCGTGTCCTCCCCCGGTTATCGGGCGCGGGACTGGTATCCGGCGGGCCCGCGCTCCACGGTACTGGCCGCACTGCTGGCGAACGGGCTCTACGGCGACCCGTTCCACTCCACCGAGCAGCAGAAGATCCCCCGGGCCGACTTCGAGGTGCCCTGGTGGTACCGCGCCGACTTCACCCTCCGGGACACCCGGCAGCGCACGTCCCTCGACTTCAGCGGGGTCGTCTCGGCGGCGGACGTCTACGTGAACGGCCGGCGGGTGGCGAAGGCCGCCGAGGTGACCGGCGCCTACACCCGCCACGAGCTCGACATCACCCCGCTGGTCAGGTCCGGCACCAACACGGTCGCCTTCCGCGTCCGGCCCAACGACCCGCTCAAGGACCTGACCATGGGCTGGATCGACTGGCTCCAGCCGCCGCCCGACCAGAACATGGGAATCGTCCGGGACGTCCTGGTCCGCAGGGGCGGCCCGGTCGCCCTGCGCGACGCGCACGTGGTCACGAAGCTGGCGGTGCCGAAGCTCGGCACGGCCGACCTGACGGTCAAGGCGCAGGCCCGCAACGACACGGACGCGCCGGTCACGGCGGAGGTCGGCGGCAGGGTCGCCGGGACCGCGTTCCGTACGACGGTCTCGCTCGCCGCGCACGAGACGAAGACCGTCACCTTCTCCCCCGCCGGCACCCCCGGCCTGCACCTGACCGGCCCCAAGGTGTGGTGGCCGGCCGGCATGGGCGGGCAGCCGCTGTACGACCTCCGCCTCACCGCCACCGTGGCAGGCACCACGTCGGACACCGCGCACGAGACCTTCGGCATCCGGGACGTGAAGGCCCCGCTGGACTCCCACGGCGCCCGGCAGTACCGGATCAACGGCCGCAGGCTGCTGATCAAGGGCGGCGGCTGGTCCCCGGACGAGTTCCTGCGCTGGGACCCCGCCTATGTCGAGGACCGCCTGAAGTACGCCCTGGACCTGGGCCTGAACACCCTCCGCCTGGAAGGCCACCTGGAACCGGACGAGTTCTTCACCCTGGCCGACCGCTACGGCCTGCTCACCCTGCCGGGCTGGGAGTGCTGCGACAAATGGGAGGGCCAGGTCAACGGCAGTGAGAAGGGCGACCGGTGGACCGACGCCGACTACCCGGTCGCCCGGGCGTCCATGGCCGCCGAGGCCGCGCGGCTGCGTGACCACCCGAGCGTCGTCTCCTTCCTGATCGGCAGCGACTTCGCCCCCGACGCGACGATCGAGAAGACCTATCTGGACGCCCTGGAGTCCGCCGACTGGCCCACCCCCGTGGTCTCCTCCGCCTCCGACCGGTCCTCCCCCCGGCTGGGCAGCTCGGGCATGAAGATGACCGGCCCCTACGACTGGGTACCGCCCGGCTACTGGTACGCCAAGCGGGAGGGCGGGGCGACCGGGTTCAACTCCGAGACCAGCGCGGGCCCCAGCATCCCCACCCTCGACACCCTGCGCCGGATGATGACACCCGCCGAACTCGACACCCTGTGGAAGGACCCGGACGCCAGGCAGTACCACCGCTCACCGTCCCCCGTGTTCGGCACGCTGAAGATCTACGACGACGCCCTCGCCGGCCGCTACGGCGCCCCGACCGGCCTCACCGACTACGTCCGCAAGGCCCAGCTCGCCCAGTACGAGAACGTCCGCGCCCAGTTCGAGGCGTACGGACGCAACGCGACCGACCGGGACCGGCCCGCCACCGGGGTGATCCACTGGATGTTCAACAGCGGCTGGACGTCCCTGCACTGGCAGCTGACCGACCGCTACCTCGACCAGAACGGCTCCTACTACGGCGCGAAGAAGGCGAACGAGCCGCTGCACATCCAGTACTCCTACGACGACCGCTCGGTCGTGGTGGTGAACAACCGGCCCGCCGCCGCCGAGGGCCTCACCGCGCGGGCCACGCTGTTCGATCCCGACGGCACCCGGAAGTACGACAGGACCGTCACCGGTGTCGCGGTGGACGGCGGCGGGGCGCACGGCACACCGCTCACCCTGCCGTCCTCGGTGAGCGGGCTGGCGCGCACGTACCTGCTCCGGCTGGTGCTGACGGACGCGGACGGCAGGGAGGTCAGCCGGAACGTGTACTGGCTCTCCACCCGGCCCGACACCCTCGACTGGAACGGCACCACCTGGTACCACACGCCGACGACGAGCTACGCCGACATGAAGGGGCTCACCTCGATGGCGCCGGTCCCGGTGACGGCGACGGCGACCACGCGGGCCTCGGACGGCACGGCGACCACGACGGTGACCCTGCGCCACGGCGGAAGCGGGACGACCCCGGCGCTGCTGACGGACGTGCACCTCGTCGACGAGCACGGCAAGCCCGTGCTGCCGGTGCGCTGGTCGGACAACGAGGTGAGCCTGTGGCCGGGCGAGTCGGTGACGCTGACCGCCACCTACCGGACGGCCGGCCTGCGCGGCTCGGCACCGGCCGTGCGGATCTCCGGATGGAACACGCCGGAGCGGACGGTGCCGGCGGGCTGACACCGCACAGGGGGGCGGACCCGCGTGGCCAACCCCCCTGTCCCGGCTCAGCTCACGGTGAGCGCGGTGTCGTCGAGGACGAACGAGGTCTGGAGGGTGGAGCCCTCGGTGCCGGTGAACTTGATCGTCACGGTCTGGCCGGCGTAGCTCGCGAGGTTGAAGCTGCGCTGGGTGTAGCCGCTCCCCGCGTTCAGGTTCGAGTAGGTCGCGAGGGTGGACAGCACCGTTCCGCCGCTGCCCAGGACCTGCGCCTTGAGGGTGTCGTAGGCCGTCGTGGTGGTCGTCTCGGCGGTGTCGACGTGGAGGTAGAAGCTCAGGGTGGCGCTCGTGCAGCCGGCCGGGACGGTCACCGACTGCGCGAGGGTGTCGGTGCGGGCCGAGCCGTAGCCGTCCAGCCATGCCTTGTAGGAGCCGGTGCGGGCGGCCTCGCCGGTGTCGTTGGTGATCACGCCGCTGGTGGCGGTCCAGGAAGCGGCGCCGGACTCGAAGCCGGGGTTGGCCAGGAGCTGGGCGGACGTGCAGGTGCCGCCACCTCCACCGCCGCCACCGCTGCCGCTCGCGCCGGACAGCCACTCGGTGGCGTTGAGGGCGAGGGCCGCGTCGGTGGCGGAGGAGTCGTTCCAGCCGTCGTACAGCGTGTTGCCGGACTGGCCGGTGCCGTCGTCGATCGGGGAGCTGTCGCCCCAGAACGCCACCCGGCCGCTGCCGAAGGTGCTGGTGGCGAAGAAGACACCGGTGTTGCCGGAGTAACCGGTGCGGTGGAGCAGGCCCTTGACGGACGGGTTGTCGGCGGGCTTGAGCGTGGCGGTCGTACCGCTGGCGATCAGGCTCTTGGTGACGGTGCCGAAGGAGCCGTGCAGCACCGGGTCGGTGCTGTCGCTGATCGCGGCAGGGTGGTCGGAGCTGATGCTCAGCGAGTCGATGGAGAAGCCGAACGGGTCGGTGGAGTCGACGCTGTTGTTCGTCATCAGGTCGTTGAGGATCTCGACCGCGTCGTAGCCGTCGTTGTTGCGGTCGGCGCCCGTGTGGTCGGAGATCATGAACAGGCCGCCGCCGTTCTTCACGAAGTTCATGATCGCCGTCTTCTCGGCGCTCGTGAACAGCGTGTTGGGTTCCGGCAAGACCAGCGTGTCGAAGTTCGACAGGTCGGTCGCGGACGTGCCGCCGTAGGCGAGGCTGGAGCCCGACGGCAGCGTCTTCAGGCTGTAGCCGCCGGTCTTCTGCAGCGCCACCCCCCAGGAGGACAGGGCGCCGGTCCAGTCCGTCTCGGCGGACGGGGTGGAGTCCTGGCCGAGCGGGTCGGGCTGGCTGGTGGAGATGATCCAGTCGGCGTTGCCGGCCGTCTCGGCGTGCGCGTTGTCGAACAGGACGCGGTGCGTGGTCGCCGCGTGGGCGGGGGTGCCGGCGCCGGCCTGAACGGCGGCTGCGGTGACCAGCAGGCCGAGGGCGGCCAGGGCGGTGGTGAATCTGGGGCGGGATCTCCCGGATCCGGGCATCCGTCGAACCTCCGTGAAGGGGTGGGGAAGCGGGCGGTGCGGGCGCCAAGTCTGCGCGCGTAGAACCGGCGTGAGGTTCTACACGCGTCGAACGGTTGAAAGGTACATGGCATCAACGGCCGTGAACAGAGGTTTCCGGGGGCGACCGGGGCGGAGTGGCTCCGCTTACAGCGGGCACATTCCACATCAACGGGGATCATCAACAAGACCGTCAAGGAGGGTCGGCCATGGAGATCTCGGGCATCATCAGCGCCATCGTCATCGGCCTCGTCATCGGTGTGCTGGGGCGGCTGGTCGTCCCCGGGCGGCAGCACATCGGGATCCTGTGGACCATCGTCGTCGGCATCGTGGCCGCGCTGCTGGGCTCGGCGATCGCCGCCGGGCTGGGGGTCGCCGACACCAAGGGGCCCGACTGGATCGAGTGGCTCATCCAGATAGCCCTGGCGGCCGTCGGTGTGGCCGCGCTGGACCGGAGCCGGGCCCGGCGCTGAGTCAGTTCTCGTAGAGGTACGGCGTCGTCGTGCTCAGTGCGTGGAAGCCGAGGCGGTCCAGGATCGGGCGGCTCATGGACGAGGCGTCGACGTGGACGTAGCGGTAGCCCCGGGCGGCGGCGACGCGCACGCGGTGGGCGATCAGGGCGCGGTAGATGCCCCTGCCCCGCCAGGCCGCGACCGTGCCGCCGCCCCACAGCCCGGCGAACCGGGTGCCGGGCACCAGCTCCATGCGGGCGGCGGCGACCGGCTCGCCGCCGGCGAGGGCGGCCACGGCGACGACCGTGCCGGGGTCGGTGGCCAGGCGGGAGAGCAACCGGTGCCGCAGCCCGCCCCCGTCGGTCCCGAAGGCCCTCTCGTGCACGTCCACGACGAGATCGACGCCGGCCGGATCGGTGGCCTCGACGAAGCGGACGCCGGCCGGTGGCGCGGTGTCCAGCGGCAGCTCGGTCACCTCGGCCACCATCAGTGTCTCCGCGGGCTCGGCCCGGAATCCGGCGGCGAGCAGCCGGTCGCCGAGATCGGCCGGCGCGTCGTGGGCGTACAGCTTCCACTCGAAGTCCAGTCCCAGACCGCCGAAGTAGGCGATCTGGTCGCGGACGGCCCGGTCCGCGTCCGCCGCGTCCAGGGCGGACCAGAGTACGCCGTTCCAGCCGGGCGCGTCCGCGACCTGGCGCACCACCCCGCCGGCCCTCTCGATCCGGGCCCCGGGTCCGTCGGGCCGGGCACCCTCGCGCAGGTCACGGTCGTACACAGCGAGCACTGAGGCATGATCCATGGCTCCACTTCAGCACGGCGGCCGGGCCGGGACAAAGGATTAACCAGCCGTCCGGGCGGCAACTGACGGGACGTCAGCGGCCGTCCGGCCGTACCGCCGCCAGGTACGCGGTGAGGCGGTCGCGGTTGCGGGCCAGGCAGTCGATGCGGGACTGGATGCGGTCGATGTGCCCTTGGAGCAGGGCGGCCGTCTCCGCCGGCACGTCCTCGGGGGCCGGCACGAGATGCCCCGGGCCGCACAGGTACGGCAGGATCGCGCGGATCATCTCGGTGGTCAGGCCGGAGTCCAGCAGGCCGCGGATCTGTCCCACCCGCGCGACCGCGGACTCCGGATAGCTGCGGTAGCCGTTGCCGGCGCGTTCCGGATGGAGCAGGCGCTGCTCCTCGTAGTACCGCAGCAGCCGGGCGGGGACGCCCGTACGGCGGGACAGCTCACCGATCCGCATGCCGGCCTCCCGGAGCCGCGCTTGACCTTCACACTGATGTGAGGCTTCGACCATGGTGGCATGACCCTGTCCTCCCAGGTCAAGGGCGGCCGGCTGCCGTGGTCGGGGCTGCTCGCCCTGTCCTGCGCCGCGTTCACCGCCGTACTGACCGAACTCCTCCCGGCGGGCCTGCTGCCCGCGATGGCGCCCCCGCTGGGGGTGGCCGAGTCCCGGATCGGTTTCCTCGTCACCGCCTACGCCGCGGCCTCGTTCGTGGCCGCGATCCCGCTGACCGCGGCCCTGCGGGGGCTCCCCCGGCGGCCGGTCCTGTGCGGCACGCTGCTGGGGTTCGCCGCGGCCGACGCGCTGGTCGCGGTGTCGTCGTCGTACCCGCTCACCGTCGCGGCCCGGCTGCTGGCCGGGGCGACGGGCGGCACGCTGTGGGCGATGCTCGCCGGGTACGCGGCCCGGATGGCGCCGGCCGAGCGGCGCGGCCGGGCCGTCGCGGTGGTGCTCGCCGGGATCACCCTGGCCCTTGCGCTGGGCGTGCCCGCCGGTACCGCGCTGGCCGGGGCGGTGGGCTGGCGGGCCGCGTTCGGCACGCTCGCCGTGCTCGCCGTGCTGCTCGTGGGCTGGGTACGGCTGCCGGTGCCCCGCTTCCCGGGTGAACCCCCGCACGCGCGCCTGCCCCTGGTCCGGGTCGCCGTGCGCCCCGGGATCCGCCCGGTGCTGTCCGTCACGCTGTTCCTGCTGCTGGGGCACCAGGTGATGTACACCTATGTCGCCCCGTTCGCCGCGCACGCGGGGTACGGCCGTACGGACGTGCTGCTCGCGGTGTTCGGCTGCGCCACGGTGGCCGGCGTCTGGCTCACCGGCCTGCTGGTCGACCGCAAGCCGCGTCCCACCCTGCTCACGGCGCTCGCCCTGGTCGCGGCCGTGCTGCCGGTGCTGGGCCTGGGCGCCCGGGTGCCCTGGCTGCTGGCCGGCGCGGTGGCGCTGTGGGGTGTGGCCTTCGGCGGGGCGCCCACGCTGATCCAGACGGCGCTCGTCGACGCGTCGGGGCCGGCCGACGCCGATGTGGCGACCTCGTTGCAGACCACGGTGTACAACGCGGGCATCGCGGCCGGGTCGTTCACCGGCGGTCTGGCGCTGGACGCCGCGGGCGCGGGGGCCCTGCCGTGGACCGCCTTGCCGCCGGTGCTGCTGGCGCTCGTCACGGTCGCGGCCGGGCGCCGGTACGCCTTCCCGGCGCGGCGCCCGGCCGTTGCCGCTGAGGCGAACGCGCTGGCGGGGGCGGCCGAGGTGGCCGTAACGTGCCCCGCCGGAGATCATGCCGTGAGGAGGTGGGCCGATGGTACGGGACAGTGAGCTGCGGTATCTGCGCCGCTGTGTGGAGCTGGCCGAGGAGGCGCTGGACGCCGGGGACGAGCCCTTCGGTTCGGTGCTCGTGGCCGGGGACGGGACCGTGCTGGCGGAGGACCGCAACCGGGTGGCGGGCGGTGACCGCACCCGGCACCCCGAGTTCGAGCTGGCCCGCTGGTCGGCCGCGCACCTGACGCCCGGGGAGCGGGCGGCGGCGACCGTCTACACCTCCGGCGAGCACTGCCCGATGTGCGCGGCGGCGCACGCCTGGGTGGGACTCGGCCGGATCGTGTACGTCGTCTCCTCCGTCCAGCTCTCCGGTCTGCTGGCCGAGCTGGGTGTGCCCGCGCCGCCGGTGCGCACGCTGCCCGTGCGGGACATCGCGCCCGACGTGGCGGTGGAGGGGCCGGTTCCGGAACTGGTGGACGAAGTACGGCGGTTGCACCGCCGTTTCCACGCCGGGAACACCGAACGCGCCTGACGGTCAGCCCAGTTCGAGCGTGGTGACGCCGAACACCCGCTCCCGGGCGTACGGGCGCACCGGTCCCGTGTACATGCGGGCGGTCTCGAAGGAGGGGCGCAGGCCCGCCTCTTCGGCGAGGGCGACGGCGGCCGTGTTCGGCTCGGGGACGTCGATCGCCACCTCGCTGCCGGCCGCCTCGGCGGTGAGGGCGGCGAACAGGACCCGGGCGTCGTCGGCGGTGTCCGCGAACAGGGGGCCGACGCGCAGGGTGTCGTGGCCGGGGCGGAGCACGCCGTAGCCGGTCGGGCGCCCGCCCTCCTCCCGGACGACGGCACGGTGGCCGGGCGTGCGCAGCCACTCGGCGAGGAAGCGGGGGCGGTCCGCGGGGTGGCAGGCGCTGTCGTAGGCGGTGAGCGCGGCCACGTCGGCGGGTCCGGCCGGGCGGACGCCGGCGGGGGTGCCGGTGTGGGGGGCGGTGCCGGTGAAGCGGATGGTGCAGTGGGCGGGACGGAAGCCGGACTGGCGGTAGTTGGCCTGCTGGGCGACGACTCCGTCCAGGCCCACGGTGCGGTTCCCGGCGTGGGCGAGCGCGGTCTTCCACGTGGTGAGGCCGTGTCCCTGGCCGCGCAGGTCGGGGCGGACCAGGTAGCAGCCGAGGAAGGCGTAGTCGGGGCCGTGGTTGACGACGGAGACGGCCGACACCGGCTCCCCGTCGATCCGGCCGAGGAAGAACCCCTCGGGGTCCTGCGCGAAGAAGGCGGGCCCGTCGGACAGCCCGGGGTTCCATCCCTCCGCGGCCGCCCACCCGCTGATCACCGGCCAGTCGTCGAGGGTGGCCCGCGTGACGACGAGGTCGTGGGGGGTGGCAGAGGTCATCGCTGCGCTCCGTTCTCCGTCGGGGTGGGGCTGTCCGCACGGCAGGGGCGTCCGCCGGCCGCCCGCAGCATCCTTTCGGATCAAGACGGGCCGCGCCACGGGGAGACCGGCCGGTGCGGCTGGACTGCGCCGCCGGGGCGGGGAGTCGGAAGACTCTCGGGTACGCAGAGGCGAGGGCAGGAGGGGACGCGGCACGGCCCCGCCGGGCCGGGGTCCGGCGGGGCCGTGGGGGGTGGGTCAGTGGGTGCGGCCCGGGCGGGAGCGGCGGTACAGGATCGCGCCGGTGAGCAGGAGCGCGGCGCTGCCGGCGACGGCCGGGACCGTCACGTCGGCTCCGGTGTGCGCCAGCGTGGAGGTCGCCGGGTGCGGGGCGGGGTGCGACCGGACGGGGGCCGGCGGCTTCGGGGCCCGGTGCGTCGGGGCCGGGGTCCGCGGGGGCCGGGTCGGTTCCTCGCCGGGGCCGTTGACCGACTGGTTGCCGTGGGCCGGGTTGCCGATGCCGACGACGTCGACGCTGTTCCCGCTGACGTTGACCGGCAGGTCGACGGGGAGCTGGATGCCGTTGCCCGAGAGCACCCCGGGCGAGTCCTCGGCGCCGCCGTGGGCCAAGGCGCCCCCGGACGCGGTCGGCGCCTCGGTCTTCCCCGTGCCGCCGCTCCTGCCGCCGGTGTTCGCGCACGCGTTGCCCGCGGCCGGATCGAGCAGCCCGACGACGTCCACCGTGTTGCCGCAGACGTTCACCGGCACGTGCACCGGCAGCTGGATGCCGTTGCCGGAGACCAGCCCGGGCGAGCCTGCCGCCGAGCCGCGGGCGTCGGACCCGCCCGCCGCGAAGGCGGTGGACACCGGCAGCGCCACGGCCATCGCGCCGGACGCGGCGGCGACGGCGATCACACCGTTTCGGGTAGCCCGTCTCATAGGTTCCCTGCCTTCCAGACTTCTTCGCGAGCACTCACCCGCACCACCTAAAACGGAGTCGAACCAATCGGAGTTATGGCTAATCGGTCTTTCACCCCATCGAGCGGCACGGTTATCGAACTGCCTGTAAAGCCGCTGAAAGATCACCAACGGGGCATGAAGGGCGCGCAGATTACACCGCCCGCAGCCGCCCCGCTCGCCCGGAGGCGGGCCGTGCGGGGCCCGCTTAACCTGATCCGAGGGCGCCGTCCCCGGTCCCGGCGGGCGCCCCGGGAGGCGTAACGATGCTGGCCAAGCTGTCCACACGGCCCGCCGTCCGGCGCTGCGCGGGTGCCTCGGCCCTCGTCCTGGCGCTGCTCGGAGCCGGGCTGCCCGCGGCTGCCGCCGACCAGCCGCAGCCCGACCTGTCGCGGTTCTACCGGCAGAAGCCCACCTGGACCGCGTGTCCGGGGACGGACACGCCCGACGGCCTCCAGTGCGCGAAGGTCACCGTCCCCCTCGACTACGCGCGACCACGCGCCGGCACGCTCGACGTGGCCCTGGCCCGCTACCGCGCCAGCGGGACGTCCCGGGCCTCGCTGCTGCTGAACTTCGGCGGCCCGGGCGGCGCCGGCGTCCCCGCGCTGGCCGCCGAGGGCAAGCAGTTCATGGATCTGACCAAGGGCTACGACGTGGTCACCTTCGACCCGCGCGGGGTCGGCCGGTCCTCCCCCGTCAGCTGCGGCGACGGCGACGACCTCGCCTCGGCCGGGACGGAAGGGGACACCGACGCCGGCCGTCCGCAGACCCTGCTCAAGCAGCTGCGGCAGGCCGCCGAACGGTGTGCCCGGTCCTCCGGCCCGGTGCTGGCGCACATCGGCACCGTGAACGCCTCCCGCGACCTGGACGTCATCCGCCAGGCGCTCGGCGACGACCGGCTCAACTACCTCGGCTTCTCCTACGGCAGCCGGCTCGGCGCGGTGTACGCGGCGCAGTTCCCCGGCAAGGTCGGCCGGGTCGTCCTGGACGGCGTGGACACGCTGACCGAGTCGCCGGCCGAGCAGGGGGTGGCGGGGGCCGCGGGGCAGCAGACGGCACTGGACGACTTCCTGGACTGGTGTACGACGGATCTCGGCTGTCCGTTCGGGCAGGACCGGCGCAGGGCCGGGGACCAGGTGATCCGGCTCGTGCGCTCGCTCGACGAGAACCCGGTGCCCACGTACTCCGGCGGCTCGTTCTCCGGCCAGGACCTGGTGGGCGCCATCGGACAGGGCCTGTACAGCAGGGATCTGTGGCCTTCGCTGGAGCGGGCGCTGGCCTCGCTGATCGACGACGGCGACACCCGGCGCGTCCTGGCCTTCGCCACGGGCGGCATCGGCCTGCCCCGCGAGCGGCACCGGACGGACGGCGGGCTGGCCGACACCGAGGACGTCCCGGCGGACAACCTGCCGGCGGCGCTGATGGCGATCAACTGCGCGGACGACCCCGACCGGCCCACCGCGGCACGGCTCACCAGGGACCTGAAGGACCTGCGGGCCGCCTACGACCAGGCGTCACCGGTCTTCGGCCGCTACCGGCTCACCCAGTTGCTGCTGTGCTACGGCCGGCCCAAGGGCACCGACTTCATCCGCGACCGGGTGAAGGACGTGCGCACGGCGAAGATGCTGCTCGTCGGCACGCGCGGCGATCCGGCGACGCCGTACCAGTGGACCGTGGAGACGGCGCAGCGGCTCGGCCCGTCGGCCGTGGTGCTCGACAACAAGGGCGAGGGCCACACCGGGTACTCGTCCTCCGTGTGTGTGCACCGCAAGGTCAACGACTTCCTGCTGTACGGCTCGCTGCCCGCGAACGGCAGCTCCTGCCCGGCCGACGGGGTTCGCCAGAGTGTCACCCCGGACAGCGGCGGCTGAGGTCCGCACGCCACCGGCCGCCGGTCGCCGCCGCACCGGCCGGCACCGGCTGTGGCGCATCCGGGTGAACGCCGCGCACCGGGGCAACCCCCCGGCCGCCCCGGCCGTCCCCTACGACAAGGCGCCGCCAGGCCGCCGTGTCCCGCCCCATCCCGTACGTGACCGCGACAGGGAGCCCGTCATGCGCATGCGCGCCGTCATCGCCGTACCCGCCGCCTCGGCCGCCGTGGCGGCCCTGCTGCTGACCGCCCCGCAGAGCCAGGCCGCCACCGGCCGGGACCGGCCCGCCCGCTGCGCGGAGAAGGCGCTGACGATCCGGGCGCGGGCCGTGAGCGGTCACCCGACCGTGCTGCGCACCAGCGTCACCAACCGCGGACCGCGCGCGTGCGTCGTCGACCGGGTGCCCACGGTGTCCTTCGGGGACCTGGACGGGATCGCGTTGCCGGTGCCGGAGGGCGGCGCGGGCGGCTACCGGCTGGCGGCCGGCGGCACGGCGTACGCCGACGTGCGGACCATCGCCGACCCGGCGGACCCGCAGGCCCGCCGGGTGGTGGGGGTCGGGGTGGCGGCGTCGGCCGAGCACGGGGGCCGCTCGTTCACCGCGGGGCGGCTGGGCACCGGGCGCCGGGTGCTGGTGTGGGAGCCGGTGACCACGTGGTGGCAGCGGTCGGCGGCGGCCGCCGACCGTGCCATCGGGCTCGGCTGACCGCTCAGTCGAGCACCAGCTCCGGCGAGTAGAGGTCCAGCCACGCCGCGAGGTCCAGGGTGCGTTCCAGGCCCCGCCGGGCCGCCTGGGTGCTGACCGGCGCCTCGCGTTCGGCGGCCTGCCGGACCCGGTCCCGGTCGACGAGGTCGAAGACGCGGTGGGAGGGCCGGGCGAGCAGGTCCTTGGCCTGCTCCTGGAGGGCGCGGGCGTAGCGGGGGTCCTGCGTGGACGGGTAGGGGCTCTTGACCCGCTCGTACACCGAACGCGGCAGGACGTCCGCCGACGCCTCCCGCAGCAGGCTCTTCTCCCGGCCGTCGAAGGACTTCAGGGCCCAGGGCGTGTTGTAGACGTACTCGACCAGCCGGTGGTCGCAGAACGGCACCCGTACCTCCAGTCCGACGGCCATGCTCATGCGGTCCTTGCGGTCGAGCAGCATGCGCACGAAGCGGGTCAGGTGCAGATGGCTGATCTGCCGCATCCGGTACTCGAAGTCGCTCTCGCCGTCCAGCCGGTCGATGCCGGCGACGGCGGTGCGGTAGCCGTCGGCGACATAGCTCTCCAGGTCGAGGGACTTGGCGAGGTCGGCGCGCAGCACGCCGGCGTCCTCGCCGAAGTGGCGGCTCATGGTCGTCAGCCACGGGAAGGCGTCGGCGCGGCGCGCCTCCTCGTCGAAGAACTGGAGGTAGCCGCCGAAGACCTCGTCGGCGGACTCGCCGGACAGGGCCACCGTGGACTTCTCCCGGATGGCGCGGAAGAGCAGCAGCAGCGAGCTGTCCATGTCGCCGAGGCCGGACGGCAGGTCGCGGGCCCGGATGACCTGGGCGCGGACGGCGGGGTCGGCGAGGGCCTCGGCGTCGAGCACGATGTCCTGGTGGTCGGTGCCGGCGAGCCGGGCCACGTCGTGCACGAAGGGCGTGTCGGGGGTCCCGCGCAGTTCGTCGGCGACGAAGTTGTCGGTCTGGCCGACGAAGTCGACGGCGAAGCTACGCACCTTCTCGCCCTGCGCGGCGAGTTGCCGGGCGGCCAGGGCGGTCATGGCGCTGGAGTCGAGCCCGCCGGAGAGCAGGGTGCAGCGCGGCACGTCGGCGACCAGCTGGCGGCGCACGATGTCGTCGAGGAGCGAGCGCACGGTGGCGATGGTGGTGTCGCGGTCGTCGGTGTGCGGGCGGGTCTCCAGGCTCCAGTACACGCGGGTGGACAGGCCGGAGCGGTCGACGGTGACGACCGTGCCGGGCTCCACCTCGCGCATGCCGTCCCAGAAGGCGTGGCCCGGCGTCTTGACCATGACGAACAGCTCGCGCAGGCCGTCCAGCGTGACGCGGGGCCGGACCAGCGGGTTGGCGAGGATCGCCTTGGGTTCCGAGCCGAAGAGGACGCCGTCGGCGGTGGGCTGGTAGTAGAACGGCTTGATGCCCATGCGGTCGCGGATCATGACCAGCTTGCCGGCGCGGCCGTCCCACACGGCGAACGCGTACATGCCGTTGAGCCGTTCCGCGACGGCGTCGCCCCACTCCAGGTAGCCGTGCAGCACGACCTCGGTGTCGGAGTCGGTGGTGAACCGGTGACCGCGGTCCGTCAGTTCCCGGCGCAGCTCGGTGAAGTTGTAGGCCTCCCCGCTGTAGACGAGGGCGACGGTGCCCTCGGGGGTCGCCAGCGACATCGGCTGCCGGCCGCCGGGGAGGTCGATGATGGCGAGCCGGCGGTGTCCGAGGGCGGCGGGGCCCTCGGTCCAGGTGCCGCGGTCGTCCGGGCCCCGGCAGGCCATCGTCTCGGTCATCGCATGCAATGTGGTGGCCTCGGCCGTCAGGTCACGGTCGAAGGAGACCCACCCGGTGATGCCGCACATGCGCTACCTCCTGCCTCCGGCTGCCCGTCGGCCCCCCGTTCACCTGCGCTTTCGCGGTCGCGGGAGTTCGGCCGGCAAACCAGTTGTATCGAGCACCTATATGACGAGCGTCCGTCAGCCGGTCGGCCGAGTCAACGCGGCCGTAACACGGCGGGGACATCCGCCCCACGGTTTCGGCCGCGTTTTGCCTCAGCGAAATCCGCGGACAGGCCCGCCACCGGGCACGGGGCGAAACGAACCGGCCACAGGCAAAAACTTCCTCAAGCGGCTCGGGCGGCACGCCCCCGCTACACCTTCGCGGTCAGAAACGATCCCGGCACCCGGGCCGGCCCGGCCGGGCTCCGCGGTCACCGGCCACGGGGTCCGCGTCACCGCCGTTCACCGGGGCCGCCGACGGCGGTCGGCCAGGGGGCACCAGGGCCCGGATTAGCCCGAATGCCGTAACGGTGAATCCGCCCTATCGTCGTGTCATGGAGCACGCACTGAGTCCCGTGACCCTTGCCGAACTGCGGCGCCCGCGCCCCTATCCGGCAGTCTCCGTACTGACCCCGACGCACCGTCGCGAACGCGGGAGCGGCCAGGACCCGGTCCGGCTGCGCAACGCGCTGACCGAGGCGCGCAGGCGCCTGGAGTCCGACCCCGCCGTCACCCGTGAGCGGCGCGCCGACGTCGTGGCACAGCTCGACCGCGCCCTCGCGGAGGTCGACCTGACGCATGCCGAGGACGGTCTGGTGATCTTCGCGGCGCCGGGTGAGCACCAGGTCTGGTCCCTGGCCCGGACCGTCCCCGACCGAGTGGTGCTGTCCGACACCTTCCTCACCCGCAACCTGGTCGCCGCGCACACCGCCGAGCGGCCCTACTGGGTGCTGTCCGTCTCCGCGGACCGCGTCACCCTGTGGAGCGGCGGCCCGGACCGCGTCGTGGAGGAACACTGGGGCGGCTTCCCGCTGGAGCGCAGGCGGGAGAACTTCGACGCGGAGCGCCAGATGCGCATCGGTGATCTGCCGAGCACCTTCCGCGACGAGGGCACCCGCCAGTTCCTGCGCGAGGCGGACACCGCCATGAGCACGGTCCTGCGCGAACAGCCCCGGCCGCTCTACGTCATCGGCGAGCAGGCGGCGCTGTCGCTGCTGGGCGAGGTCGGCAGCGTCGCCGCGTGCGCCGTCCACGTCCCGCGCGGCGGCCTCGGACACGCCGGCCCCGACGCGGTCTGGCAGGCGCTGCGCCCGGTCCTGGAGGAGGAGTCCCGCAAGGACACCACGGCCGTGGTCGAGGAGCTGGTCTCGGCGCGCGGTCACCGCACGTACGCGGCCGGGCTGGACGAGCTGTGGCAGAGCGCCCGGGAGGGCCGGGTGCGGCTGCTGGCGGTGGAGGAGGACTTCCGGGCCACCGTCCGCGATCTCGGCGAACATCTGGTGCCGGCCGAGCCCGGCGACCTGGACGCCCGCGACGACATCGTGGACGAGATCGTCGAGCAGTGCCTGGAGACGGGCGCCGAGGTGCGCTTCGTGCCCGACGGCGCGCTCGGCGACGCCCACGGCATCGCGGGAGTGCTGCGGTACTGACCCCTGAGGGCCCCCGTGCGTCGGCGTACGCTACGGCGTGATCGTCGGCGTAAGGGAGCACACGCATGGGTGACCTGCTGGGTGTGGCGGTGCTGGGTGCCGGACACATGGGGGCCGATCACATACGACGGCTCGACCGGGTGGTCAGCGGAGCCAGGGTCGCGGCGGTGGCCGACCCCGATGCCGAGCGGGCCGCGTCAGCGGTGGCCGGGCTCGACGGGGTCAGCGTGCACACGGACCCGCTCGCCGCGCTCGACGCGCCCGGTGTCGCGGCCGTCCTCATCGCCTCCCCCGGCCCCGCGCACGAGGAGGCGCTGCTCGCCGCCTTCGCGCGTCGGCTGCCGGTGCTGTGCGAGAAGCCCATGGTGCCGGACTCCGCCGGTGCGCTGCGGATCGTGGAGGCCGAGGCGGCGTTCGGCCGCCGGCTGGCCCAGATCGGCTTCATGCGCCGCTACGACGCCGAGTACCGGCGGCTGAAGGCCCTGCTGGACGGGGGCGGCCTGGGCCGGCCGCTGATGCTGCACTGCACGCACCGCAACGTCTCCTCCCCCGCCGGCTTCACCAGCGCCATGCTCGTCAACAGTTCCGTCTCGCACGAGATCGACGCGGCCCGCTGGCTGCTCGGGCAGGAGCTGACGGCGGTCACCGTGCTGCGGCCCACGCCGGCCTCGGGCGCGCCCGAGGGCCTGCTCGACCCGCAGTTCGTGCTGTTCGAGACCGAGCGGGGCGCGCTGGTGGACGTGGAGGTGTTCGTGAACAGCGGCTTCGGCTACCAGGTGCGCTGCGAGGCCGTGTGCGAGGCGGGCAGCGCCCGGATCGGCGACGAGCACACCATGGTGGTCACCACCCGGGGCGGCGCCCGGGAAGAGGTGGCGCAGGACTACCTCGTCCGCTTCGCCGACGCCTACGACCGCGAGGTGCAGGCGTGGGTCGACGCGACCCGGCGCGGGGAGGTCACCGGGCCGGACGTGTGGGACGGCTACGCGGCGTCCGCCGTCGCCGAGGCGGGGGTCCGGGCGCTGGAGACGGGAGGCCGGGCGGCCGTCGACCTGGCCCCGCGTCCGGACCTGTACGCCACCGCGAGCCGCTGACGCCGGGGCGCGGCCGGCCGGGACCGCCCTGCCGGCCGGCGACCCAGCCGCCGCCGCTCGGGGAACCGCCGCCTCACACCCCGCCGAACAGCGCGCTCAGCCCCCGCTCCACCACGTCCGCCACGTCCTCCTGCCCGCCCGCCACCACCTCGTACGTGCGCACCAGGAAGCGCCGCAGCGACGACGCCGGGAACAGCAGCAGGGCCATGCCGTGCGGCGAGTGGAACTCCACGACCGTCCGGGTCCGGCCGTACGGCCATATCCGCACGTCCCCGTGGCCGGCCGGGGCCCGCAGCCCCTGGTCGAGCAGGGCGCGGGCGAAGGTCCAGGTGACCTCCTCGCCGTTGAGCGCGGCCTCGGCCGGGAAGTCCACGAACACGGCGAGGGGGTCGTCGGCGGTGTAACGAAGAGTGGCGGACACCGGGACGTCCTGGTCCTGGGCGGTGACGAGCCGGGCCTCGGCGAGCTGTGCGACGGAGATGTCCATGCTCTTAAGGAGTCGGCGCGGCCCCGTCGCATGCCGCCAATTCCGGTCAGACTTCGGCGGGTACCGGCCGCTTGGCATCGCCATGGAACACATATGCGACGAACACGCGCTTGAACCTCGGGGCCGGAGAGCGTCGACTGGCTCAACTCGCGTATCGATGCTACGACTTGACCGCCCCGCCGCGTACGCCATTCGTCCCCGCGGAACCCTCCGGGAAGACTCTGGCATATGCCGGAAGCACCACCGTATCGTGTGTTGCCAAATCCCTTACAGGGCGTCGCGGGCTGTGCGACAGTCGTAGCGGTCCCCCATCGTCCCCGTCGTACCGTCCCCCATCGGAGTGCGTCATGCCGTCCCCAGTCTCCGCGGACCGCCCAGCCGCCCAGCCGCCCGGGCGTGGCTCGGTCGAAGCGCTGATCACGCAGGCGCGGCGACTCAAAGGCGACGTGGACGCCGTGCGGCGGGACACCCGGAGCGACGGTGCGGACCCCGAGGAACGCTGGCAGCGCGCCCTGTGCGACCTCGCCCTGCACCAACTCGACGATCTGGACGCCCACCTGGCCCAGCTGCGGGACGGCCCGCAGCCCGCTCCGGCCGAGCCCGCGACAGCGCCCCCGGAGCCGCCCGCGCCGGCCGCCGCCCCGAGCGGCTCGCTGCTCAGCCGCGTCGGCAGCGCCGAGTGGGACCTGCTGACGGACGAGGCCACCTGGTCCGGCGAGCTGTACCAGATCCTCGGCCTCGACCCGGCCCGTCCGGCCCTCACCCTGGACGAGCTGCCCAGTCTGGTCCTGGACGAGGACCGGCCGAAACTCACCGCCATGGTCACGGACTGCCTGGTCGACGCCAAGCCGATCGACGGCGAGTTCCGTGTCGTACGGCCCGACGCCTCCGTGCGGACCGTGCACATGATGGGCGAGCCGGTGCTCGGCGCCGACGGCGGGACGACCTCCATGTGGGCCGTGCTGCGCGACGTCAGCGAACTGCGCCGCAGCCAGCGGACGGTGCGCGAGACCCGTGACTCGCTGCACCGCCACCGCCGGCAGGAGCAGACCGAACACCGGATCGCGGCAGAGTTGCAGGAAGCCGTGCTGCCGCCCTGGCGCGGCTCCCTGCGGCTCCCGCGCCAGGGGCCGGGCGCGCTGGACCTGGCGGCCCACCGACTCCCGGCCGCCACTCCCACGCTGCTCGGCGGTGACTGGTACGACGCCCTGGAACTGACCGACGGCCAGACGCTGCTCAGCGTCGGCGACCTCACCGGACAGGGCGTGGCCGTCGCCTCCGGCATGGCCACGCTGCTCGGCGCCGTACGCGGGATGGCGATGGCCGGCACCGAGCCCGGTCACCTGCTCACCCTGCTCAACCGGTTACTCGACACCACCGTGCAGCCCGCCCTCGGCAGCGCCGTCTGCTGTCGCTACCGGCCCGGGACCCGCACCCTGCTCTGGGCGCAGGCAGGACACCCCGCCCCGCTGCTGTACCGCGACGGGACGGGGCGCGTGCTGAACACACCGGACGGCGTCCTGCTCGGCGCCTCCTCGGGCGCCGTCTACGGGCAGTCCGTCCTCACCCTGCGACCGGGCGACCTGCTCCTCCTGCACACCGACGGGCTGCTGTCGGGGCACAGCGGGACGGCGGCCGCGGACCGGCTGCTCGGCCTCGCCCCGCGGTTCGGCGCGGCGCGCACCGCGCAGGACTGTGTGCGCACGGTCGTCGAGGAGTTCGGTGGCGCCGGACGCGAGGACGACGCGTGCGTGCTCGTGGCCAAGGTCACGACCTGACGGTCACCCCATGTGAGCGACCCCGCCGGGCCGGTCGGCGCACCTGCCCCTATGCCTGTGCGCTGGTGCCGTCCCCCTTGCTCCTGGGCTTGGGCAGCGCGAGCCGGATCTCCTCCCGCAGTTCGTGGATCCTCGGGTAGCCGGCGTACTCCGCGGTCAGCCGGTACATCTGCCGCAGCCGGTCCCAGGTGCGCCGGGAGGAGTTCGAGCCCATGGACATCAGGGCCAGCCGGGCGTAGCGGTCGGCCTGTTCGGGGTCGTCGGCGATGAAGCAGGCCGACGCCATGGACAGATGGTCGAAGATCTTCGACCGCTCCCGCCCGTCGACGCGCAGGGCGAGCGCCTTCTCCGCGTAGTGCTGGGCGTGCGCGGCCGCGCCCGGGTCGAACTCCGCCAGCGTGCGGTACGCCAGCGCCTGCATGCCGTACAGATCCTCGTCCTTGAAGGTCTGCATCCAGTCCGGCGGTTCCACGTCCTGCCGGTCGGAGACGAAGAGGTCCTCCGCCCGCCCGAGCGTGCGGCGCATCGCCTGGCCCTTGCCCATCGACGCCTGCGCCCAGGCCTCGATGGTGTGGAACATCGCCTTCGTCCGTGGCTGCAGCCGGTCGCCGGCGCCGGACCGGGCGAGCTTCATCAGGTCCAGGGCGTCGTCGGGCCGGCCGAGGTGCACCATCTGCCGGGCCGCCCGGGACAGCGCCTCGCCCGCGCGCGGCCGGTCACCGCCCTCTCTGGCGGCGTGGGCGGCGATGACGAAGTACTTCTGCGCCGTGGGCTCCAGGCCGACGTCGTGCGACATCCAGCCCGCGAGGACGGCGAGGTTGGCCGCGACGCCCCACAGGCGCCGCTGGAGGTGGGGTGGATGGTGGTAGGCGAGCATGCCGCCCACCTCGTTGAGCTGGCCCACGACCGCCTTGCGCTGGAGCCCGCCGCCACGGGCCGCGTCCCAGGCGCGGAACACCTCGACCGAGCGTTCCAGCTCCTCGATCTCCTGGGACCCGATGGGAGCGGCCTCGTAGCGGTCGTATCCGGCGGGGTCGGCGTTCAAGGGGTCGTCGAGGACAGGGGCGTCGGCCCTCAGGGCCGGGTCGGTGTGCAGCCAGTCGTGCATGGCGCTGCTGAGTGTGGATCCCGCGGCGAGCGCGGCACCCGCGCCCACCAAGCCGCGTCGGTTGAGCATGAGGTCCATTCCCGTGAATTCGGTGAGGACCGCGGCGGTCCGTTCGGGCGCCCACGGCACACCGTCGGGATGTTCCTCGATCCCGTCGCTCTGCCGTTTCCCCGTACGCCCGTGCCGCACCAGACCTAGGTCCTCGATGGTCACGACACGGCCGAGACGCTCGGTGAACAGGGCCGCCAGCACCCGCGGCACCGGATCGCGCGGGATCTCTCCCATGTCGATCCACCGCCGCACCCGGGAGGTGTCGGTCGCCAGCTGGGGGTGGCCCATGGCCGCCGCCTGCCGGTTGACCAGCCTCGCGAGTTCGCCCTTCGACCAGCCGGCCAGGCCGAACAGGTCCGCAAGGCGGGTGTTGGGTCGTCCGCTCACGTCAAGCCCCCAGGTTCTCGGCTGAGTTGACAGTAGCCCGGTGCAACTTGCCGAGCGACTATTCGCCACGGTTCGCCAGGGTCCGCCAGATGGTGTGCCACCGGCGATCGGGTGTCAGGTAGGAACGCGCCACCCCGACCCGGTCGCCACCCGCATATGACGGCCGTATACGGCGGAACACGGCGGGCGACGACGGGCACACTCCCCAGGGTGTACCCGGACGGCCGGGCCGGGTGGGCGCACGCTCCCGGAACCACGCTCACGGGGCACGCGACCTGAGCACGAGTTCGGGACGCGGACGTACAGGCAGGCACCGCAGGCACACGAAGGGATCTGTTTCTCCCATGTACGCAGCATCGTCCTCCGTGTCCGCCCCGCCCCGGCCGCTGCGCCCCCGCCCGGCGGGCGGCGGGCCCTACCTCGACCCGGCACCGCGCCCGGGCGGTCCCGTGCCGGTCGCGGGCCGGGCCCGGCGGGTCCCGGGCCAGCCCGGCACCCAACCGCTCAGCGGGAGGCTGGACCTGTCCGGCCCCCAGGGCGCGCAGCTGCGCACCGCGCTCGCCTCGGTGCTCCGGATCTGCCCGGAGTTCGCCCCTGTGCAGGTCCTGCGGCGCAGCGGACGGTCCGTCCTTCTCGTCGGGACGACAGGGCGCAGCACGGCCGTCGCGAAGTGTCTCCTGGACCACTCGCCCGCCTGGGCGGAGCGGAGCCGCCAGGAAATAGCCGCATACCGCTCGTTCGTCCGGCACCGGCCGCCGGTCCGGGTGCCGAGGCTGATCGCGGCGGACCCGGACAACTGCACACTGGTGATCGAGCGGATGCCGGGCCGGACGGCCTCGTTCCAGCGGCATCCGGTGGAGGCTCCGCCGCGCACGGACATCCGGGCCGCGCTCGGCGCGATCTGCCGGCTGAACGCCTGGCGGCCGCCGGCGGGCACCTTCGACATGCCGCTGGACTACGCGGCCCGGATCTCCCGGTACCACGAACTGGGCCTGTTCACCGACCGGGACCTCGGCGACCTGCAGAAGCTGCTGCACGGCATCGCCCATGAGGTGGGCCGGCACGGCATGCTCCAGTTCTGCCACGGCGACGCCCTGCTGTCGAACATCCTGTTGTCACCGGCCGGTCCAGTGCTGGTGGACTGGGAGCACGCGGGCTGGTACCTGCCGGGGTACGACCTGGCGACGCTGTGGCTGGTCCTCGGGGACGCGCCGGTGGCCCGGCGGCAGATCAGCCAGATCGCCCAGTCGGCGGGCCCGGCCTCCCGGGACGCCTTCCTGGTGAACCTGATGCTCCTGCTGACCCGGGAGATCCGTACGTACGAGACGGCCGTGCAGCGTTCGATGCAGGACACGGCCCCGGCGGCACCGGTCGCGGCCCATCCCGGTGCCATGCCGTCCGGCGAGGAACAGCGGCTGCTGCTCAGGCGGTTGCACGACGACTGCCAGATGGCCCGCAAGGCCGTCCGCGCGGCGGTCGGCACTCGCTGACCGGGCGACGGCTCCGCGGTGCGCCCTGAGCGGCGGCGCACCGCGGACGTTCGTGAGCATGCCCAGAGCCGGGATCCACTGGTGTATGCCAGTGACGCCCCGCAGGCCCGGGCGCCGCCGCCGCGAAACTCGCCGGAAACCCTCCGTGACATGGGAAATCACGTTCCCCCGGGCATCATTGACGGATCGTCGGCAAGCCGGTACCACTGACCCAGCTCGGCGCCGTACGCCCCGCCACGCCCTGCCCGTCACAGGAGGCCGCATTGCGAGGACCCGACACCGCCCCCACGTCCGCTCCCGGCCACAGACGTCTGCGGCGGACCGCCGTCCCGCTGGCCTCCGCGGCCCTGCTGCTGCCCCTGCTCGGCGCCGCCCCGGCCCCCGCCGCCGCGGATTCCGCGCACCGGTTGCAGCACGCGTTCGCCACCGCGGCGGCCGACTACCACGTGCCGCAGAGCGTGCTGCTGGCCGTCTCCTACCTCCAGTCCCGCTGGGACGCGCACGGTGGCGCGCCGAGCGTGACCGGCGGCTACGGCCCGATGCACCTCACCGACGCCCGGACCGCGCTCGCCACCGCGGAGCACTTCGCCGAGGGGACGGAGGACGCCCGGGGCGACAGCGCTCGTGCCGCGCTGCACCCCGTGGCCGACGTGCCGGCCGAGTCAGCGGTCCCGGCCCGGCTGAAGACGCTGCCGAGGGCGGCTGAGCTGAGCGGCATCCCCGCCGAGGAGCTGCGCACCGACCCGGCGGCGAACGTGGCGGGCGGCGCCGCCCTGCTCGCCGCCACGCAGAAGGAGCTGGACCGGCCGCTGAGCGCCGACCCGGCCGACTGGTACGGGGCGGTGGCCCGGTTCTCCGGCGCCGACGACACCGCGACCGCCACCGCGTACGCCGACGACGTGTACGACGTGCTGCGCACCGGCGAGGAGCGTGTCACGGACGACGGCCAGCGGGTGTCCCTGCCCGCCCGGCCACGGCTGACCGCCGACAGCAGCAGGCTGGGGCGGACGGGCCTGCGCACGCTGTCCGCGGACGGCACCGAGTGCCCCCGGTCGGTGTCCTGCGTGTCGGTCCCGGCGCCGTACGAGGAGTTCGGCGACAACGACTACGGCAACCACGACCTCGGCGACCGCCCGGCGTCGCAGAGCGTCAAGTACATCGTCATCCATGACACCGAGGGCGCCTGGGACGGGGTCATGAACCTCATCAAGGACCCCACCTATGTGTCCTGGAACTACACGATCCGCTCCACCGACGGTCTGATCGCCCAGCACGTCCAGGGCAAGGACGTGGCCTGGCACGCCGGCAACTGGTACGTCAACGCCAAGTCGATCGGCATCGAGCACGAGGGGTTCCTCGTCTCGCCGGACGCCTGGTACACGGAGGCGATGTACCGGTCCTCGGCGCGGCTGGTGCGGTACCTGGCCCGGACGTACGACGTCCCGCTGGACCGGCAGCACATCCTGGGCCACGACAACGTGCCCGGTCCGACCGCGTCCAGTGTCCCGGGGATGCACACGGACCCCGGCCCGTACTGGGACTGGCAGCACTACTTCCAGCTGCTCGGCCACCCGTTCCGGCCCACGGCCGGCCGGCACGCCGGCGTGGTGACGATCCTGCCCGACTACACCTCGAACCGGCCCGTGTACACCGGCTGCACCACCAAGGGCGAGCCGTGCCCGGCGCACGGGTCCAGCGAGGTGCGGCTGTACACCGATCATGACGTGACCGCCCCGCTGGTCAGGGACATCGGCCTGAAGACGGACCCGACGGACGGGGTCAACGACCTGTCCTCACGGGTCTCCACCGGCCAGCAGTACGCGGTGGCGGACCGCTGGGGCGACTGGACGGCCATCTGGTACCTGGGGCAGAAGGCCTGGTTCCGCAACCCCCTCAAGGACCCGGCGGCCGTGCCGGCGAGGGGCCTCCTGGTGCGGCCGAGGGACGGCCTGACCAGCGTCCCGGTGTACGGCCGCGCCTACCCGGAGAAGGAGGCCTACCCGGCGGGCGTCCCCGCCCAGTCGGTGGTGCCGCTGCCCTACACGATCCCGGCCGGGCAGAAGTACGTGGTGGGTGACGAGGTACCGGGCGAGTACTACTACGCGGTGACCTTCACGCCCGACTCCCACCGCGTCGTGGTGGGCCAGGACCTGTACTACGAGATCCAGTACGGCCACCGGGTCGCGTTCGTCCGGGCGGCGGACGTGACGCTCGAAAGGCCGGCGCACCAGTGAGGGCCGGGGTGTCTCACCCCGGCCCTCACCCCGCGCGCGTCCCTGCTCTCAGCCCTGCTGGAACAGCTCCGCCGGGAGCGGCTTCAGCAGGGCGTACAGGTCGTCGGTGATCGGGCGGTCCCAGGCGGCGATGGTGACCAGGACGCCGTCGCTGCGGTCGAACTGGACGCAGGAGATCCGGCTCTCGGAGAGCTTCAGCCGCCGCACGATGAGGAGGTTGTCGCCCTGGAGCACCGGGGTGTCCTCGACGCCCACGACGGTGACCTCCTCGTCGTTCTCCAGCGCCAGCAGCAGCTGCCCCACCTCGAAGGGGATCTCCCCCTCGGCGACGTCACGGGCCGGGGAGCCCGCGGGGAGGTTGCCGATGATCATGGCGGGGCCGCGTCCGCCGAACAGGTCGTAACGCAGGAAGACGCCCTGGCAGGTCCCGTCGGGGGCGGGCAGCAGACCCGCGCCGAGGTTGCCCGGCCAGTCGCCCGGGTCCATGGCCAGCACGTCGAAGTCGGGTCCGGCAGGGGTCGCGCTGCGGCGGCGGAGGAACGACATGCGGCCATGGTACGTGCCCGGGCTCCGGCGGGTGACCTGTGGGCGCCCGGAAGATCGACTACGCCCTGCCGTTCGGACCCGTCCCGGGACAGCGCACCTAGCGCAGGGGGCAGCTGGTGAGCAGGGTGGCGGGGCCGGCGCCTGCGGGGCGGGCAACGGTGCGGTCGGCGGGCGGGCGGGCGGTCCCGGCGAGCCAGCGTTCCAGGGCCGTGAAGGCGGAGCGGTGGCAGGGCACCATGGGGCGGAGCCGGTCGGGGAAGACGTCGGCGAGCGAGTCGGTGTGCGTGCCGTCCTCGATGCGGTAGTAGCGCAGCAGGGAGCCGCGGCCCGCCTGGTGCACCATGCGCGCGTAGACGTCCGAGTCCTGGCTGATCGGCAGCAGTACGTCGAGGGTGCCCTGGAGGGTGATCAAGGGCTTGCCGATGCGTCCGGTCAGAGCGATGCGGTCGACCGCCCGGTGGACGGCGGCGGGCCGGTCCGGGTAGGCGTAGTCGGCGTCGCACGCCGGGGTGCCGGAGGCGCAGTACGGGGTGCCGGCCTCGGTGTCACCGTCGTAGCCGGGGTCGAGTTCCTCGCGGTAGATCCGCTGGGTCAGGTCCCAGTAGACCTGGTAGTGGTACGGCCACAGGAACTCGGAGCCGGCCGGGAAGCCGGCCCGGTGCAGCGCCGCCTCGGCCTCGGCCGCGCCGGGGCCGCCCGCGGCGTACGCCGGGTAGTGGCGCAGCGCGGCCGGCAGGAAGGTGAACAGGTTGGGGCCGTCGGTGCGCCAGAGGGTGCCCTCCCAGTCGACTCCGCCGTCGTACAGCTCGGGGTGGTGCTCCAGCTGCCAGCGCACCAGGTAGCCGCCGTTGGAGATGCCGGTGGCGAGGGTGCGGGCCGGGGGCCGCTGGTAGCGCTGGGTGACGACGGCGCGGGCGGCGCGGGTGAGCTGGGTGAGGCGGGTGTTCCATTCGGCGATGGCGTCGCCGGGACGGCGGCCGTCGCGGTAGAAGGCCGTGCCGGTGTTGCCCTTGTCGGTGGCGGCGTAGGCGTAGCCGCGGGCGAGCACCCAGTCGGCGATGGCCCGGTCGTTCGCGTACTGCTCGCGGTTGCCGGGGGTGCCGGCGACCACCAGGCCGCCGTTCCAGTGGTCGGGCAGCCGGATGACGAACTGGGAGTCGTGGTGCCAGCCGTGGTTGGTGTTGGTGGTGGAGGTGTCCGGGAAGTAGCCGTCGATCTGGATGCCGGGGACGCCGCTGGGGGTGGGCAGGTCCTTGGGGGTGAGGCCCGCGTAGTCGGCCGGGTCGGTGTGGCCGGTGGCCACGGTCCCGGCGGTGGTCAGCTCGTCCAGGCAGTCGGCCTGCTGGCGGGCGGCCCCGGGGACGCGCAGGCCGGCCTGCTCCGCGCAGTGGGCGTCCATGGGCTCTGGGCCGACGGGTGCCGCGGTGGCGGGGGTGACCAGGAGGGAGCAGGCGGCGGCGAGCGAGAGCGCGGTCAACGCGGTGCGCCGCACGGCCCGGACGCGCCGTCCGGGGTCGGGCCGTCCGGGGCGGCCGAGCGGTGGTGTGTGGTGGGGCAGCATGCGGTTCCTCCGGCGGGTTGGGGACGCGCTGGAGGCTAGGGGCGGTATAGGGGTTCCGGACATGTGTGGGGCCACCATGATGACGGCGCGTTCGGCGGCGTCGGCCACCATGGTGGCCCGTCTCGGTCGCTGACCGCCCGTCAGGGGCAGCCGGTGTCGGCGAGGGTGAAGTATCCCTGGGGCGCTTCCTTCAGGGTGTGGGTGACGAAAGTGTTGTAGAGGCCCATGTTCTGCTGGGATCCCTTGGCGTAGGTGTAGCCGCCGCTGGTGGTGGCCCGGCCCGCCTGTACGTGGGCGTAGTTGCTCGCCGTCCAGCAGGCGGCGGTGCCGCCGCCCGGGTCGGGGTCCCCGCCGCCCGGGTCCCCGCCGCCCGGGTCGCTGGTGTCCAGGCCGAAGAACCGGGCGATCCAGCGGCTGGAGCAGATCGAGTCGAGGAAGTACGGGGCCGCGGTGCTTCCGCACTGTTCGCCGCCGGTCCCCGGGTCGACCGGGGTGCCGTGCCCGATGCCCGGGACCCGGTCGACCTCGACGGCGACCGTGCCGTCGGCGGCCAGGTACTGGTCCTGCCGGGTGGCGTCCGGCCCGATCGTCGTCGTGCGCGTGGGCGTCTGGGACAGCCCGTGCAGGGCCGTCCACTGGTCGCGCAGTTCGGTGGCGTTGCGCGGTGCGACGGTGGTGTCCTGGTCGCCGTACCAGATGGCCGCGCGCGGCCACGGCCCGCCGTACGAGGGGTAGGCGTCCCGCACCCGCTGGGCCCACGCGGCCGGACTCAGGTCGACGCCGGGGTTCATGCAGGTGTAGGGGCTGTTGTCCCGGGCGCAGTCGTAGGGCAGCCCGGCGACGACCGCGCCCGCCGAGAACACGTCCGGGTAGGCGGCGAGCATGACCGCGGTCATCGCGCCGCCGGCCGACAGGCCGGTGACATAGACGCGCTGCGGGTCGGCGCCGTAGGTGGTGACGGCCTGGCTCACCATCTGCCGGACGGACAGGGCCTCGCCCTGACCGCGCCGGTTGTCGCCGGTCTGGAACCAGTTGAAGCACTTGCTCGCGTTGTTGGCGGTGCCGGTCTCGGCGAGCACCAGCAGGAAGCCGTCGCGGTCGGCGAGTTGGGGCAGCCCGGAGTTGTCGGCGTAGACCTGGGCGCTCTGCGTGCAGCCGTGCAGGGCGACGACCACCGGTGGGTGGGCCGGCAGGGTGGCGGGCCGGTAGACGTACATGGTGAGGGCGCCCGGGTTGGAGCCGAAGTCGCTCACCCGGGTGAGCGTGACGGCGGCGTGGGCCCGGGGCGCGGGGCCGGCGAGCGCGGTGCCGAGGACGACGGCGAGGACGGCGAGCAGGCGGGGCAGGAGACGAGGCAGCGGGCGGGCCCGTGGTGGCGCTCCGGGTGCCCTGCTGAACGGGGGCAGTGGCATGGCGGCTCCTTCGGTGGACACACGGGTCCCGGCCGCTCCCACGCGGGGGCGCGCCTGGCGCGCCGAGCGCGGCGGACCAGCCGGGAGTGCCGGAACCATAGGTTCGGGTGTGTCCGGGCACCATGGAGCGGCGCACCACAGCGGTGGGATCGCCGGTCGGCACCGGACGGATTGCGCAGCGCGGGGCGGTCTGCTAGGGCGACACCACCCTGGATCACGCGGACTGGATCACGCCGCCCGCATCCGTGTGCCGACCGACTCCGCCGGCCTCACTCCTGTGGTGGCGCCGGTGGCACGACCGCGATCGGGCTCGCCGCGTGCAGCAGTACGGCCTGGGTGACCGAGCCCATCATGCGGGCCGGGGCGAGCAGCCGCCGCCGGTGCCGGCCGACGACGACCAGATCGGCGTCCTTCGAGGCGGCGACGAGGTGGCCGGCCGCGTCGCCCGGCAGCGCCTCGGCGTCGGCGCGTACCTCGGGGTGCCGCTCGCGGTGCGGGGCGAGGAAGCCCTCGGCGAGGGTGCGGGTCTCGTGGGCCACGGCGTCCTGGTCGATCGGGGGCGGCACCATCTGGACGGGCGCCGACCAGGTCTGCACCGGCCACGGGTAGGCGGCGATCACCTGGAGCCGGGCGCCGCGCAGGGCGGCCTCGGCGAACGCGAGGCCGAGGACGGACTCGTCGGGGCTGTCGACGTGCAGACCGGCGACGATCCGCGGCCCGGGTTCGGCCGGCCCCTCCCCGTGCACCTCCCGGTCGGGCCGGGGCACGACGACCACCGGGCACTCGGCGTCCCGGGCGGCGGCGAGACCGATGGAGCCGAGGAGCAGGCTGGCGAAGCCGCCGCGGCCCCGGGAGCCGAGCACCAGCAGCTGGGCGTCGGCGCCGAGTTCGGGCAGGACGGCACCCGGTACGCCTTCCACGGCGAGGTACTCCACGGCCGGTGGCGCGGCGTGGTCCGCGAGCCGGCCGCGCGCCTCGTCGAGCTCCGGATCGCCCTCCGCCCCGGGCGGCCCGGCGACCAGCACGTCGGCCTGGCCCCAGGCGGCGTACTGCCGCACGTGCACCACGCGCAGTGGTGCCGCGCGGCGGCGGGCGGCGTCCAGGGCCCAGTCCAGGGCGCGCAGACTGTCCGCGGAACCGTCGACCGCGGCGATGACCGGCGCAGCGTTCATCCTTGCCCCACCTCCGGAACACGACCTTCCCCTTGCTGGGGCCAGCCTGGCTCAGGTCCGGCCCCGGCAGGGCCCTGCCGGTCGCGTGTCCGGAAATCCGGCCGGAACACCCCCGGTTCAGGTGAGGTCGAACTCGCCCTCCCGGGCGCCGGAGACGAAGGCACCCCATTCGGCGGGGGTGAAGATCAGGGAAGGGCTCTCCGCCCGGCCGCTGTTGCGCATCGCGATGAAGCCCTCGACGAAGGCGATCTGGACGTCGCCCAGACCGCGGCTGCTGGACTGCCACTCGGCCTTGCTCAGGTCCAGCTCCGGCTTGTCCCAGCCCGCGAGCGGCGGCTGCTGGATGGTGCTCTCGGCCACGTCCCTGCTCCTCCCGGTTCGTCGTCCGCGGGTCAGCCTAGCGACCGGTCGCCATGGCGGACAGGGCACGCGGGGAGAACCCTCCGGCGGGCCGGCCGGCCGCCGCGGCGGGACCGTCAGGAGCCGGGGGCTCGGCGCGCACGAGCCCCGTCGAGAAGAGCTGGGAGCCGCAGCCGTACGCGTGCCCGAGCACCCTGCGGGCGCGGTCCGCCCGCGGTGGACAGCACGGCGCCCGACATGCCGACGGGCAGCTCCCCGTCGAGTTCGGTCACACCGGACTCGGTGGGCTTGCGGCCCTCGCCCCTCCGCGGCACCAGCACATGTTCTCCAGCCACATGGGCTCGTACCACCGGAACGACCGCGTCGCCCTCCCCGCCTCCGGCAGGGGAAGCCGTCACCGGTTGAGGAAGGCGAGCGTCCGGCTGACGAACCGCTCCGGGTCGTCCAGCCAGGGGTAGTGCCCGGCGCCGGGCTGGACGGCGCACTCGGCGTGCGGGAAGGCGTCTGCGGTGCGGCGGGCGACGGCGGGGCTCGGCCAGCCGTCGAGTGCGCCCGCGTACACGAGGACGGGCGCGGTCAGGGCGGCGAGGGCCTCCCGGGTCGCGTCGGGGGTGAGGGCACCTTCGGCGAAGTAGCGTTCGCCCGCCTCCTCGTTGATCTGTCGCGGCTCGGCGTCCGCGTGGGCCCGTGCGGTGTCGTCCCAGCGGCCGTGGAAGAACGGCAGGAACACGTCGTCGAAGTCCGCCCCGCCCGTGAGCCAGGCGCGGTAGGCGGGGAACGCCCGCCCGAACCACGGCTCGCCCTCACGCAGCCGGGCCGCGGCCAGCCGGTCCTCGGGCACGGCCCGCAGGCCCAGGGCGGACGGGTTGGGGGTGACCAGCACCAGCCGTCGTATCCGCTGCGGGCGGCGGGCCGCGTAGAGCATGGCCAGGACGGCACCCGCCGAGTGGGCGAGCAGATCCATGTACTCCAGGCCCATGTGGTCCCGCCATGCCTCCAGGTCCTCGACCATCCGGTCACAGCGGTACGTAGCCCGGTCCGCGGGCACCTCCGAGTCACCGGTCCCCCGCAGGTCGAGCAGGGCCAGCCGGCGGTGCGCGGTCAGCCCGCCCAGCTCCCCGAGGTACTCGGAGGCCCGCATGGGCCCGCCGGGCAGCACGGCGAGCGGCTCCCCCTCCCCCCGCAGGTGGTAGGCGAGCCGGGTGCCGTCGGACGCGGTGAAGGCCGGCATGCCGCCGATCATGGCGGGGCCCGCGGCCGCACCGCAACACCTTGCGGGTCCCGTCCGGAAATTCTTCGACGCCCTCTTGCCTCAGGGCTCGTGAGCTGCATTTACTGACCCGGACACATCGACCGAATGATCGGTCGGTGGATAGCGCTGTTGGTGAGGAGACGTCGCGATGGCGGATGTGGCGGACCTGCTCGACGCGGGCGAACGGCTCGGCCCCGGGGAACTGCGGGCGCTGCAGCTGGAGCGGCTGCGCGCGTCGCTGCGGCACGCGTACGAGAACGTGCCGTTCTACCGCGAGTCCTTCGACAAGGCCGGCGTCCGCCCGGAGGACTGCCGCAGCCTCGCCGACCTCGCGCACTTCCCCTTCACCACCAAGGCGGACCTCCGGGAGAACTACCCGTACCGCATGTTCGCGGTGCCCCGGGAGAAGATCCGCCGGCTGCACGCCTCCAGCGGCACCACGGGACGCCCCACGGTCGTCGGCTACACGGACAACGATCTTTCCATGTGGGCCGACATGGTGGCGCGGTCGATCAGGGCGGCCGGCGGCCGGCCCGGCGATGTCGTCCATGTGGCTTACGGCTATGGGCTGTTCACCGGGGGTCTCGGCGCGCACTATGGCGCAGAGCGCCTGGGCTGTACGGTCGTCCCCGCGTCCGGCGGCATGACGGCCCGGCAGGTGCAGCTGATCCGGGACCTGGAACCGTCCGTGATCATGGTGACCCCTTCCTACATGCTCACCCTGCTGGACGAGTTCGAACGGCAGGGCGTGGACCCGCGCTCCACCTCGCTGCGGGTGGGCGTCTTCGGGGCCGAGCCCTGGACCGAGCAGATGCGGCGGGAGATCGAGGAGCGGTTCGCGATCGACGCCGTGGACATCTACGGGCTGTCCGAGGTGATCGGCCCCGGTGTCGCCCAGGAGTGCGCGGAGACCAAGGACGGCCTCCATGTGTGGGAGGACCACTTCTATCCGGAAGTCGTGGATCCGATCACGGGTGAGGTGCTGCCGGAGGGCGAGCGGGGCGAGCTGGTGTTCACCTCGCTGACCAAGGAGGCCATGCCGATCGTCCGGTACCGGACGCGGGACCTGACCCGGTTGCTGCCCGGCACGGCGCGGGCGTTCCGGCGGATGGAGAAGATCACCGGGCGCAGCGACGACATGGTGATCCTGCGCGGGGTCAATCTGTTCCCGACCCAGATCGAGGAGATCGTGCTGCGTACGCCCGGTGTGGCGCCGCACTTCCAGTTGCGTCTCACCCGCGAGGGGCGCATGGACGCGCTGACCGTGCGGGCCGAGGCGCGCCCCGACGCGCCGCCGGAGGTGCGGGAGGCGGCGGCCCGGGCCATCGTCGCGGCGGTCAAGGACGGCATCGGGGTGTCGGTCGGGGTGGAGATCGTGGAGCCGGAATCACTGGAGCGCTCGGTGGGCAAGATCCGCCGGATCGTGGACCTGCGGACGCGCGACGCCGGGTAGGGACCGGGCACCGGGCACCCGGAGGCGGCTCCGGGTGCCCGGCCGTCGGCACCGCCCTCGGCCGACCCGCGCGTTCGTATCGACGTACTGCGAAACGTCGGCCGCCGCTTATACTCCGGAGCCATGACGGACACCGCCCCCACCCCGGACCCGGACCTGGTCAACGCGCTGCGGGCGCTGTCCAACCCGATGCGCCTCCAGATGCTGGGATGGCTGCGCGAGCCCGAGCGGCACTTCCCGATGGAGGCGGCCATCGCGGATCCCGCCGAGGTGGGTGTGTGCGTGAGCCATATACAGGCGAAGGCGGGGCTGGCCCAGTCGACCGTGTCGGCGTACATGGCGGAACTCCAGCGCGCGGGTCTGGTCCGGGCGACGCGGGTCGGCAAGTGGACCCACTACAAGCGGGACGAGCAGCGCATCGCGGACCTCGTCGCCCAGCTGGGACGGACCCTCTAGCCACCGCTTCCCACTGGCACGTTCCGGCCACCAGCGCCGTTCGCCCTTGCGCTACATATCGAAAATCTGCGATATTTCGAATTGACGAAATATTGTCTGCGAGGGAGCACACCCATGGACCTCGGCACGTTCGGGATCTACACCTTCGACTTCGAGCACCAGCCGGCCGCGCGGATCCGGGACTCCGCCCGGGAACTGGAGGACCTGGGCTGGCGGGCGCTGTGGATTCCCGAGGCGCTCGGCCGGGACGCGTTCACCCACGCCGGCCTGCTGCTCTCCGCCACCGGGCGGCTGACCGTCGTCAACGGCATCGCCCGGATCTGGTCCCGCGAGGCCCGCTGGACGCACGGTTCCGCCCTGTTGCTGGCGGACGCCTACCCGGGCCGGCACGTAGTCGGCCTGGGCTTCGGCGGTGAGCCCCGGCCGGGGGTCAGGCCACTGGCCGCCATGTCCGCGTACCTGGACGAGCTGGACACCATCGAGACGCCGAACCCCCGTCCGAAGACCCCGGTCCGGCGACTGCTGGCCGCCTACGGGCCGAAGATGCTCCGGCTGGCCCGCGAACGCGCCGCCGGCGCCCACACGTACCACGTGAACACGGCCCACACCGCACAGGCCCGGGAGATCCTCGGCCCGGACGCGTTCCTGGCCGTCGAGCACGCCGTGCTGTTCGAGACCGATCCGGTCCGGGCCCGCGGCCTCGCGCGCGAGCATCTGCGCGGTTATCTCCGGACGCCGTACAACCTCGCCAAGTTCCGCCGGCTCGGCTACACCGACGACGACCTCTCCGGCGGCGGCAGCGACCGCTTCGTGGACGACCTGGTGTTCTGGGGCGACCCGGACACCGTCGTGCGGAAACTGCGCGGGCACGTCGACGCGGGCGCCGACCATGTGGCCGTGCAGGTGATCGGCGTGCGGCCGGGCGAGTCGGCGCTGCCGCACTGGCGGTCGCTGGCGGACGCGCTGCTGCCGGGCGAGGCCGCGGCCGGCCGGTGAGCGACCGGCCCGGTCGTGGTGCGCGCCGGCCGGGCACCGTGCGCCCGGACCCGGACGCCGTACGCCCGGCCGGCCGCCGTGTACCCCGGCTAGCCGCCGAAGCGGTCGCGCAGCTCGCGCTTGAGGATCTTGCCGCTCGCGTTGCGCGGCAACTCGTCCGCGAACAGCACCCGTTTGGGCGCCTTGAACGGCGCGAGCCTCGCCTTCACGTGCGCGATCAGCTCCTCCTCCGTCACCTCGCCGCGCGGGACGACGACCGCGGTGACGGCCTCGATCCACCGCTCGTCGGGCAGGCCGACCACGGCGGCCTCGGCGACCGCCTCATGGGTGTACAGGGCGTCCTCGACCTGGCGTGAAGCTACCAGGACGCCACCGGAGTTGATGACGTCCTTCACCCGGTCCACGATGGTGAAGTACCCGTCGGCGTCCCGCACGGCGAGGTCCCCGGAGTGGAACCAGCCGTCGCGGAAGGCCTCGGCGGTCTCCTCGGGCTTGTCCCAGTACCCCTCGCACAGCTGCGGTGACCGGTAGACGATCTCGCCGGGCGTGCCCGCGGGGACGTCCTTGCCGTCCTCGTCGACCACGCGGGCGTCGACGAACAGCACGGGCCGGCCGCAGGAGTCCATCCGGCCCTGGTGTTCGTCGGGCGCGAGGACGGTGGCCAGCGGGCCGATCTCGCTCTGGCCGAAGCAGTTGTAGAAGCCGAGCCCCGGCAGCCGCTCGCGCAGGCGCTCCAGGACCGGCACCGGCATGACGGACGCGCCGTAGTAGGCCTTGCGCAGTCCGGACAGGTCCCGGGTCGCGAAGTCCGGGCGGCCCGCCAGCCCGATCCAGACCGTCGGCGGGGCGAACAGGCTGTCCACGCGCCCCGCTTCGATCAGGTCGAACAGCCGGTCCCCGTCGGGCGCGTCGAGGATCAGGTTGGTCGCGCCCACCGCGAGGCAGGGCAGCAGGAAGACGTGCAGCTGCGCGGAGTGGTACAGCGGCAGGGAGTGCGCGGGGCGGTCGCCGGCGCTGAGGTCGAGGGCGGTGATCGCGCTCAGGTACTCGTGGACCAGGGCGCGGTGCGTCATCATCGCGCCCTTGGGCAGCGCGGTGGTGCCGGACGTGTACAGGAGCTGCACCAGGTCCTCGGTGCGTGGCTCGGGGCCGTCGTACGGGGGTGCGGTCGCCAGGCGCGCCAGGAGCGAGTCGCCGGTGTCGCGCAGGGGCAGCGTGCGGGCGTCGCCGGGGAGCCGGCCGGCGATACCGGGGTCGGTGAGCACCAGGGAGCTGCCGGACTGGCGGACGAGGTACGCGAGGTCGTCACCGGCGAGGTGGTGGTTGACCGGCACGTGCACGAGACCGGCGCGGGCGCAGGCCAGGAAGCCGATCAGGTACGCGTCCGAGTTGTGGCCGTAGGAGCCGACCCGGTCGCCGGGGGCGAGGCCCTGGGCGAGCAGGACGCCCGCCGCGCGGGAGACGGCCTCGTCCAGCTCCTCGTACGTCCAGGCCCGGTCGGCGTACTCGACCGCGATCCGCGCCGGGGTGCGACGGGCGCTGCGCCGCAGCACCCCGTCGACCGTGCTGCCCTGTCCCTGCGTCATGCCTCATGATCCTGGGTCCGGCGCCGGGGCGGGTCAAGCACCCGGACGGCCCGGAAGCGAACCGCTCGGGCGGGCAATCGGTCGTTCCCGTCACGACGTTGCCAGGCACGACGTGCGGATCGGGAGCGCTCCGGCTGATACGGCGTCAGGTTTCCCGGAAGCTCACGCGCCCCGTTGACACATCCCCTTCCTGACAGGAAAGTTTCACGATGCAAGGCAGGCGCCGAAAGATTCTTTCACGCGGGAGGCCGCAGGATGACGGACGACGTGGCAGGCGCACGAGCCGGCGGACCGACCCGCCGCCGGCTCGTCGCGGGCACCCTCGCGGTGGGCGGCGCACTCGCCCTCGGTACGCTCCCGGCGGGCCCGGCCGCCGCCGCACCCGCCTCCGGCCGCCACCGCACCCTGCGCCACGGCACACCCGAACGCGCCGGGCTGCTCCCCGCGCACCTGCGGCAACTCGTCACGGACGCCGAGGCGTTCCTCGCGCCCTCCCCCAAGCACCCCTGGTACGCGGGTGCCGTGCTGCTCGCCGGGCGCGGCGGCACCGTGGCGCTGCACGAGCCGATCGGCATGGCCGTGCGCTACGCCCGGTACGACGAGAAGACCGACACGGGCGTCGAACTGCCGCCGGAACAGCAGCTCCCGATGACCCGGGACACCGTGTTCGACCTGGCCTCCGTCTCCAAACTGTTCACCTCCCTCCTCGCCGTGCAGCAGATCGAGCGGGGCGCGCTGGCGCTGGAGGGGACGGTCGCCTCGTACCTCCCGGAGTTCGGACGCGCCGGGAAGCAGGCGGTGACGATCCGTCAACTCCTTACTCACACCTCGGGCTTCCGCGCGTGGCTCCCGCTGTACGACGCACCGGCGTACGAGGACAGGCTCCGGCTCATCTGGGACGAGGCGCCCCTGAACCCGCCGGGCACCGCCTACCTCTACTCGGACCTGAACCTCATCTCGCTCCAGCTCGTCCTCGAGAAGATCACCGGCCGCACGCTGGACGTGCTGCTGCACGAGGAGATCACCGGACCGCTCGGCCTCGACAGCACCCGCTACAACCCGCCCGCGTCCTGGAAGCCGCGGATCGCGGCCACCGAGGACGCGCGCCGGCCCTGGTCCGGGCTGGACCGCGGGATGGTGCGGGGCGAGGTCCACGACGAGAACGCGTACAGCCTGGGCGGCGTGGCCGGTCACGCGGGCGTGTTCGCGAACGCGTGGGACCTCGCGGTCCTCGGCCGTACGCTGCTCGACGGCGGCCGCTACGGGCGGGCCCGCATCCTGCGGCCCGAGTCGGTGGAGCTGATGTTCACCGACTTCAACACGGCCTTCCCCGGCGACGAGCACGGCCTCGGCTTCGAGCTGTACCAGCACTGGTACATGGGGGCGATGGCCACCCCGCGCACGGCCGGGCACACCGGCTTCACCGGCACCTCGCTCGTGCTCGACCCCACGACCGACTCCTTCCTGATCGTCCTCGGCAACTCCGTGCACCCGGTGCGTTCCTGGCGGTCCGGCTCCGCTCCCCGCGTCGCCGCCGGTAACCACCTCGCCCGCGCGGTGCCGGTCCGTCCGGCGAGAAGCCGTACGGCCTGGTTCTCGGGCATGGCCGGCGCCACGGCCGCCACGCTCACCCTGCCTGCGCTGGACACCTCATCCGGCGCAGCCCGGCTGCGCTGCGCCCTGTGGTGGGACACCGAACCCCGTGCCGACCTGGTGGCCCTGGAGTCCACCACGGACGGCGGCGCCACCTGGCACCCGGTCGCGTTCACCACCACCCGCCGCGACGCTGACCCCGAGGACCACCCGGCGGGCACGGTCACCGGCTGGTCGGGCCGCGTCTGGCACCGGCTGGCCGCGGACCTGCCGGCCGACCCCCGGCTGGTCCTGCGCTGGCGGTACACCACCGACGCGCGGTACGTCGGCCGGGGCGCGTACGTCGACGGACTGCGCGTCGACGCGGGCGGGACGGTGCTGTTCGACGGGGCACGCCCGGCGGACGCGGCACGGATCGCGGCGGCGGGCTGGCAGGGCTCGGCCGACTGAGCCGGGCCCGGTGGTCAGTGCCGCTCCAGCACCGCCATCGCCGCGTTGTGCCCCGGCACGCCGCTGACCCCGCCCCCGCGCACCGCGCCCGCCCCGCACAGCAGGACGTTCGGGTGCCGGGTCTCCACACCCCAACGGCCGCCGTCCTGCTCGGCGTAGGGCCAGGACAGGGCCCGGTGGAAGATGTTGCCGCCGGGCAGCCGCAGGTCCCGTTCGAGGTCGAGCGGGGTCTTCGCCTCGATGCAGGGGCGGCCGTCGGCGTCGGTGGCCAGGCAGTCCGCGAGGGGCTCGGCGAGATGGGCGTCGAGCTGGGCGAGGGTGGACGAAAGCAGTTCCTCGCGTACGGCGTCGTTGTCCCGGTCGAAGAGGCGGGCCGGGGCGTGCAGGCCGAAGAGGGTGAGGGTCTGGTAGCCGCGTGCGGCGAGACCCGCGCCGAGGATGGTGGGGTCGGTCAGGGAGTGGCAGTAGATCTCCGAGGGCGGGGCGGCGGGCAGCTCGCCGGCGGCGGCCTGGGCGTGGGCGGTGGCCAGTTGCCGGTACCCCTCGGCGATGTGGAACGTGCCGGCGAACGCCTCGCGCGGGTCGGCACCGGGGTCGCGCAGCCGGGGCAGCCGGGTGAGCAGCATGTTGACCTTGAGCTGGGCGCCCTCGACGGGTTCGGGCGCCGGGTCGCCGGTGAGGACGGCGAGTTCGTGCGGGGAGGCGTTCACCAGGACGTGCCGGGCGGCGGCGGTGCCCTCGCCGGCGGCGGTGCGGTAGACGACCTCGGCGGTCGTGCCGTCCGTGTCGATCCGCAGCGCCTCGTGCCCGGTGGCGATGCGCGCGCCCGCCGTGCGCGCCGCGGCGGCCAGCGCGTCGGTCAGCGCGCCCATGCCGCCGACGGGCACGTCCCAGGCGCCGGTTCCGCCGCCGATGACGTGGTAGAGGAAGCAGCGGTTCTGGACGAGGGTGGGGTCGTGGGCGTCGGCGAAGGTGCCGATGAGCGCGTCGGTGAGGACGACACCCCGGACCAGGTCGTCGGTGAAGGTCCGCTCGATGACGGCGCCGACCGGCTCCTCGAACAGGGCGCGCCAGGCGGCCTCGTCGTCGATGCGGCGGCGCAGTTCGTCGCGGCTGGGCAGCGGTTCGGTGAGCGTGGGGAAGACGCGCTGGGCGACGTGGCCGGTCATGCCGTAGAAGCGCTGCCAGGCCTCGTACTCGCGGTCGCCGCCGGTGAGCCGGGCGAAGGCCTCCCGGGTGCGCTGCTCGCCGCCGCCGACGAGGAGGCCGGTGGGCCGGCCCGCCCGCTCCGCCGGGGTGTACGACGAGATGGTGCGGGAGCGGACGCGGAAGTCCAGCCCGAGGTCGCGCACGATCTTCTCCGGCAGCAGACTGACCAGGTAGGAGTAGCGCGACAGGCGGGCGTCGACCCCGGCGAACGGGCGGGTGGAGACGGCGGCGCCGCCGGTGTGGTCCAGCCGTTCCAGCACCAGCACGGAGCGGCCGGCCCGGGCCAGGTAGGCGGCGGCGACCAGGCCGTTGTGGCCTGCGCCGACGATGACGGCGTCGTACGCGCGGGTTCCCTCGTTCGCGGGCATGGTCCTTCGTAGCACGCGGTGATCCACGACGGCCAGAGGGGGGCGGGGCCGGCTCAGGCCCGCACCTTGTGGGGTGCCGGACGGGCCTGCGGGCCGAGCCGCGCCATGGCCCGCAGGATGTGCTTCGGCGGGAGCTGCCAGCGCACCCGCGCGGGGATCCGGCGGAGCACGGACCCGGTGACGCGCAGCCGGCGGGTGACGGCGGCGGGCGCGGGGGCGGGCCTGCCGTACAGCTCATGGGCGTACGGCGGCAGGGCCGCGTACGCCAGCAGGGCCACCCGCCGCCACAGCAGCTCGCGCGCCGGTACGAGCAGGGGGTGGGCCGGCGGCCGGAGCAGGAAGGCGTCCACGTCCTGGGCCTCGGGGCCGGCGGCCAGCTCCGGCCGGACCGCCTCGAAGTACGCGGCCAGCTCCGCCCGGCTCGCCGGCACGGTGTGCGGGTCGAGCCCCACGAGGCGGGCGCTGACGCGGTGTTCGGCCATGTACCGGTCGGCCTGGGCGTCGGTGAGCGGGAAGCCGGAGCGGCGCAGCACGTGCAGGTAGGAGTCGATCTCCGCGCAGTGCACCCACAGCAGCAGCTCCGGCTCGTCGACGCCGTACCGCTCGCCGGTGTCCGGGTCGGTCGCGGTGAGCATGCTGTGGATCTTCCGCACCCGCGCCCCGGCCCGCTCGGCGGCCTCGCTCGTGCCGTAGGTCGTGGTCCCGACGAAGTGGGCGGTCCGCATCAGCCGTCCCCAGGCGTCCCGCCGGAAGTCGGAGTTCTGCATGACGCCCCGGACCGCACGCGGATGCAACGCCTGGAGGTAGAGCGCACGGATCCCGGCCACCCACATCATGGGATCGCCGTGCATCTGCCAGGTCACGGAGGCGGGGGTGAACAGTCCGGGGTCGCCCCTGCCCGCACGCGTGTCCACGGCCACTGGACGTCACCCCCTGCCCCTGTCGACGCTGTGTGTGCCGGGGCGCCACACCCGGCTTCCTCGGCGCAGCCTATTCGACCAGCCCTTGCGGCGGAATCGTCGAGGACGGCGACGGCGAACTCGGGGGTCCCGGTGCGCGGCTCAGGCGGGCATGCCGGGACCCGGGCCGATCCGGGGGCGGAGACGGCCGGGGGCGGTCACCCGAGCGTTTCCAGGAAGTCCGCGCAGGCGTCGGCGCAGGCCCGGCAGGCCGCCGCGGCCGACTCCGCACCGGGGTGCTCGTCGAACGCGCGGGCGCACTCCAGGCAGACCGAGCGGCACCAGTCCACCCGGACCCGGATCGCCTCCTCGTCCTGCCGGTTCTCCTCGCACAGCACGCGGCAGGTGGCGTCGCACGCCTCGGCGCACATGATGCCCAGCCGGCGCGCCCGCTCCTGGTGCTCGCTCCCGTCCGGGTCGACCAGGCTCGCGCGCACGGCACAGGCCCGGGCGCACTCCGTGCACGCCTGGGCACAGGTGAAACGGTCCTCCAGGAACCGGTACAGCTGCTGCGAAGTCGGCGATGTCACACCGTGCGGGTAGCCGGGGCGGGCCGCCACAAACCACTGTCCCGCCGCCCGGCGGGCGGGCGCCGCCCGGACATCCGCTGTTACCCATAGTGTCCGGGTTCGTCCCGTTTTGACGGGGTATTCCTGTCATATGAATACCGCATCGATGCAGCTGGCCGCCGCGAGCGGCCTGATGAGCCTCTTCCTGTTCATCGTGGCCGTGGGCCTGCTCGCGCTGCTCGCCGGCGGCTTCTGGATGACCTCGCGCGTCAGGTACCGCGAGTCCCCGCGCCCCCGCCCCGAGGAACAGCCCAAGCTGCCGCCGGAGGGGCCGGTGCACGAGGTCCGGGAGAACCGGGAGTCCGCGGAGATACCCCGCATCCCCAAGGGCGACCGCCCGCTCACCCCGTACGAGCTGACCAACATGGACACCCGGACGAGCGCGTCGAAGGAGCGTCCGCGCTGGAGCAAGGGTTCCAGCGGCTCGTTCGGCGGCGGAGGACTCGGCGCCCACTGAACCCCCGGCCCCCACTGGTCCCGGCCCGCGCCGGACCGCCGTGCGCCCCTAGGAGTCCCGGGCGTCCAGGCGTCCGACGCGGGCCACGTTCTGCCGGTCCTCGGGGTCCTGGCTGGGCTCGGCCGCGAACCAGGCGTCGAGGATCTCCTTCAGCACCGGTTCCGAGGTGAGCCGCAGGCTCAGCGCCAGGACGTTGGCGTCGTTCCAGCGCCGGGCTCCGTCGGCCGTGCCGGCGTCCACGCACAGCGCCGCGCGCACGCCCGGCACCTTGTTGGCCGCGATGGACGCGCCGGTACCGGTCCAGCAGCACACCACCGCCTGGTCGGCCGCGCCCTCGGCCACCTCCCGGGCGGCGGTCTCCGAACAGACCGCCCACCGCGCGTCGGCCCCGGGCCGCAGCGCGCCGTGCTCCCGGACCTCGTGGCCACGGCGCCGCAGCTCCGCGACCAGCAGACGGGCCACGGGTTCGTCCATGTCGGAGGAGACGGAGATCCGCATACCCCGGAGCGTAGCGCGTGGCGCCCGGACCCGGCCGGACATGCCGAACGGCCCCGCGCAGGGGCCGTCCGGCAGGCATCGGGCAGGACGCGGGGTCAGGGGTGGTCGGGCTGCTGTGCCGGAGGCACCCCGCCGCCCTCTCCCCCGCCCTTGCCGCCCTTTCCCGCCTTGTCCGAGCCGTGCGGGCGGCCGCCCGCGTCCCGGCCGGCCGGCTGGCGGGCCTTCAGCTCGCCGCTGTCCTGCGGGGTGGCGCCACCCTTGTCACTGCGCCGCTGTTCGGGCTGCTGCGGATTGGACATGCGCCGGACTCCCTCCGGATGGTGCGTGATGGTGCGTGCTCCGTACGGGGTCCGGGTTCCCAGGGGGCCGCGGGTGACGCACGCCGGCGCGGACCGGGCTCACGGCGCCGGACGGGTCAGCGCCCGGTGGAGGTGTTCGAGGGCGTCCAGCAGCACCGAGCGGTGATACCAGCTCAGCCAGGCCGCCGTGTCCGAGGCGAGCAGGGCGAACGCCTCGGCCTGCGCGGCGCTCGTCCGGTGGCCGGCGTCCGGCCAGTGCAGGGTGATCACCCCGGTGCACGAGCCGGCGGAGGAGAGCACCGGGACGCTGTGCACGGCCTGGGTCCCGGTGGCCAGCAGCACGCGCCGGCAGTCGTCGGACAGCTGCCCGTCCGCCGCGACCTCGGGCACACTCACCTGGCGGCCCCGCACCCGGGCCGCCGCGTCGGCCGTGCCGTCGCCCCGGCCGCGCACGAGCTGGTCCAGGAACGTCTCCGCGCAGCCGTAGTGGGTCTCCAGCATCAGGGCGTTCACGGCCGGGTCCACGAACTGCACGTACCCGGCGGGCGCCTTCCCGATGGCCAGCGCCTCGTGCAGGACGGCGTCGATCATCTGCCGGCGGTAGCGCGGGTCCCGGCCGCCCCGGGCCAGCATCCGCAGCTGCGGCACCGGCAGCGAGCGCCGCCCCGGGAACCACACGTCGCCGTCCGGGGGCCGGGCCACCACCACGGCCGAGACGAGGACCCGCAGCGGCACGTTGAACCGCTGCGAGGCCTCGCGCAGCGCCCGGAAGGCGCTGCCGGAGTCCGGCAGCCCGTAGCGGACCATGAGCGTGCCCTGCGCCATGCCGATCACCGGCGCGGTGCGCACCCGGGCGCGCAGCGCGCGGACCTCCTTGTGCAGGTCCTCGTACGAGGGTCGCAGCGGGTCCGCCATCTGCGACCGCCAGGCGGGCAGCTCCTCCACCCGGGAGGCGGCGCGGGCCAGCTCGCGCAGCGCCTCGTCCAGCGTCGCGTACAGCTGGACACCGTCCAGGCGGGCCAGGTGCACCGCCTCGCGGACCCCGGGCCGGGCGCGGACGATGATCAGGTCGGGGCGCCCGGTGCGTGCCCGGGTCGTCTCGCTGAGCGCGCGCAGCACGGCGGCGCCGCCGAGCTGGACGTGCGCCATGTCGAGCACGGGGCGCAGTCCGGCGCGGTCCGCCTGTTCCAGGTGCCCGCGCAACTCCTCCGACCAAACCTGGACTCCGTCGGCGTCGAGGCTGCCCGACATGCGCAGCAGGAGGGCGCCCTCGGCGGGCAGCCCCTCGACGACGGAGGACTCGATCACGAGGGGAGCCGGTGCCGGGGGCCGGCCGGAAGAAGGTTTCATCGCATCACCCAGACAGGACGTCCCACAGAACTCGATCGGTCTCTTCCCGGCCTACGCGCCACCCCGCACGGTAGGCCCCGGGCCGGCGGCCGCGCCATCCACCGCGCCGTACGGCCCGGCGGCGGGCCGGGCCGTCACCACCGGGGGTCGCCGGGCTCCGGGCAGGCCGGTTCGTACGCCGGCCAGCCCGCCCGGTCCCCGGCCGGTTCGCGGACCGGTTCGCGGGTGGTCAGGGCGTCCAGGGCCGACGCCAGGGTGGCGTGCACCCGGATGCCCGGCAGGCCGGCCGAGGTCAGCGCCTCCCGGACGTGGGGTCTGGGCTGTACGACGGACAGGGCGCGGCCGGTGTGCGCGAGGGCCCCGGTGGCCCGGTCCAGGGAGCGGACCGCGTCGGCACAGGCGAGGTACGCCTCGCTCAGGTCCAGCAGGGGGTGCTCACCGGCCAGGCCGGCGTGGGCCACGTGCTCGGCGAGGGCTTCGGAGAACAGCCGGGCGTTGGAGGCGTCGACCGTGCCCCGGGTCTTCAGGACGCTGATGCCGCCGAGCCCGGGACGGCGCTCGTGCACGGTCTGCAGGAGCAGGGGGGCGGGGCCGCCGGGGCGGACGCGGGCGGGTGACGGCTGACCGTCTTCCCTGGGTGATCGGGTTTCCACGGGGATCGGGCTTCCTGGAGGGGGAGGAAGGATCAGCCGGCCGCGTCTTGACCGGGACATCACTGTGCCCGCGCCGTGCGGGGGATGCAACGACGTCCCCGCGCGTGTCGTACCGCCGCGGTCTCATCCGACGTACCGCCGGGCGGGTGAGTCCCTGCGCGCCCGTTCCAGCGCGGCGAGGCGGCGTTCCAGGTCGGGCGGTACGGGGTCGCGCTGGCGCAGCACCCACGGCAGTCCGGCGGTGGCGTGGGCGAACGCGCGGGCGGAGGCGGCGTCCCGGGGGACGGTCCGGATGAGGTGCCCGGTACGGCGCAGCGCCGGCAGCAGGGGGCGGCGCAGCCAGGTGAACCACAGCGTGTTGCGCAGTCCGAGGACCCGCCGGGCCGTGCTGTCGCGCAGCCGGGACGCGTGGTGGTGGACGGTGAGTTCCTCGGCGTAGACGAGCCACCAGCCCTGGCGCAGCAGGTCGCAGGCGAGCAGTTCCTCCTCGCCGCCGAGCCACAGGCCCGGGTGGAAGCCGCCGCCGGCCCGGAAGGCCTCGGTGCGCAGCACGGTGGCGGCGGCGAGGAAGGAGCCGAGGGCGGGTCCGGGCAGCCAGTCGGGTCCGGACAGCGGGGACTCGCGCAGCTCGCGCACGACCGGGTCCTCGGTGCCGTCCGGTTCCACGATGATCCGTGCGGTGACGCCCGCGAGCCGGGGCCCGGCGTCCAGCAGGTCGGCGGCCCGGCGCAGACTGCCGGGGTCCCACCAGGTGTCGTCGTCGCAGAAGGCGACGTACGGCGTGCGGACCCGCTGCACGGCCAGGTTGCGGCCGATGGCGCCCAGGTTGCGTCCGGGACGCAGCAGGGTCATCTCCGGGAACTCCCGGGCCACCGCTTCGGCGGTGCCGTCGCAGGAGGCGTTGTCGGTGACGATGACCGGCGGCCGCTCGGGCAGCCGGCGCAGCAGGGCGAGGGTGCGCAGCAGTTCGTCACGGCGGTTGTGGGTGATCAGGACGACGGTCGTGCGGTCGTCGGGAGCGGTCCGGGCGGGGGCCCCGGCAGCGGTACCGGTCATCGTCCGACACCTCCCCGTGGGTGGTGGCGGCGGACCGGGGGGACCGTCGTCCGGCTCCCTCCCTTGGGGGTGGCGGGAGGCCGCGGGTGGCCGCCGTCCGGCGCGGGGCCGGGGTGGTCCTCGTCCGGTCCCCGCCCGCACGTCCCGGGCACGGGTGCCGGGGTTGTCCCGGTCATCGTCCGCTGCCTTCCCGGGGAGGGCCGGGCGGGTCGCGGTCGAGCAGGCGGGCGGCGTGTTCGACGCGCGGGGGCAGGGGCCGGCGGCGGGCGAGGGCGGCGGGGAACCGGACGACGGTCTCCTTCAGGGCGCGGCGCGCTCCGGGCCGGCCGGCCGCGGCGGCCAGTGCGAGGTCGGTGCCGGCGCGCAGGGCGACCGGCCAGGGGCGGCGCAGGCAGGTGGTCAGCACGTGGTTGCGCCGGACGAGGAAGGAGCGGCCGGTGCGGCCGTGGTCGTCGGGGTGGTGGCGCGCGCGCAGGGAGGGTTCGTAGACGACACCCCAGCCCGCGGCGGCCAGGTCGTAGGCGAGCAGGGTCTCCTCGCCGCCGAAGAAGAGCAGCGGGTGGTAGCCGCCGGCGCTGAGGAAGGCTTCGCGGCGGACCACGCAGGCGCAGCCGAGGAACCCGAGCACCGGGCGGCCCGGCAGGTCCGGTTCCAGTGGCAGCGGGGAGGCCGCGAGCACCGCGTTGAGGGGGTCCTCGGCTGCCTCGTCCCCGACCAGGGTGCGGGCGGCGAGCAGGCCGAGCCGGGGGTGCGCGTCGAGGAGGTCGGCGGCGCGGGCTAGGCTCCCCGGCTCCCACCACGAGTCGTCGTCGCTGAAGGCCACGTAGGGGGTGTCGGCGTGCCGGACCGCGAGGTTGCGGCCGAGGGCACCGGTGTTGGCGGCGGGCCGCAGCAGGCGGGCGATGGCCGGGTGGCCGGCCACGGCGCGGCGGGTGGTGTCGTCGCGGGAGTTGTCCACGACGACGACAGGTGGCCGCTCGGGCAGCGCCGCCAGCGCGTCCAGGGTGCGGACCAGACTGGCGCTGCGGTCGCGGGTGATGACGGCGACCGTGACGCGCGGGCCGCCCGGGGTCGTGGGCCGGTGCGCGCGGGCCGGGGCCTGCTCAGTGGACATGCGTCACCTCCGGTCCCGCTTGCCGCTGCCGGGCGCGCACGTCCCGCAGGAGTGTCAGGCAGGCCGCGGCGACCTCACCGGCGCGGATGCGCAGCAGGCGGGCGTCGGGAGTGCGGCCGTGCGGGTCGCCGGGCGGGCCGGGCTTCCACAGGGCGAGGTGGTCCGGGCTCGGGGGCGGCCCCCACAGCCGTGGGGAGACCGGTCCGAACAGGGTGACGGAACGGGTCCCGTGGGCCACGGCGAGGTGGGCGAGGCCGGTGTCGCCGCTGAGGACCAGGGCGGCCCCGGCGACCAGCGCGGACAGCTCCGCGAACGGCAGGCCGCCGGTCAGCACGTCGCGGCCGCGCCCGCCGCCGCGTTCGGCGACCGAGCGGACCAGCGCGTCCTCGCCGGGGCCGCCGGTGAGGACCACGTGGTGGCCGGCGGCGCGCAGACACCGTACGACGGCGGCGAACCGCTCCGCCGGCCAGCGGCGGGAGCCCGAGGCCGCGCCGGGGTGCACGACGACGGCGCCCGGCGCCGGGGACGGGGTGGTGGGCCGGGGCAGCCGCAGGTCCAGGGGGTCGGCCGCGATGCCGTAGTGGTGCAGGAAGGCGCACCAGCGGTCCCGTTCGTTCGCCTGGTCCGGCCACGGCGGGCCGTCCGGGCAGGCGTGGGCGAGCAGCCGGCGCGGACGCAGGGAGGCCAGGGCGTCGCGGCTCTCGGGGCCGCTGCCGTGCAGGTCGATCGCCACGTCGGGGGCTGGGCCGGGCCAGTGGCCGAGGTCCGGCACCGCGCGGCCCGGCGCCTCGGCCGGGAACACGGCGTCGACCGCGCCGGTCCGCAGGGCGGGCTCGGTGAGCCCCGGCGGCTGGGCGAGGACGACCCGGTGGCCGGGGAAGGCCCGCCGGACGCCCCGCAGCGCGGGCACGCCGGCCAGCAGATCGCCGAGGCCCAGGGCGCGCAGGACCAGGACGGCCGGAAGGTCCGCGGCGGGGATCGGGGTGGGGGTCACCGAGTGGGTCCTCCGTTGCGTGCGGAAGCCGGGGACGGTCGGCGCACCGGACCCCGCGCACCGGCGCCGCCCACCCGAGCGGGCGGCGGGACCCGGCCGGTGGTGCGGGGCGGGGGCGGGGCGTCTCGGCCGGTGGTGCGGGGCGGGGGCGGGGCGTCTCGGCCGGTGGTGCGGGGCACGGACGGAGCGCATCGGCCCAAGGTGCGGGACGCGGGGGGAACGCCTCGGCCGGTGGTGCGGGGCGTGGGCGGGGCGTCTCGGCCGGTGATGCGGGACGCGGGCAGAACACCTCCGCCCACGGCGCGGGGCCCGGACAGAACTCCTCGACCCACGGCACGGTACGCGGACAGAAGACCTCCGCCCACGGCGCGGGGCCCGGACGGAACGCCTCGGCCGGTGGTGCGGGGCGTGGGCCGGACGCTTGGGCCGGGGCCCGGCCGGCGGACCGTTCCGGCCGTGGGTGCGCGGAGGCACGTCCCGCCCGTCGCCCCGCCTCCCGGTCCGGGACCCGCACCGGACGCCCGGCACCAAGGGGGTCGTGCCGCGCTCACCTGGTGTCCCCGCCCATGGGCGCCGGGGCCAGGGCCGCGCGGCGGGCGAGGCCGGTGGTGGAGCGGCCGTCGAGGTAGGGCAGCAGGAGGACCTGGCCGCCCCAGCTCTCCACGAGGGGCTGTTCGGGCAGCCGGGTCCGGGCGTAGTCGCCGCCCTTGGCCCAGATGTGCGGGCGCAGTTCGGCGAGGAGGCGTTCGGGGGTGTCCTCGTCGAACACGGCCACGGCGTCCACGCACTCCAGGGCCCGCAGCACCCGCACCCGGTCAGCGGCCGGGACGAGCGGGCGGCTGTCGCCCTTGCGGCGGCGGACCGAGTCGTCCGAGTTGACGCACACGACGAGGCAGTCCCCGGCCCGGCGGGCGGCCTGGAGAAGGGCGACGTGCCCGGCGTGCAGCAGGTCGAAGCAGCCGCCCGCGGCGACCACGGTGCCGCCCGCTGCCCGCACCCGCGCGGCCGTGCGCACGGCGTCCGCGGTGGTGTCGCCGTCACCCGGCGCCTCCTCGGCCGGCACCGGGCCGTCCGGGACGGCGACCGCCCGGGCGCCGCCCTCGGCGACGTAGCGGGTGGCGGCGTGGACGGCGCCCTGTACGGCGGCCTCGGTGAGGGCGCCGTCGGCGAGCAGGCCGGCGGCGGCCGCGGCGAACCGGTCACCCGCCCCGCAGGGGTCGCCGGTGGCGGCGGCCGGGGTCGGCACGAGCAGCGGGGTCTCGCCGTGGGAGAGGAGGGCGCCGCGTTCGCCGAGGGTCACCGCGACGGCCTGGGCACGCCAGGCCCGTACGAGGACGCGGGCGTCCCGTGCGGCGGTGCGCAGCCCGGCCGCGTCGCCGGGCTCGGCGTGTTCGAGCTGCCGGGCGAAGGCGCGGGCCTCCTGGGCCGAGGGCGTGGCCAGGCGGACGCCGGGGACCGGGGGCCGGCCGCGCACGTGCGGGTCCCAGACGACGGGGGCCGCCGTGTGCGCGAGGGCGTCCCGGAGGACGTCGGCGGTACCGCGGCCGTAGTCGGCGACGAGGACGCCCCCGGCCGCCGCGACCGTGGACACCGCCTCCTGGGTCGCCTCGCGGGCGCGGCCCTCGCCGTCGTCGAGGCGGAGCAGCGGCCTGTCCCCGGCCAGGACGCGGGTCTTGCTGCTCAGGGTGCCCTCCAGCGGCACCTCGACCAGGCCGACCCGGCCCGCCAGCAGCTCCCGGAGGGTGTCGCTGGCGGTGTCCGCGCCGAGGGCGGTGACCAGGGTGACGGGCCGTCCGTCGGCCGCCGCGAGGCAGGCGGCGAGGGCGGCGCCGCCCGGCCGGGAGCTGCGCCGGGTGCCGTGCACGACGGGGACGGGCGCGTCCGGGGCCAGCCGCTCGGCACGGCCGCACAGGTCGTGGTCGAGCAGGGCGTCGCCCACGACGACCAGGGGGGTCTGCGAGGCGGTCATGTCCGTCCCTTCCTGGGAGCTGCGGGCGCGCCGGGTGCGGCCCGGCCGGCGGTGCGGGCGCGGCCCACGAGCCGCCCCACGACACCGGGTCTGCCGTCGGCGCCCGGCCGGCCGTCGGCGCCGGTGTCCGCCGCCCCGTGGTCGGCCTCCCCCCGTTCGACGGCCTGGTCGAAAGCCTCGCAGAGCATGTGGACGGCGACCAGGTGCAGTTCCTGGACGGTGGCGCCGAGGGGGGCGTCGACGCACAGCGTGTCGTCCGCGCCGAGCTGCAACGGGTTGGGGGCCCGTCCGGTCAGCGCCCACACCGTCATGCCGAGCCGGTGGGCGCGGTCGGCGGCGGCCAGCAGGTTGGCGCTGGCGCCGCTGGTGGACATCAGGAGGAGCACGTCGCCGGGGCGGCCGTGCGCGGCGGTCTGCCGGGCGAACACCTCCTGGACGCCGTAGTCGTTCGCGATCGCCGTGGTGGAGGAGGTGTCGGCGTGCAGGGCGACCGCGGAGAACGGCGGCCGGTCGTCACGGTAGCGGCCGACGAGTTCGGCGGTGAGGTGCTGGGCCTGGGCCGCGCTGCCGCCGTTGCCCGCGACGAGCAGCCGGGCGCCCGCGCCCAGCCGCCGGGCGAGTTCGGTGCCCCAGCGCTCGATGAGCGGACCGTGGTCGCGGAACGCCTCCAGGGCCTTGGCCAGGTCGTCGCAGTGCGCGGTGGCGGTGGCGGTGGCGGTGTTCCCGTGCGCCGTGCCGATGCCGGTCTTCGCCGGACCCTGCACCGGCCCCTCCGCCGGCCCCTTCGCCGGACCCTTCGTCGGACTCTTCATCGGACGACTCCCGAGAGCGAGTGGATGGCGGACACGGCGCCGTACACCCCGGCCACCCCGTCGGCCACCCGGTCCCAGGTGTAATGGCTGAGCACGCGGGCGCGGCCGGCGGCTCCGTACCGGGCGAGCCGGCCGGGGTCGGCGAGGAGGGCGCGGACGACCGCGCCGAGGTCGTGGTCGTCGTCGGCCGGGACCAGGACGCCCGTGCTGCCGTCCACGACGGTGTCGAGCTGGCCGCCGACGGCGGTGGCGACGACCGGCGTGGCACAGGCCATGGCCTCCAGCGGGACGATGCCGAACGGCTCGTACCGGGGCAGCGACAGCACCAGGTCGGCGCTGGACATCAGCCGGGGCATACGGGCCCTGCTGACCCCGCCGAGCAGCGTGACCCGGTCCTGGACGCCGTACTCGCCGGCGATGCCGTAGAGGCGCTCGGCCTCGGGCTCGGCACCGAGCAGGTCGGCCTCGGGGCCGCCGGCCACGAGGAGTTCGGCGTCGGGTACGCCGGCCAGGGCGCGGATGGCGCGGTCGAAGCCCTTGCGGGGCACGAGCCGGCCGACGGCCAGCAGCCGCCTGCGGGCGCCGGACGGGCGGGTGCCGGCGACGGGGGCGAACTGGTCGGGGTCGACCCCGCACGGCACGACGCTGATCCGGTCCTCCGGCAGCCCCATGGCTTTCAGTTCGGCCACCTCGTCACTGCACGTGGCGATGATCCGGGCGCACTCGTGGCCGATGGCCTCCTCGACGGCGAGGCGCTGCGGGGGGCTGGTGTCGGCGGCGCCCTGGTAGCGCTTCTTGACCGTGCCCAGCGCGTGGTAGGTCTGCACCACCGGGACGCCGAGGTCGCGGGCGCCTGCCAGGGCGGCCAGGCCCGACATCCAGAAGTGGGCGTGCACCACGTCGGGCGGGCTCTTGGCCCACTGCCGAGCCAGGAAGTTCCCGAAGTCGCTCATGTGGGGCAGGAGTTCGTCCTTGGGGACGGGTGCGGGCGGCCCGGCGGGCACGTGCACCACCTGGACGCCGTCGATGAGGGTCACCCGGTCCGGCAGGCCCGCCGAGTCCCGCCGGGTGTACACGGTGACGCGGTACCCCTTTCTGGCGAGCTGCCGGGCGACCTGCGCCACGTACACGTTCTGGCCGCCCGCGTCCGGCCCGCCGAGCGCGGCCAGCGGGCTGGCGTGCTCGGAGACCATGGCGACGCGCCCGGCGGTGTGCGGTATGCGGCTCATCGGGTGACCTCCTTGATCAGGCGCTCCCAGTCGTCCAGGAAGCGCCGCTCTCCGTAGCGGGCCTGGGCCGCGGCCCGGGCTGCCGCGCCGGTGCGGCGCGCCAGCCCGGGGTCGGCGAGGAAGGCCCGTACGGCGTCCTCCAGGACGTCGAGGCGGTTCGAGACCACCCCGGCGTCCTCGGGTATCGCCTCACGGGCCTCCGTGGTGTCCAGGGCGACCACGGGCATGCCCAGGAACATGGCCTCCAGCAGGGACAGTCCGAGCGAGGTCCAGCGCACGGGGTGCAGGTAGACCCGGCAGCGGGCCATCTCCCGGTGCAGTTCGCGCTGCGGCAGGTCCCGGGTGCGGCAGCGCCCGGGCGGCAGGCCGAGGTGGGCGGCGAGTCCTTCGGTGCGCATGCCGAAGACGTCCAGGGGCGCGGCCCGGGCGAACCGGGGCAGCAGGTCGGTGCCGGTGGTACGGCCCCTGCGCACGGGCTCGTTGACCACGACGGCCGCGCGCCGCTCGGTGCCCGTGTAGCGGGGGCCGGGGTCGATGATGCCGTGCTCGACGACCTCGGTGGGGGCCCGGCCGTTGTCCCACATCAGCCGGTTGAAGTGGGTGACGTGCACGACGGGGATCGCCGACTGCCCGGCCAGCGGGTGGAGCTGGCGCTCCGGCGACTCGTCGGGGCTGTTGTGCTCGACGTACACGGCGGGCACGTCCACGCCGGGCCGGCGGCCGGTCCAGCGCAGGGCGAGGTCGAGTTCGTGCGGGCGTTGCAGGACCATCAGGCCGATGTCGCAGTCCCGCAGTTCCTCCGGTGTGCGTTCCCGGACGTTCTCCGGCCAGTCCCAGGTGACGGCGCGGCCGAGCCCGTCGGGTCCGCGGTCGCCGGTGACCGGGACGAGGTAGGTGTGCGGGCCCTGCACGAAGGCGGTGAGCCAGGATCCGTGTACGTGCCAGACGAGGATGTTCATGACTGCCGCTCCTGGATGAGCTTGTGCGCCGCGCGCACCACGTCCTGTCCGGTGACCTCGTCCAGACAGGGGTGGCCGGGCACCGGGCAGGTCAGGGCCCGGGTGTCCGCGCAGGGCGCCGACTGGTCGCCGAGCAGGACGACGGGGACGCCGTACGGCGCCCAGCGCCCGGCCGGTACGACGGGTGCGAACAGCGAGACGACCGGGGTGCCGACGGCGGCGGCGAGGTGGGCGGGGCCGGTGTTGGCGCTGATCACGACGTCGGCCATGCGCAGGACGCCGGCGAGGACGCGCGGGGAGGTCCGGCCGCCGAGGTCCACGGCCGTGTCCCCGCTGACCCGCCGGGTGAGGCCGGTCTCCTCCGGGCCGCCGGTGACGACCACGCGGTGGCCTGCGTCGGCGAGCAGCGCGACCGCCTCGGCGCAGCGGTGCGGGCTCCAGGCGCGGGCGGGGGCGCTGGCGCCGGGGTGCAGGACGACGTAGGGGCCGTGGCCGGTGAGGCTGCTGGTGTCGGGGGGCGGGAGGACGCGCAGCCGCCCGTCGTCGCCGGGCGGGGGCGGGAAGCCCAGCGCGGCGGCGGTGTCCAGCGCCGCCTCGGCCTCGTGCCGGTCGTCGCGGCGCCGGTGGCGTACGTCGAGGAGCCGGCCGGGGTGGTCGACGCTGTCGGCGCCGATCCGGCCGACGCCGGCGAGCCGGAGCAGCAGGGCGGTGGGGAGCGGGCTCTGGTGGAAGGAGGTGAGGACGAGCGCGGTGTCGTGGGCCCCGGCACGCAGGCGCGCCAGCAGTGCGTCGACGTCCGGGGGGCTGACCGGCGGCGGGTCGAACCCCTCCCAGGGCGCCTCCCACACCAGCACCTCGTCCACCCCGGGCAGCATCCGGGCGGCGTCCGCGCCGCGCGGGCCGCACAACAGGGTGACGTGCGAGGACCCGGCGGCGACGGCCCGCACGGCGGGGCCGGCGAGCAGGACGTCGCCGAAGCTGTCGAGCCGGACGACGAGCGACTTCACGCCGGCCACCTCCCGAACGCCCGGACGCCTCCCGGGGGCGCCGCGCCGGACACGGACGACCACGCCCGGTGCCCGGCGGCCTCGTCCGGCGCGGGCGGCAGGGCCCTCTCCGCGGCCGCTTCTCCCGGCACGGACCACGGGGACTCCCCCGGAGCCGCGGCACCCGGCGCGGCCGACGACGCCCGGTGCGCGGCGGCCTCTCCCGGCACGGCCTCACCCGGCACGAACGACAGAGATTCCCGCGCAGCCGACGCCCCCGGCGCGGCCGACCACGCCCGGTGCGAAACGGCCTCTCCCGGCACGAACGACAGGGACTCCCGCGCAGCCGCCTCCCCCAGCGCAGACGACGACGCCCGGTACGAAACGGCCTCTCCCGGCACGGCCTCTGCCCGCACGGCCTCGCCCGGCACGAACGACAGGGACTCCCCCGGAGCCGCCTCCCCCGGCGCGGCCGACCGCCGGGACCCGGAGGCCAGGGCGGCGCGGCCGGACGGTGGTCGCGTCCCGGCAGGGTCTGCCGCGTTCCGCACGGAGGACCACCGGCCCTCGGAGACCACCGCGGTGCCCTCGCGGGACCACCGCATCCCGCCGGCGGCCGGTGCCGTGCGCGCGGGCGGGGTGTGCGGGGGGCGCCTCGGCGGGGCGAGGCCCGCCTCCGTCAGGGCCGCGCGGACCGCGGTGAGGGGGTCGGGGGCGCTCTCCATGGCGAAACGTTCCACCTCCGCCGGTGCGGTGGCCGCGTTCGGGACCAGGACGCCCCGGGCGCCGGCCGCGCGGGCGGCCAGCACGTCCGCGGCGATGTCGCCGATCACCAGGCACTCGGCCGGCGGCACGCCCAGCCGGGCGGCGGCGGTGCGGACCAGGCCGGGGCGGGGCTTGCGGCAGGCGCAGCCGGCGTCGGGGCCGTGCGGGCAGAACACCCAGGTGTCCAGGCCCCCCAGCAGCTCGTCGGCGCGCTCGTTGACGCGGACCACCTGGTCCACGGTGAGCAGGCCGCGGCCGACGCCGGACTGGTTGCTGACCACCCCGGTCGCCAGCCCGGCGGACCGGGCCAGCGCCACGGCCGCGGCGGCGCCCGGCATCAGCCGCACCCGGTCGGGGTCACCGTTGTACGGCACGTCCACGACGAGGGTGCCGTCACGGTCGAACAGGACGGCGGACAGCCTGTTCACCCGGCACCTCCCAGGGGCTCGGCGTGCCGGTGGCGGACGACCCCGCGCAGCCAGTGCCGGACGGCGAGCGGCGGGATGAGCACGCTGGTGCCGAGCATCCCGGCGATCTCGCGGGCGGTGCGCGGCCCGGGCAGGATGCGGGCGAGGGCGAACTCGGCGGTGCCGAGCGTCCACAGGGCGGCGCAGCCGGCCGCGGCCCGGCGCCGCCCGGCCAGGGCGCAGCCGGCCGCGGCGAGGGCGGCGCCGGTGACCGCCAGGTGGCGGGGCAGCCGGCCGCGCGGCGCCTGGGCGCGGTCCCACCAGTCCCGGCCGTGCAGCCGGTTCATCAGGACGTCGTCGGCGTTGCCGCGCTGTGCGGGCAGCGAGGCCCACCAGTGGGCGGGGCGGACCGGGTGCCGGGTGACCCGGCTGCCCCGGGTCAGGGACCAGCCTGACCGCTGCACGCGCAGGGCGAGGTCGGCGTCCTCGCGGAAGGCTCGCGGGAAGCGTTCGTCGAAGCCCCCGGTCCGCTTCAGCGCCTCGGTGCGGTAGGCCATGTCGGCGGTGGCCCAGGCCGCGTTCTCCAGGCCCTTGGTGGTGCGTTCCCAGTCGGTGGGCCGGCGGTCCGGGGGCAGGGGGACGCGCAGCCGCCCCTGGACGCCGCCGACGTCGGGGCCTGCCTGCCGCAGATCGTCGGCGAGCCGCCGGGACCAGTCCGGCAGTACCTGGACGTCGTCGTCCAGGAACACCGTCCAGGGCGTGCGGACGGTCTGCCAGCCGGCGTTGCGGGCGGCGGCCGGTCCCCTGCCGCCGGTGCGCAGGGTGCGCACCCGGTCGAGCAGTTGCCCGGCCGGTTCCAGGGGCAGGCCGCCGTCGGGCGCGGGCCGGTCGTCCACGACGACCACCTCGTGCGGCGGATGGCCGTCGGCCGCGGCGAGCGCGCGCAGGCACTCGGCGAGGCAGGGGCGGCCGATCGTCGGGACGACGACGGTGTAGGCGGGGGCGTCGGTCATGCGAAGGCCTTCCCACGGCGGATCGCGAACGGGCCGAGCACCAGCAGGTCGACCGGGGCGGAGCCGAAGCACTCCAGGGCGTCCCGGGGGTCGTCGACCATGGGCCGTCCGGCGGTGTTGAGACTGGTGTTGACCACGACGGGCAGTCCGGTGCGCCGTTCGAAGCCCTCGATCATCCGGGCCACCAGGGGTTCCTGGGCGCGGTCCACGGTCTGGACGCGGGCCGTGCCGTCGACGTGCACCACGGCCGGGATGCGGTTCCTCCACCCGGCTGCCACGTCGTGCACGAACAGCATGTACGGGCTGGGCAGCGGCCCGTCGAAGATCTCGCCCGCGCGCTCGGCGAGCACCATGGGGGCGACGGGCCGGAACTCCTCGCGTCCCTTGACCGCGTTGAGCCGCTCCAGGTTCTCCGCCCTGCCGGGGTGGGCGAGCAGCGAGCGGTGCCCGAGCGCGCGCGGCCCGTACTCGCCGCGCCCCTGGAACCAGGCCACGATCCCGTCGTCGGCCAGCGCCTGGGCGGCGGTCTCGGCGATGTCGGCGGGTTCCTCGTACGGTACGGCCGCCCGCTTAAGCCACCCGCGCAGTTCGGCGTCGCTCCAGCCCCGGCCGAGCGCGGCCGTCGGCATGGGTTCCAGGGTGTCCTTCTGCCCGGCGACGTACGCCGCCGCGCCCAGGGCCGTGCCGGCGTCGCCGGCGGCGGGCTGCACCCACACGTGCCGGAAGCCGCTCTCCCGCCACAGCCGGGTGTTGGCGACGCAGTTCAGGGCGACGCCGCCGGCCATGGTGAGCGCGTCCTCGCCGGTGCGCTCGCGCAGCCACCGGGCGAGGGCCAGCATGGCCTCCTCCAGACAGAGCTGGGCGCTGGCGGCGAGGTCGGCGTGGTCCTGGTTCCAGGCGCCGCCGGCCGGGCGCGGCGGGACGAGCTCGGCCCAGGGCACCGGGCGGGCCCGGAAGCCGCCGTCGTCGCCGGCGTGGACGTACTCGCGCAGCCGGCCGGCGAAGCGCGGGGTGCCGTAGGAGGCGAGGGCCATGACCTTGAACTCGTCGCTGCTGCGCAGGAATCCGAGGTGCTGGGTGAGGTCCTCGTAGAACAGGCCGAGGGAGTCCGGCAGCCGCTGGGCGCCGAGGACGGTCAGTTCGCGGTTGGCGCAGCGGCCGGCCAGGTGGGAGCCGCACTCGCCACGGCCGTCCAGGACGAGGACGGCGCAGTCCGGGTACGGCGAGACGGGCCCGGCGGAGGCCGCGTGCGCGATGTGGTGCGGGACGAAGCGCACCTTCGCCGGGTCGAGTCCGGGCAGGGCCTCGGCGAGGAAGTCGGGTGCCTGGCGGGCGTACTGCTGGCGCAGGTGGTCCCAGGGGTCGTGCAGCCCCATCTCGTCGGCGGGGCGGGCCAGCGCGGGGTCGTAGGAGTAGGCGACGGCGTCCAGGTCGGACGGGGTGAGGCCGGCCTGCTCCAGACACCAGCGGGCCGACTGTTCGGGCAGTTCCCAGGCCGAGAAGGGAACGGGCCGCTTGCCGTGCTTGCGGCGGGAGAACCGCTCCTCCTCCGCCGCCGCCACGACCCTGCCGTCGGTGACGAGGGCGGCGGCGGGGTCGTGGAAGAGTGCGTTGATACCGAGGACGTGCATGCGCTGTCTCCAGGGCCGGGGAACGTGCGGGGGTCAGGGGCGCGGGGCCGGTTCCTCCACGGGCGGGTCCGGATCCGGGGGCAGGGCCGCGAAGTAGGCGATGGTCTGCTTCAGGCCCTCCTCCCAGGGGACCTGCGGCGACCAGCCGAGCAGTTCGCGTGCGAGGGTGGTGTCGGGGCGGCGCCGGCCGGGGTCGTCGACGGGCCGGTCGACGAACGCGATCGGGGAGCGGGAGCCGGTGAGGGCGACCACCCGGCGGGCCAGGTCGGCGACGGTGATCTCGTCGCTGCCGCCTATGTTGACGGGTCGTACGGACCGGCTTTCGGCGACCCGGAGGATGCCGTCGACCGTGTCGTCGACATAGCACAGCGAGCGGGTCTGGCTGCCGTCGCCGGTCACCGTGAGCGGCTCGCCGGCCAGGGCCTGGCAGATGAAGGTGGGCACGGCGCGGCCGTCGTGCGCCCGCATCCGCGGACCGTAGGTGTTGAACAGCCGGACGATTCCGGCGTTCGTCCCCCTGGTGCCGGCGTGTGCCGTGACCAGGGCCTCGGCGAACCGTTTCGACTCGTCGTAGACGCTGCGCGGCCCGACGGGGTTGACGTTGCCCCAGTAGCCCTCGTGCTGCGGGTGGACGAGCGGGTCGCCGTAGACCTCGGAGGTGGAGGCGAGCAGGAAGCGGGCGCCGTCGCGTTCGGCGATCGCAAGGACGTTGCGGGTGCCGAGGCTGCCCACGTCCAGGGTCTGGAGGGGCATGCGCAGGTAGTCGGCGGGCGAGGCCGGGCAGGCGAAGTGCAGGACCAGGTCGTACGGGCCCGCCAGCCGCCCCGTGCACTCGGGTGCGCAGACGTCGCCGTGCACGTACCGGAAACCGGACCGGTCCTCCAGGTGCGCGATGTTCTCGCGCCGCCCGCAGGCCAGGTTGTCGGCGCAGTCGACTTCGACACCTGAATCCAGCAGCCGCTCGCACAGATGGGAGCCGAGGAAGCCGGCGCCGCCGGTCACGAGGGCGCGCCGCCAGGAGAACGGTGTGTCACCAGTCATGGGGCTGTTCCTTCGTCCGCGTCGTCGCGCCGGACAACGCCCCTGCCTGGGCGTTCGGCGCATACGGCGTCGCCGGGACCGACCTCGTCGGCCCGATGGAGGAGAATGGCCCGGCCCGGGTCCCCGCTGATCGGGAGGACCGGCCTGGCACGCCGCCGCTTGCTGGACGGCACTGGCAGCTGAGTTCCCCTGCCAGTTGGGTTCACGCGTTGGATTCTTATTCTCCGGTCTCAGGGGTACTCGCGCGACTCCTGCGCCCCTCTACCACGCTGGAGGCGCTGATGCACGACGATGTCGCCGAGGCGGTGCTGCGCCTGCTGCGCGGGCCCGGCCGGCCTCCGCGGCGGCTGCTGCTCACCGGCTGGTTCAGTCTCCGCGAGGGGGAGGCGACGGCCGGGGACGTGCTGGCGCAGCAGCGCATGTCGGCCGCGCTGACCGGGGCGGGCATCCGGCACGAGACGGCGTGGAGTCCCGGCTTCCGGCCCGGTGAGCTGTCGCTGGAGACGGCCGAGCCGCTGGCGTACGACACCCTGCTGTTCGTGTGCGGTCCGGTGCACGGGCCGCACGTGGCCGCTCTGCATGGAAGGTTCGGGTGTTGCAGACGACTGGCGGCCGGGGTCTCGGTGGTCGATCCGGCGGACCCGGCGGTCACCGGTTTCGACGCGATCGTCGCGCGGGACGGCACCGCCGGCCCGGCCCGGCGCGATCTCGCGGCCGACGCCCCGGCGGGCCCGCTGCCCCCCGTGGCCGGAGTCGTCCTCTCCCACGGCCAGGGGGAGTACGGGGCGCGCCGCCGGCACGCGGAGGTGAACGAGCGGATCACCGGCTGGCTGGCCGGCAAGGACTGCGCGCGGGTGCCGGCCGACTCCCGGCTGGCCATGGGCGACTGGCGGCTGTGCGCCACCGCCGAGCAGTTCCTCTCCCTCGTGGCGCGCTTCGACCTGGTCGTCACCACCCGGCTGCACGGCCTGGTGCTCGGTCTGCGCACCGGCACCCCGGTGATCGCGGTCGATCCGGTGGCGGGCGGCGCGAAGGTCAGTGCCCAGGCCCGCGCGCTGCGGTGGCCGGCGCTGGTGGCGGCGGACGCGCTGGCGCCGGACATCCTGGACCACTGGTGGGAGTGGGCGCTGTCCGGGGCGGGCCGGATGGCCGCCGCGTGCCACTCGATGCGCTGACCTGGCGCGGCGGGCCGTGTAGCGCGTCCGGCGCGGGGCACTCGCTGCGGCGACGGCGGACCGTTGACGGGCCGCCGCGTTCCACGCAGGAGGTAACGACCATGGGTCACGGCGGAAACGTCATCCAGGAGCTGACCACGGACCACCGCGAGGTCGAGGAGATCTTCGGCCGCATCGAGGCGCTGCCGGCCGGCTCCCAGGAGCGCAAGGACCTGTGCGACCAGGCCACAATCGAGCTGGTCCGCCACTCGGTCGCGGAGGAGGCCTACCTCTACCCGGCGGTGCGCCAGCACGTGACGGGCGGGGACGCCCTGGCCGACAAGGAGTTGGAGGACCACGCCAAGGCCGAGCAGATCATGAAGGATCTGGAGGGCTGCCGGGCGGACGATCCGCGGTTCGACTCGCTGATGGCTCAGCTGATGAGCGAGATCCGGTCCCATGTGACGGACGAGGAGCAGAACCTCTTCCCGCGGCTGGAGGCGGCCTGTCCCCCGGACGCGCTGATGGACCTCGGCGACAAGGTGCGCCGGGCGAAGAAGACGGCGCCCACGCGTCCGCACCCGTCGGCACCGGACAAGCCGCCGGCCAACAAGCTGCTGGCGCCCGGAGCCGGTCTGGTCGACCGGTTGCGGGACGCGCTGACGGGACGGGGCAAGGAGAGCTGAGCGCGGACCTGGAGAGCCAGGGCCGAGGGAGAACGGCGCCGTCCGCACCCGTGGGGGCCGGGCGGCGCCGTTTCGGATTCACCCATTCGGCTCAGGGACCCGGTGCCAACGCCCGGGAGCCGTGTGTCACAGCCACGGCTGCGTGCCACGGGCCGTCCTGACACCGGTGCGGGGACGGGTGCGGGAAGCCCGGCACAGCAGCCGGAACGCCTGGAAGAGGGTCAGCGGCCACAGCAGCGCGAAGCACCACAGCAACGCGGGGTCCGAGGTGCGGATGCCCATCACGGCGACGAACACCGACGCGGCCGTCAGCAACAGCACCGCCGCCGGCAGCCAGACCTCGCGGGGGCCGGCGCCCATACGGCGCGCGAACCTCCGGTCCCGCCGCAGGTCCGCCTCGATCCGCAACAGCGCCAGCCGCTCCCGCGGTGACAGCCGTACCTCGTCACGCATCTCCCACATCTCCCAGTCGTCCACGGCAACGGCACCTCCTCCGCCGATCGGCGGCCTCCGGGCCCCGGGCGACCGAGTTCCCCTCTCCGCCCGGCCGATGCGGTGCCGCGGCGGGCCGGGCGGAGAGGGGAAGAGGCGGGGTGGAGGAAACTCCACCCCGCCTCCGGTGGCCACCCTGACTGAAACGCGGCCTCCGTCCGGTCCACGATGGAGCCGGTACAGCGCCCGTACGCCCGGCCGCCCGCCGTCCGCCCCGCGAGGAGCCACCGTGTCCGAGTCCACCGAGATCGAGCCGACGGTCCGGTCGGCGGTCGAACCGGCCGAGGAGCCCGCGATGTGGCCCTGGGTGGTCGTCGCGGCCGTCGTCGCCGCCGTGGTCGTCGTCCTCGTCAACGTGCTGATGACGGTCTGAGCGGGTTCGCCCCCAAAAGCGCCCGTGGTGCGGGACCGGTCGCGGTACCGCATAGTGAACACAGCTCTCGCACCAGGCCGACCGGGAAGGACCGGGGCTGCCCGCACCACGCCCCCGCCCCCGGGGCCGCCGCGACGACGCTCAGCGGCCGGCACGGGTAGGACCGGCCCCCCGGAAGCGACGCGCCCGGCGGCGCGCTAAGGAGGCTGTATGTCGTCCCACGACCCGGCGGTTCTCGACTGCCCCTTCGACTTCGCCGACGCACTGGAGTACGACCCCGCGCTGGACGCGCTGGCACGCCGCGGCCCGGTCAGCCGGATCCGGCTGCCCTACGGCGAGGCGGAGGCGTGGCTGGTGACCAGCTTCGCGGGCGTGCGCCAGGTGACGTGCGATCCCCGGTTCAGCCGGGCGGCGATCGTCGGACGCGACTATCCGCGGATGACGCCCGAGCCGATCGTGTCACCCGAGTCGATCAACGTGACGGACCCGCCGCACTCCACCAGGTTGCGGCACGTGGCGGCCCAGGCGTTCACCCGGGAGCGGGTGGCGGCCATGCGGCCGGCCGTGGACCGGGTGGTGGCCGGGCTGCTGACGGCGATGGACGAGGCCGGGCCGCCCGCGGACCTGGTCACCCATCTGTCCGTACCGCTGCCCCACCTGACGATCTGCGAGCTGCTCGCCGTCCCCGAGGCCGACCGCGACCAGCTGCGCGCACACACCATGCGGCTGCTGGCCACCTCGCCGGACGCGCGGCAGGACGCGGCCGACGCCAAGGCCTGCCTGCGGGCGTACTTCGCCGAACTGGTCCCGGCCCGGCGGAGCTCGCCGGGCGAGGACCTGCTCAGCACGCTGGCCACCGCCCCGGTGCCGGAGGGCGAGGAGCCGCTGAGCGACGACGAGCTGGCGGTCCTGGCCGTGACGCTCATCCTCAGCGGCAACGACACCGCGACCTGCCAGATCAGCGACATCGCCTATCTGCTGCTGACCCGGCCCGAGGAGACGGCCGCCCTCGCGCGCGACCCCGGTCGGTTCCCCGGCGCGCTGGAGGAGCTGCTGCGGTTCATCCCGTTCCGCAAGGGCGTGGGCATTCCGCGGATCGCCCTGGAGGACGCGGAGATCGAGGGCGTCCCGATCCGCGCGGGCGACTACGTGCACGTGTCCTACCTCGCGGCCAACCGGGACCCCGAGGTCTTCCCCGACCCGCACAAGCTCGACCTGGAACGGCCCGTGCGCCCGCACATGACCTTCGGCTGGGGCGGGCACCACTGCCTCGCGGCGCCCCTGGCACGGGCGGAGCTGGACAGCGCCGTCTCGGGTCTGCTGGCCCGCTTCCCCAAGCTGCGCCTCGACGTCCCCGCCGAGGACATCGAGTGGGACAACGGCACCATCCGCCGCTTCCCGCTGAGCCTGCCGGTCACCTGGTGAGGCCGGGGCCGGGCCACCGCGGCGACGCGACGGCCCGGCCCCGCCGTTCCCGCCTCCACCGAGCGGGTGCCTTACGGCCCGGCGCGCGGTGTCCTGCCGCCGCGGGCCGCGCCGGGCCCCTAGCCTCGGCGGCATGCTGGGGCTTCCTTCTCACGTCCGTGCCTGCCTGTTCGACCTCGACGGGGTACTCACCCAGACCGCGAAAGTGCACGCGGCGGCCTGGAAGGAGATGTTCGACGGCTACCTGCGCGAGCGCGCGACCCGTGAGGGGACCGGGTTCGTCCCCTTCGACGCGGTCGACGACTACGACGCGTACGTGGACGGGCGGCCCAGGGAGGACGGGGTGCGCACGTTCCTCGCCGCGCGCGGGGTGCACCTGCCGGAGGGGTCGCCGGACGACCCGCCGGAGGCGGAGACCGTGAACGGCCTGGGCAACCGGAAGAACGACCTGGTCCTGCGGCGGATCCGCGAGGAGGGGGTGCAGCCGTACGAGGGCTCGGTCCGCTTCGTGCACGCGGTGCGGGAGGCCGGGCTGCGCTGCGCGGTGGTGTCCTCCAGCGCCAACTGCCGGGACGTCCTGGTGGCGGCCGGGATCGAGGACCTGTTCGACGAGCGGATCGACGGCGTGGTGACACGCGAGCGCCGGCTGCGCGGCAAACCCGCCCCGGACACCTACCTGGAGGCGGCCCGCGGGCTGGACGTCCAGCCGGACGAGGCGGCCGTGTTCGAGGACGCCCTGGCCGGCGTCGAGGCGGGCCGGGCGGGCCGGTTCGGCGTCGTCGTGGGCGTCGACCGGGCCGGCCAGGCGGAGCAACTGCGCGAGCACGGGGCCGATGTGGTGGTCCGGGACCTGGCCGAGCTCCTGGAGTCGCGGTGATCACCCATCCCAGCTACACGGTCGAGCCCTGGTGCCTGCGCGAGACCGAGCTGAACCTCGATGTGCTCGCCCAGAGCGAGTCGGTGTTCGCGCTGTCCAACGGGCACGTCGGCTGGCGCGGCAACCTCGACGAGGGAGAGCCGCACGGGCTGCCCGGCGCCTACCTCAACGGCGTCTACGAGCGGCACCCGCTGCCGTACGCGGAGGCGGGCTTCGGATATCCCGAGTCCGGCGAGACGATGATCAACGTCACCGACGGCAAGATCATCCGGCTGCTCGTGGACGACCACCCGTGCGACCTGCGCTACGGCCGGCTGCTGGCGCACGAGCGGGTCCTGGACTTCCGCTCCGGTGTGCTCACCCGGACCGCGCGGTGGACGTCGCCCGGCGGCCGTACCGTCCGGATCACCTCGCACCGGCTCGTGTCCTTCACCCAGCGGGCGGTCGCCGCGGTCGTGTACGAGGTGGAGCCCGTCGACGGACCGACGACGGTCGCCGTGCAGTCCGAGCTGGTCGCCAACGAACAGCTGCCCAGCTTCCACGGCGATCCGCGCGTCGCCGCGGCGACCGAGTCCCCGCTGGTGCCCGAGGAGCACTTCGCGCAGAACACCCAACTGCGGCTCGTGCACCGCACCGCCAGCAGCGGGCTGCGCGTCGGTGCGGCCGCCGACCACCTCGTCGAGGGGCCCGGGAGCACGAAGTGGACCGCGCACAGCGAGCCCGACGTCAGCCGGCTGACGGTGACCGCGGACCTGGTGCCCGGACAGCCGCTGCGGCTGGTCAAGTTCGTCGCCCACGGCTGGTCCGGTGAGCGCTCCCTGCCGGCCGTGCACGACCAGGTGGACGGGGCGGTGGCGGCAGCCGTCAGCACCGGCTGGGACGGACTGGCCGCCGCCCAGCGGGCGTACCTGGACCGGTTCTGGGGCGGCGCGGACGTCGAGGTGGAGGGGGACGCGCAGATCCAGCAGGCGGTGCGGTTCGCCCTCTTCCACGTGCTCCAGGCGGCGGCCCGCGGCGAGAACCGCGCGATCCCCGCGAAGGGCCTGACCGGCACCGGCTACGACGGGCACTCCTTCTGGGACACCGAGTCCTTCGTGCTGCCCGTACTGACCTACACCGCGCCGGAGGCCGTCGCGCCGGCGCTGCGCTGGCGGCACCGGACGCTGCCCGCGGCACGGGAGCGCGCGCGTCAGCTCGGGCTGTCCGGGGCCACGTTCCCCTGGCGGACCATCGACGGCGCCGAGTGCTCCGCCTACTGGCCCGCCGGTACGGCCGCCTTCCACGTCAACGCCGACATCGCCATGGCCGTCGTGCGGTACGTCATGGTGACCGGGGACGAGGAGTTCGAGCGCGCCGAGGGGCTGGAACTCCTCGTGGGGACCGCCCGGCTGTGGCGCTCCCTCGGTCACCACGACCCGGAAGGCGTCTTCCACATCGACGGGGTCACGGGCCCCGACGAGTACAGCGCCTTCGCCCGGGACAACCTGTACACGAACGTGATGGCCCGTCAGAACCTGCTGGCCGCCGCGGACGCGGTGGTACGCCATCCGGACCGGGCGGCCGAACTCGGCGTGGACGACGAGGAGGCCGCGGTGTGGCGGGACGCGGCGGCCCGCATGGCGCTGCCGTACAACGAGTCCCTCGGCGTCCACGAGCAGTCGGCCGGATTCACGACCTTCCAGCGCTGGAACTTCGAGGCGACCCCGCCGGACGACTACCCGCTGCTGCTGCACTACCCCTACTTCGACCTGTACCGCAAGCAGGTGGTCAAGCAGGCCGACCTGGTGCTGGCGATGATGGAGTGCCCGCACGCCTTCACCGAGGAGCAGAAGGCGCGCAACTTCGCCTACTACGAGGCGCTGACCGTCCGCGACTCCTCCCTGTCGGCGTGCTGCCAGGCGGTGCTCGCCGCCGAGACCGGTCATCTGCGGCTGGCCTACGCGTACCTCAATGAGGCCGCGCTGATGGACCTGGACGACCTGGAACACAACACCCGTGACGGGCTGCACATCGCCTCCCTCGCCGGCACCTGGATCGCCCTCGTCATGGGCTTCGGGGGGATGCGCCGATACCTCGGCGAAGACGGCAGGCCGGGGGTGCTGTCGTTCACGCCGCGCCTGCCGGAGGCGCTCGCCAGGGTGGCGTTCACCGTGCTGGTGTGCGGACGCAGGCTGAAGGTGGACATCGGCCGAACCCACGTGCGCTACCGGCTGGTGGAGGGCGAACCGCTGGACGTGCTCCACCACGGGGAGCCGACGCACCTGACCACCGACGGACCGGTCGACCGCCCGATGCCCCGTCCGCCCGCCCGCCCGGAACCCCAGCAGCCGCCGGGCCGCCGGCCGGTGGGCCTGCCCGCCGGCGAGGAGGACCGGGCCGAGACGCCGGAGTAGCACGGCGCGGACGGACGCACTGCGGGCACCCCGGGACGCTGTGGCGACACGTGCGTCGACCACCTCTTCGACGGGCTCCCCGGCGCACGTCCGCGTCCGCCGCGGCGCGACGGACACGCTGGGCCAAGCGGCCGCTACGCACCGTGAAGAGGTGCGGTCACAGGTGACCTTCGCCGCCGCAAGGTCGATACTTCCAGTAGACGGACGGGCGGCTTCCCTCCTCGGGCGGCCGTCAGTGCACCGCTGACCTGCGAAGACACGGGTCTTGGGCGCGGCGCCGAGCTCACGAGGAGATACGCATGAAGATGCTGATCAACGTCCCGGAGACCGTCGTGGCGGACGCGCTGCGTGGTTTCGCGGCCGCGTATCCGGACCTGAACGTGGACGTGGAGAACCGGGTGATCGTCCGCCGCGACGCTCCCGTGTCCGGTCAGGTCGCGCTCGTGTCGGGCGGCGGCTCGGGGCACGAGCCGCTGCACGGCGGGTTCGTCGGCCCGGGCATGCTGTCCGCCGCCTGCCCCGGAGAGGTGTTCACCTCGCCGGTGCCCGACCAGATGGCGCGGGCCGCGGCGGCCGTCGACAGCGGCGCGGGCGTGCTGTTCGTGGTGAAGAACTACACCGGCGACGTGCTCAACTTCGACATGGCGGCCGAGCTGGCCGAGGACGAGGGCATCCAGGTCGCCAAGGTGCTCGTCGACGACGACGTGGCCGTCACCGACAGTCTCTACACGGCCGGCCGGCGCGGCACCGGCGCGACGCTCTTCGTGGAGAAGATCGCGGGCGCCGCCGCGGCCGAGGGGCAGCCGCTGGAGCGCGTGGAGGCCATCGGCCGCCAGGTCAACGACGACTCCCGCAGTTTCGGTGTGGCCCTGAGCGCCTGTACGACCCCGGCGAAGGGCAGCCCGACCTTCGATCTGCCGGACGGCGAGCTGGAGTTGGGCGTCGGCATCCACGGCGAGCCGGGCCGCGAGCGGCGGCCGATGATGACCTCCGGGGAGATCGCCGACTTCGCGGTCAACGCCATCCTGGAGGACATGCCGCCGCGCAGCCCGGTCCTGGTCCTGGTCAACGGCATGGGAGCGACGCCGCTGCTGGAGCTGTACGGCTTCAACGCGGAGGTGCAGCGGGTGCTCCGGGAACGCGGGGTCGCCGTGGCCCGCACCCTCGTCGGCAACTACGTGACCTCGCTGGACATGGCGGGCGCCTCGGTGACGCTGTGCCAGGCCGACGAGGAGCTGCTGCGGCTGTGGGACGCGCCGGTGAAGACCCCGGCGCTGCGCTGGGGAATGTGATACGGCGGAGCAGACGGCGCACCGTCCCGGCCGAACGGCCGACAGCCCTACCACGCGAGGAGATCCAGTGCTCGACGCCGCATTCTTCCGCCGTTGGATGACGACGGCCGCCGCGTCCGTCAGCCGCGAGGCGGAACGGCTCACCGCTCTCGACTCGGCCATCGGGGACGCGGACCACGGCAGCAATCTGCAGCGCGGGTTCACCGCCGTGGCGGCCGCCCTGGAGAAGGACGCGCCGGACACCCCGGGGGCCGTGCTGACGCTGGCCGGGCGGCAGTTGATCTCGACGGTCGGCGGTGCGTCCGGGCCGCTGTACGGCACTCTGCTGCGCCGGACCGGCAAGGCGCTCGGGGACGCCGCCCAGGTCGGCGAGGAGGAGCTGGCCGCGGCGCTGCGCGCGGGCGTGGACGGGGTGATGGCGCTCGGCGGGGCGGCACCGGGCGACAAGACCATGATCGACGCCCTGGTGCCGGCCGTGGACGCGCTCGGCGCCGGGTTCGGCGCCGCGCGGACCGCCGCGGAGGAGGGCGCGCTGGCCACCACGCCGTTGCAGGCGCGCAAGGGGCGGGCGAGCTATCTGGGCGAGCGCAGCATCGGCCACCAGGATCCGGGGGCGACCTCGTCGGCGCTGCTGATCGCCGCGCTGGCCGAGACGGCGGAGGCGGAGCAGTGAGCGAGGGGCGGCTGGTCGGGATCGTGCTGGTGTCGCACAGCGCGGAGGTGGCCGCCTCGGTCGCCGCACTGGCCAAGGGTCTGGCGGGCGGGGCGACCGCGGTGCCGGTGGCCCCGGCGGGCGGCACGGAGGGCGGCGGGCTCGGCACCAGCGCCGAGCTGATCTCCGCCGCGGCGGCCTCGGTGGACCGGGGGGCCGGGGTGGCGGTCCTCACCGACCTGGGCAGCGCGGTGCTCACGGTGAAGGCGCTGCTCGCCGAGGGCGACGAACTGCCGGACGGCACGCGCCTGGTGGACGCCCCGTTCGTGGAGGGCGCGGTGGCCGCCGTGGTCACCTCCGCCGCCGGGGCCGACCTGGACGCGGTGGAGGCCGCGGCGGCGGAGGCGTACAGCTACCGCAAGGTGTGACGCGAGGGGCCCGGCCACGGGACCCGGCCGGGCTCTCCCCGTCCGGGCCGGCCGGCGGCGGGCCCGGACTCCCTGACGGGCCGGCCACCGGAGGCGCGCGACGCCGCTCCCGAGGCGCGGTGCCGCGTCCCGGTCCGTCCGCCCGCGTGTTCCCTGGCCCGGACGCCTCCGCGGGCGAGGGGCCTCACCCGCACTCGACCGGCCAGGGCCGGCCGGCAAGGGGCCCGTGCACCCCGGGCCCGCCGGTCAGTCGTTCGTGAGGAACTGTCTGGCCAGCCGCTCCCCCGTCGCCACCGCCTCCTCGTGGTCCTCGATCGGGGTGATCAGGGAGTCCCGGAAGAGGATGTAGGTCACGTCGGAGGGCGCGCCGCCGGTGAGCGGGTCGGGGTCGATGCCCAGGCCCTTGGCGGTGGCGTAGGAGGCCTCGCCGATGAGGTCGCTCGGGCCGGTGTCGCCGACGACCGCGTACTGCACCCGGTCGCCGTGGACGACGGCCGCCACGGAGCCGCCCTGGATGCCGTGCGCGCGGTAGTCCCAGCGGGCGCTGGGCGCGGGGACCACGATGTAGGGCAGGGCCTCGGCGTTCAGGTAGCGGCCGTCGGACTGCTGGAAGGCCGTGGTGGGGGCGAAGACCGGGTCGGTGCCGGAGTTGCAGTGGGTGGTGGGCCGGCCGTCGCAGTCGACGTCCAGGTCCGCCTTCCAGAAGACGGCGTCGTCGGTGCCGCAGACGGGGACGGTCGCGGGGCTGCTCGCGTCGGTGCGGTACCGGCCCCGGGAGAGTTCGGTGCACGTGCCGGTCCGGGCCAGCAGGTCGGCGGCGGTGACGCCGCCCTCGTCCCGGGCCGCGGGCCGCTCGCGGGGCGGGACGGCGGTGGCCGGGGCGGGCAGCGCCGCCGGGGCGATCAGGGCGGCGCCGGCCGCGGCCAGGATCAGCGACGGGACACGCACGATGAGGGACCCTCTCGTCGGGGACGTGGCGGACATCCAGCACACTGTGGTGGCCGCTTTGGGCGCGGGGCCACGGGAGCCGCCGCGAAGGGGCCGGATGGAGCACGCCGCTGACACCCCGTCAGGGGACTGTCGGGCGAGCCTCGGGGCCCGGCGGGGGACAACAGGGGCCGGGGATCCGGACGGATACCGACCCGGATCCCCCGGCCACCCGCGCCGGCGCGGGTTCGGCGACGACAGCGTGTCCGCGCCGCAGGCATGAACTTCCCAGCCCTCTTGGGTGGTTCAGCCACAGGAACGTCCAGCATACGTAACGTCCGGGGCTGCTCACCAACCCGGCCCCCTTGCTGTGGGCGCACCGGCCGGGCATATTGGTCCGGACCTTTAAGGCATTGCCGAGGCCGTCCGGGGGAGGCAGAGCGTGCGACGCGTTCCCGTTCCGCTCGTACTGTTCTGCGGCTCGCTGCTGCTGGTCGCGTCCTGCGGCTGGAGCCGGGCCGACGACGGTGGCGGCGAGGGCCGGGTGCCCGGTGCTCCGGCCGGGGTCACCGCCGCGGCCGGCAGCGCCACGAGCGTCCATGTGATGTGGAACGCGGCGCCGGAAGGTTCCGGGGTCCGCGTCTACGAGGTCTATCGCGGCCACACCAAAGTGGCTGAGGTAGCGGGTTCGCAGCACATGGTGGACGTCACCAGGCTCAGGCCGTCCACCATGTATGCGTTCACCGTGCGGGCCCGGGACGGAGCGGGCCGGCTGGGTCCGCCCAGCCGGGCGGTGCGGGCCCGGACGCCGGTGCAGGCGGCGGCGGACCGCTCCGCACCGACCCGGCCGCCCACGACCACCGGGCGCGCCGTGGGCAGCCGCGCGGTCCAGCTGTCCTGGGGCGCGTCACGGGACGACCGGGGCGTGCTGTCGTACGACGTCTACCAGGGCGGAGTGAAGATACACAGCGTCGGCGGCGGCCAGACCGCCACCGTCGTCACCGGCCTGCGCCCCGGCAGCCGTTACGTCTTCACGGTCCGGGCCCGCGACGCCGCCGACAACCTCTCCCCCGCCGGCGCGCCGGTCCGCCTCACCACGCCCGGCACCGACGACGGCCGCGGCACCGCGCCCACCGGGTTCACCGCCGCCACCCACCGCTCGGGCCGGGCCCACTACATCGACCTGGCCTGGGACCCGCCGCGCACGGACGGGGTGATCACCGAGTACCTGATCCAGCTGGACCGCACCACGGCCACCTCGCTCGTCTGGGGCGGCACACCACCGCGCGGCCGGGCACGCTACAGCTTCTACGCCGGCACCGACGCCGGTGAGGTGCACCGCGTGCGGCTGCGGGCCCGGCTGCCGGACGGCACCTGGGGCGGCTGGTCGGCGGAGCGGACAGTGACCACCGGCGGCTGACCGGCGCACCGCTCCCGCGTGGCCACGCGGGGGCGGCTCACCGCCGGTCGGGCCGGTGTGTCCCTTCTGCGCCGGAGGGCGGAACGCGTCACCCGACCGGGTCCGCCCCGCATGCGGGCGCGTCCGGGGGCGCGTTGGCTGCGGTAGAGGCAGCACGGACGTTCCCCGACCCCCGGCGGCGCATGGGACGTACCGCCGACCGTGCCGCCGGAGGCCAGCCCATGCACACCTCGCGACTTCCGCTCCGCCGCGGCCTGACCCTGGCGGCCGCCGCCCTCCTGCCGGCCGCGCTCGCCGGGCCGTCCGCCGCGGCCTCGGGCATCTCGGTCAGCACCACCGGCACCACCGTCTCCGTGGTCACCAGCGCCTGCACCCTGATCAACGGCAGCTGGGGCACGGCGGCCCTGCTCACCGACCGGCAGGCGAACTTCGCCCAGGGCCGGCAGGTGGCCCTGACCGGCACCTCCGTCAGCCAGTCCGCGGCCTGGACCGGGGTGAGCCCGGGCACGTACACCGTGGCGGTGGTGTGCTCCAGCGGTCTCACGGCGGGCAGCCAGTCGGTGATCGTGTCCGCGTCCGCGCCCGCGTCCGTGAGACCGGCGGTCCCCTCGACGCGACCGACGGTCTCCTCGACGTCCAGCCCGGCGGCACCGTCCCGGGGCGTGATGGGCGGGCTCGGCGGTGCCGCCCGCGACTACGGCCCGCTGACCCTGGGCGTCGGCGCGACCCTGGTCGGCGCCGGGGTCGTCGCCACGGGCTGGGTGCTGCGCCGCCGTTCGAAGCCGTACCGGCTCTGAGCGGGCCGCACGGCCGCGGCGGCGGACGCGCGCCCTCAGTCGGCGTCCGGCAGCCCGGCGAACTCCGCCAGGGCGTGCGTCAGCCACTGGGTCCAGAAGGTCTCCAGGTCGATGCCCGCCCGCAGGACCAGGTGGCGCAGGCGGTCCTGCGGGGCGTCCCGGTCCGGCGGAAAGTCGCGCTGCTCGATCTGCCGGTACTCGGCCAGCTGCCGCCGGTGCAGCTCCAGATGGCGGCGCAGATCGTCCTCCAGGCCCGCGGTGCCGACCACGGCCGCCGCGCGCAGCCGCAGCAGCAGCGGATCGCGCATGGCCCTCGGGTCCTGCGCGGCGGCGGTCCAGCGGGCCAGCTCGGCGCGGCCCGCCGGCAGGACCTCGTACCTCTTCTTCTGCCCGCGGGCCGGCTGCTCGGCCGGCAGGGTGCGGATCAGGCCCTCCGCCTCCAGCTTCCCCAGCTCGCGGTAGATCTGCTGGTGCGTCGCGGACCAGAAGTAGCCGATCGACTTGTCGAACCGGCGGGTCAGTTCCAGTCCCGACGACGGCTTTTCCAGCAGGGCGGTGAGGATCGCGTGCGGGAGTGACATGGGGTCATCCTAGGGAGGCGCGCGGACGGCCCTACAGCGCGGCCGCCAGTTCCGTGCCCTGCTTGATCGCCCGCTTGGCGTCCAGTTCGGCCGCGACGTCGGCGCCGCCGATCAGGTGCGCGCTGCGCCCGGCGGCCAGCAGCTCCTCGTACAGCTCCCGGCGCGGCTCCTGGCCGGTGCAGAGCACGACCGTGTCGACCTCCAGGACCGTGCTCTCCTCGCCGACGGTGATGTGCAGCCCGGCGTCGTCGATCCGGTCGTAGCGCACGCCCGGCACCATGGTCACGCCCCGGTGCTTCAGCTCGGTGCGGTGGATCCAGCCGGTGGTCTTGCCGAGTCCGGCGCCGACCTTGCTGGTCTTGCGCTGGAGCAGGTGGACCTGGCGGGGCGGCGCGGGCCGCTCGGGGGCGGTGAGCCCGCCCGGCGCCCGGTAGTCCGTGTCGACGCCCCAGTTCCGGAAGTACGCCTGCGGGTCCTCGCTCGCCTTGTCGCCGCCGTCGGTGAGGAACTCGGCGACGTCGAAGCCGATGCCGCCGGCGCCGAGGACGGCGACGCGGTCGCCGACGGGGGCGCCGTCGCGCAGCACGTCGAGGTAGCCGAGGACACGGGGGTGGTCGACGCCGGGGATGTCGGGGGTGCGGGGGGTGACGCCGGTGGCGACGACGACCTCGTCGAAGCCCTCCAGGTCGCCGGCCTCCACCCAGGTCTCCAGGCGGACGTCGACGCCGTGGGCCTGGAGCTGGTGGCGGAAGTAGCGCAGCGTCTCGTCGAACTCCTGCTTGCCGGGCACCTTGCGGGCGACGTCGAGCTGTCCGCCGATGTCGGCCGCCGCGTCGAACAGGGTGACGGTGTGGCCCCGTTCGGCGGCGGAGACCGCGCAGGCGAGACCGGCCGGGCCGGCGCCGACGACGGCGACGCGCTTCTTCAGCCGGGTCGGCGCGAGCACCAGCTCGGTCTCGTGGCAGGCACGCGGGTTGACCAGGCACGAGGTGATCTGCCCGCTGAAGGTGTGGTCGAGGCAGGCCTGGTTGCAGCCGATGCAGGTGTTGATGGCCTCCGGGGTGCCGGCGGCGGCCTTGGCGACGAAGTCGGGGTCGGCCAGCATCGGGCGGGCCAGGGAGACCATGTCCGCGCAGCCGTCGGCCAGCAGTCGCTCGGCGAGTTCCGGGGTGTTGATGCGGTTGGTGGTCACCAGGGGCACGGACACCGCGCCCATGAGCTTCTTGGTGACCCAGGTGTAGGCGCCGCGCGGCACGGAGGTGGCGATGGTGGGGATGCGGGCCTCGTGCCAGCCGATGCCGGTGTTGATGATCGTGGCGCCGGCGGCCTCGACGGCCTTGCCGAGCGCGATCACCTCGTCCAGCGAGGAGCCGCCCGGCACCAGGTCCAGCATGGACAGCCGGTAGATGATGACGAAGTCCTCGCCGACGGCCTCGCGCACCCGCCGGACGATCTCGACGGGGAACCGCATCCGGTTCTCGTAGGGGCCGCCCCAGCGGTCCGTGCGCCGGTTCGTCCGCGCGGCGATGAACTCGTTGATCAGATAGCCCTCGGAGCCCATGATCTCGACACCGTCGTAGCCGGCCCGCCGGGCGAGGCGGGCGGCGCGCGCGTAGTCCTCGATGGTGCGCTCGACGTCGGCGTCGGTCAGCTCGCGGGGGACGAAGGGGCTGATGGGCGCCTGGAGCGGGCTCGGCGCGACGAGGTCCCGGTGGTAGGCGTACCGGCCGAAGTGCAGGATCTGCATCGCGATCCGGCCGCCCTCGCGGTGCACGGCCTCGGTGACGGTCCGGTGCCGCTCGGCCTCCGCCTCGGTGGTGAGCATGGCGCCGCCCTCGTACGGCCGTCCCTCCTCGTTGGGCGCGATGCCGCCGGTGACGATGAGGCCCACTCCCCCGCGCGCGCGGGCCGCGTAGAACGCCGCCATCCGTTCGAAGCCGCGCTCGGCCTCCTCCAGGCCGACGTGCATGGAGCCCATGAGCACGCGGTTGGGCAGCGTGGTGAAGCCCAGGTCGAGCGGGGTCATCAGATGCGGGTAACGGCTCATCGGGCCCTCCGTGCGCGGTGCGGTCACCTCTGTTGTAGAGGAAGCCCGAGCCTTTGTGCAACTAGTTGCACAATCGGCGGCACGCGGAAACGGACGGTCCGGCGCGGCGACGCCCCGGCCGGCGGTGGGCCGGCCGGGGCGTCGCCCGGAACCCCGACGCGGTCAGCGGCTCTCCAGGCGCAGGTGCAGGTCCCGCTCCTGGTCGCCGGAGGCCGTGCAGGTCTCCTGCACGGTGAACATCGAGTCCAGGGTGGTGCGGAACCGCTCCACCGCCCAGTAGCTGCCCTGCACGTCCGCCTGGACCGGCGAGTCGAGGTGGACCGGCGGGCAGCCCCCGCCGCGGGCGTCCGCGACGTCGTACGTACCGAGCCATACCATCGGACGGGTCTCGTGGAGCTGCTGCGGTACCTCTTCCGGAGTCCGGTCGGAGGCGAAGCAGGCGCTGAGCGCTTCGAAGACGAGCCGGGCGTCGTCCTTGGAATAGCCGCTGATCTCCACCGAGACGGTTTCCGGATGCGACCGCTCCGTGTCTGCCATGATCGCTCCTTTCGTGGCCGTGCTGCGGTGGAACGGGGTACCCCGCCGAACCGCATCCATCCTCAGCAAAGCACCACCGGTCGCCGGGCACACCTCAGCCGCGGGAGAACTTGTACGTCTTGCTGTCCGTCAGCACGCAGAAGCCGGGCGAGACCACGATCACGCGCAGGGTGCCGGTCCTGCGGTCGTAGTCGATGCCCTCCGCCTCGAAGGCGCCCGAGCAGGAGCTGCGCAGCGGCAGCTGGCGCAGCGCCGTGACATGGCCGGAGACGTCCGCCGTGCCGTTGGGCGCGGCCGACAGGTCGATCTGCAGCAGCGGTTTGGTGAGGCCGAACAGGCTGCCCTCCGGGTCGTCGGAGGAGCACAGCAGGGTCGTGGGGCCGGAGAAGTCGCAGCCCTGGACGTCGCGGACGGCGTGGTCCAGGCGGACGGTGGAGACCTGCGGGAGGTTCGCCGAGGGCGAGGTGGCCGGGTTGACGCCCGGGGTCGGGAAGACCAGCAGCCGGGTCATCGTGCCCCACTCGCCGGACAGCATCCACTGGCCGTCGGGTGAGATCGCGGCCCAGGAGTTGTTCAGCGCCTCGCCCGCGCCCAGCGTGTGGACGTACTCCGACCAGGCGCCGCCCGGCGCCTGCACCCGGAACATCTTGGAGTTGCCGGAGTCCCGCTGGTAGGGCTCGACGTAGTAGCCGTCGTACGAGGCGTCGGGGTCGCCGACGTGGTTCCAGCCGCGGCTGGAGACGCCGAGGGGAATGGTGCCGACGCCGGTGTAGCGGTTGGGGCTGTTCGCCGGGACCTCCACCGAGGCGAGGCCCTGGCTCTCGGTCAGCGGGTCGGCGCGGTCGGAGCCGGTCTCGGTCCAGGTGTCCGCCGCGTGGGCGGGCGCGGGCGCGGCGAGCGACACGACGGCTGCGGTGGCGAGGGTGACGAGTCCGGCGAGAACTGCGTGACAACGTTGCCGGGCGGACGCGGGCATGGCCGACTCCTCTGACGGGTTGGGGGCCCGGGGCGAGCGGGCGGGGTCACTCGGACGGCGGACAGTCTGGCGTGGCGCCGTAGTCATGTACAGACCAAGAGAGCAACATGAGCGTGAACTCTCACGGCCCGCCGGACCGCGCTGTACGGTCTCGGCAGGAGGTCCGGCACGGCGCGCCCGCCGGCGCGACGGCTTCGGCGGACGGCCGCGCCGTGTTGAGAGATGGTGGAGGTAGACGGCGAAGGCGTCGGAGAGTCGGGTGTGAGCGCGGTAGAACCAGGGGATTCGGCACGGGGGACGGCGTGCCGTGCGGACGGGCGAAGGCGGTGCGTGGCATGAGTGCACCCGGGGCTCCGGTGGCGGAGGGCGGCGAACCGGCGCGTGGGCCGGTGCCTCCGGGCGGCCTGCTCGACGTCCTCGGCGTGGCGTCGGTGGTGCTGGACACCGACGGGCGGATCGTCCTGTGGAGCCCGCAGGCGGAGGAGCTGTTCGGCTACACCGCGCAGGAGGCCCTCGGCCAGTACGCCGCCCGGCTGATGGTGCACGAACGGCACATCCAGCTGGTCGGCAAGCTCTTCGCCGACGTGATGCGCACCGGGCAGAGCTGGGCCGGCGGCTTCCCGGTCCGACACAAGGACGGCAGCACCCGTCTGGTGGAGTTCCGCAACATGCGGCTGCTGGACGACCAGGGGGACGTGTACGCGCTCGGGCTCGCCGCCGACCAGTCGACGGTGCGGCGGCTGGAGCAGGACGTGGCGCTGTCCGAGCGGATGGTGATGCAGTCACCGATCGGCTACGCCGTCCTGGACACCGGCCTGCGGTTCGTCTCGGTCAACCCGGCCCTGGAGGAGATGAACGGGGTGCCGGCCGCCGGGCACGTGGGCCGGACGCTGCGCGAGGTGCTGCCGATGCTGGACACCGAGTCCCTGGAGGCCGCCGCCCGGCAGGTGCTGGCCACCGGGGTGCCGGTGATCGACGCCACGCTCGTCGGCCGCACGCCCGCCGACCCGGACGCGGACCACACCTGGTCGCACTCGCTGTACCGGCTGGAGGACGCGATGGGCAACGTGCTCGGGGTGGCGGTCTCGATGACCGACATCACCGAGCAGCACCGGGCCTCGGTGGAGCGGGAGGCCGCGCGGCGCCGGCTCGCGGTCATCGCGGACGCCTCCGCCCGGATCGGCACGACGCTGGAGCTGGAGCGCACCGCGAGCGAACTGGCCGACGTCGCCGTGCCGGAACTGGCGGACGTGGCGGCCGTGGACCTGCTGGAGGCGGTGGTCGAGGGCCGGCGCAGCACCCTGGGCCCCTCGGAGGCGGCGGTGATCCGGGCCCTCGCGGTCCGTCCGGCGGAGGGCACGGAGGCGGTGCTGGCCGCCGACCCGCCCGGCCGGACCGCCCGCTACGCGCCCGACCGCCTGGTCACCGAGTGCGTGCGCACCGCCGAGGCGGTCCTGGTGCCACAGGTGAAGGACGAGGACCTGCCGCGCATCGCCCGCTCCCCCGAGGCGGCCGTGCTGCTGGGCCGGGCGGGCCTGCACTCGTACCTCGCGGTGCCGCTGATCGCGCGCGGCGAGGTGCTGGGCGCGCTCGACCTCAAACGCACCCGCAACCCGGCGCCCTTCGACGAGGACGACGTCCTGCTGGCGCGCGAGCTGGCCGCCCGCGCGGCCGTGCAGATCGACAACGCGCGCTGGTACCAGAACGCCCGCAACACCGCGCTGACCCTCCAGCGCAGCCTGCTGCCCGGCCATCCGCCGGTCACCACCGGCCTGGAGGTGGCCTCCCGGTACCAGCCGGCGGGCGCCACCAGCGAGGTCGGCGGGGACTGGTTCGACGTGATCCCGCTGGAGGGGGGCAAGACCGCGCTCGTCGTCGGTGATGTGATGGGCAGCGGCATCAGCGCCGCCGCCACGATGGGCCGGCTGCGCACCGCGACGACCACCCTGGCCGCGCTCGACCTCGATCCGGCGCGGCTGCTCGAGCACCTGGACAAGACGACCTCGGCCCTGAACCACTCGATCGCGACCTGCGTGTACGCCGTCCACGACCCGCATCTGCGGCAGTGCCGGATCGCCAACGCCGGTCACCTGCCGCCGGCGCGCGTGCGGCCCGGCCGCCCGGCGGAGCTGCTCGACCTGCCCACCGGGGTGCCGCTGGGGGTGGGCGGGGTCGGCTTCTCCACCGTCACGGTCGACTTCGCACCCGGCGACGAGCTGGTGTTCTACACCGACGGCCTGGTGGAGACCCGCCGGCACTCGCTCGACGAGCGCCTGGCCTTCCTGCTGTCCCTGCTCGACGACCCGGCCCGCCCGCTGGAGGAGGCGTGCGACCTGCTGCTGCGCACGCTGCACCACCCGGACAACCACGACGACGTGGCCCTGCTCATCGCCCGGGCGCAGGAACTGCCGTAGGCCTTGGGGCTCCTGCGGCCTCGGGCGGGGTCACTCTCGGGCCGGGGGCCGTACGCCGATCACCACATGCGCGTACAGCTCCTCGCTGACCGCCAGGCGGGTCGTCAGGCCCGCGGTCTCGAAGGCCCGTACGGCGGCCGGGGCCTGGCGTTCGCTGGTCTCGGTGAGCAGGCAGCCGCCGGGGGCGAGCCACTCGTGCGCCCCGGCGGCCACCCGGCGCAGCACGTCGAGCCCGTCGGCCCCGCCGTCCAGCGCCACCAGCGGCTCGTGCTCGCGGGCCTCCGCGGGCAGCAGGGCCACCTCGGCGGTGGGTACGTAGGGCACGTTGGCGGTCAGCACACCCACCCGGCCGCGCAGGCCGGCGGGCAGCGCGTCGTACAGGTCGCCCTGGTGCGCCCGGCCGCCGAACGCGGCGAGATTGCGGCGGGCACAGCGCACGGCGGCCGGATCGATGTCGGCGGCGTGCACCTCCGCCCCGTCCAGGGCGGCGGCCAGCGCCGCGCCGAGCGCGCCGGAACCACAGCACAGGTCCACCACGACGGTCGCGGCCGGCGCGGCGGCCAGTGCCTGGTCGACCAGGAACTCGGTACGGCGGCGGGGGACGAACACGCCGGGTTCCAGGGTGACGCGCAGCCCGTGGAACCCGGCCCAGCCGAGGACCTGTTCGAGCGGCAGCCCGGCGGCGCGCCGGTCCACCATGCCGGCCGCCTCCCCGGGGGTGCGGGCGGCGGAGAGGATCAACTCGGCCTCGTCCTCGGCGAAGACGCACCCTGCGGCGCGCAACGCGGAGACGACGTCGGACGGGGAGAACGGAACGGGAAGGGGCATGGAAGCCGGAAGCCTTTCGGGAGCGCGAAGCCTTCAGGGCGCTCCCGCGGTCACCGGAGCCGGCGTACCGCGCCGTCACGAGGAGGGAGCACCCCAGCCGACACAGCGGGAATGGGTCTCACCTCCTCGTCGTCAAAGCCGCGGGGCGTCCGCGGCCGGACGGCCACCTTACCCGACGGCCGCCGACGGGCCCTCGGGGAGGCGGGGTTCAGACACCGACCGTCTCCTCGGCCTCCTCCTCGGCCTCCTGCTCGGCCTCCTCCTCGGCGGCCCGCCGGGGCTCCCGGCCGGGCCCGGACCCGGCGGGTGCGGTCCCGGCGGCGGGGACGGCCGCCTCCTGGCGGGCGGCGCGGGTGCGCTCGTACAGGGCGGCCACCGCGGTCACGAGGGCACCGGCCAGCAGCCAGGCCACCAGGGTCCACACGGCGCGGGACAGGCCGTCCCCGCCGAAGTAGAGCAGGCCGCGGGAGCCCTCGACGAAGCCGGCGCCGTTCCAGAAGGCGTGCAGGGTGCCGAAGAAGCCGTTCTGGAGTTCGGGCTGGAACAGGCCGCCGGAGCTCGTGAAGTTCAGCATCACGAACAGCACCATCATGGTGAGCGTCGTCCACCGCTTGAGGAACGTGTGCAGGCCCACGCCGACGAGCAGGATGCCCGCCGAGTACAGCGAGGCCATGCCCCAGACGCCCGCGAGGTCGTGGTGGGCGAGGTGGAACACCGGCCCGGCGAGCAGCGCGCCGATGCCGCCGACCACGGCGGCGACGCCGAGCGCGAGCAGCGCCCGGACCCGCATCGCGAGGGCGGCGCCCGCGGCGCCGAGCGCGGCGACGGAGGCGTACGAGCCGATGCTGACCGCGACGAGCAGGAAGAACAGGCCCTGCCCGGTGGGGTCGTCGGCGACCGGGGCGGCCACGTCGGTCACCGTCAGCGGGACACCCTCCCGGGCGGCGACCGGCGTGAAGACCTTCTCCACGGCGGTGGCCCCCATGTCGGACGCGGCGCTCGCCACCAGCAGTTCGGGCGCCTTGGCGCTCGGCACGTAGGCGCCGGTCACCTCGCGGGACATGAGCAGGTGGACGGCGTCGGCCCGGGTGGCGACCGTGCGGACGTCGAGCCCGTCCCCCGCGGCGTCCTTGAGGGTCTGCGCGAAGACCTTCGCCTTCGGGGCGGTGCCGACGACGGCGACCGGCAGGTGGTGCGGCTCGGGGGTGACGAACGCCCCCATGTACGCGAGCCCCATGCCGACGCACATCAGCAGCGGGGTGATCAGGTGCGTGAGCACATGGCGCAGTGCCGGTGACCTCATCGCGCGCGGCCCTCCAAAGGTTGGCTTATACAACTCTGACTTCAAGTTGTACTATACAACTAGACCGTCGGAGGAGGTATTCCCGTGAGCGCAGCGGAGTCGGCCGTCGAGACGATCCAGCGCGAGATGACCATCTTCGCCCGCCGGGCCCGTGCCTCGGCGGGCCGTATGCACCCCGAGCTGTCCCTGGTGTCGTACACCCTGCTCGGCCACCTGGAGGAGCGCGGCGGCTGCCGGGCGACGGACCTGGCGGCGCACTACGCCCTGGACAAGTCGACGGTCAGCCGCCAGGTGGCGGCGCTGGAGCGGGCCGGGCTGATCGAGCGCCGGCTGGACCCGGAGGACCACCGGGTCCAGGTACTGCATCTGACGGACGCCGGCCAGGAGATCCTGGCCCAGGTCACCCGCAGCCGCCGGGCCGCGTTCCGGGAACGGCTCGCGGACTGGCCGGAGGAGGACCTGGTCCGCTTCGCCGCCTACCTGGAGCGCTACAACGCCGGACCGGGCGGCGCGGACCCGGACTGAGGCGGCGGCCCGGCCGCGGGGAGCGGCGCCGGTCTACGGCACCGGCACGGCCGTGCGGTCCTCCGCCGGCCGCTGCGGTGCCCTCGCCGCGAGGAACGCGGTACGGCGGCGCAGCCGGAAGCCGAGGGACTCGTACAGCCGGATGGCGTTGGTGTTCTCGGCGCTCGTGTGCAGGAACGGGGTCTCGCCGCGCTCGCGGATGCCGTGCGCGACCGCGAGGATCAGGCGGGTGGCCAGGCCCGCGCCGCGGAAGGCGGGGTCGGTGCAGACCGCGCTGATCTCGGTCCAGCCCGGCGGGTGCAGCCGCTCCCCCGCCATGGCGATCAGCGCGCCGTCGCGCCGGATGCCCAGGTAGGTGCCGAGTTCCACGGTACGGGACAGGAACGGTCCCGGCTGGGTCCGGGCCACCAGGTCGAGCATCTCGGGCACGTCCGCCGGACCGAGGCGGACCGCCTCCGGGTCCGGCGCCGCGGCGAGGCCGTCGTCCACGAACTGCACGCCCTCGACCCGGAAGGTGATCTCCCAGCCCTCCGGCAGCTCCCCGCGGAAACCGGGCAGTGCCACCTCGGCGCCGGGACCGGCCAGCGCGGCGACGTCCGCCCAGTCCCGCGCGTCCGGGTCGTCGGGCAGGGCCAGCCAGGGGGAGACGTCGACCGGATAGCGCAGCACCCGGCCGCGCCGCTCGGCGAAGCGGGCGTGCGGGCCGGTCAGGGAGGCGAGCGCCGGGTTGTCGAGGACGTGCGGGACGGCGCGGGCCGGACCGGGGACGCCCGGGCTCGTCACGGCGCTCATCCGGCCGCCTCGGTCGCGGTCCTGGAGACATGGGCCTGGAGCATCCTCGTTTCCTCACTTCTCTCGTGCTGTCACCGGCACACCGGCGCCGGCACTGATCGGCAAGGAGCGGTCCCGGGCCGGTATTCCCGGCCCGGAACAGAGTTCACACGGCCGCAATGACACGCAACGCGTCACGTGATGACGGGCGACGAGCCGGGACGGGGCGCGGCGCGGCGCCGTGAGGTGCGAGGCGCCGCGGGACCGCCGGCCGGGGCCGGAGCATCCCGGCCGACCCCGTACGGTTTAACCATGAACGTCACGCGAGGCTTCACGGGTCGCCCGCGCGTCCACGACCCGGGGCTGCCGCCCGGGCAGTACGACGCGCGCGACGACTGGCCCGTCCTGTCCGCCGAGGTCACCCCCGACCTCACCCCCGCCGACTGGTCCTTCCGCATCGACGGCCTGGTCGAGCGCCCGCACACCTGGGACTGGGACGCGGCGCACGCACTGCCGGCGTCGGCGTACCACGGTGACATCCACTGTGTGACCGGCTGGTCGAAGTTCGGCGTGCGGTTCGGCGGCGTCTCGCTGGACGCCTTCTTCCGTGTGGTGCGCCCCCATGGGTCCGCCACACATGCCGTCGCCCACTCCCACACGGGCTACACCACCAACCTGCCGCTCGCCGACCTCACCGGCGGACGGGCCTGGATCGTCTGGGAGTACGACGGCGCACCGCTGCCGCCCGAACACGGCGGACCGGCGCGGCTGGTGGTGCCCCACCTGTACTTCTGGAAGAGCGCCAAGTGGATCGCGGGCATCACGCTCCTGGACCATGACGAGCCGGGCTTCTGGGAGCGCAACGGCTACCACGGGCGCGGCAACCCGTGGGAGGAACAGCGGTACGCCGGTGACTGAGACGACGACTTCCGCGCGGCGGTTCGCGGTGCCGGGGCGGATCGCCGTGAGCGAGCAGGCGGCCTCCGTGTGGCGGACGGCCACCCTGACGGAGATCCGGCGCGAGACACCGCACGCGGCCACGTTCCGGCTGGCGGTGCCGCGCTGGGCGGGGCACCTGCCGGGCCAGCACCTGCTGCTGCGGCTGACCGCCGCGGACGGCTATGTGGCGCAGCGCCACTATTCGATCGCGTCCGCCCCGGACGGTTCCGGGCACATCGAGCTGACCCTCGACCGGGTGCCGGACGGCGAGGTCTCCGGCTGGTTCCACACCGTGGCCCGGCCCGGTGACACGGTGGAGGTGCGGGGCCCGCTCAGCGGCTTCTTCGCCTGGCCGGGCGACCGGCCCGCGCTGCTGATCGGGGCCGGGTCCGGGGTCGTACCGCTGATGGCGATGATCCGGCACCACCGGGCGCGGGGTCTCACCGTCCCGCTGCGGATGCTGGTGTCGGCGCGCGGTCCCGAGGACCTGATCTACGCGTCCGAGCTCGGCGCGGAGACGACGCCCGTGTTCACGCGCAGCGCCCCGCCCGGGGTTCCGGTGGGACGCATCACGACCGCACACGTGGCGCCGCTCCTGGCCGAGCCGCCCGTCGGTGGGTGGGAAGCCTATGTGTGCGGGTCCAACGGTTTCACCGAACACGCTTCGCGACTGCTGGTGGCGGCCGGTCAGCCGGTGGACCGCATCCGCATCGAGCGCTTCGGCTGACGACGGGGCGGCGCCCGGGTCGCGCCGGGGAGCGCCGCGCGCGATCGTGGGGCGCAGGGGGCGTGCCGTGCACCATATGGGCCGGAACTCGCGGGTTCGCGGCGTGCGCGAGGCGCGCCGAACGGGGTACGAGACGGGTGTGGACGCTCGTGTCCGTGAGCGGCGGGGGCGGTGGACCGGCGACCCGGCTCCTCCCGCTCCCCGGCTGCGGCGGTGGCGAGGAGGTGGACATGCGTACCCGGGTGCGTGGCTGGCGCTGGCGGCGCAATCCGCTGCGGCGCCGGTCGGACGTCGTGGAGGCGTGGGCGGTGCTGGTGGTCACCGTCCTGATGTCCGTGGTCGCGCCCCTGGCCGGGGTGGCCGCGGGCCTGCACGCCCACGACCAGGCCCGGGCACTGGCCGCCGCCCAGCGGGCCGAACGCCATCAGGTGCGCGCGGTGGTGGTCGGCGACACGCTCCGGCGGCTGGCCCCGGCGCAGAGCGACCCCCGGCAGCCCTACCGCGCCCAGGTCCGCTGGACCGAGCCGGGCAAGGGCGTCCGGACGGCGTGGGCCCGGGTTCCGGCGGGGACCCGGGCCGGGGAGCCGGTGTCGGTGTGGTTCGACTCCCGGGGCCGTAGTGTCGGGCCGCCCGCGGACGGCGTCGCGGTGTGGCAGCACACCGTGACCGTCGGGCTGTGCGCGGCGGCCGGTACGGCGACCGTCGTCCTCCTCGGCCACGTGGTCGCGCGCCGGATCGCGCTGCGCCATCGGCTGGCCGAGTGGGAGCGGGAGTGGGCCAGGACGGGACCCCGGTGGACCCAGCCGCTCACCTGACGCCCGGCCGCCGGAAACGGCTGGCTTGTGACCCGACCACTGGCAGCGTCCTCCCGCACTCGCCCGCGCCTCGGAGCATGCGCTTACCCGGCTTCGGACCAGCCGCGATGACGCGCACGAGCGAACGGTCCAGCCCGAACGGCGCCTCCCCATGACCCTGGCGAGTCATCCGATCACCCCCGTACGGTGAGGCGACGCAGTCTCCCTTCACGAAGGCGGTTGTTGATGGCCCTGTTCGACCTGCCCCTCGACGAACTCCACGCGTATCGCAGCGGGTCCCCCGAACCGGACGACTTCGACGCCTTCTGGGACAAGACGCTTCAGCAGGCCCGCGAGCACGAACTGGACGCGCGCTTCGAGCCGGTGGAGACCGGGCTGTCCACCGTCGAGGTGTACGACGTGACGTTCGCCGGGTTCGGCGGCCACCCGGTGAAGGGCTGGCTGCGGCTGCCGGCCGGGGCCGCACAGCCGCTGCCGCTGGTCGTGGAGTTCATCGGCTACGGCGGCGGCCGCGGCCTGCCGCACGAGAACCTGCTGTGGGCGTCGACGGGCCGGGCCCACTTCGTGATGGACACCCGGGGGCAGGGCAGCGCCTGGGGCGGCGGGGGCGGCACCCCGGACCCGGTGGGTGCGCCGCCCGCGTACCCCGGCTTCATGACGCGGGGCATCGACGCGCCGGAGGACTACTACTACCGCCGGGTGTTCACGGACGCGGTGCGCGCGGTCGAGGCCGCCCGCTGCCACCCGCTGGCCGACCCGGCGCGGACGGCGGTGACCGGCGAGAGCCAGGGCGGCGGCATCGCCCTGGCCGTCGGCGGACTGGTCCCGGACCTGGTGGCGGTCGCCCCGGACGTGCCGTTCCTGTGCGACTTCCCGCGTGCGACGACCCTGACGGACCGTCACCCGTACCGGGAGATCGGCCTGTTCCTGAAGACGCACCGCGGACGCTCGGCGGACGTGCTGCACACGCTGTCCTACTTCGACGGGGTGCACTTCGCGGCCCGGGGCCGGGCGCCGGCCCTGTTCTCGGCGGCCCTGGAGGACCAGACCTGCCCGCCGTCGACCGTGTTCGCGGCCTTCAACGCGTGGGCGCACGAGGACAAGGCGATCGAGGTGTACGAGTTCAACGACCACGAGGGCGGCGGCCCCTTCCAGGAGGCCGAGAAGGTGCGCTGGCTGCGGTCGTACGCCTGAGACCCGCCGCCGGCGGCGCCGGTCTTTCCTCCGGTCCGACCAGTCGGTACGTTCGGAGCCCCCGGGCGGCAGTGCCGCGGCCCGGGATCCCGGCGACGAGGGAGGCCACATGTCCGCGCACGAAGCCCAGGAGAGTCGGCGGACACCGCAGACGGACGCGCGGGTCCACGGGCACTGCGATCCGCGGTTCGCGGCGGTACGGGAGGCGTTCGCGGAGAACTTCCGCGCACGCGGGGAACTCGGCGCCGCGGTCGCGGTGACCGTTGCCGGCGAGACGGTGGTGGACCTGTGGGGCGGCTGGGCGGACGTTGACCGCGCCCGGCCCTGGGCACGGGACACCGTGGTGAACGTGTGGTCGACCACCAAGGGGCCCGTGGCGCTGTGCGCGCACATCCTCGCCGACCGGGGCCTGCTCGACCTCGACGCGCCGGTGGCCGCCTACTGGCCGGAATTCGCCGCCGAAGGCAAGGACAAGGTGCTCGTGCGGCACCTGCTGTCACACCGCGCCGGGCTGTCGGGGCTGCGCGAGCCGCACACCCTGGAGGACCTGTACGACTGGGAGCTGACCACCGCGCGGCTCGCCGCGATGGCGCCCTGGTGGGAGCCGGGCACCCGATCGGGCTACCACGCGCTGACGTACGGCTTCCTGGTCGGGGAGGTCGTGCGGCGCGTGTCGGGACTGCGGCCGGGAGCCTTCCTGGAGCGGGAGGTGACCGGGCCGCTCGGGCTCGACTTCACGGTGGGCCTGCCGGAGCGGGACTACGGCCGGGCGGCGCGGCTGGTGCACCCGCCGGCCGCCTCGCGCACCGGACAGGCGCCGGGCTCCGGCCAGTTGGCGCCGGTCGCGCTGGCGGCCCTGGCCAACCCCCTCGTCGGGGCGGCGGAGGCGAACAGCCCGGCCTGGCGGGCGGCGGAGATCCCGGCGGCCAACGGTCACGGCACCGCCCGCGCGGTCGCGGCGCTGTACGGCGTCTTCGCCGGGGGCGGCTCGTACGGCGGCCGGCGCATCCTGTCGCCGCAGGCGGCGGAGCGGGTGCGCGAGGGCCAGGGCAGCTGCCGCGACCTGGTGCTCGGCGCGGGCTTCGAGGGCGACACCGAGGTCGGGCTCGGGCTGTGGCTGAGCGGGCCCCAGGGGTCGTACGGCCCCAATCCGCGCGCTTTCGGCCACGACGGCTTCGGTGGTTCCTGCGGGCTAGCCGATCCGGACGCGGGGGTGTCGCTGGGGTACGTCATGAACCGGATGGGGCCGCACATCGCCAATGATCCACGGAAATCAGCGCTGGTGGAGGCCCTCTACAGCGCCTTGTGACGGTGCGGCGCGGCGCCTGGCGAGTGCCGTGCGCGCGGGTGGGTTTCGGTCGAACCGACCGATCGCTCTTCCCTCGTGGTTTAGACCAATGGTAGTCATGGTTGCGCACTGAACCCGCACGACTACCCTTTGTCACCGACAGGAGGGCGCGGCATGGCCCGCACCACCCCGCACGATCCCCCGACCGGCGGCGACCGGCCCCTGTACGGGCGGATCGCGGCGCTGCTGCTCGACGAACTGCGCGCCGGCACCATTCCACCGGGTCAACGGCTGCCGGGCGAACGGCACTTGGCCGCGCACTACGGAGTCAGCCGGGAGACCGTCCGGCAGGCGCTGGAGGTGCTGCGCCGCAGCGGTGCGGTCGCCACCGACCGGCGGGGCAGCCACGCGACGCTGCCCGGCCGGCCCGTCGAGACGGCGGGATCGCTCACCTTCCCGGTGGGCGCGCGGCCGGTCGATCCGTACGCGGTCGACCGGGCCACGGTGAGCTGGGAGGAGCCGCCGCCGGAACACGCACGGGCCCTGGGCCTGGCCCCGCACCGGCCCACGCTGGTGCACCGCTACCGGTCGGTGACGCCGGACGGCCGGTCGCTGCGCACGGCGGTGACGTCGTTCTCCGCGGTGGCGCTGGCCGAGGTGGCGGAGCTGGCCCGCTACCGGGACCGGGCCGACGGGACCACGCCGGCGCAGCTGCGGCGGGCCTACGACTGGATGCGCACGGCGGGCCTGACCCTGCACCACCGGGACGCCATCACCCAGATCGGCACCGCCTCCTCGGTGCGGGTGACCCGGCGTGTGCACGACCAGTACGCGCGCCCGCTGGAGATCACCGACCTGTTGGTGAACGCCGCATGCGACGCCCTGGTCTACGAGTTCACCCTGCCCGCCGCGGGCTGACCGCCGAGGGGCGTGGCGTCGGCCCGGCGGGCCACCAGCAGCCGGGCGCGCGGGCTGCCGTCGGCTCGCCGGCCGAACCCGGGCAGGACGCCCAGCTCCACCGTCAGGCCCGCGCGCTCCAGCTCGCGCAGCACGGCGCTCAGCCGGAAGGTCCGGTAGTACATGACGAACGGCGGTCGCCACAGCGCGTTGCGCACCCGCATCACCGCGTCGAAGCCGAGCAGCGTCCAGAAGCCGGGGTGCGCCGGGCCGGGCGGCGCGAACACCGGGAAGACGAAGCGGCCACCGGGCCGCAGCACCCCGCGGACCTGGGTGAACAGGCCCGGCAGTTCACGGGGCAGGAAGTGGCCGAACGCGCCGAAGGAGACGACGAGGTCGAAGGCGGCCGTGAACGGCAGGGCCCGGGCGTCGCCGCGCACCCATGCGACCCCCGGCCCGTCGGCGGCCGTCACGCGCCGGCGGGCGACGTCGAGCATGCCGGCGCTGAAGTCGACCCCGGTGACGCTGCGGCGGCACAGTCCGGTCAGCAGGTGCGTGCCGGCGCCGGTGCCGCAGCACAGGTCGAGTCCGTCCGTGAAGGGGCCGAGCGGGGCGAGTGCCCGCGCCACGGAGTCCAGTACGGCGTCGGGCGTCCGGAAGGGGGTGCGGTCGAACTTAGGCGCGAGCAGGTCGTAGCCGTGCTCGACGGACGACAGCGCCTGGACGGTCAGCTCGCGGAGCGTGGGGCCTTCGGGACCGAACATGACGTCAGCCTATGACGGGGGTGTCGCGGCGCGGGCGGAAGCGCACAAGGCGACGGGCTTCATCGCGGGCCCGGCCGGCCCGGCGCCGTCGGTCAGCCGAAGGCGTCGTGGCACAGCCGCGCGATCTCCGGTGTGGTCACCCCGTCCGCCTGGCGGCACAGGTCGCGCATCCGGACGGCGGCGGGCGGCCGGAAGGCGGGGCGGGGGCGCCGCACCGGGTGGTGTACCGGTCTGCGGCGCTCGGGGCGGGGGCGCCGGACCGGCGGGGCGGCCGGTGCCACCGCCCGGGGAGGTGCCGCGGGCACCGGTACGCGGCCGGTCCCGGGGTTGCGGCGCGGCCCGGCCGACGAACGGGGCCCGTGGCCGGTGCGGACCAGCGCCGCGTGCCCGGACGGCACTCGGACCGGCTCCTGGGGCACCGAGGGCCGCACCACCGTGTCCGGGGCGAGGGAGCGCCGGGGGCGGGCCGCGTCGGGCGCGGGGTCGACGGTGGTGCAGCCGGCGACGGTCAACAGCGCCGCCACCAGCAGCGGAAGAAGTCGGCGAGGCACCCGCCCACGGTCCCGCACCACCCGGGGTCACGACCCGTTCCGCGGAGGATCACCACCCTGATGAGCGATCCGCCGGGCCGACGCGGCGTCACCGCGCCGCCGGAGCACCGCGAGGACCCGCTCGCACCAGCGCACGTTCTCCTCCTCGAAGGCGATCCCGGCCAGGAGCGTGAGGTACGGCCCCACCCGGTCGGCGGTGTCGAGGAAATCCTCCTCCGCCCGCCCCGCGAGCAGGCGCTCACGCACCCTCCGGTAGCGGTCGAGCTTGCCGCGCGCCCAGCCCATGCGCTCCTCGATCAGCGCCCGGGTGACCTCCGGGTCGCCCCCGTCCATGGCCTGGATCTTGATGAGGAGTTCGTCCCGGATCGCGGTGGGCCGCTTCGGCGGCTCGGCGGCGAACCCGTCCAGCTCGGCCCGGCCGGCCTCGGTGAGCGTGAACATCCGCTTGTTGGGGCGGCGTTCCTGCTGCACGGTGCGGGCCTGGAGCAGGCCGTCCCCGGCGAGGCGCTCCAGCTCACGGTAGAGCTGCTGGGGGGTCGCGGGCCAGAAGTTCGCGAACGAGACGTCGAAGGCCTTCGACAGCTCGTAGCCCGAGGCCTCGCCCTCCAGCAGGGCGGCCAGGACGGCGTACTTGAGCGACATGTGGACAGGCTAGCAGTCAGTTGATTAGTCTCACTCGCACTTATTCAATTAGTTGACTAGTGAGTGAGGTGAGCCGATGCGCGCGTTCCGCGAGGCGGTGGAGGCCGGGAACCTGGACGCCGTCGAGGCACTGCTGGCCGAGGACGTCGTGTTCACCAGCCCGGTCGCCTTCAAGCCGTACCCGGGCAAGGCGATCACCGCGGCGGTGCTGCGCGCGGTGTTCCAGGTCTTCGAGGACTTCCGGTACGTCCGGGAGATCGGCGGCCCGGACGGCCCGGACCACGCGCTGGTGTTCCAGGCCCGGGTCGGCGACCGGGAGCTGACCGGCTGCGACTTCCTGCACGTGAACGAGGACGGCCTGATCGACGACCTCACGGTCATGGTCCGTCCGCTGTCGGGCGCGCAGGCCCTCGGCGAGGCCATGGGCGCGCGGTTCGAGCAGATCGTGAAGGACGCCGGGGCGCGGTCGGCGTGAACCGCCGCGCGCACCGCGGCACGGCGGTGATCAGTCCCTCAGCTGCCGCAGCGTGGCCTTGGTGTCGGTCTTCAGCCAGTCGGTGACGTCGGTCAGCGCGGGCGGGTTCTTGTCCTCGTCGTACGAGGTGAGGTAGACGCTGTAGCTCATCGTGTACGTCACCCAGCCGTCGCGGACGGCGAGCGTGGCGTACCGGGAGCCGCTGGAGGAGGAGCCGTTCGAGGTGTCCTGGCTGACCAGGTAGGCCTCGTCGCCGATGCCCTCGACCGGGTCGACGTCGTACCCGGTGTGGCTCTCCCCGTAGTTCTTCCAGGTGGCGGTGAACTCGGGCGCGGGGTCGGTCTTCTTGTGCAGGTCCAGCTGCACGGTCAGATAGGCGTCCGCGTAGGACGAGCCGGACTTCTTCAGGCCCAGGCTGCAGTAACTCTCGTCCAGCGCCCCGTCCTTGAGCGAGGTGCGGGTCGGCGAGGAGTCGTTCTCGGTGTACTCGGCCTTGAAGGACGAGTAGTCGGCGCCGGAGCACATGTCGGAGGGCGCCGAGTAGCCGCGCAGGTCCGCGCTGTCGCTCCGCCCGCCGACGAGGAGGACGCCGGCCGCCCACGCGGCGGAGGCGACGACCGCGCCGACGGCGGCCCACAGCACCGCGCGGCCGGCCCCGCCGCCGGCCGGGGGGACGGGCGGCACGGGCCCGTACTGGGGTGACTGCGCGTACGGGTTGCCCGGCTGCGGCTGTCCCGGCGCGGGCTGGTCGGCCAGGGTGGGCTGCGCGTGGAACGTCCCCGGTGGGGGCGACTGCGGGTTCGGGTAGGGGTAGGCCGTCGGCTGCGGAGGCACGGCCGGCCGCTGCGGGGGCTGCGGCGCGGGCTGGCCGGCCGGCTGCGGGGGCTGCGGTGGCGTGGACATGTCGCGAAGATAGTGGACGGTAGGCGGTCAAGTCCCCTGGTGTCCGGGATCGTTACGGTCTGGGGACGTCTGTTCCCGGACCCTGCCGCTCCGGCCGGTTCGCGGCTCAGGGGCGGGTCACCCCGCGGCGAGCCGCACCGGCAGAGCGCGCACGCTGTTGCCGACGAAGCCCGCGTGCGGCACCAGGCCGGCTTCGGGTACGGCGAGTCGCAGCGACGGGAACCGGGTGAACAGCCGCTCCAGCGCGACCGTGGCCTCCAGCCGGGCGAGTGGCGCGCCCAGGCAGTAGTGGGCGCCGTGCCCGAGGGACAGGTGCCGTACGGCACCGGGCCGGGCGGAGCGGGTGAGGTCGAAGCGGCCGGCGTCCGGGCCGTGCGCCGCCGGGTCGCGGCCGGCGGCGGAGTAACCGGCCAGCACGGGGGTTCCGGCGGGGACGAGCGTGCCGGCGACGGTCAGGTCCCGTACGGGGTAGCGGAACGGGAAGTAGCTGACCGGTGCGTCCCAGCGCAGCGTCTCCTCCACCACGTCCGCCCAGCTCGCCCGGCCCGCGCGCACCAGGCCCAGCTGCTCGGGGTGGGCGCACAGGGCGCGCACGGCGTTGGTGATCAGGTTGAGCGTGGTCTCGTGCCCGGCGATGACCATCAGCAGCAGGGTGCCGATCAGCTCCTGCTCGCCGAGCCGGTCGCCGCCCTCGTCGCGGGCGGCGAGGAGCGCGCTCGTGAGGTCGTCGCCGGGCCGCGCGGCCTTCGCCGCGGCGATCTCACCGAGGACCGCGACGAGTTCGCGGTTGGCGGCGACGGCCTCGGCCGGTGCGGTGTCGGTGGCCACGACCAGGCTGCCGAGCCGGTGCAGGCGCTCCTGGAACTCCACGTCCACGCCGAGGAGTTCGCAGATCACGCCCATCGGAAGGGGCAGGGCGAAGTGCCGGCGCAGGTCGGCGACTCCGTCGCCCGAGGCGGCGGCGCGTGCCAGGCCGTCCAGGAGTGACTCCGTCAGCTCCGCCACCCGTGGCCGCAGTTCCGCCACCCGGCGGGGCGTGAAGGCGCGGGCCGCCAGGGACCGCAGCCGCCGGTGGTCGTCTCCGTCGGCGGTGGTCATGCCCGGCACGGTGGCGAACGTCAGCAACGGCCAGCCCGCACCGACCCTCCCCTCGCGCAGGGCGGTGAAGTGGCGTGCGTCCTTGGCGACCTGCGGGTGTTGCAGGAACTCCTTCAGCGCCTCGTGACCGAGTACGGCCATGCCCTCGATCCCGCCGGGCAGCTCGACCGGGACCACGGCACCCCGGGACAGCAGACGCGCGTTCACGGCGTGCGGGCAGCCGCCGGCGGGGTCCAGGCGGTGCGGGGTGCGGGCGGCCGAGGTGTCCACCCGATGCTGCTGACGTTCCCCTGACAAGACGACTCCTCCCGACGTCTCCCGAGAGCGCGCCCCCGGGAACAACCCGCTCCGGTGGTTCGTTGAGCCGTTCACGGACGCGGTACTCCCCCGGGTGGTACCGTTCCCTCAGCACCTGTGCACGGCCGTCGTGGCCGCCGGTGCCAGTCTCCCCTCTCCACGCTGATCCGTCCGCCGTTTTCCGGATGTCCGGTTCCCGGCGCGTCAGCTTTCCCGGTACCACCTCGTGACGGGCCTTCCACGCCGTGCCCGAGGTGCCGTTCCCGCCGCCCGGAGGCAGTCCCGCACGCCTCCCGCTCGCGGCCACACCCCCTTTTCCTCTCTGATCCGTCCGCGAAAGGACCCCCTCCCATGACCACCACACTCGAACACCCGCCCGCGGCCCGACGGGCGCCGGCCGCCCCGCTCGTCACCGGTGTCCTCGACATCGACGCGCACGGAAAGGGACACCTGAGGGCCGCGAGCCTCCTGCCCTCCCCCGCCGATCCGCAGGTCGCACCGGCGCTGATCCGCCGCCACGGGCTGCGCAAGGGCGACCTGGTCGAAGGCGTCCGGGGCGCGCAGCGGGCCCTGACCGAGGTCGCGCGCGTCAACGGACGCGCCGGCGAGCCGGGCCCCCGGCCGCACTTCCGCGACCTCACCCCGCTCCACCCGCACCGGCGCATCCGTCTGGAGCACCCCGCCTCCGGCCTGGCCGGACGCGTCACCGATCTGCTCGCGCCGGTCGGCAAGGGCCAGCGGGGCCTCATCGTGGCGCCGCCGAAGACCGGCAAGACGGTGCTGCTCCAGCAGTTCGCCGCCGCCGTGGCCGGCAACCACCCCGAGTGCCGGCTGATGGTCCTCCTGCTGGACGAGCGGCCCGAGGAGGTCACCGAGATGCGCCGCTCGGTACGCGGCGAGGTGTACGCCTCCACCTTCGACCGGCCGGCCAAGGAGCACATCGCCCTCGCCGACCTGGTCGTGGAGCGGGCCAAGCGCCTGGTGGAGGCCGGCGAGGACGTCGTCGTCCTGCTGGACTCCCTGACCCGGCTGTGCCGGGCCCACAACAACGCCTCCGCCGCCGGCGGCCGTACCCTGAGCGGCGGTGTCGACGCCGGCGCGCTGCTCGGCCCCAAGCGGTTCTTCGGCGCCGCCCGCCAGACCGAGGAGGCCGGCTCGCTCACCATCCTCGCCACGGCCCTCGTGGACACGGGCTCCCGCGCCGACGGCTACTTCTTCGAGGAGCTGAAGGGCACGGGCAACATGGAGCTGCGCCTGGACCGGGAACTCGCCGGCCGCCGCGTCTTCCCCGCCGTCGACATCGACGCCAGCGGCACCCGCCGCGAGGAACTCCTCCTCAGCCCCGCCGAGTCGTCGGCCGTACACGGTCTGCGCCGTGTCCTGGGCTCCCGGGAGGGCGGGCGCCACGGGCTGGAGACCCTGCTGGAGCGGCTGCGCGCCACACCCGGCAACGCCGCGTTCCTGCGGCAGGTCAGGCCCACCCTGCCGGCCGCCTGACGCGCGGCCACGGGGGCGCCGGGTGTGGCATCCGGGTTGCCCCGGTGACCCGAACGGCCCGGCCGCGTGGTGCATACACACCAATTTCGTACTTTGATCATATGGTCACCGGATTCTCTTATCGCGCGGCGGTGTCGGCCTGCTCCCTCTGTGTGGCGGGCCTGCTGGCGCTCACGCCGGCCGCTGCCGCCGCCGGGCCCCGGGCCGCGCAGCCCACCGGGGAGCCCGCCCCGCCCCGCCCCGGGGCGGCGATGCCGGGGCCGTCCCTGCTCTACCACTCCGGCATCCAGGTCCGGCCGCACCGGGACACACCCGGGCTCCCGGACGTCTCGGCGCTGTCCTGGCTCGTCGCCGACGCGGGCAGCGGCGAGGTGCTGGCCGCGTACGACGCCCACCGCGAACTCCCGCCCGCGAGCACCCTGAAGACCCTCTTCGCGCTCACCATGCTGCCGGTGCTGCCCAGCGGCCGGCAGCACACCGTGCGGTACGGCGAACTGGACGACGTCGCCGAGGGCAGCAGCCTGGTCGGCGTCGAGGAAGGGCACACCTATCAGGTGGCCGACCTGTGGCGCGGCGTCTTCCTCAGCTCCGGGAACGACGCCGTGCACGTACTCGCGCGGATGGGCGGCGGCTGGGAGGCCACGGCCGCCCGCATGCAGGACAAGGCCCGCTCGCTCGGCGCCCTGGACACCCATGTGGTCTCCCCGGACGGCTACGACGCCCCCGGCCAGGTGTCCTCCGCCTACGACCTCGCGGTGTTCGGCCGGACGGGCCTGCGAAACCCCGACTTCGCCCGGTACTGCGCCACCGCCGAGGCCCCCTTCCCCGGTGACGGGTCCCCGTACCCCATCGAGAACACCAACCGGCTGCTGACCGGCGAGGACGGCGTGGCGCCGTACCCCGGACTCATCGGGATCAAGAACGGCTACACCAGCAACGCGGGCAACACCCTGGTGGCCGCGGCGCACCGGGGCGGGCGCACCCTCGTGGTGACCGTGCTCAACCCTCAGGCCGGCGGCGGGTTCACCGTGTACGAGGAGGCCCGCTCCCTGCTGGACTGGGGCTTCGCGGCGGCGGGGCGGGTCGACCCGGTCGGCTCGCTGGACGGGCTGCGGCCCGCTGCCCCCCGTCCCTCGGCGTCCGCGGCGTCCGCGGCGCCGGTGGCGGCGGCCGTGGCACCGGACGACGACTCGGACTGGTCCGGCACCGCCGTCGTCGCGGGGCTGTCCGGACTGGGCGCGGGGGCCGTGGCACTGGTGCTGCGGGCCAGAATGAGCCGGGGCCGCGACTGACCCACCGGCAGGCCGAGCAGCAGGCCCAGCGAGATCCACGTGTAGAGGTTGCCGCCCAGGAACCCGTCCAGGCCGGAGGCGTCGTCGAACCACAGCCACACCACGCTGGTGCACAGCACCGCGTACAGGACGGCCGCGGCCCGCGGGCGCCCGGCGCGGACCAGCACCGCGAAGGAGGGCAGCAGCCACACCAGGTGGTGCACCCAGGTGACCGGGCTGACCAGGCAGGCCGCCGCACCGGTGAGCGCGAACGCCGCCGGCCAGTCCCCGGCCGCGACCGCCCGCCGGCCGCGCCACGCCCAGACGCAGAGGGTCAGCAGCACCACGGCCGCCCACAGCGGACGGCCGGTCTCGCCGAGGCGGGCCAGCACCCCTTGCAGCGACTGGTTCGACACGTAGTCGAGCCGGCCCACGCGGCGGGTGTCCCAGAGCGCCTCGGTCCAGTAGAAGCGGGAGGCCGCCGGATCCGCCCAGAAGGCCAGCGCGGTCGCGACCACGGCCACGGCCGTCGCGGTGCCGGCCGCCCGCCGGCGCCCGGCGAGCAGCAGCAGGCCGATGAAGAGGGCGGGGGTGAGTTTCACGGCGGCGGCGAGCCCGGTCCCCGCGCCCGCCCAGCGGCCCCGGCCGCTCGCCAGCAGCCAGGAGTCGCCGAGGACCAGGGCGAGCAGCACCAGGTTCACCTGGCCGAAGCTGACGGTGTCCCGCAGCGGCTCGAACAGCGCGAGCAGGCACAGGCACAGCGCCCACCGGTACCAGCCGTGGCCGCGCCCGTGCGGCCCGGCCAGGACGCGCAGGACCACCACCAGCGCGGCCAGGTTCACCAGCAGGGACGCGGTGATCGCCGCGGTCCTGCCGAGCAGTGCCAGCGGCAGCATGGCGACGGCGGCGAACGGCGGGTACGTGAAGCCGTACGCGGTGCCCGGCACCCGGTAGTCGTAGATCCGGCCGCCGTGGTGCACCCAGGTGTGCACGGTCCCGTAGTACACCCGGAGGTCGAAGAAGCCGCGCAGCAGCGGCACGGTGGCCGTGAACACGGTCACGGCCGCCACGAGGAGCAGGACGAGCACCAGCCGGCCCCGCTCCGTGCGCGGCCCCGGCAGCCCTGGCGCTCTCCACCGGCCCGTCATGCCACGCGTCCCGGCACCGGACCCCGGGCCGCCCGGTGGGCCTGGTCGGCCTGGTGGGCCTGCCACAGGACGACGAGCCCGAGTGCCCCGCCGGAGACCGCGAGCACCAGCTGTCCGGGGTCGGCGGGGCCGCCGCCGGGCAGGACGGCGAGGGAGAGCACCCCCGCCAAGGCGGCCACCCGGTGCCGTACCGGAGCGCTGGGCGCGGCGGCGGCGATGAGGAACAGGCCCCATAGCGCGTACCAGGGGCGGATCGCCGGGCCGAGGACGGCGACCGCGAGCAGGCTCAGGCCCAGCGCGTACACCGGGCGGGGCCTCAGCCGCAGCCAGATCAGCAGGACGGCGACGGCGGTGGCCGCGAGGCCCAGCAGGTGCCAGGCGGGGACGGCCAGCGGGGCCAGAGAGCTGCCGAGGTGTTCGAGCAGGGCGCCGGTGGCGCGGCCGAGCAGGCTGGTCAGCGCCCAGTTGTGCGGGGAGACCGGGGTGTCCAGGGCGCCGATCCAGCCGTAGCCGGTGCCGGCGACGGCCGTGGCGGCGACCGTCGTCGCGGCGGAGGCCGCCGCCGTGGTCAGCACGGCCGGCAGCGGACGGCCGCCGGAACGGACCCGCAGGGCCACGACGGCCGGCAGGCCGAGCAGCGCCGGTGCCTTGACCAGGGCGGCGAGGGTGACGAGGACGGCGCCGGCGACGGGGCCGCGGCCCCGCGCGGCGACCAGGCCGAGCCCGAGCAGGCCGAGCATCAGGGCGTCGTTGTGGGCGCCCGCGACCAGGTGCAGCAGCACCAGCGGGTTCAGGGCGCCGAGCCACAGGGCGGCGGCCGGGTCGGCTCCGCTGTGCCGGGCGAGCCGGGGCAGCGCCACCGCCATGAGGGCCACGCCGAGCAGGGCCAGCAGGCGCATGCCGAGCAGACCGGCGGGCACCGCGCCGCCGGTCAGTCCGGACAGCGCCGAGGCGAGCGCCAGGAAGGCGGGTCCGTAGGGGGCGCCGGTGTGCCGCCACATCGGGGCGACCTCGCCGGCGAGCGGGCCGCCGAGCCACGCCGGGCCGTGGGCGTAGACGTCCAGGTGAGCGTCGACCATGGCGCCCTGCGCGAGATAGCTGTACACGTCCCGGCTGAACAGCGGCGGGGCCGGCAGCAGCGGGGCCGCCCACACGGCCAGGACGAGCAGCAGGGCGCGCGGGGTGGGCGGTTCGGGGCCGCGGACCAGCCGGCCGAGGAGCACCCAGGCGGCGATCAGCAGCACGACTCCGAAGTACACCCCGACCAGGCCGAGCGCCGCCTCGGCCGAGGCGGGCGCCAGGAGGTCCCGGACGGGGAGGGCGCCGGCCGTCTCACCGCCGAGCGCGAGACAGGCGGTGCCGGCCAGGCCCGTCACCTGGCAGCGGCGGAGATCGACGGGGAACGCCAAGGCCAACACCGGGTCAGCGTGGCGGCGCCGGGTGGCCGGAGGGCGACGGCGGCCCTGCCGGGCGGGGGCCGGGGTGTGACCGGAGCGTGGTGCGGTGCGGCCGGGTCCGCGGTGCCGGTCGGTCGGGCCCGCCGGCCGGGCCGAGGCCTCGCCCGAACCGGGTGCCTCTCGCGGGCCGGCTGCCCTGCCGCGTGCCGGGGGTGACGCGCCTCAGAACACCGACAGCCCGGTCAGGGTCGTGAAACGGTCCAGGGCGGCCACACCGGCCACCGAGTTGCCGCGTTCGTCCAGGCCCGGGCTCCACACGCAGAGCGTGCACCGGCCCGGTACGACGGCGATGATGCCGCCGCCGACCCCGCTCTTGCCGGGCAGGCCGACGCGGTAGGCGAAGTCGCCGGCCGCGTCGTACGTGCCGCAGGTCAGCATGACCGCGTTGACCTGCTTGGCCTGGCTGCGGCTGAGCAGCCGGCTGCCGTCGGCACGGATGCCGTGCCGGGCGAGGAAGCCGGTGGCGAGGGCCAGGTCGGCGCAGGAGGCGGCGATGGAGCACTGCCGGAAGTACTGGTCGAGCAGGACCGGCACCTCGTTGTCGACGTTGCCGTAGGACGCCATGAAGTGGGCGAGGGCGGCGTTGCGGTCACCGTGGGCGGTCTCGGAGGCGGCGACCTCCTCGTCGAAGCCGAGACCGGGGTTGCCGCTCTCGGCGCGCAGGAAGGACAGCAGCTCGCCGGCCGCGTCCCCGGTGCGGGTGTGCAGGCGGTCGGTGACGACGAGCGCGCCCGCGTTGATGAAGGGGTTGCGCGGGATGCCGTTCTCGTACTCCAGCTGGACCAGGGAGTTGAACGGGTTGCCGGAGGGCTCGCGGCCCACGTGCTCCCAGAGTTCGTCGCCCTCGCGGGCCAGGTCCAGGGCGAGCGTGAAGACCTTGGTGATCGACTGCGTGGAGAACGGCTGCCGCCACTCCCCCACCCCGTACACCGTGCCGTCCAGTTCGGCGACGGCCATGCCGAACCGGCGCGGGTCGCGGGCGGCCAGGGCCGGGATGTAGTCGGCGGACCGGCCGCGTCCGGGAGTGCGATCGATCTCCGCCATGATGCGATCGAGGACCGGCTGGAACTGCGAGGACATGATCGTCATCATGCCGTACCCCTCGCGCCGGGGCGCTCCGGGGCGCCGGCGCCCTGCTTCCCGGCGGTGCCGGACCCCGACCGGGTTTCCCGGGTGCGACGGCACCCGCGGGCAGGGCCCGGCCGGGGGGGACCGGGCCTGTCGGCGCGCGGGTGCCGTCGGGTCAGAGCGCCGGCGTGGTCCCGCTGCCCGCGAGCACCTCCGGCCGGAGGAGTCCCGTGAGCTGTTCGGCGGGCAGCAGGCCCTTCTCCAGGACCAGTTCGGCCACGCCACGGCCCGTCGCGAGGGCCTCCTTGGCGATGTCGGTGGCGGCGGTGTAGCCGATGTGCGGGTTGAGCGCGGTGACCAGGCCGATGGAGTTCTCCACGGTGGCGCGCAGCCGCTCGGTGTTGGCGGTGATGCCGGACACACAGCGCTCGGCCAGGGTCAGGCAGGCCGTCCGCAGATGCGTGACGGACTCCGACAGGGAGTGCAGGATGATCGGCTCGAACGCGTTGAGCTGGAGCTGTCCCGCCTCCGCGGCCATGGTGATGGCGACGTCGTTGCCGATCACCTCGAAGGCGACCTGGTTGACCACCTCGGGGATGACCGGGTTGACCTTGCCCGGCATGATCGACGAACCGGCCTGTACCGGCGGCAGGTTGATCTCACCGAGACCCGCGCGCGGACCGGAGGACAGCAGCCGCAGGTCGTTGCAGCTCTTGGAGAGCTTGACCGCGATGCGCTTGAGGACGCCGGACATCTGCACGAAGGCACCGCAGTCCTGCGTGGCCTCCACCAGGTTGGCCGCCGTCACCAGGGGCAGGCCGGTGATGGCGGACAGGTGCCGGCGGGCCGCCTCGGCGTAGCCGGCGGGAGCGTTGAGGCCGGTGCCGATGGCCGTGGCGCCGAGGTTGATCTCATGGATCAGCTCGACGGCCTCGGCGAGACGGCTGCGGTCCTCCTCGATCATGACGGCGAACGCGGAGAACTCCTGACCGAGCGTCATCGGTACCGCGTCCTGCAACTGGGTACGGCCCATCTTGAGCACGTCACGGAACTCGACGGCCTTGCGGGCGAACGCGTCCTGGAGTACGGACATCGCCTTGAGCAGTCCGCGTACCGCGAAGATCGTCGCCACCTTGACGGCCGTCGGGTAGACGTCATTGGTGGACTGGCCGAGGTTGACGTCCTCGTTGGGGTGCAGATGCGTGTACTCGCCCTTGGCGTGGCCGAGCAGTTCCAGCGCGCGGTTCGCCACGACCTCGTTGGCGTTCATGTTCGTGGACGTGCCGGCTCCGCCCTGGATGACGTCCACGACGAACTGGTCGTGCAGCTCGCCGGCCCGGATCTCCCGGCAGGCGGCGACGATCGCGGCCGCCTTCCGGGGCGCCAGCAGCCCGAGTTCCTCGTTGGCGAGGGCGGCGGCCTCCTTCACCGCGGCCAGGGCGTCGATCAGGTGCGGGTAGGCGGAGATCGGCGTGCCGGTGATGGGGAAGTTCTCCGTCGCGCGCAGGGTGTGGACACCCCAGTAGGCGTCGGCGGGCACATCGCGGTCCCCGAGCAGATCGTGTTCGCTGCGGGTGGCGGCGGTCATGAGGGTACGGTCCTCTTCCTGAGGTACGGGGGTGGGAGCGTCCCCGGGAGGGGTGCGGGGAAGTGTGCGACCGACCACAGCGGACCCGCGGATCCACGACGGCCGATCAGCGGAGCTACGCGCAGGCGGTGAGCGGAGCCGGGTCCAGCGCGGGCACGGCCCGCACACATCCCACCGGCTCCCCGCCTCCGAGCAGCGGCTCCCCGGCGAACTCGGTGAGCAGGGCGGGGTCGACGCCCGCGCGGGCGAGCGCCGCCGCGGCGACCGGGATGCGGGCCCGGTTCGCACCGTCGGCGATCTTCACCGCGATGGCCCGGCCGTCCGGCAGCGCGGCGGCCTGCACGCCCTCGAAGCCGTCCTTGGCCAGCAGCCCCGGCACGGCCCGCATCAGCGCGGCCACGTCACGCCCCGAGCCGGAGGCCATCTCGGCGTGTTCGCGCATCGCGTCGGCGACCCGGGCCTCGGGCGTGCCGGGCGCGGCGGAGGTGATCCGGGCGAGGGCGCGGGCGAGTCCGTGCAGGGAGATGGCGAACAGTGGCGCGCCGCAGCCGTCGACGGTGACGCGGGCGACGCGCTGGCCGGTCAGCTCCTCGACGGTCGCGGCGACGGCCTGCTGGAGCGGGTGCTCCGGGGCGAGGTAGTCGTCCAGGGACCAGCCGTTGAGCTTGGCGGTCCACAGCATGGCGGCGTGCTTGCCGGAGCAGTTCTGGGCGAGCCGGGAGGGCAGCCGGCCCTCGCGGACCCAGGCGTCCCGGACGACCGGGTCGAACGGCATGTCGGGCACGTTGCGCAGGTCCTCCTCGCCGAGTCCGGCGAGTTCCAGGATGCGCCGGGTGCCGGCGAGGTGGCGTTCCTCGCCGGAGTGGCTCGCGGCGGCCAGCGACAGCAGTTCGCCGTCGAGCGGCAGCCCGGCGCGCACCATGGCCACGGCCTGGACGGGCTTGAGGGCGGAGCGCGGGTAGAAGGCCGCCTCGGTGTCACCGAGCTGGAGGCGCACCTGGCCGTCGGCGCCGAGGACGACGACGGAGCCGTAGTGGACGCCTTCGACGACCCCGCCGCGGACGAGGTGGGCGACGGGGGTGTGGAGGGGTTCGCGGACGGCGGGGGCGTCGGTGGGGGAACTGTTGTGCATCACTGCCTGGGTCTCGGGGTCGGGGCCGGCCGGTACGCGGGTCACGCGTCGGCGCCGGTGGATGTGCGGGTCATGCGGGCGCGGACGGCGTACCAGCCCGCGACCAGTGCGGCGACGATCAGCGGCAGACAGAGCACGGTGGTGCGTCCGGCGCCGCCGTCGGCGTACATGAGGACCAGGACGGCGGCGAGGAACGCCAGCGTCACGAGTTCGGTCCAGGGGGAGCCCGGCAGACGGTACGACGGCCGGGTCAGCTCGCCGTCGCGGGACTTCCGCCAGAACAGCAGGTGACAGAGCATGATCATGCCCCAGGTGGCGAGGATGCCGATCGCCGCGAAGTTGAGGACGATCTCGAACGCGTCGGAGGGCACGACGTAGTTCAGGCCCACACCGAGGACACAGATGCCGCTGGTGAGCAGAATCCCGCCGTACGGCACCTGGCTGCGGCTCATCCGGCCGGTGAACCGCGGGGCCGAGCCGCTCATCGCCATGGAGCGCAGGATGCGGCCGGTGGAGTACAGGCCGGAGTTCAGCGACGACATGGCTGCGGTCAGGACGACCAGGTTCATCACACCGCCGGCCGCCGGGACGCCGATGTGGGACAGGACCGTGACGAAGGGGCTCTGCCCGGCGGAGTACTTGTTCCAGGGGAGCAGCATCGAGAGCAGGACGACCGAGCCGACGTAGAACAGGCCCACGCGCCACATGATCGAGTTGATCGCCTTGGGCATGATCTTCTCGGGGTTCTCGGTCTCCCCGGCGGCGACGCCGACCAGCTCGACGGAGGCGTAGGCGAAGACGACGCCCTGGATGATCAGCAGCATGGGCAGCAGGCCGTTGGGGAAGACGCCGCCGTTGTCGGTGATCAGGGACGGGCCGGGGTGCCGGCCGTCGACCGGGTGCTGGGTGACCAGCAGGAAGATGCCGATGCACATGAACACGACGAGCGCGCCGACCTTGACGATGGCGAACCAGAACTCCAGCTCGCCGAAGATCTTGACCGAGATCAGATTGACGGTCAACACGACCGCGAGGGCGATCAATGCGATCAACCATTGCGGGATGTCCGAGAACATGCCCCAGTAGTGGGTGTAGGTCGCGACCGCCGTGATGTCGGCGATACCGGTGGTCGCCCAGTTGAGGAAGTACATCCAGCCCGCGGTGTACGCGCCCTTCTCGCCCATGAACTCCCGGGCGTACGACACGAAGGCACCGGAGGAGGGGCGGTACAGGACGAGTTCGCCCAGGGCCCGCACGACCAGGAAGGCGAAGACGCCGCAGACGGCGTACGCGATGAAGAGGGAGGGCCCGGCGTCGGCGAGCCGGCCGCCCGCGCCGAGGAAGAGGCCGGTGCCTATGGCGCCGCCGATGGCGATCATGTTGACGTGCCGGTGCTTCAGACCTTTGCTGTAGCCGGCGTCTCCGGCGTCGACATGGCCGGACGAGGGGCGCGTCTCGTCTTCGAGGTGCTGCTCGCTCACGCCTCGGGTCCGCCTTCCGTAGGGGGGTCCGTCCGCTGGGGACGCACGATGTCGGTGAGGGTCGTCTCGACGCGGTCCAGGTGGTGGCTCATGGCCTCCACGGCGTCGTGCTCGGAACCGTCGGTCAGCGCCTCGACGATCGCCCGGTGCTCGCGGTTGGACTGCTCGCGGCGCCCGCCCAGTTCGTTGAGGAAGGCCGACTGGCGCGCCAGTGCGTCGCGGATCTCCTCGATGACCCGGCGGAAGACCGGGTTCTGGGCGGCCTCGGCCACGGCGAGGTGGAAGAGGGTGTCCATCGCGACCCAGGCGGTGGTGTCCGTCTCCCGCTCCATGCGGTCGAGCAGGTGGGCCAGGTGGTCCAGGTCCTCCGGGGTGCGGCGCAGGGCCGCGTACCCGGCGACCGGGATCTCGATGTGGCGGCGCACCTCGAGCAGGTCGCTGGCGGCGTAGTCGCCGAAGGTGGGGTCCTCCACCGTGTTCGCGACGACGAAGGTGCCCTTGCCGGTCCGGGACACGGTGAGGCCCATGGTCTGCAGCGCGCGCAGCGCCTCGCGCAGCACGGGCCGGGACACCTCCAGCGTGCGGCACAGCTCGGCCTCCGAGGGGAGCTTGTCGCCGATGGCGTACCGGCCGCGCTCGATGGCGTCGCGGAGGTGGGCGAGCACCGCTTCCATGGCGCTGACGCGCCGCGGGGCCGGACCACCTGTCTGGCTGTCTGACAGGTTCACGGGAGCGATCCTGCGGGTTGCGCGCGCGAGCTGTCAAGAGGTCACGTAAGGAGACATTCACGGGGTGCGGCGCCTGAATGCAGGCATCCGCACCCCGTGGGTGATCAGCGGTGTTCTTCCGGCCGCCCGGCTCAGCTGCTGAGCGCGCCGGTGGCCAGCAGGCCGAGGAGACCGACGCCGACGACGATCCGGTAGATCACGAAGGCGTTGAAGGAGTGCTTGGCGACGAACTTGAGCAGCCAGGCGATGGAGGCGTAGGCGACCACGAACGAGACGACCGTGCCGACGGCCAGCGGAGCGGCGCCGACCCCCGCGCCGAGGGCGTCCTTCAGCTCGTACAGGCCCGCGCCGGTCAGGGCCGGGATGCCGAGGAAGAAGGAGAGCCGGGTGGCGGCGACGCGGTCCAGGTCCAGGATGAGCGCGGTGGACATGGTGGCGCCGGAGCGGGAGAAGCCGGGGAAGAGCAGGGCCAGGATCTGCGAGCAGCCGACCCACATCGCGTCCTTGAAGGACGTGTCGTCCTCACCGCGCTTGTGCCGGCCCATCTGGTCGGCGGCCCACATCACGCCCGAGCCCACGATCAGCGACCCGGCGACCACCCACAGCGAGGCGAGCGGGCCGTCGATCAGCGGCTTCGCGGCCAGGCCCACCACCACGATCGGGACGGTCGCGGCGATGACCCACCAGGCGAACTTGTAGTCGTGGTGGTAGCGCTCCTCGCGGTTGGCCAGACCGCGGAACCAGGCGGTGACGATCCGCTTGATGTCCTTGAAGAAGTACACGAGCACGGCGGCGATGGCGCCGACCTGGATGACGGCGGAGAAACCGACGACGGACTTGTCGTCGACGGGGATGTTCATGAGCCCCTCGGTGATCTTCAGGTGGCCGGTGGAGGACACGGGAAGGAACTCGGTCACCCCCTCGACTACTCCGAGGACGACGGCCTGACCGACGGAGATGGCGCTCATGGGATCCAGTTCTGAGGAGAGTTGGTCGACATTGCTGTAGACAGTACTTGCTGTGCCCGGCCGTACGGCAAGCGCCCGGGCTCCGGACCCGCCGGCACGCTCGCCGCGACGTCCAGGGCAGCGTAGAGGCCCGGACCGGCCCCGGTCAGCCGCGGCGTCTCGCGGGGGGAGGCCGGGCGACGAGGGCGCCCCGCCGGAAGACCGGGTCGTGACGGGCCCGCACGGCGTGGCCGGAGAGAGGGCGCGGGGGTGCGCCGACGAGGGCCCCGGTGAGGACGAGCAGCCGGTTCACAACGACTTCTTACCTCTGCTGTCCGTTTTGTCCGGCGTGTTGTCCGGCGCGACGCCCGGGGCGGGCGGGCGCGGGTGCGGAGCGGGCCGCGCGCCGACCGCCACGACGGGCTCCCGCCACGCGACGGGGACCGCCGCCGCCTGGACCGGACGCCGTGGATCTCGGTCTCCGGCAGGGCCGTGCCGCTACGTCTCCTGTCCGGCCCCCGCCTCGACGGTCGATCCCGGCCGGGACCAGGCTACCGGCGCCTCAGCGCGCGGCGGGCCGGGCGCAGACCGCCATGCCGGACTCCCACAGGCTGCCGAGCACCAGGTGGTCGCCGACGGCGCACACGCTGGTGACCATGCGGAATCCGGAACGCCGGCGGGTCAGGCGGTGCACGGTCCGGCCCCGGTCGTCGACGGCGACGACGCCGACGGTCCCGCTCGGGCGGTACGGCGCGTGGACGGCGGCCCGTGCGGCGGCGCGGCGCACGGCCGGCGGGGTGCGGTGCAACAGGTCCAGCGGGGGGACACGGGGGCTGGCCAGGGCGATCCAGAGCGGACCGTCGGGTCCCTCGCGCCAGAGGTTGTCCGGCATCCCGGGAAGCTCGGCGAAGGGTTCGGCGTGTCCGGCGCGGGGGCCGGTGAGCCGGCAGCGGGTGAGCCGGCAGGAGCCGGTCTCGGCGATCACCAGGAAGGAGCCGTCCGCGCTGAGGGCGAGCCCGTTGGCGAACTGGAGTCCGTCCAGCAGGACTTCGGGTTCCCGGTCGCCGGGGGCGAGCCGGAGCAGACGGCCGGTGCCGGTGTGTTCGACGATGTCGCCGATCCACCGGCCCAGCGGGTGGCGGCGGCTGGAGACGGTGAAGTACACGGTGCCGTCGGATGCGGCGACGGCGTTGCTGCAGAACCTCAGGCGCTCCCCCGCCACCGCGTCCGCGAGGACGCGGACGGTGCCGTCGTGCGGGCCGACGCGCAGCAGGCCGCGTTCGGCGTCGCACACCACGAGGTCGCCGTCCGGGAGGAGTTCGAGCCCGAGGGGACGTCCGCCGGTCTCGGCCAGCACCTCGGTGCGGGCCTCCAGCGGGTCGCCGGGGCGATGGACGCGCAGGATGCGCCCGTCCTCGACCCCGGTCAGCACCCGCCCGTGCGGATCGGCGACGACGTCCTCGGGACCGCGTGCGCGCAGGGAGAGGTAGTGGAGCGGTACGAGTGCCGTCGATCGGTCCATGTGCGGTCCCTTCCGTCCGTGCCCCTGCCGGCAGCCGCCCCGCGACCGTCGTCACCAGCCCTTCTCGAACATCCGGGCCACCTCGGCGATGCGGATCTCGTCGCGCCGGTAGTAGGTGCGGCCGTAGATCCGGCGGGTGCGCAGGACCCCGAGGCGGGTGAGGAACTCGAGGTGGGCGAGTGCGGTCCGGCGGGGCACGCCCAGCTTCGCGGCGACGGCCCGCGCGGTGACGCCGGTCTCGGCGGGATCGCGGCGGCGCGGGGCCGGGAAGTGGGCCGGCGGGTCCTTGAGCCACTCCAGGATGGTCTGCCGCATCCGGCCCGAGGGAGTCCCCGTCATCCGTCCGCCCTCCCGTCCCCGGCCTCCTCGTACGCAGTCTTCCCACTGTGGCGCGGGCGACGCGGGCCCGTGCGGGACTCGGCGGCCGTTGTCCGGTACCGAACGGCCGTGCGACCGGGGAGGGTTCCGCCGTCCCGGAACGGCGGGGGGCCCGGCCGCCGCGCGCGGCCGGGCCCGTTCACGGACGGCTCAGCGGTGGCCGAACCACGTCATGGAGGACAGCGCCTTGTCGTCGTAGCCGAACAGGGCCTGGTTCTCCCAGCCGTTGCCGGAGGCGGCGTCCGCCGGGTCCCAGCCGTTGCCGGTGACGGCGGTCCAGGTCGCCTCCCAGTAGAAGACGCCCAGGCCGCGGCCGTTCGGGACGGCCTCCACGATGCTCGCCACGTCGTTCATCCACTTGGTCTGGCCGGCCACGGTCGCCGGGTAGCCGGGGACCAGTTCGCCGGTGGTGTCGATCTGGTTGGTGAGCGCGTCGTCGCTGTCCAGCCGGAAGGGGTAGGCCGTCTCGGCGACGAACACCGGCTTGCCGTAGCGGGCGGCCGCGTCGTCCAGCGTGCTCTGGAAGTCCGACAGCGGGCCGTGCCAGTAGCCGTAGTACGACAGGCCGATCGCGTCGAACCTGACACCGTTGGCGACCGCGTTGTCGAACCACCACTCGGTGCCGGCCTTGTCCCCGCCCTTGGCCAGGTGCAGCGCGACCGTCGTGGACGGGTTGACCGCCTTGACGGCGTCATAGCCGGAGTTGATCAACCCGGCGAGCCGGCTCCAGTTGTCCGTGGATCCCTCGGACCACAGCATGCCGCCGTTGATCTCATTGCCCACCTGGACCATGTCGGCGGTGGTGCCCTGGGCCTTCAAGGCGTTGAGCACGTCGTACGTGTGCTGGTACACGTCCGTCTGGAGCCGGCTGTACGTGTGGCCGGCCCAGGCGGCCGGCTTGTCCTGCCGGCCGGGGTCCGCCCAGCTGTCCGAGTAGTGGAAGTCGACCAGCAGCTTCATGCCCTGCGCCTTGACGCGCTTGGCCGTCGCGAGGACGTGCGCCTTGTCGTTGAAGCCGTCGGCCGGGTTCACCCAGACCTTCAGGCGTGCGTAGTTCATGCCGGACGACCCGAGGATGGAGAGCGCGTCCCCGGTCGCTCCGGAACTCGTCCGGTAGACGCCGCCCTTGGCCTCGCTCTTGGCGAGGGAGGAGATGTCGGCGCCATGGATGGACGTCCCCGTGGCGCCGGATGTGAAGGTGAGATCGTCAACGTTGATCCAGTTGCCGGCGTTCGCGTCACTGTTGACGCTGACGGTGCACTGGTTGTTGGTCACCTTGACCGACGTGACGATCCGTATCCACCCACTGGACGATGTCGGCAGATCGGTGCGCTGTTCCGCACTGCCGCAGTTCTTGAGCGACATGTACGCGGCCTTCTGCCCGCCGCTGGACCGGACCCACGCCGTCAACGTGTAGGTCCCGTCGGCCAGTCCGGACAGGTACTGGTAGGTCTCCACCTTGTAGGCGGACGACGCGTAATGGCTGAGGCGGTAACTGCCGCCGTGGCCGCCGGACTCGGTGTACGAGGCGCCGGTGTCGCCGTACTCGGACCAGCCGGCGGGCGTGGCCGTGCCCGTGCCGTCGGACTCGAAGCCGCCGTTGGCAAGGGTGCTCGCGGCCTGCGCGCTCTGGGCGGGCAGGGCGGTGAGGGCGAGTCCGGCCGCGAGCGGCAGCAGCAGGGCCCTGATGGTGCGTCTGGGATGGAACTTCATCGTCCGTCGTCCCTTCGACGTAACGGGGAGGGTGTCCTCCGGTGGGGCCGGAGGAGACCCCTCCGCCCACGGCTCTCGTGGCACACGCGGGCGGAGGGGAGCCGGCTCAGCCGTCGAGTCGTACGACCCGGACGGCCCCTGCCGGGACCGCGAGGCGGCCCGCGGCGCGTTCGCCCGTCAGCAGTTCTCTCCCGGGCGTGTCCAGCGGCACCTTGGTGTCGCCGGCGGTGTGGTTGATGACGAAGAGGTAGGTGCCCGAGTCACCGCGGCGGCGCACGACCTCCACGTCCCGGGGCAGGCCGGCGCGCGGGGCGAGACCGGCGTCGTCGGCCGCCCAGCCGATGAGCGCGTCCAGGCCCTGGGCGTCGAGGCGGGTGGAGACGTACCAGGCGGTGCCCCGGCCGAGCCGGTGCCGGGTGACGGCGGGGCGGCCCGCGGTGAGCCCGTCGGCGTAGGTCCACACGGTCTCGGCGCCGCGCGGGACCACGAACTCCGTCCACACCTCCCCGGTCAGCTCGGAGCCGTCCGGGCCGGTCAGGCGGACCCGTTCGTCCTGGAGCAGCGGCGAGAACTCCTCCACGGTGAGCCCGAGGACCTCGCGCAGCGCGCCCGGGTAGGCGCCCTCGTGGACGGCGTCGTGCTGGTCGACGATGCCGGAGAAGTACGACACCACGAGCGTGCCGCCGTTCTCGACGTACGCGCGGACGTTGTTCCCGGCGGCCCGCGTCATCAGGTACAGCGCCGGCACGACGACCAGGGGGTACCGCGACAGGTCGGCTTCGGGGTGGGCGAAGTCGACGGTGAGGTGGCGGTCGTAGAGCGCCTCGTAGAAGGAGTCGGCGCGCTCGCGCGGGTCGTGGTCCTCGCTGGGGCGCCAGGCGAGGTTCTGCGCCCACCAGGACTGCCAGTCCCACAACATGGCCGCGTCGGCCTCGGTGCGGGTGCCCCGGATCTCGCCCAACGCGCCGATGGACGAGCCCAGCTCGACCACCTCGCGCCAGACACGGGTGTCGGTGCCGCCGTGCGGCAGCATCGCCGAGTGGAACTTCTCGGCGCCGCGCCGGGACTGGCGCCACTGGAAGAACATCGCGCCCTCGGAGCCGCGCGCCACGTGCGCGAGGGAGTTGCGGGCCATCTGACCCGGTGCCTTCGCGGGGTTGCGGGGCTGCCAGTTGACGCCCGAGGTGGAGTGCTCCAGCAGCAGCCAGGGCGCGCCGCCGGCGACGGAGCGGGTGAGGTCGGCGGCCATCGCGAGGTTGACGTGGGTGCGGCGGCCGTCGGTGATCAGGTAGTGGTCGTTGGTGACGAGGTCGACCTCGCGGCCCCACGCCCAGTAGTCCATGGAGTCGCACTGGCTGAGCGCGGTCATGAAGTTGGTGGTGACCGGCACGCCCGGCGAGAGGCCGTGCAGGATGTCCCGCTCGGCGCGGAAGTTCTCCCGGATGGTGGCGTCGGCGAAGCGCTTGTAGTCGAGGGCCTGGCCCGGGTTGCCGACGGTCGGGGTGGCCCGGGGCGGGTTGATCTGCGCGAGGTCGGTGTACCGCTGGCCCCAGAAGGCCGTTCCCCAGGCCTCGTTGACGGCGTCGACACTGCCGTAGGTGTCCGCCAGCCAGTGGCGGAACCGGTCCGCGCAGGACTCGCAGTAGCAGGCCGAGACGGGGACGCCGTACTCGTTGTGGACGTGCCACATCGCGAGCGCCGGGTGGTCGCCGTAGCGCTCGGCGAGCCGGGTGGTGATGTTCGCGGCGGCGGCACGGTAGTCGGCGTTGCTGTGGCAGATCGCGCCGCGCGAACCGAACTCGTAGCGCGTGCCCTCGGCGGTGACCGGCAGGGCCTCGGGGTGCGCCCGGTAGAACCAGGCGGGGGGCACCACGGTGGGCGTGCCCAGGTCGACGCGGACGCCGTTCTCGTGCAGGAGGCCGATGACCCGGTCGAGCCAGCCGAAGTCGTACTCCCCCGGCGCCGGCTCCAGCAGCGCCCAGGAGAAGATCCCGACGCTCACCATCGTGACGCCGGCCTCGCGCATCAGCCGGACGTCCTCCCGCCAGACCGGTTCCGGCCACTGCTCGGGGTTGTAGTCCCCGCCGAAGGCGAGCCTGGTGAGGCCCCTGGGGCTGGTGTCCGGCATGGATCTCTCCCGGGAAATCGATCATTTGGGAACGTGCACACACATCATCGGCGGTGCGAGCCCAACATAACCGCACAGCAACAACCATTGACAAGTGTCCGGGATGTTTCTCTACTGTGAACGCTCACAGAAGCATGACAGGGGCCTCCGGAGCTGAGCGCACCCGGGTCATGTGAACGTGCACATCTGCATGGCAGGTCCCCGCAGCGGGCGGGGGCCCAGGTCAGGGGAGAAACCATGCCGCACACGAAGCGCCGTCGCCTCGTGACAACCGCCCTCGCCGTGTCCCTCGGCGCGACCGCCCTCGCCGCCTGTGGGTCCGGGGACGGCACCAAGGCCGAGTCGGGTCCCGTCTCGCTCACGTACTGGACCTGGACACCCGGCATGGACAAGGTCGTGGACCTGTGGAACAAGGGGCCGGGGAAGAAGGACCGGATCACCGTCACGGTGAAGAAGCAGGCGTCCGGCGACACGCTGGTCACCAAGATCCTCACCGCGCACAAGGCGAAGAAGGCCCCCGACCTGGTGCAGGCCGAGTACCAGGCGCTGCCGACGCTGGTCAGCAATGACGCGCTGGCCGACATCTCCCAGCAGGTCGGCGGCGTCGAGGACAAGTTCGCCGAGGGCGTCTGGCAGCAGACCACGCTCGGCACGGACGCGGTCTACGCGGTGCCCCAGGACATCGGCCCGATGATGTTCTACTACCGCGAGGACCTCTTCAAGCAGTACGGCCTCAAGGTCCCCACCACCTGGGAGCAGTTCGCCGAGACCGCCCGCCTGCTCAAGAAGAAGGCGCCGGACAAGGATCTGACCACCTTCTCCGCCAACGACTCCGGTCTCTTCGCGGGCCTCGCCCAGCAGGCCGGCGCCAAGTGGTGGACCACCTCCGGCGACAAGTGGAAGGTCGGCATCGACGACGCCGCCACCCGGAAGGTCGCCGGCTTCTGGGGCGGTCTGGTCAAGGAGGGCGTCATCGACGACCAGCCGATGTACACCCCGTCCTGGAACAAGGCGCTGAACACCGGCAAGCAGATCGCCTGGGTGAGCGCCGTGTGGGCGCCCGGCACCCTGACCACGGCGGCCCCGGACACCAAGGGCAAGTGGGCCATGGCCCCGCTCCCCCAGTGGTCGGCCGACCAGGACGTCACCGGCAGCTGGGGCGGGTCGTCGACGGCGGTGACCACCGACTCCGCGCACCAGGAGGCCGCCGCGAAGTTCGCGGCCTGGCTGAACACCGACCCCGACGCCCTGAACGCGCTGGCGAAGGAGGGCGGCATCTACCCGGCCTCCACCTCGGCCCAGCTCAGCGGTGCCTTCTCCAACCCGCCGGCGTACTTCGACAACCAGCCGGACTTCTATACCAAGGCCGCCGGCATCGCGAAGACCACCGCGCCGTCCGCGTGGGGCCCGAACGTGAACGTCGCCTACACCTCCTTCAAGGACGCCTTCGGCGCCGCCGCCAAGAACAAGTCGGACTTCGCCGCCGCCCTGCGCAAGATGCAGGACGACACGGTCGCCGACATGAAGAAGCAGGGCTTCGAGGTCGCTCCGTGAGCAGCCCCACCAGCCGGAGGCCGTACGGGGTCAAGGGGGCCCCGTACGGCCTCCTCCTCCCCGCCACGGTCCTGTTCGCCCTCTTCTTCGCGCTGCCCATCGGCTACGCGGTCTGGCTCAGCTTCCGCAAGGTGCGCGTCTCCGGCCTCGGCCTGGGGTCGGGTGCGCGCAGGGAGGTGTGGGCCGGCTTCGAGAACTACACCGGGGCCTTCCGGGACAGCGAACTGCTGCACGGCGCGCTGCGCGTGCTCGGCTACGGCTGCATCGTCGTCCCGGTGATGCTGGGCCTCGCGCTGCTGTTCGCGCTGATGCTGGACTCCGGCAGAGTGCGGCTCGCCCCCTTCACCCGGCTCGCGATCTTCCTGCCGTACGCCGTCCCCGGCGTGGTGGCCGCGCTGCTGTGGGGCTTCCTGTACCTGCCGGACGTCAGCCCGTTCTACTTCGTGCTCGACAAGCTGGGCCTGCCGCAGCCGGACCTGCTGGACGGCGGTCCGCTGTACCTCGCCCTGTCGAACATCGCGGTCTGGGGCGGCACCGGCTTCAACATGATCGTCATCTACACCTCGCTGCGGTCCATCCCGGCCGAGGTCTACGAGGCGGCCAGGCTGGACGGCGCCACCCCGGTGCAGATCGCGCTGCGGATCAAGATCCCGATGGTGGCGCCCTCGCTGGTGCTGACCTTCTTCTTCTCGATCATCGCGACGCTCCAGGTGTTCAGCGAGCCGACCACCCTCAAGCCCCTCACCAACTCGGTCAACACGACCTGGAGCCCGCTGATGAAGGTGTACCAGGACGCCTTCGGCCGCAACGACATCTACTCGGCGGCGGCCGAGGCCACGCTGATCGCCGTGGTCACGCTGCTGCTGTCGTTCGGCTTCCTGCGGGCCGCGAACCGCCGGAACAAGCAGGAGGCAGCGGGATGAGCACCCTCGCCGTCCGCAAGGCGGCCCCGGCCGCCGGCACCACCCCGGGCACCGCGCGGGGCCCTCGGCCGCGCCGCCGGATCGCGCTGATCCCCACGGCCACGCTGCTGCTCGGCGCGCTCTACACCCTGCTCCCGGTCGCCTGGGTGGTGATCGCGTCGACGAAGTCCGGGCACGAGCTGTTCTCCACGTTCACCTTCCTGCCCGGCACCGGCTTCGCCGGCAACCTCAAGGACCTCAACGCCTACCGGGGCGGGATCTACTGGGAGTGGATGGGCAACTCCGCGCTGTACGCCGGTCTCGGCGCCCTGCTGTCCACCGCCGTGTCGGCGTGCAGCGGCTACGCGCTGGCCGTCTACCGCTTCAGGGGCCGCGAGACGATGTTCAACGTCCTGCTCGCGGGCGTCCTGATGCCGCCGGTGATCCTCGCGATACCCCAGTACCTGCTGCTGGCGAAGGCCGACCTGACGGACTCCTACCTGTCCGTGCTGCTGCCGCAGATCCTCTCCCCGTACGGCGTCTACCTGGCCCGCGTCTACGCCGCCGCCGCCGTTCCGGCCGACGTGGTCGAGGCCGGGCGGATGGACGGGGCGGGCGAGTTGCGGATCTTCACCCGGATCGCGCTGCCGATGATGGTCCCCGGCCTGGTCACGGTGTTCCTGTTCCAGTTCGTCGCGGTCTGGAACAACTTCCTGCTGCCGTACATCATGCTGAGCGACGACGAGAAGTTCCCGCTCACGCTGGGTCTGTACACGCTGCTGGAGCAGGGCGCGAACACCCCCGCGCTGTACACCCTGGTGATCACGGGCGCGTTCCTCGCGGTGCTCCCGCTGATCGCCCTCTTCCTGGTCATCCAGCGCTTCTGGAGCCTCGACCTGCTGTCCGGGGCCGTAAAGTCATGACCATGAGCAATACGGGGGGCCGGCGCAGACCGCCGACGATCCACGACGTGGCGCGCGAGGCGGGCGTCTCGCGCGGCACCGTCTCGCGTGTGCTCAACGGCGGCCACTACGTCAGCCCCGCCGCCCAGGAGGCGGTCAACGCCGCCATCCGCAAGACCGGGTACGTCGTGAACCGGCACGCCCGTTCGCTGATCACGGGCCGCTCCGACTCGGTGGGCTTCCTGCTGACCGAGCCGCAGGAGCGGTTCTTCGAGGACCCCAACTTCAACGTGCTGCTGCGCGGTTGCACCCAGGCGCTGGCCGCGCACGACGTCCCGCTGCTGCTGATGCTGGCGGGCACCGAGGACGAACGGCGGCGCATCACGCGGTACATCACCGCCGGGCACGTCGACGGGGTGCTGCTGGTCTCCAGCCACTCCGGCGATCCGGTCGCCGAGGAGCTGCGGGAGGCGGGCGTGCCGCTGGTGGCCTGCGGCAAGCCGATAGGACTGGGCTCGAAGGTGAGTTACGTGGCCGCCGACGACCGGGACGGCGCCCGGGACATGGTCCGGCACCTGCTGTCACTGGGGCGGCGCCGGATCGGGGTGGTCACCGGTCCGCTGGACACCCCGGGTGGTGTGGAGCGGCTCGCCGGGTACCGGGAGGTGCTCGCCGAGGCGGGTGTCGCGGCCGACGAGCGGCTCGTCGTCTCGGGTGACTACAGCAGGGCCAGCGGTGAGGCGGGCGCGGAGCGGCTGCTGGCGCGGGCGCCGGACATGGACGCCGTGTTCGTCGCCTCCGACCTGATGGCGCAGGGGGTGCTGGCGGCCCTGCACCGGGCCGGGAAGCGGGTGCCCGAGGACATCGCCGTCGGCGGTTTCGACGACTCCCCGGCGGCGACCGCCGCCACCCCGGCGCTCACCACCATCCGGCAGCCGTGGGACCGGATCAGCACCGAGATGGTGCGGGTGCTGCTCGCCCAGATCGGCGGTGAGGACCCGGCGGCGGTGATCCTGCCGACGGAGCTGGTCAGGCGCGACTCGACGTGACGCCGGGTGCGCCCCGCCGTACCTCCCGGCAGGCGACCTGCGGCGACGCGCCGTAGGGCACCACGGTGGTCGTCGTACCGGTGACGGTGCCGTCCAGGCACAGGTGGCCGCCCATGATCCGCAGGTCGAGCGTGAAGCCCGCACCGCCGGCGGACCGCCGGGGGCCGTCGATGCGCTCCGGGAGGTAACCGAGGCCGCGCAGCGTCTCCCCGACCCGGGCCGGGGTGGGGTCGGGCGTCTTCTCCAGGGCATCGGTGATGCGGCGGGTGTGGGCGCGGGCCGCGCACTTCTCGACGCCGCTCAGTGCCACCCGCGCACGGGGGTTCACGGGGTCGGTGGCGTCCGGGACGGGCGGGGCGCTGGGGAGCGCCGGCAGGGGCGTGGGCGCGGTCCGCGGGCGCCCCGGCTCGGACGGCTCGGGCATGACGGTGGCCGGCGCCTGCGGCACGCACGGCTCCGCGACGGAGTCGAGCAGTTCCATGAACCCGGTGAACCCGGGACCCTCTGAGGGTGTGCGGGCGCTCACGGTCCGGCTGCCGGCGTCGTCCTTGCCCTCCCGCCGACCGCCGTCCCGTTCGCTCCCGCAGGCCGCGAGGAGCAACGCGCACAGGGCGAGCGGTACCGCCCGGCCGCCGACGCGGGCGAGCCGAGCGGAGCGCGGGGCACGGGTGGTCGTGCTGAACAGTGGCCTCATACCGGCAGTCTCGGGTGCGTGCGGCTCCCCGGCATGAGTACGGCTACTCAGGTACGGCTCCCGGGTCGCCGTGCGTCCGGGCGGGGCGTCGTTCGGTGCCGCCGGGCCCTCCCCGCCCGAAGCGGTCAGGATCGGAGAAGCCGCGGCCGGCTTCCCGGCCCTAGCGTGGGAGCACCGGCGGGGAACCGCCGGGTTCCGCATCCCGAAGGAGTGACCGCCATGACCGCCGGCCTGCAGACGATCATCTACCCGGTGAAGGACCTGGACCGCGCCAAGGCCGTGTTCGGCGCGCTGCTGGGTGTCGAGCCGTACGCGGACGAGCCGTACTACGTCGGCTACAAGGCCGCCGGCCAGGACGTCGGCCTGGACCCGAACGGGCACGCCAAGGGCATGACCGGGCCGGTGCCGTACTGGCACGTGACGGATCTGCGGGAGCGGCTCGCGGCGCTGCTGGCGGCGGGCGCCGAACTGCTGCAGGACGCGCAGGACGTCGGCGGCGGCCGGCTGATCGCCTTCGTGAAGGACCCCGACGGCAACCTCGTGGGGCTGCTCCAGGACCCGGCGGCCTGACGTCGCCGAGGCCCTCCGCTCCGAGCACTAGTTGCACGCTCAATGATTGGCCGGATCGGTGCTACCGTGCGGGTATGGCAGGCACGACGGCCGAGACCCGGCTCGAAGAACGCTGGCGGGACATCCTCACGGTGCACGCGCGCACGATGTGCGAGATCGACCGCGCCCTGCATCCGCACGGTCTGGGCGCCAGCGACTTCGAGGTGCTGGACATCCTGGCGGCACAGTCGCCCCGGCAGGGTGACCAGTGCCGGGTGCAGAACCTGGTCGGCCGGGTGCACCTCAGCCAGAGCGCGCTGTCCCGGCTCATCGGCCGGCTGGAGAAGGACGGCCTGGTGGAGCGCTCGGTGTGCGCGGAGGACCGGCGCGGGGTGTGGGTGGCGCTCACCGCGAAGGGCCGGGCGCTGCACGCCGAGGTGCTGCCGGTGCAGCGGACGGTCCTGCGGCGGATGCTGGCCGGGCAGGAAGGCCGGCGGGGCGGGACCCACAGCGGGGAACCGGCCGCCTAGAGCTCCAGCTCCGTCCCGTCCGGCAGGACCTCGACGCCGTACTCGGCCACGCGCGCGCGTGCGGATGAGGCCGGGTCGAGGAGCGGGTTGGTGTTGTTGAGGTGGGTGTAGACCCGGCGCGCGCCGGGATGCCGGGCCAGCGCGGCCAGGGAGCCCTGCGGCCCGGTGACCGGCAGGTGGCCCATGGCGGCCTGTCCGGCGCCGGAGCGCACCGCGGTGCCCATCTCGTCGGCCGCGAAGAAGGTGCCGTCCAGCAGGACGCAGTCGGCCCCGGCGCACAGCCCGTCCAGGGCGGGGCTCCAGGCGCCGACGCAGGGCGCGTACACGAGCACTCCCCCGGTGGCCAGGTCCTCGACGCGGTACGCCGTCACCCAGGGCCCCGGCGCCGTGGACGCCTGGTCCGGTACGTACTTCGGGAACTTCGCCCCGGCCTCATGAGCGGTCACCACCAGTCCCCCCGCCAGCACGAAGCCGCCGGCGGCCAGGCTGTCGGCCCACTCCCAGGGGGCGTAGCGGTCCAGCGCGGCGCGGGCGGGGGCGAGGACGGCACGGACCGGGGGCGCGGCGTAGATCTTCAGGCCCGCCGCCCCGCGCAGCTCGGACAGGCCGGTCACATGGTCGGCCTCGGCGTCGGTGAGCAGCACTCCGCGCACCGGGGTGTCCCGGGGGCCGGGGCCGGGCCACAGGGCCCGGGTGGCGGCGAGCTGCGTCCGCAGGTCGGGTGACGCGTTCAGCAGCCACCAGTCGCGGCCGTTGCCGGTGACGGCGGCGCACTCCTGTGTGCGGGAGGGCAGCCTGCCGTCCCGGGCGGCGGCGCAGAGCGCGCAGGCGCAGTTCCACTGCGGGAAGCCGCCCCCGGCGGCGGTGCCCAGCAGGACGACCTTCACGACCATCGGCTCCTTCGCGCTCGCCCGACTCGTCTCCCGTGGGGATCTTCCCGCGGAAAGGCCGGTGACCACCGGCGCCGGGGAGCACTTCCGGCCGTCCTGGACCGGGACGCCCGGGTCCGCGCGCCCGGGGCGCCCGGTGTGTGAACGCGCGCCGGGCTCGCGCGCCCCTCAGGGGCGTCGGATCACCGGGCCAGCAGGGTGCGCACTCCCTGTGAGGTGAGGGTCAGCCCGTGCGCGGAGCTGCCGTCGATGGCGAGGGAGAGGTCCCCCTCGGGCCACTGGGCGGCGAGCGCGCCGAGCGGGATCAGCCGGTAGCGCGAGACGAACGGCAGCAGCTCGGCCATCTCGCCCTCCGTGGTGAACACCGGGACGACCGGGTCACCCCCGGGCTGTTCCAGGACGGGCAGCGCCACCGTCGAGGCGTCGGCGCCCTCTCCGTCCACCGCGTCGTCCGGTACGGGGACGAGCACGTCGCTGTGGGCGAGGGTGTCCAGGGCGGCCTGGTCCTCGGCGTTCTCGGCCAGCGCGTCCAGTGCCTGCTGGGCCGGCGTCGGCTGGGCTTCGTGTGCGGGTGTCTCCATGGCTGGTCCCCAGGTAGGCGGTGGTCGTACGGGCCGTCCGGGCGGACTGCCGCCCGGCCGGGCTCCCGCCTCGCGTACCCGGTGGGGTTCCCGGCATGCGCGGGGATCGGCTGGAGGTCCGGTGACGGGGCGGTGGAGCGGGCGACGGACGTGAAAAGGCCAGGTGAGCGCCACGGGGACCGTGTGAAGGGCACCTGATGCGGAGGGTGCTCGTCCGGGGAACTCGCGGGGCGGTGCTCTTCCTGGGAGCTCGCGGGGCAGCCGTTCACCCGCCGGCGCAGGCGTCGACAGGTGGTGCGGGGCGCGCGGCAGCCGGTGCTGACGCCGGCGAGCACCAGGCGGCCGTCCGCGCCGGTGCGGGCGGCGAGTCCGGGGGCCGTCCGCGGAAGGTGGCGGCGTCCAAGAGGCGGTCAGCGAGGCTGGGGCGACCCATCCGTCGGCGCTTACGGTGCGGGGCTCGCCGGGTCGGCGAAGACGCGCGTCATGCCGATGACGGCGAGATGCCCGGGACTCCGGCGGGGGCCCGTGCGCCGGGGCGTGCCGCGCTCACGTGTTCAGCACCCCCTCGTCGAGCGCCGGGCTCGGTTCCCGGGCCTCCTGGGAGCGGACCCGGGCCCGGCCCGGGAGCAGCGTGCCGAGGAAGGCGAGGGCCAGCGCCACGAGGACGCCCAGGTTGGCGTAGGCCCAGGCACCGGTCCTGCCACCGAGGCCGAACGGCCCCAGCAGATAGCCCTGCCAGGTCAGCCAGTGCGCGGCGCTGTTGGTGACCAGGCCCCAGCCGACGGCCGTGGCGGCGAGGGTGAGGACCAGCGGGCGGAGGGGTGCGTCGCCGTAGCGGCCGTGCGGGCGGAACAGGTCGCCGTCGTCGTAGTCGCGGCGGCGCAGGGCCAGGTCGGCGAGCATGACGCCGGCCCAGGCCGCGATGGGCACGCCGAGGGTGGTGAGGATGCCCTTGAACTGGCCGAGGAAGGTGCCGGCGAAGAACACGATGTAGATCGCGCCGGCGATCATCAGCACACCGTCGAAGAACGCGGCCAGATAGCGGGGCACCCGCAGGCCGGCGGAGAGCAGGGCCAGGCCGGAGGAATAGATGTCGAGGACGGCGCCGCCGACCAGGCCGAGGACCGCGACCACGGCGAACGGCACCAGGAACCAGGTCGGCAGGAGCGTCGCCAGCGCTCCGATCGGGTCGGCCGCGATGGCCTTGCTCAGCTCCGCTGAGGAACCGGCCAGCAGCAGGCCGAAGACCAGCAGGACGAGCGGGGCCAGGGAGCCGCCGAAGGCGGTCCAGCCGATCACGCCCCGGCTGGAGGAGTCGCGGGGCAGATAGCGGGAGTAGTCGGCGGCGGCGTTGACCCAGCCGAGGCCGAAGCCGGTCATCATGAACACCAGCGCGCCGATGAACTGCTGTGCCGAGCCCGCCGGGATCGCGCCGACGGTGCTCCAGTGGATGTGGTCGGCGACGAGGACGACGTAGACGATCGTGAGCACGCCGGTGATCACGGTGATCCAGGTCTGCAGCCGCATGATCAGGTCGAAGCCCATGACGCCGCCGACGACGGTCAGCGCGGCCACCACCATGAGGGCGACCGCCATGGTCTCGGTGCCGCCGCCCCAGCCGAGGCTGTCGAAGACGGTCGCGGTCGCCAGCGTCGCGAGCGCGATGAGGACGGTTTCCCAGCCGACGGTCAGCATCCAGGAGACGACGGAGGGCAGCCGGTTGCCGCGCACGCCGTAGGCGGCCCGGCTGAGCACCATGGTGGGGGCCGAGCCGCGTTTTCCGGCGACCGCGATGAAGCCGCAGAGCAGGAAGGAGACGGTGATGCCGAGCAGGCCGGAGACGAGGGCCTGCCAGAAGGAGATGCCGAAGCCGAACGCGAAGGCGCCGTAGCTGAGCCCGAGGACGGACACGTTGGCCCCGAACCAGGGCCAGAACAGGGAGCGCGGGACGCCCCGGCGCTCCGAGTCCGCGATCACGTCGAGCCCGTGCGTCTCCACCTGGAGGGGACGGCTGGTGGCTCCGCCGCCCACGGGGCCGGGGGCTCCTCCGTCCGGGGGGCCGGTGGCTCCGCCGTGGAGAGGGTCGTGCGGATGCGTCATCGCCGAGCCACCTGCCCTGCCTGTCCGTACGTGTTCGATCACGCTAGGTGTGCCCTCGGGGGCGGGGCAAACCGGATTCGACCGGTCAGCGGTCGAACTCCTCCTGGATCGGGGTCTTCGGCTCCTCCCGCAGGTGCTGGGAGAGCCCCGGCTTGCCGCCCCGCCGTGCCTGTTCCGCCCGCTGGGCGGCGTCGGTGCCGAGGTCCGAGTCTGGGTCCACCCGGACCGACCTCGCCACGTCCGCGCGGTTGGTGTACTCCTCGGCGGGGATGCCGCGCAGGGCCTTGACGACCTCCTCGGAGGCTCCCGCCTGCCGCGCGGCCGAGACCAGCCGGTCCTTGCCGGCCGGGTAGGTCACGTCCTTCAGCGCGTCCAGCACCTCGGGAACGCTGGTGTGTGCCACGCCCATGACGCCTCCTTACGCGTCGCCGTCGCTCTCGTCGGTGACCCCGTCCGTCTGCTCCTCGTCGGGGTCCTCTCCTTCCGCCTGTGACGGAGTCGTGCGGGGCGGCTGTTCGGCCTCGGGAGCGCCCGGCTCCCGTTCGCCCTCGGCCTGGGAAGGGGTGTTCTCGCTCATCGTGTGTCCTCGGTCGTCTCACGCGTGCCGACTGTTCCGGCGCCCCGGGTACCCGTGCCACGCGGGACCCATCACCCACGGAATCCCTGAATCCACTTCCATCGGATGGGTACCTGACCAGTCCGGCGCAGCATGCGGCGCCGGCCGATGATCCTGAACCAACTCACCGCCTGGAGGAACCATGGCGGGTATCACCCCACCTGACCTGCAGAAAGCCCTGTCGGGCGCGGACTACCCGGCCACTTCCGACCAGCTTCGGAAGGTCGCCGAGAACAACCACGCGCCCAAGGAGATCACCGAACGGATCTCCCACCTCGGGAAGAAGAAGTTCGAGAACCCCGCCGAGGTCAGCAAGGCCGTCTTCCGGAACGAGTGACGGCGCCCGGACACGGGTGCGCGGCGGCCGGAGACTTTCCGCTCCGGCCGTCGCGCGCGGGCGCCGCGCCGCTGCCGGGGAAGACGGGGGCGACCCGGCCGGGATGACGGCATGTCAGTCGCGAGGGGAATCGCCCTCCACCCGGGCGAGGGTGACGACGAAGGAGGCGAGGCCCAGGGCGGCCGGTGCGGACCCAGCGACAGCACGACGCCCGCGCCCGGCGCGGCCGCTTGTCTCCGTCGCGATCCCTCGAAGTGACATCCGCCACAGGCGTGTCGTCGACTAGGCGGGGCGAATAGTAGGTACGGCTCCCACGACATATGGGATTTGTCCGGCTTGCCGGGGGCGGACGCCGTGGTTCGGGTGCTGGCGCACGCACCGCTCGACGCCTCCCCCCATCACCCGCCGACACCGCGCTTCTGACGGTCCGACAGCGCCGCGCAAACGTCGCGGTCGCGAAGTCGGCATCTCTCGGCCCGTCTGACAAGGGCCGCGTCAGCCTACGAGAAGCGATAGTAGAAGGGCCCTTTGCACTCGGTGCGAAGCCGTCTTGAGAATGAGCGCTCCGCGATCACCGAGTGAGGTTGACGTATGGGGCAGCACCGCAAGACCAAGCACTACCGGCGAATAGTCGTCACCGCCGCCGCCATCGGCGCCGTGGGCGTGCCCTCCGTCGCCCTGGCCTGTTCCGAGTGGCCGTCCGGCACGGACGGCCCGGCGCAGTCCACCGCGACGAGCGCACCCGTGGGGCAGTGGCAGAGCGCGTCCGGAGATCACGACAGCAACGCGTACGCCACCGGAGCGCCGCTGACCATCGCCCCGGAGACCCGCGCACCGTCCACGCCCCGGTCCACGGCGCGAGCGACGACCCGGCCGAGCACACCCTGGCACGCCGGGAAGAAAGCGCCGTCGCAGAAGAAGAAGGTCCTGGCCCACAAGGCCTGGCGGACCACCGCGCCCAGCGCTCCCGCCGCCCCCGCGGCCACCGCCACGACCGCCCCCGCTTCCGCGGCCCCCTCGACCGCCCCCGCTTCCGCGGCCCCCGCCGCGCCGAGCAGCCCGGCGCCCACCGCCACGGCGTCCGGCGTCACCGCGGAGATCGTGCGGCTCGTGAACGCCGAGCGGGCCCAGGCCGGTTGCCAGCCCCTGGCCCTCAACTCGACGCTGACCAAGGCCGCGCAGACCCACAGCGACGACATGGCGGCCCACCAGAACATGTCGCACACCGGATCCGACGGCTCGTCCCCGGGCGACCGCATCACACGGGCCGGCTACACCTGGAGCAGCTACGGCGAGAACGTCGCCTACGGCTACGGCACGGCGCAGCAGGTCATGGACGGCTGGATGTCCAGCCCGGGTCACCGGGCCAACATCCTCAACTGCGGCTTCAAGGAGATCGGCGTCGGTCTCGCACAGCCCGGCAGCTACTGGACCCAGGACTTCGGCACGTCCCGCTGAGCGCCGCCCGCCGCCGGCTGACCACCGGCGGGCGGCGGGCCGAGGCCGGCGGCACGCCGGGAGACAGGGTGGGACCGGGGACGCAATGGGCCGGGCTCAGAGCCTGGCGCCGAAGGCCTGGGTCCACCAGGGGCCGCCCGAGCCGTCGTGGACGCCTACGCCGATGTTCTTGAACGCGCAGTTGAGGATGTTGGCGCGGTGGCCGGGGCTGTTCATCCAGGAGTCCATCACCGCCTGCGGGGTCTGCTGGCCCTTCGCGATGTTCTCGCCGTACGTGGACCAGCGGTAGCCCGCCGCGGTGATGCGCTCGCCGGGGCCCGCGCCGTCCGGGTCGGTGTGGTCGAAGAAGCCGCGGGCGGCCATGTCGTCGGAGTGGCCCTGGGCGGCCTTGTCCAGTTGGGGGTCCTCGGTGACCGGGCCGCATCCGGCGGCGGCGCGCTCCTCGTTCACGAGCGCGACCACCTGGGCCACCGTGCCGCTGGGCGCCGGCTCCCCCTGCGGGGTACGGGAGGCGCGCGGAGTCGTGGGCACGGCCGGCGCGGCCCGGGGGGTGGTGCTCTTCGGCGCCGGACGGGGGCTCTTGGAGGCGCTGGGCTTCTTCTTCGCGGGGGACATGGTCGGGGACGGGGACGGCGACGCGGACGCCGAGGGCGACGAGGTGGTCGCGACGGCGCTGGGTTCCGCGAGGTCCACGGCGGGGGCGCCGGGCGTCTGCGCGGCGGTCGCCTCCCTGGTGCCCGCGGGTCCGGAACCGGTACCGAAGTACCAGAGGCCGCCGCCGGCCACACAGGCGGCCACCACGGCACCCCCCACGGCCCGGCGCCGGGACCGCCGCCGTCGCCGCGCCTCGCCGCGCCCGCTCGTACGACGACGGGAGGCCGCCCGGAGTCCGACGGGGGCGGCGGGGTCGGTGCCGCCGGCGCCCGCTCCGGTGCTGCCTGCGTCCGCCTGGGCGCCGCCCGGCTCCGGCTCGGCGCCGCCCGCACTCCGTCCGGGGGCCGCGTGATCCGACCCGGTGGCGGTGGCCCGGTCCGGCCCCGCGGGTCCGTGGCCGGATGCCAAGGGCCCGTGGTCGGAGCCGAAGGCCCCGCGATCCGCCCCATAGACCCCCCGATCCGGCCCGAAGGCCCCGCGATCCGGCCCGAAGGTCCCCTGACCCGACCCAACTGCCCCCGCGTCCGGCCCGAAGGCACCCCCGTCCGGCCCAGAAGCACCCCCATGGGCCCCGAAGGCACCCTGGTCCGGCCCCACGGCGCCATGCCCCGCCCCGGTGGCGCCATCACCCGGTCCCGTCGCCCCGTGCCCCCACCCGGCCGCGCCCCCGTCCGACCCGGTGGTGCCGTGACCCGGCCCGCCGGCACCCGCGTTCGTGCCCAGGCTCCCGTGGGCCGGCCGAGGGGCGGCCGCGGTGGTCGCGGTGGTCGCGGTCAGGGTGGCCGTCGCCGAGCGTGTCGTCGCGAGGAGCGTCGACGACACCGCGACCAGCGCCAGTCCGGCCAGCAGCCCCTCCGCCGGCAGCAGGCCGCTCCACAGACCGCCGCAGCGCGTGCACTCACGGGCGTGCCGGGCTATTCGCTTGCGCCACAGGGCGGAGGGCAGACCGTCCCAGGAGGCCAGCACGGCGCGCAGTTCCCCGCAGGCGGGCCGCGTGTCCAGCGCCCGTACCACCACCCGGGCCGCCTCCAGCCGCGCCTTCATCCGCTGCACCCGTACCGCCGTGTGCCGCGGTGACACCGCGAGGGCCGCGGCGACCTCCGCCCGGGTCAGCTCACCGGCGCACTCCAGCCACCACAGCGAGAGCACCTCCCGGTCGTCCGGCTCCAGCCAGCGCGTGGCCCGCGCGGTCTCCTGGCGCTGGCCGGACAACTGGAGGCGGACGATGGTCAGGTCGACGAAGTCGGCGCCGGGGTCGGCGACCTCGCCGCTCTCCTCCACGGCGTCCGGGGCGAGCCGGCGGTCCTGCCAGTGCGCCCGGACCCGGTTCATCGCGATGGCCACGAGCCAGGAGCGGAAGCTCTCCGGGGTCCGCAGGTCACCGAGCGAGCCGAGGGCCCGGAGCATGGTCTCCTGGACCACGTCGTCGACGTCGACCGAACCGTTCAGGGCGCGCCCCACGATGTTGTACACCAGCGGCAGGTAGGCGCCGACCAGGGCGTCCTGGGCCGCCGGGTCTCCCGCTCGGGCGGCGTTCACCAGTGCCGCCGCGTCCGCCGTGTGCTGTGTCCTCATCAGAGCTTCCCTGTCCTCGACGCCGAACGATGCTGTCCGTTACCCGGGAGACCGCTCGGCGCGGTTCCGATAACAGTTCTTCGGAAAATCGTTCGACGGGAGACTCACAGCAGCGGCGCGGCGACCGCAAGGGAGGAGATCACACCGCGGCGGACCGAGGCCCGGTTCACGCCTGCTGATCGCCGGTCAGCCCGCGGCCGTCCACCGGCCGGCTGACGGGACATGCTCGGGCGGTACGGCCGGCGGCCGGAGGAGAGCGCGCTCAGGAGGGGCGCGTCGCCGACACCGCCGTCACCGCGACCGTGTTGTCGCACTCGGCGATCTCCCCGTCCACGAGGGCGACTTGATGCTTCCCGGCGCCGGGCAGGCCGACCACCAGCGTGGGGAAGACGGAGGGCGTGGCGCCGGAGACGCAGTACCCGTCCGCCTCGCCCTGCACCTGGACGAAGGTCAGCTTCACCCAGGCCCCGCCGCCCGGTGCGACCCGCACCGGGGCCGCGACACCCGTGCGGGTCACTCGCAGCGGGAGGTTGCGCTCCGGGGAACCGTTGCCGGCCACGGCCACCGTCGGGTGGCCCCGCACCACGCACGCCCGCGCGGAGACATTGGTGAACTGGACGACCACCGCTCCCGTGCCCGTACCCGGGGGCCGGTGGGCGGCCCGGTACGCCGTCGCCTCCAGCGACTCGGGTGCGCAGGCCGGCGTCCTGGAAGCGGGGGCGACGCCGGCCGGGGCCGCCTCCGCCGAGGTGGCGCCCGCCGTCCGGGCGGCCGCCGGTGACAGGGTCGCGGCGACGGCCGCCAGGGCCGCCGCGGTGACGCGGGTGCTGTGTCGGTCGCGCATGGCATGCCCCCGGTTGTCCTCGGTACGTGGTCCGGGCGTCCGCCAGGGCGCCGGTGCTCGCCGGTGAGGACGCGGCGCCGGGCTCATCGGTACGGACGGACGCCGGGCACCGGGTTCCCCGGTGTGTCGGGGGTGACACCTGTGACGCCTGTCAACGGGCAGCGCACGGAGAGTCGGAGGCGCACGGAAAGTCACGAGGTAGGCGGGGACCGGAGGAGGTACACGGACGGCGCGGGAGGTACACGGAAGGCCGGGCGCAGGATGGACGCAGACGGCCGTGGGCCGGCTGCGGCGGCGTGGCGTCCGCCGGGCCGGCGCGGTCCGCGGTGAGGATGGCGCCCGGCAGGAACCGGCTGGGAGGCGGTGGGCGGATATGACGGTGAACCGTGTCGGCCTGGTCGTGCACGGCGGACGCGCCGAGGCGGAGACGGCCGCGCGGGCCGTGCGCGCGTGGTGCGCCGAGCACGCGGTGGGATGCGCGGACATCGACGTGTGGCAGGAGGGCGCGCGGCACAGCGCCCGCGAGGAGGTCGACAGCGCGGGCGACCCCGACCTGATCGTCACCCTGGGCGGTGACGGCACGTTCCTGCGCGGTGCCCGGCTCGCGGCCGAGAACGACGCCCTGGTGCTCGGTGTCGACCTGGGCCGGGTCGGCTTCCTCACGGAGGTCCCCGCCACGGCGGTGCGGGACGCGCTGGACGCCGTACGGGAGGAGCGCATCAACGTCGAGAGCCGGATGCTCCTCACCATGCGGGCGTCGTGCCGGCTGGAGGTGCCGGCGCAGATGGAGACGCTGCTGCGGTACGGGCGGGGGCCGCTGCTGCCTCCGCCGCAGGTGCGCGGGGAGTGCGAGGCGGGCGACGACTGGGGTGTCGCCCTGCACGTCACCGCGCTGAACGACGTGGTCCTGGAGAAGCTGGCCCGGGACCGGCAGGTGTCGGTCGGGGTCTATCTGGCGGGCCGGCTGCTCGCCTCCTACTCGGCCGACGCCCTGCTGGTGGCCACGCCCACCGGATCCACCGCCTACAGCTTCGCCGCGGGCGGTCCGGTGGTGTCGCCTCGGGCGGACGCCCTGGTGTTCACCCCGGTCGCGCCGCACATGGTGTTCAACCGTTCGGTGGTGGCCGCGCCGGACGAGCCCATCGCGCTGCGGGTGCTGGAACGGTCGGGCCAGGCCGCGGTCAGCATCGACGGCCAGCTGCGCGGGGTGCTGAGCCCCGGCGACTGGATCGGCGTGTACGCCGCCCCGCGCCGGCTCAAGGCGGTCCGGCTCGGTCCGACGGACTTCTACGGGCGGCTGCGTCAGCGCATGAACCTCACCGACGCGCCGGCCGCGCTCGCCGACGGGGAGGCCGCTCCGCTGTGGCCGGTGACCAGTCCACGGCCGGGCGATCTGGCCCATCTGGCCCTGCCTCCGGTCCCCGACGACACACCCCGGCTGTCCTGACGCATGACCCGGACGGATGGCCCTGCGCACCACGGGGTGCTGCGGCGCGTCCCTGTGCCCCGTGGTCGTGTATTCCGTAGCGTGAACGGGGGCACGCCCCGCCGGAACAAGGAGATGTCCGATGTCGACAGTCGAGCTGAACACCAACGTCGGCCGGATCGTGCTGGAACTGAACGACGCCGAGGCGCCCGAGACCGTCGAGAACTTCCTGTCGTACGTGCGGGGCGGCCACTACGACGGCACGATCTTCCACCGGGTGATCAACGGCTTCATGATCCAGGGCGGCGGCTTCACTCCGGACATGGACCAGAAGCCCACCCGGGCGCCGATTCAGAACGAGGCCGACAACGGCCTGAAGAACGACAACTACACCGTGGCGATGGCGCGGACGAACGACCCGCATTCCGCGACGGCGCAGTTCTTCATCAACGTGTCGGACAACGCCTTCCTCAACTACTCGGCGAAGAGCCCGGCCGGCTGGGGCTACGCCGTCTTCGGCAGGGTCACCGAGGGCCGGGACGTCGTCGACTCCATCAAGGCGGTGAAGACGGGCAGCCGCCACGGCCACCAGGACGTCCCCACCGAGCCCGTGGTCATCGAGTCCGCCAAGGTCCTCGGCTGACGCACAACCGCCGCGGGGCGGCGCCGGCGCACCGGTACCGCCCCGCGCCCCTTGGTGCCTACGGCGGCCGGCTCAGGACACCGCTTGGCCGCCGGGACCGAGCCGCCGCAGCGTCGTCTCGATCCGGTCCACGACGGCCTGCTGCTGCGCGGTCAGGTAGAAGTGGCCGCCGGGGTACACGTGCAGCTCGAACGGGCCGTCGGTCTCCTGGTCCCAGGTCCGGGCCTCCTCGGGGGTGACGCGGGGGTCGGCGTCGCCGGTCAGCACGACGAAGGGGCAGTGCAGCCGCGGTCCGGGGGCGCGCCGGTAGGTCTCCACGGCGCGGTAGTCGGCCCGCAGCGCGGGCAGGATCATCTCCAGCAGCTCCTTGTCCTGCAACAGGGCGGTGTCGGTGCCGTCGAGCCTGCCGACCTCCTCGATCAGCCGTGCGTCGCCGCCCTCGTGGACGGTCTCGGTCCGGTGCAGGGACGGTCCCCGGCGGCCGGAGAGGAAGACCACCGCGGGAGGCCGCCCGGCGGCCTCCAGGAGCCGGGCCAGCTCGAAGCCGACCAGGGCGCCCATGCTGTGCCCGAACAGCGCCAGAGGTGTGCCGTCCCCCTCGCCCAGCGCGCGGAACACCCCTTGGGCGAGTTCCCGCACGGAGCCCGCCGGGGTTTCCGCGAGGCGGTCCTGCCGGCCGGGGTACTGCGCCGCGAGCACGTCGACCGCGGGCGACAGCGCCTTGGAGACGGGGACGTAGAAGCTCGCGGAGCCGCCGGCGTGCGGCAGGCAGAGCAGCCTGGGCGCGCCCGGTGCCGCCTGGTGGAAGCTGCGCAGCCACAACCGGTGTGCCACGCCGTACCGGTCGGTCATGTGTCCCCCTCGGTGGAACGGAAGCTGGTGCCGTGCTCGGCCCCTCCATCCGATCACGAGTGATCACGGTTGACCCACCACATCCCCCTCCTTAGACTCGAATTCCAAAGATGGACGGCGAGTCTATGGAGGATGGCGTGGTCGAGGGGGCCGGAACGGACGGGGACGGCGCGGACGAACACCTCATCCGGGAGGCCGAGAAGATCGCCGTCGCGCTGGGCCGCATGTTCCCCGGTCTGTGCGAGGTGGTGCTGCACGACCTGAGGCACCCGGACCACGCGATCCGCGCCATCGAGAACAACCTGTCGGGCCGTCAGGTGGGCGATTCCGCCACCGAGTTGGGCCTGGCCCGCATCGCCGATCCGCAGTACCCCAGCGTCATCCAGAACTATCCCAACCAGTTCCCCGACGGCCGGCCGGCGAAGAGCACCTCCATCGGCATCAAGAACGCGGCCGGCGAGTACATCGCGGCACTGTGCCTGAACCTGGACGTGTCCGTCCTGTCCCCGGTGACCCTGGCCTTGTCCCATCTCGTGGCCACGGACACCGAGCACCGCGACCGGCCCCTGGAGTCCCTGCGGGACCGTGCCGCACGCGAGCTGCGCCAGGCGGTGGAGGCCCGGGCCGCCGAGCGCGCCGCCACGCCCCGCTCGCTGAGCCGGGAGGACAAGAAGGCCCTCGTACGGCAGCTCCAGCGGGACGGCTACTTCGACTCGCGCGACGCCGCTCAGACCATCGCGGACCTGCTGGGCGTGTCCCGGGCCACGGTCTACAACTACGCGAAGTGAGAGGTCACCTGCCCATGACGACCGGGTCCGTCCCCGTTCCGTCCGCCCCCGCCGGGCCCTCCCCCGCCGCCCCGAGCCTGGCGGACCCCGACACCCCGTTCGCCGTGGTCGACGTGCACCGGGTGCGGCGCAACGCCGCCCGTCTGCGGGCACGGGCGGACCGCCTCGGGGTCACCCTGCGCCCCCATGTGAAGACGGCCAAGAGCCCGGACGCCGCCGCCCTCCTGCACGACGGCGCCCCCGGCCCCGTCACGGTCTCCACGCTCGCCGAGGCCGAGGCGTTCGCCGGCGCCGGTTGCCGCGACATCACCTACGCCGTCGGCATCGAACCGCACAAACTCCCGCGCGTCGTCGCCCTGGTGCGCCGCGGTGTCACCCTGCGCGTCCTGCTGGACAGCACCGAGCAGGCGACGTTCGTCGCCGCGGCCGCGCGGGAGGCCGGCATCGTCCTTCCCGCCCAGATCGAGATCGACTGCGACGGCCACCGCGGCGGCCTCAAGCCCGACGCCCCGGGGCTCACCGGCATCGCCGGCATCCTGCACGACGCGGGCTGCCTGGACGGCGTACTGACCCACGCGGGCGAGTCGTACTTCTGCTACACCGCCGGGGAACGGCGCAAGGCGGCGCGGAACGAACGCGATGCCGCGGTCGCCGCGGCCGAACGGCTCCGCGCGGCAGGTCTGCCCGTGCCCACCGTCAGCGTGGGCTCCACCCCCACCGCCCACGCCGCCGAGGACCTGACCGGGGTCACCGAACTCCGCGCGGGCAACTACGTCTTCTTCGACCTGGTGATGGCCGGACTCGGCGTCTGCGAGCTGGACGACCTCGCCCTGTCGGTCGTGGTCACCGTGATCGGCCACCGTCCCGAGTACGGCTGGATCGTCACCGACGGCGGCTGGATGGCCATGTCCCGCGACCGCGGCACCGCCGTCCAGCCGCAGGACCAGGGCTACGGCCTGGTCACCGACCTGTCCGGCACGCCGATCCCGGGCCTGGTCATGACGGCCGCCAGCCAGGAGCACGGCACCCTGACCGCCCGCGACGGCGCCGCCCTGCCCGACCTGCCCATCGGCACCCGCCTGCGCGTCCTGCCCAACCACGCGTGCGCCACCGCCGCCCAGCACCAGGGCTACCACGTCGTCGACGGCTCCGGCGGCACGCGAGCGCCCGCGCCCGGCATCGAGGGGTACTGGCCGCGCGTCACCGGCTGGTGACCCCGCCCGCCGCCCGTCCGTCCGCCCCGCACATCTCCCCCGTCCCCCCGCCCGTCACGGACACTCCGAGGACACCCATGGCCACCGCCGCTCCGCCCGTCACGTTCGCCGATGTCCGCGAGGCCGCCGCCCGCCTCGAAGGCATCGCCCACCGCACCCCGGTCCTCACCTCCCGCACGCTGAACTCCCTGGTCGGGGCGGAGGTGTTCATCAAGGCGGAGAACTTCCAGCGGATCGGCGCCTTCAAGTTCCGCGGCGCCTACAACGCCGCCGCCCAGCTGCCCCGGGACCGGTTGGCGAAGGGCATCGCGGCCTACTCCTCCGGCAACCACGCCCAGGCCGTCGCGCTGGCCGCCCGGGAACTGGGCACCACGGCCGTCATCCTGATGCCCGAGGACGCCCCCCGCTCCAAGAGGGAGGCGACCGCCGGATACGGGGCGGAGGTCGTCACGTACGACCGCTACACCCAGGACCGCACTGCGCTCGGCCACGCCCTGGCCGAGGACCGCGGTCTCGCCCTGATCCCGCCGTACGACCACCCCCACGTCATCGCGGGCCAGGGCACCGCCGCACTGGAACTCCTGGAGGAGACCGGACCGTTGGACGCCCTCCTCGTGCCGGTGGGCGGTGGCGGCCTCATCGCCGGCAGCGCCACCGCCGCCAAGGCGCTGCACCCGGGCACGCGGGTCATCGGCGTCGAGCCGGAGGCCGGCGACGACACCAAGCGCTCCCTGGAGGCCGGCACACGGGTCACCGTCCCGGTCCCGCGCACCATCGCCGACGGACAGGCCCTGGCCACCCCGGGCGAGATCACCTTCCCCCTCAACCAGCGCCTGGTCGACGCCATCGCCCTCGTCAGCGACGCCGAGATCGTCACCGCGATGCGCTTCGCCTTCGAACGCCTGAAGATCGTCCTGGAGCCGAGCGGCGCGACGCCTCTGGCCGCCCTGCTGGCCGGACGCGTCGACGGCCCGCCCCGGCGGATCGGGGTCATCGCGTCCGGCGGCAACATCGACGTGGACCGCTTCACCGCGCTCACCGGACGGCCTGACCGAGGGTGACGCGGGGGTGGCGGACGCGGGGTGACGACGATCTCGGGGCCGGCCTCCCCGGCGGCTCCTGGGCGCCCACGGCCGCCGCCGAGTCGGCGAGGTCCCCCGCACGCGGGCTGCCGGGGCGGCCATGTGGCCGTGGCGACGGCGGTACGGGCGCCCGTGGCGGCGTTCCGGGCCGGCCGTCCGCCGCCGGAGGGCTGCGTCGTCCGGGTACGCGAGACGGGAGGCAGGCCGGGCGGCGCGGTCCCCGCGCATGGGCCCGCCGTCGCCCGGAGTCGCTGCTCACGCCTCTCCCCAGTCCCAGGTGTCGAAATACTCGGCCACGCCCGTGCGGCGGGCCCTCGTCACGGCGTTCAGACGCGCGAAGTCCTGCGCCGGCATCAGTGGGCGCCACGCCTCCAGCGGCAGCACGCGGAACTCGTCGTGCTCCTCCGGGTCGAGGGTGATGCCCCGGAGCTGCGCGTCGCTGAGGCGGCCGCCGTCGAAGACCAGGCCCATGGTGCTGTACGGCCATTCCTGCCCGGGCAGTCCGTAGACCGCGGCCAGCAGCCGTGGCGGGCCGGACACCGTGATGCCGGTTTCCTCGTGGCATTCCCGCACAGCCGTCTCCCAGGGCCGCTCACCGGGCTCCATCGTGCCGCCGGGCATCTGCCAGGGATGCGCGGGGCTGTACAGGGAACGGAGCTGGACGGGCCGGTCCCGCTCGTCGGTGAAATGGACGCAGGCGAATCCGGTGGCCTTCATCAACTGCTCGGCGTACTGCTCGGGCGGGAGCCAGACACGGCTCACGGTGTCTCCTTTCCCCCGGCCTCGACGGCTGGTCGTCCGGGTGGGTCGCCGGGTTCAACGACCGGCCCGCGATATCGAACACACGTGTTTCGGACGGACCGCGAACCGCCGTACGGAGCGGGTCCCGGAACACGCGGGGTGCACGCCCCTTGTCCGGCAAGGGAAGCGCCGGGTACGCGGTTGGCCGAAACGCCGCTGTCGCGGGGCGGCCGCGGATTCCCTGGAGCGCCGCCGTCCCACCGCCCGCCCCGCGCGTGCGCGGAGCAGGGTGCCGGAGACCGGGGACGAACCCGATCCGCTGGGCCGGTATCCGGCGAGGGGCGGGGCGTCCTGGCTGCGCCGTGTCGGGCGGCACACCCTCAGTCTCGACACGCCCGTGGGCGACACCGGAGAAGGAGTCCCTCGGCCGGCTGCGGGCGCCGGAGGCCGGCGAGCGCCTGCCGGCCTGGGCGGGCTGCCCCTTCAGCCCTCGGCACGGGCCACGAGCAGGGCCACGTCGTCGTCGCCTCCCGGGGGCCGGAGCCTCTCCAGGACGCTGTCGCAGGTCTGTTCGAGATCCTGGCCGGCTGTCGCGGTCAGGGCCTCGAGGAGGGTGCCGAGACGAGTGTCGATCGGGTCGGAGCGCGTTTCGACCAGTCCGTCGGTGTAGAGAGCGAGCTGGTCACCGGGGCGGAAGTCGAACGCCGTCGTCTCGAACGCCGTGCCGCCGACGCCCAGCGGCACACCGGACGGAAGGTCGAGGAGCCGCGCCGGCCGGCCGGCCCGGACGAGGGCCGGGGGCAGATGACCGGCGAGGCTGATGCGGCACTGGCCCCGCCCGGGGTCGTACCGGCAGTAGGCGCAGGTCGCGATGGTGTGCTCGACGTCCTCGGTGAGGCGGTCGAGCTGCCGGAGCACTTCCGCCGGGTCGAGGTCGAGTCCGGCGAACGCGCGGGTGGCGCTGCGCAGTTGCCCCATGCTGGCGGCGGCGTTGATGCCGCTGCCCATCACGTCCCCGACGACCAGCGCGGTCCTGTCCCCCTGGAGGTGCATGGCGTCGAACCAGTCGCCGCCGATCTCGCTGACGGCTCCCGCCGGCAGGTAGCGGCAGGCGATCGTCAGGCCGGGCAGGCGGGACGGCAGCTGCGGGAGCAGGCGGCGCTGGAGGGTGAGGGCGGTGTCGCGCGCGCTCTGGTACCAGCGCGCGTTGTCGATGCAGGTCGCGGCGCGGCCGGCCAGCTCGCAGGCGAGGAGCGTGTCGTCCTCGTCGAAGGGCGCGGGGGTGCCCACGCGCGCGAGGCTCAGCGCTCCCAGGACCTCGCCGCGGGCCAGCAGCGGCACGGCGAGGTAGGAGTGCACCCCGGTCGTCTCCAGGAGGGAGGCGGCCTCACTGGTGTGGGCGATCCGCCGCAGGTCCTGCCGGGTGCACTCGGCCACCCGCACGGGCCGGCGGGTGCGCACGCACTGGGTGAGCAGGCGGTCGCTGTCGTAGGCGGCGACCTCTCCGGGCGGTTCGGCCGTGTGCACGGCCTCGCAGGCGTGGACCTCCGCGGTGGCCACGGCCCGGAAGCGGGCGGGGCCGGTGACGGACGGGGCGCGCCCGCGCAGGACGCTGTCGAGAACGTGCACGGAGACGATGTCGGCCAGGTCCGGGACGACGACCCGGGCCAGCTCGTGCGCCGTCTGCTCCACGTCGAGGGTCGTACCGATGGAGGCGGAGGCGTTCGCGATCAGGGCCAGCCGGTTCCGGGCCCGGTTCGCGGCGAGGGTCGCCTCGTGCCGCTCGGTGATGTCGATGACGGACATGACCACGCCGAGCACCCGGCCCGAGGCGTCCTCCAGCCGGTGGTACGACGCCGACCAGGCGTGCTCGCGGTGCGGGTCGGCGTCGGGGCGGCCGGCGACGTGCTGGTCGGTCACCGGCTCCCCGGTCCGAAGGACATGGCGCAGACAGCTTTCGACGGCCTCGGCGTCCAGGAAGGTCAGGACGTCGCGGGCCCGTCGGCCGACCTGTTCGGCGGCGGAGAGGCCGTGCATGCGTTCGAGGGCGGGGTTCACGGTCAGGTAGCGCAGGTCGGTGTCGAGGATGGCCAGGCCGATCGGGGACTGGGTCACCAGGCGTGCCGAGAGGGCGACGCCCCGCTCCACCCGCGCCACGGTCGCCTGGTCCACGGCCAGGCCCAGGGCGTAGGTGTCGCCGAGGTCGTCGAGCAGGCGCATGTTGCGGAACTCCACCAGCCGCGTGCTGCCGTCCTTGTGCCGGATCGGGAAGGCCCCCGCCCAGTCGGTGCCGGACTCCATGACCTCGGCGAACAGCGTGATGACCTCGTCCCAGTGCTCCTCGTGGACCAGCAGGCGCGCCGCGAACCGGCCCAGCGCCTCGTCCGCGGTGTAACCGAACAGCTCCTCCGCCTGGGGGCTCCAGAAGACCACGCGCCCGTTCGTGTCCAGCACCACCGCGGCGACGCTCAGCAGGTCGAGCAGGCTGGTGGGCGACGAGCCGGCACCGGCCAGGGCCCGGCCCGGGCCAGGCCGGGAGACGTCCGTTTCACCCATACGCCGCTTCTCCTCTGCCAGTCGGTCGGAGCGCGCGCCGTGCCGTCGAGGCGCCGGACCGGAGGCGTCGGCCGGGCACCGGTCGTCACACCGGGGCGCGGCCGGCCACGTCTCCCCCGGGGTCGTCGGCCAGCACCACGGACGCGGTGATCCGCTTGCCGACCGGTTCCCGGTGCACCTCGAAGCCCTGGCACACGGCCATCACGATCTCAAGCCCATGCTGCCCCACCCGGCCCGGATCGGCGGCCTTGGCGACGGGCAGCACGGGCGCGGTGTCCCAGACCGTGATCCCGACGCCGTCCCCGGACAGCTCCAGATCGACCAGGCACGGGCCGGGTGCGTGTTTGCAGGCGTTGGTGACCAGCTCGCTGACCACCAGCTGGACCACGCCCATCACCCGCTCCGACACCGGCAGGCCGTGGTCGTCCTGCACCCGGTTCAGGAACGTGCGCGCCAGCTCACGGGCCGCCGCGATGTCGGCGGGGCTGCCCTCGTACGCGGCCGAGGCCATGACGGGTCCGGCTCGGTCCGTCCGCCGGTCCCCGTTCCGGGCGACCTCTTCCATGCCAACCGCCCTCTGCCCGAGCGCCTGATCCCTGCCTACCTCGCGTGTACCCGGAAACGGCCGGTATCCGGCCTTGCCGGATGGCGAAGGCGTGAGCGAGGCCGGTCCGGGCCCGCGCCGTCAGGGAGGGCCACGGGCGGCACGGTGGTCAAGCGGCCCCCCGGCGGGCATCATCCAGGGGACGAGGCAGGCGGGCGACGGGGGGCCGATGGCCGGCAGGGTACGGCGGGGCGGCGGCACGGCAGCGGGAGGCTCACCGGCTGTCGCGCGCGGCGGCCCCCGTGCTCCGGACGCGGTCTGCGCGGGGTGGGCACGCGTCGTCCGGCTGCGGCGGGCGGCGGCGTCGCAGCGCCCGTGGCGGGCGGACCGGAACGGCGGTCCTGCGGGCCGCCCCGCCGTGCCTCGACGGCGTATACCAAGGGGCGGCCTTCACCCGTCAAGGCGACACGGCGCCCGTGCCGGCGGGTCGGAGCAGGCGTACCGCCCGGCCGGCCGACAAGGATCACCTCGGGAGGACTCAGTGGACCGCAAGCCCCGACGCACCGCTCCGCGCCTGCTGGCCGCCGCCGTGCTCGCCGCCACCGCCGTGCTCGGCGCCACGCCGCCCGGCGCGGCCGCGGCGGCCGCGGCGACCGGCGCGGAACCGGCCGCTGCCCGTGTGCCGTTGCGCGTGGCCACGTACAACATCCATGCCGGAGCCGGACAGGACGGCGTCTTCGACCTCGACCGCACGGCGGCGGCGATCCGGGACCTGGACGCCGACGTGATCGGCCTGGAGGAGGTGGACGTGCACTGGGGTGCCCGGAGCGGCTTCACGGACGAGGCCCGGGAACTGGCCGGAAAGCTGGGCATGCGGGTCTTCTTCGCGCCGGTCTACGACCTCCCGCCGGCCACGCCCGGTGCGCCACGGCGGCAGTTCGGCGTCGCGGTACTGAGCCGCCATCCGGTGCGGGGCGCGTGGAACCACGAGATCACCCGGCTGTCCACCCAGACGCCCGACCCGGTGCCGGCCCCCGCGCCGGGCTTCGCCGAGGTGGCGGTCAGCGTCCGCGGCACCCTGGTGCACGTGTACGCGACTCACCTGGACTACCGCCCGGACCCCTCGGTCCGGCGCGCCCAGGTCGACGACATGCTGGGCGTCCTGGCCGCGGACTCCGGCCCGAAGGTGCTCCTCGGCGACTTCAACGCCGAGCCGGACGCACCTGAACTGGCCCGGCTGTGGGGGCCCTTGACCGACGCGGCCCCGGGCGGCGGCAAGACCTACCCGGCGGTGGACCCGGTCAAGCGCATCGATCTCGTGGCGGTCTCGCCGGACGTCACCGTCACGGGCGCGCACGAGTCCGACACCACGGCCTCCGACCACCGCCCCGTGGTCGCCGGCCTCCTGCTGCACCGCCGGAGCCGCTGAACGCGCCGCGAACGGTCTAACCCGCCCCTCGCACTTCACGGTCACCGTGGCGCCGTGCCCCGCCCATGACGGCGAGCAGCACCAGCGCGACGGCCTGGATCGCGGTGACCACGGTGATCAGGAGCGGGACCGAGTAGCCGTACAGGGCCCCGGTCAGCGCGCCGCCCACCAGGGTCGCGCCGCCCACCACCCCGGCGAAAACCCCGTACGCCGTCGCCCGGCGCGGCGAGGGCACCAGATCCGCGACGGTCGCCCGCAACGTGGACTCCTGGATGCCCGTCGCCGCGCCCCACACCAGCGCACCGGCCACCGCGGGGGCGACGGTGTGCGTGAACGCCAGTGCCGGCACGGCGGCGGCCAGCACGGGCAGGACCGCCAGCACCCGCGGGCCGGTCCGGTCGTACACCCAGCCGGTGGCCAGGGCGGCCACCGCGTCCACGGCCATCGCCGCCGCGTACAGCACCGGCACCCACGCCGTCGACATCAGGTGCTGTCGGACGAGGTGGTACGACAGCACGCCGAAGGTGGTGAAGCCGGCCGTCGTGACGGCGGTGAACGCCGCGTACGTCCAGAAGGCGGCGGGCAGACGGCGAGGGGGCGCAGGGCCGTCCGGCGCGGGTTTCCCGGGCGGGGCCGTCGCCTGACGCTCGTACGCCTCCGGGTCGGGCACGCGTGCCCGGAGCCGGAACAGGAGCACCAGCACCGCGACGCCGGGCACGGCGAGCACCCCGAGCGCGGGGCCGTAGGCGTCCCCGCTCAGCGCGAGCACGCCCGCCACCGTCAGCGGACCGATCAGCGCGCCCACCTGGTCCATCGCCTCGTGGACGGCGAAGCCCCGGCCGCGGCCGGTCGCGGCCGTGGCGTGCGACAGGAGGGTGTCCTTCGCCGGGGAGCGCACCGCCTTGCCCACCCGTTCGGCGATCACCAGGGCGCAGGCGGCCCACAGCACACCGACCACGCCCAGCGGGGGCACGGACACCACGGTCAGGGCGTAGCCGCCGATCGACAGGCCCCAGAAGCGGCGCGTGCGGTCGGCCAGCGGTCCGGACACCAGGCGCAGGCCCAGCGCCGCCGCCTCACCGGCGCCGGTGACCACACCGACGACCAGGGAGGAGGCGCCGAGGGACGCCAGCAGCGGGCCGGTGACCGAGCGGGCCCCCTCGTACACGAAGTCGGCGAGGAGGCTGACCACGCCGAACCACACGATGAAGCGCCACGGCCCCATCCCGTCCGGCCGCTCCGTTCCCGGCCCCTCGGCCCGCGCTGCCCGCACGCCCGCACCACCTCCGCGCCTGCCCAGCCCAGCATGCCTCGCGGCGCCGGGCGGGCGCGAGACAGCCCGGCCCGGAACGCGCCCCGCGCCCGGGACGCCCGCTGTCCGCGCGCGGGAACGGATCGCCGCCCGCCGAGCGGGGGTTCGCGCCGAAGCGCCGTCGCCCACCCGCACGGCGTGCTGCCGTCGCACGTCGAGGGACGGGGCACGGCGCCCGCAGGGACATCTCCGGCGACGAGCCGTCACCCGCCCGCCGTACGGCGGGTCACCCGCGGGGACGACCCCCGTCGGTCACTCGAAATGACTAATGACGGAACGTGCACCCCTTGTGCCGACCGGCCCCTCCCCCATTCGGAGTTGCAGCCGTAAGAGGGACATGAGTCCGTTGGTGTCGTGTCCTGCCGGATCTCACTCAGGAGGAGACACATGGGCACCAACCACAACGGCCTGCCGTCCGAGAGGCTGAACGTCGTCTTCGCGGTCCGCGTCGTCGAAGGCGGCGAGCAGGGCTTCCTGGACCTGTACGAGCACCTCCGGAAGTCCGTGTCCAACACCCCAGGCCACATCGTCGAGCGGCTCGGAGAGCCCGTCGACGACTCCCGCCAGTGGGTGATCACCAGCGAGTGGCGGTCGGCCGAGGACTTCTTCGCCTGGCAGCAGAGCCAGGAGCACCAGGAGCTCGTGGCCCCGCTGCGCCAGTGGGTCGACCAGCGGCAGTCGATGCGGTTCCGCGTCGTCAAGGAGACCAAGGGGGTGTCCGCGTGAAGGGCAACGTGAACGGTCCCGTCGCCGTCCTCGGCCTGGGCACGATGGGCGCCGGCCTGGCCCGCCGCCTCCTCGAACAGGGGGTGCCGGTCCGGGTCTGGAACCGTGACCCGCACCGCGCCGCACCGCTCGCCGAGGCGGGCGCCCACGTCGCCGACCACCCCGCCGACGCGGTCGCGGGCACGAGCGCCGCCCTCTGCGTCGTCTCCGACGGCGAGGCCCTCGGCGCCGTCCTGCACGGGCCGCACGGCGTGCTGGCCGACGGCCCGTACCCCGGCGTCCTGATCTGCGCCAGCACCGTCGCGCCCGACGAGGTGGTGCAGATCGCCGGTGAGGCGCGCTCGGTCCTGGACGTCGGCATGCTCGGCAACCGCGACCACGCCCGCGACGGGGAGCTGCGACTGTTCGCCGGCGGCGACAAGCGCGTCTTCGACGCCGCCCGCCCGCTGCTGGAGACGCTGGGCAAGGAGATCGTCCATCTGGGCGTACTCGGGTCCGGCATGCGGATGAAACTGCTCCTCAATTTGCTGATGGGCATAGAGGTGCAGGCCCTGGCCGAGGCGACCGAACTGGCGGGCGCCTGCGGCCTCGACCGGCAGCAGGTCCTCAAGACCGTCGCGGGCAGCGGTTTCGCCTCGCCGGTCATGGCGTTCAAGTCCCGGCGCCTGGCCGCCGGCCGCTTCGACGAGCCGGACTTCCGGCTGCGGCTGATGGCGAAAGACCTCATGCTCGCTTCCAAGCAGGCGGCGACAGTCGGCCTGAGTCTGCCGTTGGCGACCGCCGCGGCGGAGACCCACGTCCGTGCCACCGAGCAGGGACTGGGCGACCAGGACTGTGCCGCGGTCATCCGCGCACTCGCACCGAAACCGGAAACCGACACGTGATCATCGACATCCACGGGCATCTGTCCCCACCGGAAGCGGCCGAACGCTTCCCCATGCCCCCGAGCCTGACCGACGTCGACGGCATGCTCGCCGCCCGCGCCGAGGCCGGGATCGACCTCACGATCATCGGCAGCCCCGTCGGAGCCGGCGCGATGGCGCGGGTGCCGGGCGTCGACAACTACGCCCAGCCCCGCGACCGGCTGCGCCGCTTCCACGACTGGATGTCGGGGCTGATCCGCAGGTTCCCGGACCAGTTGCGCGGCTACGTATACGCCAACCCGTTCGGCGACGACGACCACCTCGAAGGGGTCCGGGAGACCCTCGCGGACCCGGCCTTCGTGGGTCTGATCACCACGTCCAGCGTGCACGGCGAGCTGCTCGGCTCGCCCCGCGCCGACTCCTTCTTCGCGCTGGCCGCAGAGGCGGGGGTGCCGGTGCTGGTGCACGCGCCGGCCGAGCCGGCCGGCACGGAACGGGTGGACGAGACCGGGTTCGTCGAGCAGATCGGCCGCTTCGGCGACGTCACGATGGGCATGGCCATGATCGCGTTCGCGGGGTGGCTGGACAAGTACCCGGGTCTGCGGTTGATCGGCGCGACCGGCGGCGGCGCGATGGCGCTGCTGCCGGAGCGCCTGCGGACGGCGGCGCGCCCCCGGCACTGGGCCGGGGGCGCGCCGCCCTCCGGGCGGCCCGGGGCCGGGGCGCCCGACGCCGCCCGGCCGGCGGCCGCCGCGCTGCGGCCCTCGGCCGACCCGGCCGCCGCCCTGCGGCGCATGTACGTCGACACCAGCCCCTTCAGCGCCGCTCACCTGAGCCTGAACGCGGAGGTGCTGGGCCCCGAACGGATGCTGTTCGGCACCGACTCCCCGCCGATGGCCGCGCCGCTGGAGGACTTCGTCCACATGATCGAGAAGTTGCCGGTCGACGAGGCGTCCCAGCGGCTCGTCCTCGGCGGCAACGCCCAGACCCTCTTCGACCTCGGGAGCCGTCCGTGACCACCACGCAAGAGGCCGTCGCCGCGGCCGAGCGGTGCACCCCGGAGTTCCGCCGCGATCCGCACGCGGTCTACGCCCGGCTCCGCGACGCGGCGCCCGTCTGCCCCATGAGACCCCCGCACGGCAACGAGACGTACCTGATCACCCGGTACGACGACGCGCGGGCCGCCCTGTCCGATCCGCGGCTGAGCAAGGACATGTACGGGGCCATGGACGCCTACCGGAGCATCTTCGGTGACTCCTCCGTGGCGCTGGACGACAACATGCTCAACTCCGACGCGCCGAAGCACACCCGGCTGCGCCGGCTGGTCAACTCGGCGTTCACCCCGCGGCGCGTGGCGGCGCTGCGGCCGCGGATCGAGGAGATCGTGCAGGACCTGCTGGACGGGTGCCCCACCCGGGAACCCTTCGACCTGCTGCCCGTGTTCGCGTTCCCGCTGCCGATCGTCGTGATCTGCGATCTGCTCGGCGTGCCGCCCGAGGACCGGGCCCGGATGCAGCACCTGTCCACCACGGTGGCGCAGACCGGCTTCGGCGAGGAGGCCAAGCGGGCCCAGCAGCAGGCGGAGGAGGACCTGCACGCCTACTTCACGGACCTCGTCACCGCCAAGCGGGAGCGTCCGGCCGACGATCTGCTCAGCGCGCTCATCGCGGCCCGCGACAACGACGGCGGGCTGACGGAGGGCGAGCTGGTCTCCACGGCGTTCCTGCTGATGTTCGCGGGGCACAAGACGACCGCGTACCTCATCGGCAACGCCGTCCACCACCTGATGTCGCATCCCGCCCAGCTGCGGGCCGTACGGGAGGACCCGGAGCTGATCCGTGCGGCGGTCGAGGAACTGGTGCGCTACGACGGCTCGGTGGAGAGCGCGACGTTCCGCTACGCGACGGAGGACGTGGAGTACGGCGGGACGCTGATCCCCAAGGGGGCCCTGATCCAGATCGCGATCAGCGCGGCCAACCGCGACCCGCGGAAGTTCGACGCGCCGGACGAGCTGGACGTGCGGCGGCCGGGCAACGCGCAGGACGCCCATCTCGGTTTCGGGCACGGCAGCCACTACTGCCTGGGGGCCCCGCTGGCACGGCTGGAGACGCAGCTGGCCCTCACCCGCCTGTTCGACCGGTTCCCCCGGATGACCCTGGCCGGCCCCGCCGGTGGGCCGCGGTGGCTGGAGGTCCCGTTCCCGGCCTTCCGGGGCCTGGCGGAGCTGCCGGTCGTCCTCGACCCGGCGGGGTGAACGGCGGCGCGACGCGGCGAACCCCCCACCGCCCGGCCGGCACGACCGGTCGGGCGGTGGCGCACCGGTGGCCGGCCACTGTCCGAGCATCTCCTGGGCGCTGGGCGGCAGTTTCGCAGGTGCTCGTCCACGCCTGCGTCACGCAGTTCTATCCGGCCCCCGTCCGCGGCACCGCGCTCGGCCCGGCGTCCGGCATCGGCCGCATCGGCTCCATCGCCGGCCCGTCGGTCACCGGTGCCCTGGTTACCGCCGGGGCCGGTCATCCGTGGGGCTTCTCCTTCTTCGCCACGGTCGCCGTCCTGGCCTTCCTCGCCGTGCTCACCCTCCCGGCCCGCCCCCCGGGGGGACCCACCGCCTGACGCGTCCGCTCACCGTTCCTCGGGGAAGCCGTCGCTGGTGAGGAAGTAGAACACCGGCAGCACGACGAAGACGGCGACGGCCGCCAGCGGTGCGGCGAGGACGCCGAGGAGCCCCGCTGCGCCGTACGCCAGGGCTCCCGCCCAGGAGCGCAGGCGGCCGTGCCGTACGTACGTGCTCTCCACGTCCGGGGTCAACAGCTCGGGCCTGCGGGCCAGTTGGTGGTAGAAGGCCACCCAGCTCAGGCACATCACCGCTGCCAGACCGGCGTAGAGGGCGACGGCGACCCGGGCGTCGGAGCCGTCGGGGTCCGCCTGGAGCGCGTCCGCGACGACCGCGGTGGGGAACGACAGCGCAGCGGTGCTGAACAGCATCAGCAGGTTCGCGGCGTGCAGCCCCCGGTCCATCACGCGGACCCGCACGAAGGCCTGGTGGTGGTTGAGCCAGATGACCGACACGTATCCGAAGGAGGCCAGGTAGCCGAGGTAGGCGGGCCACTGGGCGAGCAGGGCGTGGCCGAGGCCGCCCGGCCGGTGCGGTGGGTCGGCGAGACCGAGGGCCAGCAGTGTGACGGCGATGGCCAGCACGCCGTCGCTGAAGGCCTCCGCGCGGGTGGTGTCGGACCGGGAGAATCCGCGGAGGCGGCGGGTGCGGGACACACTGGCTCCTGAGCGCTGGTTCAACTACGGGACAGGACGGGACGGGGCCGGGGCGGGTGCGTCAGGCCCCGCTGCCCGGCCGGAGGGGACTCACCCGGGGGACGGACGCCTTGCCCGTGTCGGAGACCTGGCCGCCGGTCCAGCGGACGAAGAGCGGGGCGGTCTCGTCGGGCGGGGTGATGAGCAGGGTCCGCGGGGTGACGGTGGTGACGCCGGTGACCGCCGGATCGGTGTAGCTCAGCGCCGACCAGGCCTCGCCGCCCGGGGCAAGCGTCACGCGCTGTCGCGGCTGGTCGGTGGCCCGCTCGGGGTCCGGGGTGACGGCGTCGCCCGCCGCGTCGACGAACGCGACACCCGGGAAGCCGTACAAACTGCACGCGCGCGGGGACCGGTTGGTCAGCACGAGGGCGAAGTTCTCCTGCCCGGCCCCGGGATGGTCGGGCCCGAGGGACGCCTTCAGGTCGGAGGTCCGGCAGCGTTTCGGCGCCGGTGCGGCGGGCGACGCCACCGCCGAACCGGTGCCGGCCGGCTCGGCGGTGCTCGGGGTGTCGCCGCCGTCGGGCCCCGGGGCGGTCGCCGACGGCGTACCGGTGGCGACGGACGCGGGCGGGGTGCTCCCGGAGGTGCCGTCCGCGCCGTGGCCCGTACACGCGGTCAGCACGGCGCAGCAGGCGAGCACGGCGGGCAGGAGGTGACGGTGCGTCATGGTGCTTCTCCTCGGGGCGCCCCGGGCTCGCGGACGCCGTGGCGGATGTGTGCGCCCGGGGCCGGGCGCGGTGACGGGCGGCGGGCCGGGTCAGTGGCCGGTGCGGACGGACCGGACGGCGCGCAGGATCAGGTCGGTGACGGGGCCGGGGTCGCTCACGGACACCGCGTGCGGGGCGCGGACGGCGACGGTGCGGGCGCGGGCGCGCTCGGCCATCCACCGTTCGGCGGCCGGCGGGATGTTGCGGTCCTCGGTGGCCACGAGGTACCAGCTGGGGATCTTCTTCCACGCGGCGGCGGTGGCCGGTTCCCGGAGCGCGGCGAGGGTGATCGGGCGCTGCCCGGCGGCCATGGCCTGGGCGGTCGGCACGGGGACACCGGCGGCGAACTGGTTGCGGAAGAGGTCCTGCCTGATGACCAGTTCATCGCCCTGGCCGCCGTCGGGCAGCGGATAGTGCTGGGTGACGGTCGCCTCGCCCAGGGTGCTGCCGGGGAACGAGCCGGTGAGCTGGAGCGCGCTCTCCCCGATCTCGGGGACGAAGGCGGCGATGTAGACCAGCGCCTTGACGCTCGGCAGACCGGCCGCGGCCTGGCTGATGACGGCGCCGCCGTAGGAGTGCCCGACCAGCACGACCGGTCCGCCGACGCTCTCCAGGACGCTGCGGATGTAGGCGGCGTCGCTCGCCAGTCCGCGCAGGGGCAGGGCGGGCGCCAGGACGCGGTGGCCCTGCCGCAGCAGGCGCTGGACGACGGCGCGCCAGCTGGAGCCGTCGGCGAACGCGCCGTGGATGAGGACGACGGTGGGGTCGGCCGGGCGGCCGTGTCCGGTGGCCGGACGGCCCGCGGCCGGCGCGGCGTGCGCGATGCCGGCGGTGCCCAGGGCGGCGGCGCCGGCCAGGAGGGACGTGGTCACGGTACGGCGCGAGATCGGTGAGTTCATCGTTCGCTCTCTGTCGGGGGTGGAGGGGGGTGCGGGCCGGGGTCAGCGGGAAGTGGCCCGGACGGCGTCCTCGATGAGGCGCACGACCCGCTCGGGGTGGGCGAGCATGACCAGGTGGGAGGAGTCCACCTCGACGGTGGTCATGCCGGCCCGCCGGTAGCCGTAGCGCTCCACGTCGGGGTTGATGGTGTGGTCGGCGGAAGCGACCAGGCCCCAGGACGGCTTGGTCTTCCAGGCCGCGGCCGGGGCCGCCTCGGTGAAGGCCCGAGCGGCCAGCGGGCGCTGGGACACGGCGAGGGCGGAGGCGAGGCGGGGGTCGACGTCGGCGGCGAAGACGGCCGGGAACCTGTCGGGCCGGACCGACACGTCGGTTCCGGGCTGGTCCGGGCCCTCGGCCGGGAACGGGGTGCGGACGAGGGCGCCGGCCAGGTCGGAGTCGGGGAAGCGGCCCTGCAGCTCGCCGAGGCTCTCGCCTTCCTCCAGGGCGTAGCCGGCCAGGTAGACCAGGGCGCTGACGTTGTCCTCGGTCCCGGCGACCGTGATGACGGCACCACCGTAGGAGTGGCCCACCAGGACGACGGGGCCGGGGATCTGGCGGACGATCCCGGCGACGTAGGCGGCGTCACCGATGAGGCTGCGGTTGGGCACGGCCGGGGCGACGACGTCGAGGCCGCGGGCGATCAGCCGGGGGATCACCTCTGCGTAGCTGGAGGCGTCGGCGAAGGCTCCATGGACGAGGACGACGGTCGGTCCGCCGGTACGGGACATGGGGGAACTCCCTGGTAGCTGGGGTGGGTGCCGGTCCGCGCCCGGCTGCCGGGCGGGTGGGGCCCGTGGGTGGTGCCGGGGCCGCGGGACGTCCGGACGGGTCGACTCGTCCGGTTCGTGCGCGGGGAGCGCACCACCACGCCGTGGGCGGAAACCACCGGTACGTCCGAGACCCTAGGGCGGGCCGGCGCGGGCGGATTGACTGTCTGTGCACCATCTGTGGCCTGTGCGCGCTCAGCGGCCGCCGGCCCCTCCGGGGGCGCCGTATCGTCGGGATCCCGGCATCCGGGACACCGATTCGGAGGGTTGTGTGCTGCTGCTCGATCTCGCCACCGTGGCGCCCCGTGACCGGGCCGACGCGTTCCACCACGCGCTGACGGACTCGTCGGTACCCAACGACGTGGTCCACGAGGAGCCCGCGTCCGGCATCCACGCCCGCATGCGGATGTGGCGGGTGGGCGATCTGCCCCTCTTCGCCACCCGCAACTCCGGCTTCGAGGTGCGGCGCACGCAACGGCACGTCCGGCACCACCGCGGCAACCCGATCGTCTCCGTCTCGCTCCAGCCCGAGGGTGTGCACCGGGCCGAGGTGTCCGGAGTGCGGCGGCTGCTGGGCTCCGACGACATCTGCGTCTTCCACGAGCTGTCGCCCCGGGTGTACGGCTGGTCCGGTGACGGGGCGTCCCAGTCGATGATGTTCGACGTGCACCGGCTGGGCCTGCCGGTGGACGTGGTGGTGCGGGCGGCGGGACGGCTGCGTGCCAGTCCGCTGCACGACCTGGTGCTGACGCATCTGCGCGGGGTGTGGCGCGACCCGGACGGCCTGGAGGCCGACCCCGGCGCGCGCCACGTGGCGTCCGCGACGACCGATCTGGTGCGCGCGCTGCTCGTGTCGGCCGCGCACGCCGAGGAGTCCGCCGCGGTCCGGTCCGCCATGGACGACACCCTGCTCACCCGGATCATGACCTACGCGCGGCGCCACCTCGCGGACCGCGATCTGACGCCCGAACGGATCGCGGCGGAGCACGCGGTCTCCGTGCGCAGGCTCTACGTGCTGCTCAGCGGGGCGGGGCTCAGCCTGGAGCAGTGGCTCATCACCGAGCGCCTGGGAAAGGCACGGGAGATGCTGGCCTCCGCCCGGTACGACCGGCTCACCGTGGCGGCGATCGGCACCCGCTGCGGGTTCAGCAGCCCCAGCCACTTCAGCCGGCGCTTCCAGGCGGCGTACGGGGTGGCGCCGAGCGAGTGGCGGCGGGTCCGGCGCGAGGAGGCGAGGGGCGCGGCCGGGTGAGCCGGCCCCCGCCGCACGCGTCGTCAGGCGGCGTGCAGCGCGGTGTGCAGGGTGTCCGTCACCTGGATGCGGGCCGCCCGCGAGGCGTCGGTGCCGCGGAGGGAGTCGAAGAGCACGAAGCCGTGGATCGTCCCGTGGTAGCGGATCGACACGACGGGGACGTCCGCCTCCCGCAGGCGGGAGGCGTAGGCCTCGCCCTCGTCGCGGAGCACGTCCGCCTCCGCGGTGAGGACGAGTGCCGGCGGCAGGCCGTGCAGCGACCGGGTGGGTGCGCGCAGCGGGGAGACGGTGTCGTGCGTCCGGATCCGCGGGTCGGGCGCGTACTGCTCCCAGTAGTCGCGCATGGCGGCGCGGCTCAGGAAGTAGCCGTCGGCGAACTGCTCGTAGGAAGGGGTGTCCATCGCGGCGTCGGTCACCGGACAGAGCAGCACCTGGTGCCGCAGGGCCGGGCCACCGCGCCTGCGCGCCAGGAGGGCGAGCGAGGCGGCGTGCTGGGCGCCCGCGCTGGCACCGACGACGGCCATCCTGCTCCCGTCCAGCCCGCATCCCGGGCCGTGCCGGGCGAGCCACCGGGCCACGGTGTACGCCCGCTCGACGGCGCCGGGATAGCGGACGTCCTCCGGCGCGTCGTACTCCGGGATGACCACGGCGGCGTCCGCCCCGAGGACGAGGTCCGTCAGCAGGTGCCCGTGCGCGTACGCGTCGGTCAGCATCCAGCCGAGGCCGTGCAGGTAGAGCACCACCGGCAGCTCTTCGTCACTGCCGGCGGGGCGGAGGATGCGTACCCGGACGCGGTGGCCGTCGCTGCCCGGCAGGGCCAGCCACTCCTCCTCGACGTCCGGCTCGTCAGCGCCGTCACCGGTCCACAGGGACGCCATCCGCGCCCTGGCGCCGACCGCGTCCGGGTCCGAGGACGCGGGCAGTGCGTGCGTCTCGACGAAGGCGCGTGTCAGCCGCTCCAGGACAGGCGCGGCCCCGGGGGCCGGAACGTCATCGTGCAAGAGAACTCCTGCGAGGGGGCCCGGCCGTTCGAAGGACCGGGCCGTCGGAAAGGGTGCCGGCCCCTCCCCCGCGGCCGGGCAGGCAGGCGTGCGGCGCCGGAGGCGGCTCCACCGGCACGACTGCCCAGCCTAGGCCGCGGTAGACGTGATGCGGGCGGCACCGTGCCATGGATACTTGCCGCTGCGTGCACAGTTCCGGTGTCAGCCGCCCCCGCCCGCGGTGCCCTCGGGCGGCCGGGTACGATCGCGCCACTCGCGGGGTGACACGCCGTAGGCCGCGCGGAAAGTCCGGCTGAAGTGGGTGGCGTTGGCGAAGCCCCACCGCTTGGCCACCACCCCCACCGCGAGGTCCCGCGCCCCGGGCCGGGCCAGTTCGCGCCGTGCCTCCTCCAGGCGGCGGTGCTGCACCCACCGGCCGACCGTGCTGCCCTGGCCCTCGAAGAGCTTGTGCAGATAGCGGACCGAGATGTGCTGGGCCGCGGCGATGGTGGCGGGGCTCAGGGTGCGGTCCCACAGCCGCGCGTCGACGTGGGCACGCACGCGCCGCAGGAGTTCCCGCTGCTCCTGCCCCGCTGCGGACGCGGGTTCGGCACCCGCTCCGCCCCCGGCCTCCACCGCGTTGACGCTGTCCCCCACATCCTGCCCGTCCACCGCGCCCTCCGCGCCTGCCACACCCTCCGCGCCCTCCGCCGCGAGCGAGCCGACGAAGCCGGTGACCGTCGTGGCCAGACGGAGGGCCGTCGCCGGCGGGAACACGGGCAGGGTGTCGAGGAACGTCCGCAGGAGGGGGCCGAGCAGGGGCGCCACGGAGCCGTCGGCGAAGGGCGCCCGGGCGCTGAGCGCCCGCACCTGGCGGTCGGTCAGCGTGAGGGCGGCCCGTGGGATCCGCAAGAGGTGCAGTTCGAAGTCCACCGACTCGTGCAGCAGGAAGGGCACCGCTCCGTCGCAGACGAAGATGTCGTCCGGACGGCAGGCCGCGGTGCCGTCACCGCGGACCAGGGTGGCCCGGCCGGACGAGTGCACACCCAGCGTCAGATGGGGCTCGGTGGCGTCCTCGGTGGGGCGGACGAAGGACCGCCCCGGTCCGCGGTAGGTGCTGACCTGGAGCAGACCGAGCACGCGGACCTGTGCCGGCCCGGTGAAACGGGCGGCGGCACGGGCGTGGGCGGGCAGGAAGGCGCGCGTCGCCGCGGGCACCGGGGCGCTCGCCAGGGTCAGGTCCGGGTACGGGTACGGGTACGGGGGTCGGCCGGCGGCGCTGCCGGTCGGGGCGGGCGGGGGCATCGAGTTCATGGGATCCCCTGGTGGAAACGGTGGTTCCGCGCCGGGACGGTGCGGCGGTGGACGTCCGGTTAGGAGCCCACGCAGCTCAGCCTGGAGCGGCCGGCCGGCGCGCGGGAGGCCGTCCGGCGTTCCGTGCGGACAGGGGCATGAGCCGTGCGCGGTGAGGCATCGCCGCGTGCGTCACCCGGCAAGAAGCACCGGGCGCCCGCCTCTAGGGTCGACACGCGGGGCTCCCGCGGTCATCTCCGTGTGAGATGACTGCCATCCCGAACGATCGCGTCAGGTAAGGAAGCCGGCCGGCGGTCAGGTCGTTGTGACGCATGACGAAAGAAGGTGCACATGTCCACACCGCTCGATCACCGCCGCGGAACCGGCTCCGGGCGTCAGGCCCAGGGCGTGCCCGGCTGGCTGGTCGCCCTCCTGGCCGTCGCGTCCGGGATGACGGTCGCCAACCTCTACTACGCGCAGCCGCTGCTGTCGTCGCTGAGCGACGTGTTCGGGATCAGCGAGGCCACCGCCGGCACTCTGATCACTCTGACCCAGATCGGCTACGTCCTCGGCATGATCTTCCTGGTGCCGCTCGGCGACCGGCTGGAGAAGCGCAATCTGGTCTCCGTCCTGCTGATCGTCACGACGGCCGCCCTCGTGGTGGCGGGACTGGCCCCGAACTTCCCCGTGCTGCTGATCGCCGCGCTGATCAGTGGTGCCACCTCGGTCGTGGCCCAGATCCTCGTGCCCTTCGCCGCCAGCCTCGCCCCGGACCATGCCAGGGGCCGGGTCGTCGGCCGGGTCATGAGCGGTCTGCTCACCGGCATCCTGCTCTCCCGGACCCTCAGCAGCCTGGTCTCCGACGTCGCCGGCTGGCGGGTGGTCTTCCTCGGCTCCGCCGCCCTGATGGCCCTGCTCACGGTGGCGCTGCGCGTCGCCCTCCCCGACCACGCACCCACCACCTCCGTCCCGTACCACCACGTGCTGCGGTCCACGGTCCGGCTGGTGCGCACCCATCCGGCGCTGCTGCGCCGCGGGCTGTACCAGGCGGCGATGTTCGGAGCGTTCAGCGCCTTCTGGACCACGGTCTCCTTCGTCCTGACCGGTCCCCGCTTCCACTACTCGCCGGTCGGCGTCGGCGTCTTCGCGCTCGTGGGCGCGGCGGGCGCGGCGGTGGCCCCGTTCGCCGGCCACTGGGCGGACCGGGGGCTCACGCGGCCCATGACCGGTGCCGCGTTCGCGGTCGCCGCGCTGGCCTTCGTGCTCGCGGGTCTGGGCGGACACAGCATCGTGCTGATAGCCCTGGCCGCGATCCTGATCGACATGGCCGTACAGGCGACGCTCATCCTCGGGCAGCACACCATCTACGCCCTCGACCCCAGCGCCCGGGCCCGTCTGAACAGCGCGTTCATCGCCATGTTCTTCGTCGGCGGCGCGGCCGGCTCCCAGCTCGGCTCCACGGTCTACCACGCCGCGGGCTGGGCCGGCCTCAGCGTCCTGGGCGCGGTGCTCCCGCTGGCCGCGCTGGTCTACTGGGTCTTCGAGCCCCGGACGGCGCGCCCGGCCCCGGCCGCGGAGACCCGCGACTGAGGACGCCGGGCCGGTCCGGCCGGCACACCGTTCACAGGCGCCTGACGGACCGCCCCGCCGTCAGGCGCACCCCCACGACGCACCACCCGGAGGAGCACACGATGGATCTGCGGCAGATGGAGGTCGTCGTCGCGGTGGCCGACGCGGGCGGCTTCACCGCGGCGGCGCGACAGCTGCACGTGGTGCAGTCGGCGGTGTCGGGCACGGTCCGCGCCCTTGAACGCGAGCTGGGCGCGCCCCTCTTCGACCGCACCACGCACCGGGTCGCGCTGACGCCGGCGGGCGAGGCGTTCGTGCCGGCGGCGCGCGCCGCCCTGCGCGCCGCGGAAGCCGCCCGGGAGGCGGTCGACGCGGTGCGGGGGCAGCTGCGGGGCCGGATCACGGTGGGCACGATGCAGGGCGTCTGGGCCGGGCTCCACCACGCCCTGGCCGCGCTGCGGGCCGAGCATCCGGGGCTCGGCGTGCAGCTGCGGCAGGCGGCGGTCGCCGACATCCGGCAGGCCCTGCGCGAGGGCACGGTCGACCTGGCCGTGGTGGCGCTGGACCGCCAGCAGCAGCGCGGGCTGACCACCCGGCTGCTGTCCGAGGAGGAGATGGTGCTGGTCGCGTCGCCGCGCCGGGTCCTGGGGGCCACGACGCCCCAGGGCGAGGTGGAACTCGCCGATGCCGCCCGGCTGCCGCTGGTGGACTTCAGCCCGGGCTGGGCGATCCGTCACTCGGTGGACCGCGCCTTCCGGGCCGCGGGCGTCGACCGGACCACGACGTTCGAGGTGAACGACATCGTGGCGGCGGCCGAGCTGGTCCGCAACGATCTCGGGATCTGCATCCTGCCCCGGTCCATCGCGGACCGCTTCCCCGACCTGACCACGTATGGTTTCCGGCACCACGCACCCCACTGGAAGATCATGCTGGTGCGTCCGCCGGGTGAGGCGTCACCCGCGGTCGCCGCGCTGTGGCGGCACTTCACGTGATCATTTCTGCCTGCTTTGTTCCTGGTGGCCGCGGGTTGGCGCTGCTTGGCTGGGCGGGGAACACAGCCAGTACGGCGCCCCGGTGCCACGCATGCCAAGGGAGAGCCAGTTGAGCCTGGTGCTGACGACCGACTCGGTGCCGGACCAGGAGAAGGTCGCGTACTGGAACGACGCGGTGAGCAGGGCTCTGGTGCCGGTCACCGTGGCCCCCCGCGACAGCCGGCGGTTCGACGGCAGGATCGCCAGCGACTGCCTGGGGTACCTGCGGGTCTCGCGCATGGAGGCCGACGCCGGGCGGGTCAGCCGCACGCCGGCCCTGATCGAGCGCTCACCCGAGGCCCTCGTCGCGGTCGGCCTGCTGGTGTCGGGCACCGCCACCTTCCTCCAGGACGGCCGGCGGGCCGAGATGGGCGGGGGCGACCTGGTCTTCTACGACACCGCGCGGCCGTTCTCCTTCACCTACCCGGAGCGGTTCGCCACCCATGTCTTCCAGCTGCCGCGCCATGTGCTGGGCGTCTCGGACAGCGACATCAAGCGGGTCACGGGCACCGCGATCGGCACGGCACAGGGCCTGGGCTCGGTGCTGCGGCCCTTCCTCGCCACCCTGGCCGACGCGGCCCCCTCCTACCCGGCGGCCGTCGGGCACCGGCTGGCCGGCCATGTCGTCGACCTGTTCGCCACCCTCATCACCGACCAGACCCTGCGGGACCCGGACGACGGCCGCGACCACCTCGTGCTGAGCGTGCGGGCCCACATCGACCACAAGCTCGGCGACCCCTCCCTCTCACCGGAGTCCATCGCCCGCGCGCACCACATATCCGTCCGCTACCTGCACCGGCTCTTCGAGGGCGAGGGCATCACCGTCAGCCGTCTCATCCAGCAGCGGCGACTGGAGGCGTGCGGGCGTGAACTGGCCCGTCGCGGGAGGGTGACGCCGACCGTGTCGGCGGTGGCCCGGCGCTGGGGATTCGTCAATCCGGCCCACTTCAGCCGGGCGTTCCGCGCCGCGTACGGGCTCTCCCCCCGCGAGTGGCGCACCCTGCACCTGGAGCGGGGCGAGGACGGGCAGCCGACGACGCCGGCCCTCACCTGACAGCCACGCCGGACGGCGGGTACCGGCGGTCGCCGCCCAGGCGGACGAGCCGGGAGCGGGGCGAGGACGGACAGCCGACGACGCCGGCCCTCACCCGACGGCCACGCCGGACGGCGGGTACCGGCGGTCGCCGCCCAGGCGGACGAGCCGGGAGCGGGCCTCGGCGACCCGTCGCGGGTCCGCGTCGCTGCCGAGGGCGACGCACCGCGTGAACGCCTCACGGGCCTCGGCCGGACGGCCGGCTCCGAGGAGGACGTCGCCGAGCACGAGGAGGTAACGGCTCTCCAGGGCGATGTTGCCGTCCGTGCGGGACAGCGCGACCGACGCCCGCAGGTGCTCCACCGCTTCCTCCCAGCGCCCGAGGCGGCTGTAGGCGCCCCCGAGTCCCGCGAGTGCGCTGACCCGGGTGAAGGCGGCGATGTGCGGTTCGACGCGGTCGCCGACCTGGTCCAGGCGGGTCAGGACCTGCCGGTAGGCGTCGGCCGCCTCCTCGTCGCGCCCGGCGCCCTTCAGGTCCAGGGCGCGGGAGACGAGGGCCTGGAGCATGCCGTGCAAATCTCCGGCGGCCTCGAACAGCGCGACCGACCGGGCGCTGTGCTCGGCGGCCGGGCCCTCTTCGCGCAGCACGCGGTGGGCCCAGGCGGCGTACGCGTGCGCCCAGGCCTGCTGCTCGGCGTCACCGGCCCGCCGGGCCGCGGCGAGCGCGCGGGCGGCGTGCGGGAGGCTGTCCCGGGGCCGGCCCTCGCAGATCAGCACGGCCCAGGCGTAGTAGTTGAGCTGGGTCGCTTCGAGCAGGGGGTCGCCGAGCGCCTCGGCGGAGCGGACGGCGGTGCCGAAGACCTCCGGCCAGTGCCCCCAGAACATCCACTGGTCGGAGAACCAGTGCAGCGACTCGGCCACCTCGACGACGGTGGCGTGGTCGCCGTCCGCCGCGGCGGCGTGCAGGGCCGCCAGCCAGTTGGCGGCCTCCGCCTGAAGCCACTCACGGGCCTTGTCGGCGCTGGAGAGGTCCACCGTGCCGCGCCAGGAGGCGGGCGGGGCCCCGTGGCCGGGTTCGTACCACCGTCCCGCCACGACGGCCGTCTCCAGCAGCCAGCGGAACATCGACCGGCGGGCCCGTTCGATGTCGGCCTCGCCGTCCTCGGCGGTGAGGCGGCAGCGGCCGTACAGGCACAGCAGGTCGTGGAGCCGGTAGCGGTCCTCGGCGCTGCCGACCAGGCCGGCCTCGACCAGTTCCTCCAGGGTGTCCTCGGCGTCGTGGACGTCCTGGCCGGTGAGCCGGGCGGCGCAGGCGGCGCCCACGTCCGGGCCGGGGACCAGGGACAGGCGGCGGAACAGGCGGGCGGCCGCGGGTGTGAGCTGCCGGTAGGACAGGTCGAAGGCGGTCGTGACGCGTACGTCCCCGGCGGACAGCGCGTCCAGCCGCCGTTCCTCGCTCGCCAGCCGGTCCGCGAGCCGGCGCACGGTCCATCCCGTGCGGGTCGCCAGCCAGTTGCCCGCGATCCGCAGGGCCAGCGGCAGGTGCTCGCACAGCCGGGCGACCTCCTCCAGGGCCTGGGGTTCGGCCGTCGCGCGCGCCCCGCCGACGAGGGAGGCCAGGAAGGCGGCCGACTCGGCGGGTCCGAGCCCGCCGAGGGGCAGCCGGTGGACGTCGTCCAGTCCGGTGAGCATGCGGCGGCTGGTCACCAGGACCAGGGTCCCGCCCGAGCCCGGCAGCAGCGGGCGTACCTGCGCCTCGTCACGGGCGTCGTCCAGCACCAGCAGGCAGCGGCGGCCGGCGAGGACCTGCCGGTAGAGGGCGGGGTGGGCCTGCGGTCCCGTCCTGGCCAGGTCGCGGTCGGGCACGCCGAAGGCCTTGAGCACCCGGACCATCAGTTCGGAGGGGGCGGGCGGGCTGTCGTCGGTCCCCCTGAGGTCGACCACGAGCTGGCCGTCCGGGAAGCGGTCCGCGAGCCGGCGGGCGGCGCGCAGTGCGAGGGTGGTCTTTCCGGTGCCCGGCGGTCCGTGGATGACGACCACGACGGGCTGGGCGTCCGCGGCACCACCGCCCGCCGCGGCACCACCGCCCTCCGCGGGGGCGCGGTCCGTCCGGGGCCGTACGGCCAGTGCCTCCAGGCCGGCCAGCTCGTCGGCGCGGCCGACGAAGTCGTCGATGCCGCGCGGAAAGGAGCGGACGCCGACGGGACTGTATCCGGGGGCGCGTCCGGCGCGGGCGGCGGCGAGCAGCCCTTCCCGGTCGGCGTCGTCCAGGCCGAGGCCGTCCGCGAGCGCGGCCACCGTCCGCCGTTGCGGCGCGGCCCGCCGTCCGCGTTCCAGGTCGCCGATGCCCCGCTCGCTGACCCCGGAGGCCTCCGCCAGGGCCTCGATGGTCAGTGATTTCGCCCGTCGCATCGAGCGCAGCAGCGGCCCGAACGCGACCTCCTGTCCGGACATGTCCGTCCTTTCCCCCGGCTCGCTTGAATATTGTAGTACTGGGGGCTCGGCCGCAAGGGCCGCCGAGCGGAGGGCGGCCGCCCTGGCGTACGTCACGACGCGTGACGTCCGGGACACGCGTGGTTCCCGCGGCCCGCGGCGGGTGATAGACACAGCGGGATCGCAGTTCCTGTCCGCCAGCAGGAAGGTTGCCGCCGCATGTCTGCAACACGCCGTCAGGTCCTGGCCCAAGCGAGCGCCCTGGGAGCGGGCGTCGCCTTCACCGGGGCCCTGTCCGAGCTCTTCGCGGGCACCGCCGCCGCACAGCCCCTCGGCCGCACCGGCTACGGCCCGCTCGTCTCCGATCCGCACGGCCTGCTCGATCTGCCGAAAGGTTTCCGCTACACCGTGCTCTCCCGCGAGGGCGACCAGCTCCGCTCCGGGGAGGGCAGGGTCCCCTCGAACCACGACGGCATGGCCGCCTTCGGCGGCAGAGGGGGCCGCACCCACCTCGTGCGCAACCACGAGAACCGCGTCACCGCGCCGGTCCCGGTCCCGACCGTCAGCGGCCTCACCTACGACCCCGCCGGCAGGGGCGGCTGTACGGCGCTCACGCTCGACGCGCACCGGCACGTGCTGTCCGAGCGGGTCGCCATCGCCGGTACGGCCGTCAACTGCGCGGGCGGCCGGACCCCTTGGGGCACCTGGCTGACCTGCGAGGAGACCGAGGACCGTGCGGGCACCAACGGCTACACGAAGGACCACGGCTTGGTATTCGAGGTCCACCCCGCCGACCCGCACCGCACCGGCGCCGTCCCGCTGACCGCGATGGGCCGCTTCCAGCACGAGGCGGTCGCTACCGACCCGCGCTCCGGCGTCGTCTACGAGACCGAGGACGCCTTCCAGAAGCCGTTCGGCCTCTTCTACCGCTTCCTGCCGGACAAGCCGCTCGGCGGTGTCGGTTCGCTGCGCGCGGGCGGCCGGCTCCAGGCGATGCGGGTGCCCGGCGTGCCGGACCTGTCCCCGGTCCAGGAGCCGGGGACGCGCTTCGACGGCATCGAGTGGGTGGACGTCCCCGACCCGCTGGCCGCCGCCACTCCCACCCGGTTGCAGGACTACGGCCCCGGCGGCATCACCCACGCGCAGAAACTGGAGGGCTGCTACTGGGGCGGCAGCTGTGTGTACTTCGTGTCGTCCTTCGCCCGCGGCGCGGACGGCTCCGCGGCCGACCACTACGGCCAGATCTGGCGCTACGACCCGGCGCACCGCCGGCTGACCCTGGTCGTCGTGTTCGGCCCGGACACCGATGTGCGGCTGCCCGGCGAGTCCCCGGACAACATCTGCCTCGCCCCCGGCGGCGGCCTGATGGTGTGCGAGGACGGCAACGGGGCCCAGCACGTCTTCGGCGTGACCCGCGCAGGCGAGGTGTACCCGATGGCCCGGAACCGCCAGGTCCTCACGTCGGGTACGGCCCAGGAGCCGGAGTACGGCGAGTTCGCCGGGGTCACCTTCTCCGCCGACGGCGAGACGATGTACGTCAACTGCTACACGCCCGGCACGACGTTCGCGGTGACCGGCCCCTGGCGCGGCTAGGAGCTGTCCGGACGGTCACGGTCGCTGTCGGCCGCTGTGAAGTCGACTGCCCAAGTCCGTTCGAGGCGGGCCCGCGCGGCGAGCAGGGCGACCGGCCCGGCACTTCGGTGACGGACGGTCGCCCTCGGACGCGTTGTCTCCGCCGGCCCCGGCGAGGTGGCAGACCTACGCCAACCACGTCGGCCTGTTCGCCGAGGAGATCGGCCCCAGCGGCGAGCAGTTGGGCAACTTCCCGCAGGCTTTCACGCATCTGTCGCTGATCATGGCCGCCACCACCCTGGACGACGCCCTCGACCAGCAGCGCGACTGAGCACCGCCCCGGCGTCCTGTCTGCCGGCCGGGGTCGCGCGGCGGTTCAGCCTCCGGTGGCGAAGCCGGGGAAGAGGGTCATGCCGCCGTCCACGTAGAGGGTGGTGCCCACCACGTAGTCCATCAGGTCCGAGGCGAGGCCGACGACCGCGTGGGCGATGTCCTCGGGATCGCCGACACGCCCGTAGGGGATCAGCCGCAACAGCTCCTTCTCCGCATCGGCGGTGTCCCAGGCATCGCGGTTGATGGGTGTCCTGATGGCTCCGGGCGCCACCGCGTTGACCCTGATCCGGTGGGGTGCGAGCTCCTGGGCGAGTGTCGCCATCATCATCTGCACGCCGCCCTTGGACGCGGCGTAGTTGACGTGCCCGGCCCAGGGGATGATCTGGTGCACCGAGCTCATACAGATGATCTTCCCAGCCGCCCGGGACACCTCGGGGACGACCCCGCGCCTGAGGAACTCCCTGGTCGCCTCCCGGGCGCACAGGAACTGGCCGGTGAGGTTGACGTCCAGCACCTTCTGCCACTGGGCGGTCGTCATGTCGGTGAGCGGAGCGTCGCGCTGCAACCCGGCGTTGGCCACGAGGATGTCGATGGTCCCGAACTCCCGCACCATCCGTGTGATCATCGCGGCGACCTGGTCCTCCTTGGACACGTCGGCCTCGTAGGCGGCCGCCCGCACGCCGAACCCGGAGATCTCCGCGGCCACCCGCTCGGCCTCCTCGCGCCCGACGACGTAGTTCACGACCACGTCGGCTCCGGCGCGTCCCAGCCCGATGGCCGTCGCCTTGCCGATGCCCGAGTTCGCGCCGGTGACCAGTGCCTTCTGGCCTTTGAGCAGCTGCGCGGGAACAACGCCCTGCGGGGCTCCCTGAGTCACGCTCACGCCCGTTCTCCTCCTCGTCCGGCCGGCCGGCCGCGGGACCCACGCGGGTCCCGCGGTCCCTGTCGACACCGAACCATCGCAGAGGCCAGGCCACACCCCGGGTGCGGGCTGATTGCGCCGATCGGCCGAACACGGCCGGCCCCGGCACGGACATCGCGCCGGCCGGCAAGGTGGCGCTTCGTCCGGGTGCGGGTGGTATACGCACCGGCTAGGCTGACCTGCGGGAAGGCCGTGATCTCCGAGCGGTTCTGCCCGCCGGTCGCCCTGAAGGCGACGACCGGATTCTCTCCGCGGTGACCCGACGGGCGCGGCGCGCGTCCCCGCAGTCGGGGGATGCGGGCAACGGCCGAGCCTCTTTCCCGTCAGCCGTACAGCCCCTGTGGAGGCCGGGATGCGAGTTGTCGTCGATCTTTCCCGATGCGAGGGGTACGCGCAGTGCGCCTTCCTGGCCCCGGACGCGTTCCGTATGCACGGCGAGGAAGCGCTGATGTACGACCCGGCTCCCGATGACGCCCGCCGCGACCAGGTGCTGCGCGCCGCGGCGGCCTGCCCCGTCCAGGCGATCCTGGTCGACCGGACGGAGGAACGGGGCGCGTCGGCGGGAGCTCCGGCACCATGAGCAGCGCCGACATCCTGCAAGCCGTCGAGCGTCACCGACGGGACTGCGGGCCGCGGAGGCGCTGCGCGGCGAGGGTTTCACCGGATCACCGACCATGACCGGCTGAGCCGGGCCGTAGCAGGGGGTGTCCGCCGCCGGTGAGGGGTGCGGTGGAGGGGGGCCGCGACGTCAGGGCTGCCGAGAGCCGATACTTCTCCGGAGAGTACGGGAGGTACCGGCACCCATGACATCCACGCCCGCCCCACCGCTGGTCACGCCGCCGAAGCTGGTGGCGACCGATCTGGACGGCACGCTCTTCCGGAGCGACGGCACGCTGTCGCGGCGCACGCGAGCGGCGCTGGCGTCGGCCGAGGAGGCCGGCATACGTGTCGTGCTCGTCACGGGCCGCCCGCCACGCAGCGTGCCGGACCTGCTGGAACGCGTCGGGCCGCACGCCGTCATCGCGGCCAACGGCGCCGCCGTCCACGCACCGGACGGCACCGTCGCCCACACCTACCCGCTCACGGCCCCCGCGGCCGCCCGTCTCGTGGACCACGTACGCGCCGCGATCCCGGGCGTCTCGTTCGCGGTCGAGTTCGACGGCGCCTTCGGCCACGAACCGGCCTACCCGGCCTGGTCGTTCGGGGACGAGGCCGTCGAACTGATCGGCGCGGCGGAGGAGATCCTCACCCCCGGCTCCGGCCGGCGTCCGCTGAAGATCCTGGCCCACCATCCGGCAGTCCCGCTCGACGCCTTCTACGAGCGGGCGCGCCACGCCGCCGGCCCGGACGCCGAGACCACCCACTCCACCGGGCTGTCGCTGGTGGAGTTCAGCGCGCCCGGCGTCACGAAGGCCACCACCCTCGTCACCTGGAGCGGCCGGCTCGGCATCGGCACCCAGGACATCGCCGCCTTCGGTGACATGCCCAACGACCTGCCCATGCTCGGCGCGGTGGGGAACTCCTACGCCATGGCCAACGCCCACCCGGACGTCCTGGCGGCCGCGCGTCACCATGCGCCCGCCAACGACGAGGACGGGGTGGCGCAGGTGCTGGAGGCGTTCGTCGACGCGATCACACGCCGATCACCCCTGTCCGTGAGCCCCGAGGGGTGACCCCGGGGTGCCCGGGCCACGCCCTGGACACCCCGGTCCCGGACCACGGGAGGGGTTTCCCCGCCGCGTCGCTCAGTCGTCCTCCGGAAACTCGCCCGACCACACGGCGGCCATGCGCAGCAGCGGCTCGGCCTCGGCCTGCCGCCCCTGGCGCTGCAAGGTGCGGCCCAGCATCAGGTGGGCGTAGTGCTCCACCGGATCGCGCTCGATGATCGCGCGGAGCTGTTCCTCGGCACGCCGCAGCTGAGCGGAGTGGTAGTAGGCGCGGGCCAGGAGCAGCCGGGGGCCGGTCTGCTCCGGGGCCTCCTCCACGACGAGGGCGAGCAGCCGCGCGGCCCCGATGTAGTCCTTGGCCTCGAAGAGCAGCTGCGCGCGCTCCCAGCGCTCCGTGGTGGTCTCCTCGCGCGGCGCGCCGGCGCCGTTGTCGAACAGGTGCAGGGCGCTCGCCCAGCGGTCGGGCGCCACTCCGTCGCCCGCGGTGTACCCAGTGAAGTCGTCGGTCATCGTTCCTCGTTCTCCTCTGCCGTGGTGGCTGCGTGTGCCCCGGTCTCAGGCCGCCGGTCCGGTGGTGTGCGCGCGTTCCGCGTCGCGGGCCGCGCGCAGGGACGCGTGGGTGGGCGCGTCGGGCACGCCGGCCGGCCGGTTCTTCGCGAACTCGGCGCGCAGCACCGGTACGACCTGCGCACCGAGCATCTCGATCTGCTCCAGCGCGGTCTTGAGCGGTATGCCGGCGCCGTCCACCATGAACAGCTGGCGCTGGTAGTCCCCGAAGTGGTCACGGAAGGTGAGCGTCTTCTCGACGACCTGCGCGGGCGTGCCGACGGTCAGCGGGGTCTGCTCCATGTACTCCTCCATCGGGATCCCGCCTCCCATCACCGGTGAGTGGTCGAAGAACGGGCGGAACTCCCGGACGGCGTCCTGGGAGCGCGGACGCATGTGGACGTGGCCGCCGAGTCCGACGACGGCCTGCTCCGGGGTGCCGTGGCCGTAGTGCGCGTACCGCTGCCGGTACAGGTCGATCAGCCGCTTGGTGTGCTCCTTGGGCCAGAAGATGTTGTTGTGGAAGAAGCCGTCGCCGTAGTACGCGGCCTGCTCGGCGATCTCCGGGGAGCGGATCGAGCCGTGCCACACGAACG
>NZ_JBVIJO010000017.1:0-184945 GCF_055581365.1 Streptomyces sp. NPDC031445
GCAATCCCCGGAACTACCTGGCCTTTCTCGGCCTCGCCGCCGCCCTGTGCTGCTACAAGAGACTCGTCCACCTCACCACATAGGACACCGTCTTAAGGGCCGTCTGCGCGTCGCAGGACCACACCGCGGACACGACCGGCGTCATGAAGTGGGCGCGGAAGTAGGACGAGAATCCGGCCGCGTCCAGGAAGGCGCCGAGCGTCAGCGTCTCATCGGGGCCGGTCTCCAGGAGGCGCCGGGCGGCGCGGTGGAAGCGCGGCACCTCGGCCAGCATGCGCAGGTACGGCCCGCGCAGGGTGTTGCGGGGCTGGGCGAGCAGTCCGCGAAGGCCACGGGCGCCCGCGTATTCCAGTCCGCAGCCCTCGCACCGTACGGACATGCTCATCTCCGACTCCTGTGTGGCCACGCCGAGTTCGCGGAAGAGGCGCAGGAGGCTGGGGTAGGTGCGGCGGTTGTGCACGATGAAACCGGAGTCGACGCGGTGGGTGCGTCCGTCGGAGGCGGTCAGGTCGTGGGTGTGGGCGTGGCCGCCCAGCCGTTCGTCGACCTCGTAGAGGGTGACATGGTGGGCGCGGCCCAGGATGTGAGCCGCGGTCAGTCCCGCTACTCCGCTGCCGATGACGGCCGTGCGGCGCCGGTTCTCGGAGCGGGGGCTCCGCGCGTTCGACGCCGCATCGGACGGTTGTTCCATGATGGTGTCTCCCTCCCCGGACGGGTGAACGGCAAGATCAGAGGGCTGGGCTGCAGGCCCGGGGGTCTGCAGCCCAGCCCTCTGATGAGGGACACCCGCCAGGCCCTGCCGGTCGGGCGCCTGGCGGGTGCCCCGGCCAGGAGGACGCGTGCCGCCTGAGTCGCTCCCGTCAAGGCGACCGGGCAGGACGCGCGTCCTCGGCTCGCGGTGGTGTCAGCTCTTGGGCATCAGGACGGTGTCGACGATGTAGACGTTGGCGTTGGCGGTTTTGACGTTGCCGCAGACGACCTTGGCGGAGTCGTTGACGGTGTAGGACTCGCCCGAGCCGGAGGTCATGACCTTGGACTTCTCCAGCGTGTCAAAGGAGCCGTTCTCCAGGTCCTTCGGCGTGAGCTTCCTGCCGACGACGTGGTAGGTGAGGATCTTCGTCAGTTGGGCCTTGTCGTTCAGCACCTTGTCCAGGGTGGCCTTCGGGATCTTGTTGAAGGCGTCGTTGGTCGGCGCGAACACGGTGATGTTCTGTGCGTTGTTGAGGGTGTCGACCAGGCCGGCCTTCTTCACTGCGGTCACGAGGGTGGACAGTGCGGGGTTGTTGGAGGCGGCGGTGGCGACCGGGTCCTTGGCCATGCCGTCGAAGGAGCCGGCGCCGTTCTTCGGCACGGCGGAACAGGCGGGGCCGAACGGCTGGTCCATGCCGCTCGCGTTGCTGCTCGAGCCGCTGCCCATGTCGTCGCTGCTCTTGGTGGCGGGAGCCGATGCCTTGTTCGAGGAGTCGGACTTGCCCGAGTCGCTGCTGCCGGTGGAGCAGGCGGTCAGGGCCAGGGGCAGCACGGCGGCCGCGGCGAAGAGTCCGGCGCTACGGCGGATACGGGTGTTCATCGTGTTCTCCTGTCGGAAGGTGCAGCGTGATACGGCTGCGCTTGTGGTGTTGCGGAACGGTGGTTGGGAAGGGGCACAGGGCCTCTTGTGATCACTCGACGGTCACTACGACGGAGTGCCATCCGCTGGCGCCGTCGGGGATGGTGCGGGTGCGTTTGTCGGTCTGCACCGTGCCGGTGCGGTCGGTGGCGCGGACGGTGAGGGTGTGGCCGCCCTTGGTGGCCTGCCAGGGAAGGGACCACTGGCGCCAGGTGTCGCGGGTGTCCTCGGCGGCCAGGTCGGGTTCTTGCCAGGGGCCGTCGTCGATGCGGACCTCGACCTTGTCGATGCCCCGGTGCTGGGCCCAGGCGACTCCGGCGATCATCACCGTGCCGGCCTTGGGCCGGCCGAAGGGCTTGGGGGTGTCGATCCGCGAGGCGGTCTTGATCGGGGCCTTGCGGGCCCAGCCGCGCTTGACCCAGTACGGGTCGTAGGAGTCGAACGTGGTGAGCTCGATGTCCTTGATCCACTTGCAGGCGGAGACGAATCCGTACAGGCCCGGGATGATCATGCGCACGGGGAAGCCGTGGTCGAAGGGCAGCGGCTCGCCGTTCATGCCGAGGGCGAGCATGGCATCGCGGCCGTCCATGAGGTCCTCGACCGGGCTGCCGATCGTCATGCCGTCCACCGACCGGGACACCAACTGGTCTGCCGGCCCGCCCTGGGACGGAGGCTTGATGCCGCATTCGGCGAGCAGGTCGGCCAGCCGTACGCCGATCCAGCGGGCGTTGCCCACATAGGGGCCACCGACCTCGTTGGAGACGCAGGTCAGGGTGATGTCCCGTTCGATCAGCTCCCTGCGCAGCAGGTCGTCGAAGGTGTAGGTGCTGGGATGTTGTACGCCCCTGCCGTGGATCCGCAGGCGCCAGGCGGTGGCGTCCACCTTGGGCACCACCAGTGCGGTATCGACCCGGTAGAAATCGGGGTTGGGGGTGACGAAGGAGCTGATCCCTGGGACGCGGATTCCGGCCCTCTTGGGGACCGGTTGCGCCGGTGACCCGGGAGAAGGCAGCACGAGCTTTTTACGGGAGGCGATCGCGTCCTGGCCGCGCGAGGCGTTCAGGGACCGGCCGACCGCGCCGACCGCAGCAGAGGCCGCTGCCGCGGATGCGGCCGCGAGGACGAAGCCCCTGCGGTCCCAGCCTGGGGACGGAGGCGAAGCGTCTCCCGCTTCCTCGGTCGCCGACTCGGATGTCGACGCTGCTGGCCGCCTCACCGCGGTGAGGCGGCCCACCAGCACGTACAAGAGCGGCGCTCCGGCAACGGCCCCGACGACGGATGGGAGTGCGTCGGTGAGGCTGCTGGAGTCGGGGCGGCTGACGGCCGCTGCCGCCCCGACGACTCCGAAGAGAAGGACCCCGGCGGCTCCGACCCGCCGATACCGCACTGCCAGCGAACCCAGCACCAGGGCCAGCACGGCCAGCACGACTAGGATGCCGAGCTGCAGCACGAGCTTGTCGTTGGTGCCGAAGTGGCGGATCGCCCAGTCCTTGACCGCAGCGGGCGTTGCGTCGATGGAGGCGCCGCCCACCGCGATGACCGGACTGGACTGCGGACGCACCGCTGCCGCGACCAGCTCGGCCACCGCCAGCGCTGTGAAGCCGGCCAGCACCCCGCTCAGCGCACCCAGCGCCAGGCGCGGCCACCCTGGCCGTACTCGCTGATCCTTCTCTTCATCCCTCACGGGGGGAATCCGGTTCTGCCCGCAGGCCGGATTGGTCTTAGACCTGATCAGGTGAAAAAAGATTTCAGACCAATCCACCGTGCATTCCGTTACGGATTATCCAGTTGAGCGCCGGCAAGCATCGCCGGACTCGCTCCCCTGGGGCATGCGTGGCACTGCTCGGAGGCGCCTGCGCAAGCAAGTCGATCACGTCGACCCTGTTGCCGCGCAGGCGTTGACCGGGACGCTGACCGGGATCCGCACCACGTCGCCCTACAGCACGCCGCGGCGAGCCGACCGCAGCCCCCTACCGGTCGCCGCCCGCTCACTCAGCCGTCGCACCGGCGAGCGCCACCCTGTCCTCAGTGACCGCCGGACCCGCACCCCCTCGCCCGAGACCGCAGAATCGTCATGTTCACGCGCCTGCGGCAGCAGCCGCCGGCCGGCCGCGTGCCATGACCACCACAGGTAATGCGCTGCCGACCGCAGACCGCTCACAACGGCCTGGACAACCCGAGCGCGCTACCCGGACACCGGCGAAGCCCTCATGTCGGCATGGCGCATGACCGGCAAGCCGATGCTGGGAAGCGGCCACACGGCACACGCCGTCCGATGCTGATGTGCACCAAGCCTTTCTGCCGACGGCTGCGGATTCCGTGCGCGAGATGTCACTGCACAGTGACACCAGGAAGGAGGGGATCGTGTCGACCGTGCAAGAACACGAAGGAAAGTCAGCAACGTCGGCGCTGCGGCTGCGGCACTGCCCGCGGCAGCCGCGGGCGGCGATCGTCAGCCTGCACGGGGGACGGGCGGACAGCTGCCAGACATCGCAGCCCTGGCACTTGACGGCACTGAGAATGCGCCCCGTCCTCCGCGTCGGCTGCATCCGCCATGCCCCTGGACGACATCGTTCTGGCCCACGTGCGCTACCGCCACCGCGGCTGGAACCACAACGATCCCCTGCACGACACCTACCGCGCCCTCAGGGAACTGCACCAGATCGCAGGAGCGGTGCCGACCATCCTCATCGGCCATTCCATGGGGGGCAGGGCAGCCCTGCGGGCAGCTTCTCACCCGCAGGTACACGGCGTCCTCGCTCTCGCGCCATGGCTTCCGCCAGGGGAACCCGCCGGGCAGCTGAGCGGAAAACGCGCCGTCGTCATGCACGGCGAGCGGGACAGGGTGACCAGCCCCCGCGCCTCCGCTGACTACGTCCAGCGGGCCCGAACGGCCGGGGCCCGTGTCGGCGTGATCCTCATCCGCAAAGGGCCCCCTTACGAGGGGGCCCTTCCTGGAGTGGTCGGGGCACGCCGGTTCGTCGCGCGGGTGACAGTGAGCCTTTTCAGCGTTGCTTCTCCAGGGTGAGGATGACCTTGGTGATGACGGACATGCGGTTGGGGCTGATGCGGGATCTGCGGAAGATCTGCCAGGACCCCAGTCGTGCCATGCCGCGTTCGACGGGTGCTCGCGCCTGGGCGAGGGCGTGGTTGATGGTGCGCTGAGTGGGGGTGAGTTCACCGCCGGGTGGCCGTTTGAGTGCGGTGGTGGCCCAGGGGCCGGCGCCTTGGTAAGCGCGGTCGGCGAGGATCGGGATACCTTGTCGCTCGCAATACCGGATGATCTTGTGTGTGCGGGCTGCGGTGAGGTCGTGGGTGCGGCCCGGCAGTGCGGGCGAGATCCGCAGCACCTCACCGGCGGGATCGGTGATGACCTGCACGTTCACGCCGTGGCGGCGGTGTTTGGCGGAGTAGTCGGCACGACTGTCGCCGACACGGTCGCACTCGGCGAGGGTTCCGTCCAACAGGACGAAGCCGGGATCGTGCTCGCGCAGCGTCTTCAGCAGGCCGGGGGCGCGTTCGGTGAGCAGGCCGACGACGCTGGTGACGTAGGCGTGGGCGGTGCCGACGGACATCCCGAAGCCGGCCGCCATGCGGGCCAAGGTGTCGTGACGTCGGAGGTACACGAGAGCGACGAGCGCACGTCGGTGCGGCGGCAGTTTGCACCGCCTGTCACCCTCGCGGGTGACGATGAGCATCGTGACCCACTCGACCAGGGCGTGGGGCAGGTCGATTGCGGCAGGATACGGAAACCAACAGGCCTCCTGCACCGATGGGTTGAGACTTCGAACACCTCCCTCAACGGCACGGGAGCCTTGTCCGTTACGGGCCCCACCCTCACGTCGCCTCCGTCACTCGATCGGCGACCACGCTGAAAACGCTCAGTAGTGGTGCAGTCAACTGTGGCCTCCGGCGACGCGTCCCGATGGGATGCGCATCATCCGCCTCGCCTCACGCTCGGCCGGCCCGCCATCACCGGCGAAGACGACTCCAGCGTGGGCTGCTCAGGGTCAGCGAAATGAATCTACCCTCCGCAGGGCATCTTCCGCCTCCCGCAGCATTCTCGTGACAATCTCGCGCGCCGGGAGAATATCGTGGATGAGTCCTGCGGACTGGCCAGTGAACGGCATGTCTTCGTCCCCGCGCCCCTCAATTACTGCGTTCAACAGGCGTGATGACGCCTCAGCGGAGTCGACAAGTTCCGGATTGTCGCGAAGCATGTCGACGAGCGGTGTTCGCAATGATCTGGGGACTCCGAAACCGTCCGGGCGACTGAACGGTGGCATCACCCTGTCGCTGTTCACTACCTTGACCGCGTCAGAGCCGTCCGACTCAATAATTCTTTGCTTCCACGAATGAGAGACGTTCATTTCGTGGGAGGCAAGGAATCGAGTACCCATGACGACGCCCTGTGCGCCCAGTGTGAGGGCGGCAGCCAGGCCGCGTCCGTCCGCGATGCCGCCGGCAGCAAGGACGGGGGTCTGGCCTGCAAGGTCGACGACTTGTGGTACGAGCACCATGGTGGCCACATCTCCGCTGTGGCCACCTGCCTCGCCACCCTGCGCAACGAGCACATCCGCTCCGGACTCCAGTGCCGAAGTGGCCTGACGGACGTCTGAGACCTGTTGGATCCACAAGATACCCGTGTCGTGAGCTCGGGCGATCAGGTCTGCCGGGACAGCCAGGTGGAAAGAGACGGCTGTCGGACGCTCTTCCAGAGTGGCTGCGAATGCCTCTTCGTCGAAAGGGCGCATGGTGTGATTCACGGCGAATGGCCGTGCAGTCAGTCCTCTCAGGCTATTCCATTGCTCCCTGAGCTGGGGCAATGATCGCACGGCCGTGCCGAGGCTGCCCATACCCCCCGCCTCGCAGACCTCTGCTGCCAGCTGCACCTGATCCCATGGACCGAAAGGAGCACAGACGACGGGCACGCTGATCCCGAGAAGCTCACACACGGGTGTCCTCAACATGTATCGCATCGTAAAGCAGCCACGAGTCGTATCTGTCCCGGAAACGCAGGCGGGCGGGTCCCAGCCGGCTACTGAACGAAGCGTCGCGCGGCTGAAGGCCTGGCAGATCTTCCGCCGTGCCCGTTGCAGCCCCAACCGCCTGTCGTCAGTCTCCGCTGCCGTCCTCACCCTGGAGCGTCAACGCTGAAAACGCTCAGTGAACCTCTTTCATCCTGAATAGTCGCAGGTCAGTAGTGTGTGGATGGCTTGGACGGTGCGGCTGATGCGGCGGGTGGAGGAGCGGGCTCTGCGCATGATGCGCCAGGACTTGAGTCGGGCGAAGGCGCGTTCGCCGGGGGCTCGGAGCCGGGCGTGGTCGCGGTTGAACTGCTGGTAGTGCTCGGGCTGTTCGCCGTGGTGGTAGTACGGGGTTCGGAAGGTGGCGCCGGCGCCCTGGTAGGCCCGGTCCGCCAGCACAAGGATCTGCCGGGTCAGGCAGGCCTGGACGATGCCGTGGGCACGGGCCGAGGTCAGGTCATGTGTGCGGCCGGGCGTCGCCCGGGAGAACCACAGGGGTGTGCCGTCAGGGCGCGCGATCACCTGCACGTTCATGCCGTGCTTCCTGTGTTTCTGCGAGTAGTACGGCTGATCGGCGTGGACGCGGTCGGTGGGGATCAGCGTGCCGTCAACGATGACGTGGTCGCCCTCACCGAGGCCGGTGAGGGCTTCATGCAGGCCTGGGGCCCAGGAAGCCAGCACCTCCAGAGCCTCGTCCACATAGCGCCAGGCGGTGGCCTGCGATATCGCGCACCCGGCGCCGAGCTGGGCGAACGTCTCGTTCTTGCGCAGATGGACCAGCGTGAGCAGTGCCTGGTCGAAGCAGCCGAGCTTCCGCCAGCGGGTGTTACGTGCGCGGCGGTGCTCGTACAGCAGCCAGGCAACGTGCTCAACGAGCTCATGCGGGACGTCGAGCGTGGCACGATACGGAACCAACAGGGCCCCTTCGGTCGCCGGTGTGCTGAGTGGAATCACCACGCCAACGACGAGGGGCCCTGCCTCGTCACCACACCCACTGACCAGCCCATTTCACCCCCCAGCACAGGATGAAAGAGCTTCACTGAGCTTCTTAATCCTTGACGTTCCAGGGTGAGGATGGCTTTGGCAATTGACGTCATGCGGTTCGGACTGCATCGGGACCTGCGGAAGATCCGCCAGGATTTCAAGCGGGCGACGCCGCGTTCGACCGGTGCCCGTGCCGCGGCCAGGGCCCGGTTGACGGTCTTCTCGATGGGGGTGAGTTCCTGCAGGGGCCTGCGTTTGATGCCCGTGGTCAGCCAGGGGCCGCCGCCCTGGTAGGCGAGATCGGCCAGGATGGGGACGCCCTGGCGCTCGCAGATGCGGATGATCCGGTGGGTGCGGGCGGCGGTCAGGTCATGGCAGCGGCCCGGCAGTGCGGGCGAGAGCCACAGCAGCCGGCCGTCCGGATCGGCGACCACCTGCACGTTCACCCCGTGGCGGCGGTGCTTGTGGGAGTAGTCGGCCCGTGAGTCGCCGACCGGGTCACACTCGGCGAGCGTGCCGTCCAGGAGGACGAAGTCCGGACCGTGCTCGCGCAGGACTTTCAGCAGGCCTGGGGCGCGTTCGGCGAGGAGACGGACGACCGCGCTGGTGTTGGCGTGGGCGGTGGACTCGCTGATGCCGAACCCGGCGGCGATCTTCGCCAGGGTGGTGTGCTCGCGCAGGTACACCAGTGCCACCATCGCGCGTTGGGACGGGCGGAGCTTGCAGCGCCGGTCACCCTCACGGGTGACGATGAGCATGGTGACCCACTCCACGAGCGCATGGGACAGGTCAAGTGCGGCAGGATGGATGACCAGCGAGGCCCCGAGCAGCGTGGTTGAGACGTCAGACATCTCCACCAACTGCCCAGGGGCCTCGGTCGTGGCGCTTCGCGTCGACGTGGCACCTGACGGTCGACTTTTCCGGAACCAGGCTGGTAACTACGTGGACGCTGCCGCCTACGGCATCACATGGGCGCGGGCCCGGGAATACGCCCTGACTCGAACTGAGCGCACTTCTCGCCTGGCCAAGCGGCCTTACGATCTCCGTCACGCCGGGATCTCGTTCTGGCTCTACTCCGGAGTGGACCCGGCCGAGTGCGCCCGCCGCGCCGGCCAGAGCATCGAGGTTCTCATTCGCCACTACGCCAAGTTCCTTGACGGCCTTCGAGAGCAGGCGAACCGTCTCATCGAGCAGTCCATGAACGAGTGGCAGCGCGTCAGTCAAGGTGACGCACCCGAGGGCTGAACCGGAGGTTTGGTCCGTGGCTGGTCCGGAAGCACTGGTCAGGAGGGGTGCAGTCGTGGGAGGAATTGGGAGTTAGCGCGCAAGCCGGGCTCGGTCGAGGGCGGGTTGAGTGAAGGGCGCCTGACGGGTGAATACCCAGGTCAGGCGCCTTTCCGCGTGCCTCTAGAAGAAGCCGAGCTTCTTCGGCGAGTACGACACCAGGAGGTTCTTCGTCTGCTGGTAGTGCTCCAGCATCATCTTGTGCGTCTCACGGCCGATCCCCGACTGCTTGTAGCCGCCGAACGCCGCGTGTGCGGGATAGGCGTGGTAGCAGTTGGTCCACACACGGCCCGCCTGGATCGCGCGCCCCGCGCGGTAGGCGGTGTTGATGTCCCGGGTCCACACACCCGCGCCCAGGCCGTACAGCGTGTCGTTGGCGATTTTGACCGCGTCTTCGAAGTCGTCGAACGAGGCCACGGAGACGACCGGGCCGAAGATCTCCTCCTGGAAGATCCGCATGCGGTTGTCGCCCTCGAAGATGGTCGGCTGGACGTAGTACCCGCCCTTCAGCTCTCCCTCAGCGTCGATGCGTTCGCCACCCGTGAGGATCTTCGCGCCCTCCTGGCGGCCGATGTCCAGGTAGGAGAGGATCTTCTCCAGCTGGTCGTTGGATGCCTGCGCGCCGATCATGGTCTCGGTGTCCAGAGGGTGACCCGGCTTGATGCGCCGGGTGCGTTCGACGGCCGCCTCCAGGAACTCCGCGTAGTGACCGCGCTGGATCAGTGCCCGGGACGGGCACGTGCAGACCTCGCCCTGGTTGAGCGCGAACATCGTGAAGCCCTCGAGCGCCTTGTCGCGGAAGTCGTCGTCGTGCGCCCACACGTCGTCGAAGAAGATGTTCGGCGACTTCCCGCCGAGCTCCAGGGTGACCGGCTTGATGTTCTCCGAGGCGTACTGCATGATCAGCCGCCCCGTCGTGGTCTCCCCGGTGAACGCGACCTTCGCCACCCGCGGGCTCGACGCCAGCGGTTTGCCCGCCTCCACGCCGAATCCGTTGACGATGTTCAGCACACCCGGCGGCAGCAGGTCCGCGACCAGGCTCAGCCAGTAGTGGATGGAGGCCGGGGTCTGCTCGGCCGGCTTGAGGACGACCGCGTTGCCCGCGGCGAGCGCCGGCGCCACCTTCCAGGCCGCCATCAGGATCGGGAAGTTCCACGGGATGATCTGCGCGACCACCCCGAGCGGCTCGTGGAAGTGGTACGCCACCGTGTCGTCGTCCAGCTCGCCCAGCGAGCCCTCCTGCGCGCGGATCGCCCCGGCGAAGTAGCGGAAGTGGTCGATCGCGAGGGGGATGTCGGCGGCCAGCGTCTCCCGGACCGGCTTGCCGTTCTCCCAGCTCTCGGCCACCGCCAGCGGCTCCAGGTGGGCCTCCATCCGGTCGGCGATCTTCAGCAGGATGTCGGAGCGCTCCGCGACCGGGGTACGACCCCACCCGGGCGCGGCCTCGTGAGCCGCGTCCAGCGCCCGCTCGACGTCCTCCGCGGTACCGCGCGCGATCTCCGTGAACGGCTGACCGTTGACCGGTGACGGGTTCTCGAAGTACTGCCCGCGCGCCGGCGGCACATAGGCGCCACCGATGTAGTGGTCGTAGCGCGCCTGGTAGGAGACGATCGCGCCTTCGGTGCCCGGCGCCGCGTAACGAGTCATCCTGGTTGCCTCCCGGTGCAGCGCTGCCCGCCGTTGGGCAGCTCTCGGCGCGAGGCTAGGGACGCGGACGTTGCAAGTACGTTGCGTCGCGGCTCCGCGCCCGTGCCCGGCCGGCCGGTGCCGCCAGTTCGGCCTCCAGCGTGGCGAGCCGGGCCCGTACCGGTGCAGTCGGGCGTACGGCGGCGAGCGCCCGCCACACCTCCAGGTCGTCCTCACCCCACGGCGCGTGCGCCCAGTCCGCCAGCAGATCGGGGTCGCCGTGCGCGATCAGCGCGGAGCGCAGCCCGCCGGCCAGCCGCTCCCGCAGCCGCACGATCGCCGGGGCCTGGGAACCGGGCAGCAGCGGGCCGGTGTACGCTTCCGCCGCCGCCGTCAGCGCCCCCGCCTCCAGTCGCCGCTCGACCACGGTGGCGTCCGACTCCACCGCCGCCGTCAACCGGTACGGCCGCGAGGCGAGCAGCCCCGGACCGAGCAGTCTGCGCAGACGCGCCAGCTCGGCGCGCAGCGTCACCGGGGTCACCGACTCGTCCGCGTACAGCGCGCACAGCAGCTCGTCGCCGCTCAGGCCCTCGGGATGCCGTGACAGCAGCACGAGGATCTCGCTGTGCCGACGGCTGAGCCTGATCCGGCGTTCTCCCACGGCGAGTTCGGCCTCGTCGCGGCCGAGCGCGCTCAGCAGCGGCCCCTCCCCGGCGGCGCGCGGCGGGACGAGCAGGGCGAGCTGTGCCTCGGCGGCCCGCGCCACCGCCCGCACGAAGCCGAGACTGTGCGGATGGGCGAGCCCGTCCCCGCCGGTGATGTCCACGGCCCCCAGGACCCGACCGGTGCGTGGATCGTGCACCGGAGCGGCGGCGCAGGTCCACGGCTGCACCTGCCGTATGAAGTGCTCCGCGGCGAACACCTGCACGGGCCGGTCCACGGCGACCGCGGTGCCCGGCGCGTTGGTGCCGACCGTGCTCTCCGACCACCGGGCACCGGGCACGAAGTTCATCCGGTCCGCGCGGCGCCGGGTCGCCGCGTGCCCCTCCACCCACAGCAGCCTGCCGTGCGCGTCGCACACCGCCAGCAGATGTTCGCCATCGGCCGCGAAGGTGCCCATCAACTCCCGGAACAGGGGCATCACCCGGGACAGCGGATGCTCCGCGCGGTAGGCGCCGAGATCGTCGTCGGTCAGCTCCACGCTGGCGGCGCCGTCCGGCCCGACACCGGCCCGCGCGCTGCGCCGCCACGACTCCGCCACCACCGAGCGCACCGGGCGCGGCACCGTGCCCACCGTGGTGAACGTCTCGTGCGCCCGGCGCAGCAACCGGACCCGCTCGGCGGGGTCGGCCCCCGGCTCCAGGGCAACCCACGGATCGCTCAACTCGGCCTCCCGGACAGTGGAACGGTGGTGGTGCGGTGCGGTACGGGACGGTGATACGGCCTACGGCGGCTCCGGGCGGTGGTGCGGTCGGCTCAGCGGTGACACAACGGCTGCCACGGCGGCTGGGACCATCGTCGCCCCGGGCGGTCGCGCGGACAACCGGTGCGACGGCGGCTCCGCCTCCGGCTAGGGCCTTCCGTTTGGATCAGGCCGGACCAGGGCGGGGTGCCAGGGCCCGCGAGCCCGGCATGGTCCGGACGAGAGGCCCTCCTAGGCGAAGTTGACCATTCTGATGTACCGCACCCAGTCCCAGTCCGGCCCCGGGTCGGTGTGGTCGGTTCCGGGCACCTGGTAGTGGCCGATGATGTGCTCCCTGTCCCGGGGGATGCGGTACTTGGCGCAGATCGCCGCCGTGAGCTTCGCCGACTCCTCGTAGAGGGCGTCGGTGAAGTAGGCAGGCTGGTCGATCCAGCCCTCGTGCTCGATGCCGATGCTGCGCGTGTTGTAGCTCCAGTTGCCCGCGTGCCAGGCGATGTCGGTCTCGTGGACGCACTGGGCGACGTGCCCGTCCGCCGAGCGGACCACATAGTGCGCGGAGACCTTCTTCTGCGGGTTGCTGAAGATCGCCAGCGTGTCGGTGAACGTCTCCTGTGTGACGTGGATGATCACTCGGTCGATGGTGTAGTCGCCGGGGCGGGCGGACGCCGTGTAGTTGGAGCTGCTGGCCGCGTGCCACTCGGCGGGCGGATAGTCGACAGCCGCGCTCTGGGCGCCGGCCCGCGGCTCGGGGAGCAGCGCGTAGGGGACGGCGGCGAGTGCCGCGCCCTTGAGCAGCCGGCGCCGGCTGAGCCGGGGTCTGGCTCGGTCCATGTCCATGGCGGGATGCCTTTCGGGATGCCTTCCGGGATGGCTCGGGGAATGCCGTTCGGCGGGCTTTCGGGTGTCGGGGTACGACGGGGACGTCAGCGGCGCAGGGCCCGCGCGGTCTCCCGCAGCCGGGCGTGCACGCCGCGGTACGTCTCCCGCGCGGGCAGCCACTGTTTGCGGAGCTTGGCCACGCACGTGTAGTTCGTGTCGCACACGTTGGCCAACGGGGATTCGACCGCCTGGGTTGCGAACTGGTACGCGTCCAGCTCACTGAACCCGTAGTCGCGCACCAGCCACTGCACCAGGTCGAGCTGGGATATCCGGAACGCGTCCTCCAGCGGCCGGGCCGAACCGGTCGAGATGATGTGCGTGTCCGACTCCAGCCGGGGCCACGGTGTGGCGACGTCCTTGAGGAGGTCGACGACCACCACCGTGTTCATCGCGCACTCCACGGCCACGCCACAGGTCTCGCCCTCGCCCTGCCGGGCGTGCCCGTCGCCGAGGCTGAGCAGGGCGCCCTCGACGTTGACACCCAGGTAGCAGGTGACGCCGGCCCGCATCTCCGGCGTGTCCATGTTGCCGCCGTGGGCGTCGGGCACCAGGGCCGAGCGCACCTCCAGGCTGGCGGGTGCCACACCCACCGTGCCGTGCATCGGGTCCAGGGGCAGCTCCACCTGGAGGTCGCTGTCCCGCGCCTGGAACAGTGCCGTTCCGCGGGCCCGGTCCAGCTGCCAGATCCACACCCGCTCAGGCAGCGGTGGCTGAAGGGCGGCCGTCGTGTGCGTGGAGGTCAGCGCACCGAAGAGGGGGACCGTCGTGGACGCCGCCCAGTCGCGGGCCGGTTCGATCGACACGAAGTGCACGGCCACGGTGTCACCGGGCTCGGCGCCCTCGATGTGGAAGGGCCCGGTCTGCGGATTGAGGAAGGGGAACTCGCACACCTCGGACACCAGGTCCTTCTCGGAGCGGACCCGGCCCGCGAAGCAGTCCTCCGTGTAGAGGTCGAGGACCGTACCGGGCGCGATCCGCGCCAGGGGCGCCGCTCCGCCGAACGTCCACGCGTACTGGTCAGGTTCGGGGCGCACGGTGAGGATCCGGGGGTCGGTCATCGTGGCGTGACTCCCTTCTGGGGGCGTACCCCGGGGCGGGGACGCGGGCGGGTGTGGGTGGAGCCCCACGTGAGGGGTGGTCAGCCCGGCACGGATCCGTTCATGCGGCCGGCGCCGGGGTCGTACGCGTCGAGGTGCACCCGCGCGGTCTCCGCTATCCGCTCCGGGTGCCGCCGTATCAGCACGACCAGCACGACCGCTCCCACGGCCATCCACGCGCCGACGACCGGACCGGCGTAGGACACCGGTGCCGTCAGTTCCGTCACGAAATCGAACACCGGAAGGCCGGCCGCCGTCAGCAGGGCGGGCACGAACGCGGCGATGCCCAGCACGGGGAACAGCAGGTGCCGTACCGGTGCGAAGGAAGCCCGGCCGGAGCGCAGGAAATAGCCGGCGCAGGAGAGGTTCACGACGATGTAGACGCCGACGACGACCGTGACGATCACCGTGGCGAGCAACAGGAACGCGGTCACCGGGCCGTAGGCGAAGCCGAGCCCCAGCACCGCTGCGACCGCGACGAGGGTCTGCAGGGCGATGCCGGCCACGGGGGAGTGGTGCCGGGGATGAAGCGTGGCGAGCAGGCCGGGCAGGACGCGGACGCGGGCGAGGGCGAAGGCCGTGCGGGTCGAGACGTTCGCGCTCGCGTTGGCGTTCGCGATGGCCGAGTTGACCACCGCGAGGAACACCAGCACCCAGAACAGACCGAACGAGGCCCGGGCGACGCCCTCCCAGGACGCCTCGCCCGAGGCGCCGAACTCCGCGAAGCGGTCGGGGCCGAAGTAGACGGTCATCGCGTACGTCGTGAGGACGTAGAACAGGCCGATGCCCACGGCCGCTCCGAGGACCGCGCGGTGCATGGTCCGCCGCGGGTCACGGGTCTCCTCGGCGAGCGGCGCCGCCGCCTCGAACCCGGCGAAGGCCAGCACCGTGTACACGGACCCGGCGAACACCCCGGCGGCCCCCGTGTAGCCGTCGGCGGTGTGGGACGTACCGAACACCGACAGGGTGTTGGCGCTGCCCGCCTTGCCGATGAGCAGCACGGCGAACACCAGGAGGACGAGGATCTCGAAGACGCCGAGGACGGTGCCGAAGCGGGCGGAGGCACGGACGCCCAGATAGCCGGAGACGGCGATCACCCCGGCGCCCGCCAGCGCCCACGGCCACCACAGGTCGGCCGGGTACGCCGGCCATTCCTCGTGCAGCGTGCCCGCCGCCGTGAAGCCCAGCTGGAGGAGCAGCAGGGGTGGCACCAGCATCTCCACGAAGACGTAGGCCCACCCGACGAGGAAGCCGACGGCCGGGTGCAGGCCCTGTGCCGCGTACGTAGCCACCGAGCCGGCCGCGGGCAGCTCCCGCGCGAGCTCGGCCACGCAGGAGGCGGTGAACAGACAGGCCACCAGGGCTACGAGCACCGCGAGCGGGAGGCTGCCGCCCGCGAAAGCGGCGCCCGACGGAATCGAAGCCGCCACCGCGGCGGCCGGCGCCATCGCCGTGATGCTCTGGAACAGCACCTCGCGCAATCCGATGGCGTCGCGCCGCAGCGTCCCCTTCGTCTCCCCGTGCATGTGTCCCCCGATACGTCTCAGTCCGCCGCCACCGCCGCCCGCGCACTCTTGATTCCGCTTGCCCCTGCCGCCTGGTGACGATCCGTCGGCTGGGTCTCGCGTGAATCACGGTACGACTCGGGTGGGTTGGGCAGAAGGGGGTGCCACGGTTCCGTGGACGAGTCGCGGCTTGTGGACAACTTGCTCACTCGATCGGGTGAGGTTGGGCGAGGCGCCGGCTGCGACGTGCCAGGCACCGCGCGCACCGCGGAGGACCGCCACGCCCGCAACCGGCCGGGGATGCTCCCCGTGGTCCGGCGTCCCGGCGAGCAGCGCCGCCTGGGCACCGTCTCCCGGGCATCACCGCCCGGGTGGGCCGCGCCCACGGCTGGAACTCGGTCCAGCGGGGGGACTCAGTCCGTCACCCGACTCCACCGGCCGGGTCCCCGGCGCGCGCCGGACCGCGTCAGGATCGTTCCGCCACCACCGCCGGATCGTCCAGTACCGCCCGGACGACCGAGTGCGCGGCGCCCAGCAGGGGGCCCTGCGGGCCCAGTGGGGAGACCGTCACCGGGCAGGCCGGGCCGGCCGTGCGGCCCGACAGCTCCGTGTCCAGCGACGGCAGCAGCCACGGGGACAGACCGGCCAGGGCCCCGCCCAGGACCACCGTCTCGGGATCGAGCAGGTTCACCGCTCCGGTAAGGGCGATGCCGAGGGCCGTACCGGCGTCCCGCAGCGCGGACCGCACCCTCTCGTCGCCCGCCTCGGCGCGTTCCGCGAGCAGGCCGACCCGGTCGTCCCGCGGCTCAAGACCGGCCGCGCGCAGGACCGCCTCCTCGCCCGCGTACTGCTCCAGGCACCCCCGGCTGCCGCACGGGCAGGGGGGACCGTCCGGTCGTACGGGCACGTGGCCCAGCTCACCCGCGAAGCCCCGGGTGCCGCGCAGCAGCCGGCCGTCCACGACGATCGCCGCGCCGATGCCGATCTCGGCCGACACGTGCAGGAAGTCGCCCGGCGTACCGGCGCCGAGCCACAGCTCGGCCAGCGCGCCGAAGTTGGCCTCGTTGTCGACGGTCAGCGGCCCCTGCGCGGGCAGCAGGGGACCGAGGTCGGTGTCGTGCCAGTCGAGGTTGGGGGCGCGTACGACCGTCCGCCCGTCCCTCGCCACCAGGCCGGGCACGGCGACCGCGAGTCCGGCGGGCCAGAGCTGCGCGCGTTCCGCCTCCGCGACGACCTGCTGGATCAGCGCCGTCAGCTCCTCGATCACCGGTCCCGGCGACCGGCCCCGGTTGACACCGCGCCGCACCGCCCGCGCGCGGACCTCGCCGCGCAGGTCGACCGCGCACACCGCGAGGTGGTCGACGCCGATCTCGGCCCCTATCCCCGCGGGCCCCCGCCCGCTCACCGCGAGCGCCGACCCGGGCCGGCCCACCCGCCCCGGCCGCTCGGGCCCCAGTTCCTCCAGCAGGCCCCAGCGGATCAGCTCGTCCACGAGGGTCGACACCGCGGCCCGCGTCAGTCCGATCCGGGAGGCGACCGCCGCCCGGGACAGCGAGCCCTCGGCGCTCACGGCGTGCAGTACCCGGGCCAGGTTGCGCCGGCGCATGCCCTGCTGGGTGTCCGGCAGGGCGCGCCCGGCGCCCGATGGGCGCGCCTCGTGCAGCGGTGCGGTCATGCCTCCGTCGATCCTCGGTGTCTGCCGCCCGGCTGGTCGCGGGCGGATCGGTCACTCGGTGTCCGTCCCCCGCTCCAGCAGCGGGGCCGCGTCGGAGAGTACCCCGGTGATCCGGTCCAGCGTCGCCCGGTCCCGTTCCACGGGCTCCAGGACGGGGCCCGCGGCCGTGTTCCAGCGGCGAGCGACCGCCGCGGGATCCTCGCCGGTCAGCAGTCCGGCCGCCTGGGCCGCCGCACCCAGGGCGACCAGTTCCCTGGCCTGCGGGATCTGGACGGGCCGTCCCGAGAGCCGGCGCACGGTCTGCTGCCAGGCCGTTCCGCGGGCCCCGCCGCCGATCAGGAGCAGGGGGGTGGCGCGGTCCGCGTCCTCGTCGAGGACGAGGTCGAGAGCCCCGAGCAGCGCGTGCACCGCGCCGTCGTACGCGGCCTGGAGCAGCTGACCCGCGGTGGTGTCGTGCCGCAGACCGTGCAGCACTCCGGAGGCGTGCGGCAGGTTCGGCGTGCGCTCGCCGTCCAGGTACGGCAGCAGGGTCACGGAGCCGCCGGATTCCACCGCCTCGCGGTCCAGGCCCAGCAGGTCCGCGACGCGGTCCACCGCGAGGGTGCAGTTCAGGGTGCAGGCCAGGGGGAGCCAGTCCCCGCGCGCGTCGGCGAAGCCCGCCACCGTTCCGGTCGGATCGGTGGGACGGCGCCGGGAGACGGCGTAGACCGTGCCGGACGTCCCGAGGCTCAGCACCGGCGTGCCGGGACGCAGCCCGAGGCCCAGGGCCGCCGCCGCGTTGTCGCCGGTGCCCGGGGCCACCAGGGTGCCCTTCGAGAACGGCAGGTCGTGGCTGTCGCGCACGGTGCCGGCCACCTCGCCGGGTCGTACCACCCGGGGCAGCAGCGCCGGGTCCAGGCCGACGTGCGCGAGGGTCCCCTCGTCGTACGCCTCCGTACCGGATGCCCACCAGCCGGTGCCCGAGGCGTCACCGCGGTCGGTCGTGCCCTGCCCGGTCAGGCGCTCGGTGAGGTAGTCGTGGGGGAGCCGTACCGCCCGGGTCGCGCGGACCGCCTCCGGTTCGTGCTCGGCGAGCCACGCCCACTTGGTGACCGTGAAGGACGCGCCGGGCACGCTGCCGGTGCGCTCCGCCCAGGCCTTCGGCCCGCCCAGCTCCTCCACCAGACGCACGGCCTGCGGCGCCGAGCGGACGTCGTTCCACAGCAGCGCCGGACGCACCGGCTCGCCGCGCTCGTCCAGGGTGACCAGACCGTGCTGCTGGCCGCCGATCGACACCGCGGCCGCCTCGTGCGCCGCGTCACCGCACTGGCGCAACGCCTCGCACAGCGCGTCCCACCACTGGCGCGGATCGCTCTCCCGGCCGGCGCCGGACGAGACCGTGTGCGGTGCCTGGCCGCTCGCCACCACCCGACCGGTGGCCACGTCGACGACCAGTGCCTTCGTGGACTGGGTGGACGTGTCCACCCCGACGACGAGCGGACCCTCGGCTGCTGACATCGGGCTCTCCCTCTTCCGCGGCTCCGCGGGACGTGCGGGTGTGTGGTTTCGAAGACACCTTGCTGTCGAAGACATCTTGTCTCTTCCCAGAGGTGCGTCGGCATACTAATTTGTAAACCGCCATGACGAAATAGTCGCAACAGAGCAAGGAGCCGCGGCATGAGCTACCAGCCCACCCCCGAGGACAGGTTCACGTTCGGACTCTGGACCGTCGGCTGGCAGGGCAGGGACCCGTTCGGCGACGCCACCCGCCGCGCCCTCGACCCGGTCGAGACGGTGCGGCGCCTGGCGGAACTGGGTGCCTCCGGAGTGACCTTCCACGACGACGACCTGATCCCCTTCGGTTCCTCGGACACCGAGCGCGAGTCCCACGTCAAGCGGTTCCGCCAGGCCCTGGACGCCACCGGCATGACCGTCCCGATGGCCACCACGAACCTCTTCACGCACCCCGTCTTCAAGGACGGCGCCTTCACCGCGAACGACCGCGACGTCCGCCGCTACGCCCTGCGCAAGACGATCCGCAACATCGACCTGGCGGTCGAGCTGGGTGCGAAGACGTACGTCGCCTGGGGTGGCCGCGAGGGCGCCGAGTCCGGCGCCGCCAAGGACGTGAGGTCCGCCCTGGACCGCATGAAGGAGGCCTTCGACCTCCTCGGCGAGTACGTCACCTCGCAGGGCTACGACCTCCGCTTCGCCATCGAGCCCAAGCCGAACGAGCCCCGCGGCGACATCCTGCTGCCCACCGTCGGGCACGCGCTGGCCTTCATCGAGCGCCTGGAGCGGCCCGAGCTCTACGGCGTCAACCCCGAGGTCGGCCACGAGCAGATGGCCGGCCTGAACTTCCCGCACGGCATCGCGCAGGCCCTGTGGGCCGGGAAGCTCTTCCACATCGACCTCAACGGTCAGTCCGGCATCAAGTACGACCAGGACCTGCGCTTCGGCGCGGGCGACCTGCGGTCCGCCTTCTGGCTGGTCGACCTCCTGGAGAGCGCCGGTTACGAAGGCCCCCGCCACTTCGACTTCAAGCCGCCGCGGACCGAGGACCTCGACGGCGTGTGGGCCTCGGCGGCGGGCTGCATGCGCAACTACCTCATCCTGAAGGAGCGGGCGGCCGCCTTCCGCGCCGACCCCGAGGTGCAGGAGGCCCTGCGCGCCTCGCGCCTGGACGAGCTGGCCCAGCCGACCGCGGCCGACGGCCTGCAGGCCCTGCTCGCCGACCGCGCGGCCTTCGAGGAGTTCGACGTGGAGGCGGCCGCCGCGCGCGGCATGGCCTTCGAACGCCTCGACCAGCTGGCGATGGACCACCTGCTCGGAGCGCGGGGCTGAACGCAGGAGGGCCGGGGCGGGCGCCAGCCGTTCACCCCGGCCCCCGGCCGTGAGCCCGGTGTCAGCGGCCCTCGGGCAGCCGGACGTACGTCACGGTCGTCTTGATCCCGCTGTCGACCAGGCGGCCCTGGGCGTCGAAAGCGCCCGTCCCGTCGGTCATCCCGAAGTCGTTGTCGTTGACGAGTGCGAGCGTGTCGTGATCCACGCGCGCGATGCCCTCGATCTTCCCTGGCACCCCCGCGACCTTGCCCAGGTCGACCACCAGGCGCTTGGCCAGCACCGGCACGCCCTGCGCCGCGGGGTCGTCCAGCTGCTCCAGCGACGGAGCCGTGGTGTCGTCGTCCCAGGGACCGCCGAGGATGTCCGACGTGCGCCGCAGGCTGACCAGCTGGAGCCGGGCGGCCTTGTCCGTGCGCTCCTCGACCAGCAGCCGGTCACCGCCGGCTGCGACCACCGAGGAGATCTTCAGCTCGGAGGTGTCGTCCTCGCCCGGGTCCACCACGTCCACCGGGTCGAAGCGGTAGGCGTACTCGGCCGTGACGGCCTTCGCGCGGGGTGAGAAGCGCAGCAGGCGGGTGGTGCGGGAGGCGTCGCCGGCGTTTGCGTCCGGCAGCGACAGCGGGCTCTGCAGGGCCATCACCAGGTCACCGCCGGGAAGCTGCGCCAGCCCCTCGAACCCGCGGTTGGTCTTGCGGTGCAACAGGACCTCCGGGAGCGCCTCCACCACCGGGTAGTCCGCGCCCGTCAGACCGAGCCCCCTGGGCACGTAGCGCGCGAGGACCCGCCCGCGCGCGGAGACGTGCACGAGGGAAGGCCCGTACTCGTCCACGAGCCAGAAGCTGCCGTCCCCGGCCCGGACGAGGCCCTCGGTGTCGAGGCCGTTCGGGTCGTAGGACAGCGGCGTCCGCGCGTCGTAGGTGTACGGCGCCTCGTCCCGGCTCTTCTGATCGGGCAGTCCGGTGACGGCCTTCCCGGAGGAGGTGGTCAGCGGCATCGCGTCGATGACCTTGACGGTGTCCCCGGCAACCTTGATCCTCACGATGGCCGGATCGAATCCCGGCACCGGGAAGGTGCGGCGCTTCTTGCCGTCCACCTTGATCTGACCGTTGGGACCGCGGTCGGTCACCGTCCAGTACTCGTCCTTGCGGCCGGCCGGGTAGATGTCGCTGCCGATGCCGCCGAGCTTGATCCCGTGGTCGTCGGCCACGCTGCCGGGCAGCAGCGCGTTGCTGAACGCGCCGAGCGGGATCTCGCCGAGGGTCGCCGTACGGATCACACGGGCGTCCCCCGACGGCGCCGCGGTGGCCGTCCCCGCCGCGACGAGGACGGCGGCCAGGGCCAGGGGCCAGCCCGTGGCGAGGGAACGGCGGACGCGGCGCAGACCGGCGGCGTGCGGGGACATCGGGCCTCCTGGAGCAAGGTCATGGACTGCCGACACCCTTGGGCTCCCGGAGGAACGCCGCACGACCGCCCGGTGAACGGCCGGCGTCCGCCGCTCATCGGATCACGCCCTCGACGATCCTGGCTATCCGTCAGGAACCGTGCGCTGCCGGAACCTCCCTGTCCGGCCGCGCGGAGGCGAGCGCTGTCGCGGGGTCCGGATCGGCCCCGCCCGCCGGGACCCAGCGTCCCCCCTCGTCGCGGTACGGCCACCAGCGGCCCTCGCGCCCGAGCCGCAGCTGAACGCCTTCCTCCCGGACGGTCCACCGGTTGCCGCCGCGGTGGAACACCGGCCGCTCGTCCGCCTCCCAGGCCGCCTCCAGAGCCGCACGCGCGCGTGCCAGCGCCACACCCTCGACGTCCCGGTCCTCGTCGAGCACCGCCAGGGCCGCCGCGCCACCGGACCGCCAGGCGCGGACCGCTGTCATGAGCCCGTCGTGCCCGCGCCCCGACCCCGCGGCGAGCCGCTCGGTGACGGCTGCGGGGGCCGCCCCGCACGCCAGGCGTACGGCGTCCTGAGCGACCGTCAGGTCCGCTTCCGTCCGCGTCTCACCACGCAGCGCCGCCGCCAGCAGCCGGTACGCCTCCGCGGCGGTGCGACCGGCCAGGTGCTCCAGCGCCGCCGGGTCCACCCCCGGCGCGGCCGGCGCCCCGGTGGCGAAGGACGGTGGCGCGCCGGGAGCCGAGGGCAGTCCGGGCGACTCGGGCAGCGGCGGCAGGATGCCGGCAGCCGCCCAGGCCTCGGCCGCGTCCACCCCCGCGGCCGGGGGTGTCACCCCGGACGGTTCCGCCGTGCCGCGGACGTGCAGCTCCGCCAGGAAGGCGTCCTTGTCCCGCCCGCGCATCAGCAGGAGCAGAAACGGATCCTCGTCCAGCAGCCGCGCCACCTGGTGGCACAGGGCGGCGGTGTGCCCGCAGTGGTCCCAGGCGCCGCAGTCGCACGCGGGATCCAGATCGCCGAGACCCGGCAGGAGGTCGATCCCCGCCACCGCCGCGTCCTCGAGCAGATGCGGCGGAAGCTCCCGTTCGAGCAGCGCGGCCATGTGGCCGGCCTGCTCCACCGCGAGATCCTCGAACCGCGCCCACTCCTCGTCGGACAGCCGCGGCAGCAGGACGTCGGCCCGGTACGCCGCGCCCGCGCGGTCACGGACGACGGCGGTGACCCGGCCCGGCCGTACGGTCACCGCTCCCACGCCGCCCGCGCGCGCGAGCCGGCGCCCGGACTTGACCACCGCGGCCTCCAGCGCGGCGTCCTCCAGGGCCCGCAGCCAGGCCAGCCCCCACCAGCTCCGGGCGAAGGCACGCCCGCGCGCGGGCGGCAGCGCGGCGAACGTGCGCTCCGCGTCCCGTCCATGCTCGTCGTCCCAGCGGCTCATCGCGCCTCCCCGCGCAGTTCCACCAGTGCGGCCAGTTCCTCGTACGACAGTTCCGTAAGGGCCGCCTCACCGGAACCGAGCACGGCGTCGGCCAGCTCCCGTTTGCGGCCCAGCATCTCGGCGATCCGGTCCTCCAGGGTCCCCTCGGCGATCAGCCGGTGCACCTGCACCGGACGGGTCTGCCCGATGCGGTACGCCCGGTCGGTGGCCTGTGCCTCCACCGCAGGGTTCCACCAGCGGTCGTAGTGCACGACGTGCTCGGCCCGGGTGAGGTTCAGCCCCGTCCCGGCCGCCTTGAGGGACAGCAGGAACACCGGGGCCTCACCCGCCTGGAAGCGCCGTACCAGCTCCTCACGCGCGGCGACCGGCGTCCCGCCGTGCAGCAGCAGCGAGGACACCCCGCGGGCCGCCAGGTGCCGTTCGAGCAGCCGGGCCATGCGCACGTACTGCGTGAAGACCAGCACACCCGAGTCCGCGGCGAGGACGGTGCCGAGCAGTTCGTCCAGCAGCTCCAGCTTCCCCGAGCGTCCCGCGAGCCGCGGATCGTCCTCCTTGAGGAACTGCGCCGGATGATTGCAGATCTGCTTCAGTCCGGTGAGCAGCCGCATGATCAGGCCCCGGCGGGTCATGTCGTCGGCGGCCGCGATGCGGTCCAGGGTCTCGCGCACCAACGCCTCGTACAGCCCCGCCTGTTCAGCCGTGAGCGACACCGGGTGATCCGTCTCGGTCTTCGGCGGGAGTTCCGGGGCGACGCCGGGATCGGACTTGCGCCGCCGCAGCAGGAACGGTCCGACGAGCCGGGCGAGCCGTCGTGCGGCGGCGGGGTCCCGGCCGCCCTCGACGGGCTGCGCGTAGCGCGCGCGGAACCCGCCGAGGCCGCCGAGCAGGCCGGGTGTCGTCCAGTCGAGGATCGCCCACAGTTCCGTGAGGTTGTTCTCCACCGGAGTGCCGGTGAGCGCCACGCGCGCGCGTGCGCCGATCGTGCGCAGCGCCCGCGCGGTCGCGGAGTAGGGGTTCTTCACGTGCTGCGCCTCGTCGGCCACCACCATGCCCCACGGGACCCCGGCGAGCCGGCCGGCGTCCAGGCGCAGCGTGCCGTACGTGGTCAGCACGAACTCACCGTCCGCCAGGGACGCCAGATCGCGTCCGGGCCCGTGGAACCGGCGCACCGGCACCCCGGGAGCGAACCGTTCGACCTCGCGCTGCCAGTTGCCCAGCAGCGAGGCCGGGCAGACCACGAGCGTGGGACCGGCCGCCGCCGGATCGGTCTGCCGGTGCAGGTGCAGGGCGATCAGTGTGATCGTCTTGCCGAGCCCCATGTCGTCGGCCAGACAGCAGCCCAGTCCGAGCGATGTCGTCCGCGCCAGCCAGTCGAGCCCGCGCAGTTGATAGTCCCGCAGGGTCGCGGCCAGCCCCGGTGGCTGTCCGACGGTGAGGGCCGGGTCCTGGGCTGTCAGCCGCTCCCGGAGCCCCTCCAGCCACCCCGTGGGCCGTACGTCGACCTGCCGGCCGTCGACCTCCGCCGAACCCGTCAGAGCCGCGGCCAGCGCCTCGACGGGAGCGACGGAACGGTCCCGCTCGGTCCGGGCCCGCTCCGCCTCCCGCGGATCGACCAGGACCCAGCCGTCGCGCAGCCGCACCAGGGGCCGCTTCGCCTCCGCCAGCCGGTCCAGCTCCTGCCGGGACAGCTCCCGCCCGCCCAGGTCGAACCGCCAGCCGAACGTGACCCGGTCGTCCGCGCTGAGGAACGACGGAACGGTGGTGGTCCCGGACGGTGCGGTGCCGTCGTCCGGTGGGCCGATCGCCGCGTGCGCGGTGAGGCCGCGTGCCAGGTCCCGGGGCCAGTGCACGTCGACCCCCGCGCCGGCCAGCGCCCGCGTGCCTTCGCCCAGCAGCTCGGCGATCTCGTCGTCGGCGAGGTCGAGGGTGTCCGGCACGGCGGCGGAGAGCAGCGGTGTCAGCGGCGGCCAGGCGCGGGCCGCCCGGCGAAGCGCCAGCAACGCGTCCGTACGCGCGCGGAGGGCGAATTCCGGGCGCCCGGTGTCCGCACCGGTCCACAGTTTTGCGGCGTCCATGACGTCCGCCGGTCCGCCCTGGCCATGCACCTGGAGGACCGCACGGAAGCGGACCGGAGCACCGTCCTGGGAGGCGGCGGCGTCGTCGAGACCGGACGCCTCCACGCGCAGCGACAGCCGCACCCCCGCGTCATGGCCGGCGGCGATGTCGTCCGCCCACTCCCGCAGCGCGGGCAGACGCCGCGGCTCCAGCGCCGTGTACGCGGGGCCGCCGGTCACCAGCGGGGCCGCGGGGGAGCGCGGCAGCACGTCGGCGACCGCGTCGAGGAAGGCGCGCAGCAGCCGTTCCGGCTCGGGCAACAGCGCGGGCCCGTCGGCCGTGAGCGGCACGGCGTGCGCCTGCGGGGGCATGGCGGCGGCGAGTTCGCGGACCAGTTCCGCGTCGCGCGCGGACAGCGGCCCCACGCGCCAGGCGTCGTGATCGCCGGCGGTCAGGCCCGGCAGGAGCAGACCGCGCGCCAGGAAGCCGAGGGCCAGTTCGTACGCGGTCCGCCAGAACGCGGCGGCCCGGTGTTCCCGCGGCAGCGCACGCGCGCGTGCGAGCACCGGAAGGGCGGTGCCGACGGGAAGCAGGAGGACGGGCAGCGGCACGCGTTCGACGCCTCCGTCGTCCGAGGGCAGTACGAGGTCCAGTTCTGCCGGCGAGCCCTCCGCGTGTCCGGGCGGAACCCCACCGTCCGGCCGCCAGAAGCCGATGCGGCCCGCGCGCGGGGGATCGGACGGCAGGAACACGACGCAGCATTCGGTCAGTTCAGTCAGTTCAGTTAGCTCGGTCAGTTCAGTCAGGTCGGTCGGTTCGGAGGGTGGTGGCGCAGGGATGGTCTGCACAGCTTCGTTGCACTCCTCAAATTTGACTACTCGACCGGAGCCGCCGAGATTACAGGACGGCCGGGGCGTTCCTGTCCTGCCTGTGCCGTGACGCGGGTCACTCCACAATCTGTTCGAAGGAGTTCTGGTTCGTCGCGAGTACGGGCGGCAAGCGCGCACCGGCAGGAACAATGTCCGCTACCGCTGTCGAGCGCAGTGGTCGAGTGAGGGGGACGGCATGGGGGAGAGCCTGAGGGGCGTGGGGCCTGCACAGATCCCGAGACGAGGAGAGGGATCGGAGCCGGGCGGACGGGATCGCATGCCGTCGCCCCTGCGGGAGGAGCACGCGGCCGTGGAACCGCGCCGTGCCGAACAGGCGCACACGGAACCAGCCGGGGTGGTTCCGCCGGTCCATCGGCCGGGAGGCTTCGAGGTCGACGCCTCGGTCCCGAGCCGGCAGCAGTGCTGGGACATGCTGGAACCGGGCGTGCGGGAGAAACTGGCGCACAAGGCCGGTGGCGTCTGGGAGTGGTGGGCGCGATTGGACGACGAGGGCCGCCCCAAGGCGTTCGTGTTCGGCCCCCGCGGACTGTGCCAGGTCGGCTGCGTCGTCCGCGACGGCCGCACCGTCTCCCAGGGCGAGCGCCTGAGAGTGGAGCCCGGATCGGTGCGGCGGCGGTCGTTCGCGGTGACCGGCCGCGGGAAGCGACCCTCGACGGCGACCGGGCCCTGGGACCGGGCCGCGGCCACCCGTGCCGCGCAGCCGCCGGCCCCAGCCGTGCGCCCGCTGAACCTGGCCCCTGCGGCCCTCGGCGTTCTCGGGAACTTTCCCGCCGAGGTACAGGAGTTCGTCCAGCGCCCGTTCCTGTCGGACGACCACGGGCTCGTCGCGGACTGGTACTACGAAGAGACCCTCGAACTCACGCATCGGAAGGTCTTCGTGGTGTTCTGCCTGTCCGCGGAGCGTCATGTGACGGTCGCGGCGGGCACCCGCACCCTGCCGCGGGGAAGGCCGCCGCATCAGGCCCGCTGGGACGTCGAGTGCTATGAGGCGCTGATCCGGCGGGCTTGATGCGGCGGGCCGGCGGGCCGCCGGCGTCCTTGCCGCGTCGCGCCGGGCGCCCAGGGCCTCGCCGCGCCCGGCCGGTCACCGGCGTCCTCACCGTGTCCCGCCGGCTGCGGGCGGCCCCTCACCGCGCTCGGCCCGCCGTCAACGGCCCGCACCGCGTCCCGCCCCCTGCCAACAGGATTCCCGCCCCGTCGCGGACCACTAGGGGGCGTGGCTCAGGGATGTCTCAGGGTCGGGTCGTGGAACCGAGGGGAGCGGGGGGCCGTTCTCAGATCAGAGAGCGGCAGTGGCCGCGAAGGAGGCGACGCTCATGTCCATGAACGCGAAGATCGCCGCAGGGGGCGTGGCGGTCGGGCTGATCCTGCTCATATGGCTGCCCTGGTGGGTGGCGCTCCTCATCGTCGTGGGAGTTCCGGCGGCCGCCTACCTCGCCCTGGACCCCTCACAGCGGCGCAGGCTGCGCAGGGTCACCCGCAAGGAGCTCGGCCGCTGAGGCGCCGGTGCGCGGCAAGGCCTCACTCGGCGAGCCGTCAGGACGAACCGGCCGGGCCATGGGGAGCCGTGTCGCCCAGGGGTGGCGCGGCTGCCGGGGGAGCGACCGGAAGGTCTCGTCCGGCAGCCCCGGCTCACAGGGGCCGTACGGCCATCTTGTCGAGCGCCTCCAGCAGACCGGGCAGCTCGGGTCCCCGGCCCACCGGCAGCACCTCGCCGGGCTCCTCGTCGAGCAGGACGAACGCGATGTCGTCGGTGCGGGCCACGATCGACCAGCCGGGGCCGTCGGCGCGGAGCGTACGGGCCTCGCCGGGCGCGAACGACGAGCGCACGCGGCCGAGCGGCGGTGGCGAGTCGATGTAGGCGCGCGCTTCCGCGAGCACCCGGCGGACACCGGCGTGGCCACCGGCTCTGGCGCCCTCGCCGTCGCCCTCCCGCGCGGAGGGCAGGTCCGGCGTGCGCTCGCCGGGCACGGGGAAGTCGGCGTCGTCGATCTGCTCCCGCCAGGCGGCCCACTGCAGCGCTATCTCGTCGGCACCCAGCCGGCGCTGTGCGGGCCCCCAGGAGGCGGTGTCCGGCGGGCACAGCGCCGACCGTCCGGCCTCCTCGGCGGGCGGGTCGTGAGGAGCGGGCACGCCGGGTGCCGCGACGGCGACGGGCAGGGGCCATCCCGGCAGGGCGGTCACGACCGCGCGCTCGTCCGGCGACAGCTCGTACTCCATGCCGCAGTCCCAGGAAGCGATCGCCACGGCGACCAGCGAGACGTCGTCGATGACGACCGTCCAGCGAGCGCCCAGCCCGTCCTGGCCCAGCACCAGGCCGTACCCGTCGGCGCGCGGCGCGAGGTCCAGCGCCGCACACGCCTCCGGGTAGTCGTCGCCCAGCACGCTCGGAAACTGTGCCGGCGTGAGCAGTACCGCCGTCAGCACGTACAGCGCATCGTCCGCGGCGGCGACGGGCTCAGCGTCCGTCCCGGCCATCCCTGCCTCCCCAGTGGTTCGTCCATCGGCGCGCACCCTAGTGCGAGCGGAAGCCGCTTGTCACGACTCCGCGCACCACACGGAGCTGCAGGTTTCCGCCTGGACAGGGGCGAAACGACCACATGTGGAGAAGGAAGTTCCGTTCAGGCCGAGGGCAGCCCGAGGAGGTCGCGGGCCACCGCCGCGGGTGTCTCGTCGCGTTCCCGGGCCAGCGCGACGACCGCCCGGCAGGCCAGTTCGCTCACCCCGAAGGACAGGGCCTCCGGGGACACCCACGCCGCCGCTTCCTCGATCCGGTCCTGATCGTCCTCCGCGCGGGCGGCGACATAGACAGCCGCCGCTTCGAACAAGTTGTGCGCGCGCCTCTCCCGGGCCCCCTCCGGCCGCCCCTGCGCGGAGCTGCCGAGCCGGCCGGCGTACCTGCGGAGTCTGTCGAACACGCGGACCACCCTTCCCTCAACGGGGGCAGTACGATCGCCCATCTGCTGCTCCTCAACGTAGAGTTGGGGGTTCGGCGGCAGAAGGGGGACGACGCGGTGAAGCGGTTCGAGCGGCTCGCGCAGATCCGCCGGCTGGACCCGGTGGCGGACGCGCTGGAGATCTACCGGATCAGCGTCGCCTACGAGTTCCCCTGGGATTACACCCGCGCTCTCGAACTGGCTCTGTACCGCACCTACGCGGTGCCCGGCATCGGGCGGCTGCTCGCGCGGACGGCGGAGCTGACCGAGCGCACGCAGAAGCGGTACGACGACACCGTGCTGCTCCTGGACACCATCGTGGAACACGGCTTCGCGGCGGAGCAGGGGCGCGCCGCGATCCGCCGCGTCAACCAGATGCACCGCGCCTACGACATCAGCGACGACGACATGCGGTACGTGCTGAGCACATTCGTGGTGACGCCCCGCCGCTGGATCGACGCCTACGGCTGGCGGCGGCTGTCCCGGCACGAGGTCGTCGCCACCACCGAGTACTACCGCACCCTCGGCCGGCACATGGGCATCCCGGACATCCCCCGCACCTACGAGGAGTTCGAGGCCCTTCTCGACTCCTACGAAGAGACCCACTTCGGCTGGGACGAGGAGGCCCGCCGGGTCTCCGACGCCACCCTCGGCCTGATGGCGTCCTGGTATCCGCGCCCCCTGGCACCACTGCTGCGGACGGCCGCGCTCGCGCTGCTCGACGAGCCCCTGCTGCGCGCGTTCCGCTACCCGCGACCCGGCCCCGCCACCTCCGCGCTGGTGCGCCGCGCCGTGCGGACGCGCGGCCGGCTGGTCCGGCTGCTGCCGCCACGCCGCAGCCCCCACTTCGCACGCCAGAACCGGGAGGTCAAGGGCTACCCGAACGGCTACCGCATCGCCGACCTGGGTACGCGTCCGGTCCCCGGTCTGCGTGGTTGCCCGGTGCGGCGCCAGGACGGCTCAGCGGCCGGCCCCGTCGAGTGAGGCCAGTGTGTTCCGCAGCCAGGCCAGTTCTGCCCGGCTCGTGGCGCGCGCGATGGTGAGAACGCCGCGCCGGAACGGATCGTCCAGTTCCTCGGCGCGCAGCGGCCGGTCGCCGTCGTAGAAGAAGCTCGCCGGCTCCTCCAGGAAGGCCAGCCGGCGCCGCAGTACGGCCGCCTGGGCGGCGGGGTCCTCCAGGTGCCGCAGGAACGCGAGCAGTGTGAACCAGTGGTTCTCGTCCGTGATCTCGCGCTGGGCGGGCTCGGCGAGCCGGCGCTTCAGCTCGCGCCCGCCTTCCTCGGTCAGTCTCAGCACGTGGCGTGGCGCGGCGACGGCGCCGGGCTCGGTCGCACGCACCAGCAGACCGGCCTTCTCCAGGCGCTTGATCGCCGGATACAGCGTGCTCTCGGCGACGGGCCGCACATGGCCGGTGAGTGCCGCGATGTGGCGGCGCAGTACGTATCCGTGCAGGGGGGTGCCGTACAGGAATCCGAGGATGGCGAGTTCGAGCATGGCCGCATTCTCCCGCAGGGATGCATCGCTGCGCCAATACAACCTCGACGCGATACATCGAGGACGAGTTATAGTTTCGGGTGTCGCGGACCACAGGGAGGGGCACGGTGCAGCAGGCCACGTTCGACAGCAGGGGAAGCCGGATCCGATGGACCGAGGTGCCCGGAGCGGAGCCCGCCCGGGTGTACCTGCACGGACTGGGAGCGATGTCCGCCGTCTATCACGCGCACATCGCGGCGCGGCCCGAACTCGCGGGCTGGCGCAGCCTGTTCGTGGATCTGCCGGGACACGGCACGAGCGACCGCCCCCAGGACTTCGGGTACACGCTGGAGGGCCACGCCGACGCGGTGGCCGCCGCGCTCGACGCGGCCGGGGCCGCCGGCGCCGAACTGATCGCGCACAGCATGGGCGGTGCCGTAGCCGTCGTCCTCGCCCACCGGCGGCCCGACCTGGTCTCCCGGCTGGTCCTGGCGGAGGCCAACCTGGACGCCTTTCCGCCGCCGACCGCCGGCAGCAGCGGGATCGCCGCCTACGGGGAGGACGAGTTCGTCGAAGAGGGGCACGCGCGCGTACTGGAGACGGTCGGCCCGCTGTGGGCGGCGACCATGCGGCTGGCCGACCCGCGCGCGTTGCACCGCAGTGCCGTCGGCCTGCGCAAAGGCTCGGACCCCGTGATGCGGACGCTCCTGGAGCGGCTGCCGGTCGACCGCGTCTTCCTCCAGGGCGAGCACAGCGGCGAACTCCCGGGCCGGGAGGGCCTGGAAGCCGCCGGGGTGCGCGTGGTGACGGTGCCGGGAGCCGGGCACAACGTCATGTTCGACAACCCCGACGCCTTCGCGGCAGCCGTCACCGGAACCGGCTGACCCGGTCCGTTCCTCAGCCCTCCCGTACCGCGAGCGCCAGGAAACGGGTGTCCTCGTCGGTGTACGACGTCATCCGCCAGCCCGAGCGCGCGAGCAGCGGCCGGAGATTGGCCTCGGCGCGCAGGTCGTCGGGGGTGACCCGGCGCCCCTGCCGCGCCGCCAGCGCCGCGCGGCCGATGGGATGGAAGAGGGCGAGCGTGCCGCCGGGCCGTACGCCACGGGCCAGCTCCCGCAGGTTGTCCACCGGCCGCGGCAGGTGGGCGATCAGACCCGCGGCGAACACGGCGTCCAGGCAGCCCGAGCGCAGCGGGAGCGCGGCGACGTCGGCGAGCACCAGCAGCCCGTCGCGGTGCCTGCCCGCTCGTACGGCGGCCTGGAGCATGGCCGGGGTCAGATCCACGCCCAGCACCACCCCGGAGGGGCCCACGGCGGCCCGCAGGGGCGGCAGCGCGCGCCCGGTGCCGCAGCCCGCGTCCAGCACGCGGTCCCCCTCCCGCAGCCCGAGGCCGGCCACGGCCGCCGCGTAGGCCGGGCCGTCGTCCGGGAACCGGCTGTCCCAGTCGGCGGCGCGGGCGGTGAAGAAGTCCTGGACATGTGTGTGGTCGTCGTTCATGTTCGGCATGATTCCTCACCGTCACGAGGGAAGTCCTTGTGTGCATGTTCGAGCGCGATGCGATCGTTCCGGCACAACTGTGCGTCATATTCCGGCACGTTTCGAAATGCGCCCCCTTTGTGCGCCCCTGCCCCGGCTAGCGTCCCGGGGCCATGGGACACCTGGACCACGCCGCCTTCGGCTGGCTGACCCCCGTACTGTCGTACGCGATGGCCTGCATAGGCGCCGCACTCGGACTGCGCTGCACCGTCCGCGCGCTCGCCACCACCGGCCGCGCGCGCCGCAACTGGCTCGTCACCGCCGCCTCCGCCATCGGCACGGGCATCTGGACCATGCACTTCGTGGCCATGCTCGGCTTCCGCGTCAGCGGCAGCGACATCCGCTACGACGTGCCGCTGACCATCCTCAGCCTCCTCGTCGCCATGGTCGTCGTCTGCGCCGGCGTCTTCGCCGTCGGCTACAGCCGCGACCGCAACCGCGCGCTGCTCCTCGGCGGTCTCACCACCGGACTGGGCGTCGCCAGCATGCACTACCTGGGCATGGCGGCCGTCCGACTGCACGGCGACGTCACCTACGACCCGGTCCTCGTGGGACTGTCGGTACTGATCGCCGTGGTCGCGGCCACCGTGGCCCTGTGGGCCGGACTCAACATCAGGTCGCCCCTCGCGGTCACCGTCGCCTCCCTCGTCATGGGAGCGGCCGTCAGCAGCATGCACTACACCGGGATGTTCGCGGTGAGCGTGCGTGTGGACCCGTCCGGCGACGCCCTGCCCGGGGCCACGGCGATGCAGTTCATCTTCCCCCTCGCCGTCGGCCTCGGGTCCTACCTGTTCATCACCTCGGCCTTCGTGGCCCTCTCGCCCACGGCCGACGAGCGCGAGGCGTCCGCCTCCGCGCAGCGGCCCGTCGAAAGCGTCGCCCGCTAGCGGGACCCCGGCCCGAGCGCACCGACCACGTCCCGAGCGAGGAGGCCATGCGCCCACCCCGTACACCCGAGAACGCCGCCGCCCCGGCGCACCGTCCACGCGGACGCCGCGCACACGCCGGACCGCCCGCCGACGAGGGCCGCCACCCGCCCGGCCCGCCGTCCGCCGCCGCACGCGCGCGGGGGAACCGCCGGCACCTGCGCCCCCGCACCGTCCGCGCCAAGGTGGTCAGCCTCCTGATGGTGCCCGTCGTCTCCCTGCTCGCCCTCTGGGCGTACGCCACCGTCAGCACCGCTCAGGACGTCGCCCGGCTGCGCCAGTCGCAACGGGTGGACGCCGAACTGCGCAGCCCGCTCGCCGCGGCCGTCAGCGCGTTGCAGGCCGAGCGCACCGCGGCCGTCCGCTACGCCACGGACCCCCGCGCCGGCGACGGCGGTGATCTCCAAGACCTCGCGGCCCGCACCGACCGCGCCGTGGACCGGCTGCGGCTCGGCCGGGACAGCACCGTCGCCGACAGCCAGGAGCTGCCCGCCGGCGTCTCCGGGCGCCTCGCCGCCTTCGTCAAGGGCGCCGAGCACCTCCCCGCGCTGAGAACGGCCGTACGGGGCCACAAGACGGGCTGGGACGACACGTACACGCGCTACACGAAGACCATCGGCGCCGCCCTCACGGTCGACGGAGCCCTCACCGGCTTCCAGCAGGCCGACGTCGCCTCCGACGCGCGCGTGCTGCTCGAATTCTCCCGCGCCGCCGAAGCCCTGGCCCAGGAGGACGCCCTGCTGGGCAGCGCGCAGGCCGCCGGAACCCTGCGGGGAGAGCGAATGCGGCTCTTCAGCGCCGCCGTCGCCACGCGCCGTGCCCTCACCGAGACCGCCGTCACCGATCTGCCCAGCGCCCAGCGCGCCGCCTGGCACGATCTGACCGCAGGCGGCCCCTACACCGCCCTCGGCACCGCCGAGGACGACCTGCTCGCCGCGGGACCGGACGTCCGCGTCGCCGGCCAGGCACCGCAAGCCGCGTGGAGCGCCGCCCACGCGCGCGTACAGGACGGGATGCGGACCATCGCGGCAGCCGCCGGCCGGGCCGTCGCCGGCCGCGCCGACCCGGTCACCCGCGGCCTGCTCAGCCCCGCGGGAGCCGCCGTACTCCTGGGACTCGCCGCCGTCGCCGCCTCCCTCGTCATCTCCGTCCGCATCGGACGGGCCCTGGTGGTCGAACTCGTGAGCCTGCGCAACGACGCGCTGGAGATCGCCCGCCGCAAACTCCCGGAAGCGATGCGGAAGCTGCGCGCGGGCGAGGAGATCGACATCCGGGCCGAGGCGCCCTCCGGACCGCCGGCCGAGGACGAGACCGGTCAGGTGGCGGAAGCCCTGACCACCGTGCACCGCGCCGCGCTGCGCGCCGCCGTGGAGCGCGCCGAACTCGCCAGCGGCATCTCCGGAGTCTTCGTCAACCTGGCCCGCAGGAGCCAGGTCCTGGTCCACCGCCAGCTCAGCCTCCTGGACAGCATGGAGCGGCGCTCCGACGACCCGGACGAACTCGGTGACCTGTTCCGCCTGGACCACCTCACGACCCGGATGCGGCGCCACGCCGAGAGCCTGATCATCCTGTCCGGCGCCGCGCCCGGCCGTGCCTGGCGGATGCCGGTGTCCCTGACCAACGTCGTACGCGCCGCCGTCTCGGAGATCGAGGACTACGCGCGCGTGGAGGTACGCCAGTTCCCCGAGGCGTACGTCACCGGCGCGGCGGTCGCCGACCTCACCCATCTGCTCGCCGAAGTCGTCGAGAACGCGGCCCAGTTCTCACCACCCCACACGCGCGTGCGGGTCACCGGCGAACCGGTCGGCAACGGCTACGTCCTGGAGATCGAGGACCGCGGGCTCGGCATGGGCGCCGAGACCCTGGCCGAGGCCAACCGGCGCATCGAACAGTCAGAGGCGCTGGACCTCTTCGACAGCGACCGCCTGGGACTCTTCGTGGTCAGCAGGCTCGCCTCCCGGCACGACATCAAGGTGCACCTGCGGACCTCCCCTTACGGAGGCACCACCGCCGTGGTCCTGCTGCCCAAGGCCCTGCTGCACAGCGGCTCGGCGGTACCGTCCACCCACCAGGGCGCACCGGCCCGATCCGGCGAGGAACGCGCCTACGCGCGCGTACCCGGTGCGACCTCGCCCCAGGAGGCCGCCGGCACCCAGTGGCCGGACCGTCCCGCCCTGGCGGCCACCGGACCCGGTCCGCACGGAACCACCCGGACACCGGGTTCCCAGAGCACCGCGAAGGCGACGGATACCCACGGCACCCGGCCGGAACCCGGCCCCGACGGCACCGGCGCGGCGGCCCGCTCCCGCGACGCCGCCCATGAACCCCCGCCCCCCGGCGTCACCCCCCTGAGATCGCGCCGCTCGCCGGACGACGCCGAGCCCTCCGACGACCTCCCGCGCCGTGTGCGCCAGGCTAGCCTCGCCCCGCAACTGCGCCACGAGCGCCGCGAGGAGCCACCCCAGCGGGCCGCCCGGCACGGAGACGACCGGCGCACCCCCGAACTCGTACGGGACCGCATGGCGGCGTACCGCGACGGCTGGACGCGAGGCGGTGGCAGGCAGCCCGGCCGTGGCGCCGCACCGGAACCGCAAACGGGCAGTCACAGAAGCGAAGGAGACCCGGCATGATCCAGGACCCGACACCGAGGGCCGGCCGGCGGTCCGGCGAACTGGACTGGCTGCTCGACGACCTGGTGACACGCGTGCGCGAGGTACGGCACGCCGTCGTGCTCTCCAACGACGGCCTGGCGGTCGGCGCCTCCACCGGCCTCGCGCGGGAGGACGCCGAGCACCTCGCCGCCGTGGCCTCCGGGTTCAACAGCCTCGCCAAGGGTGCGGGGCGGCACTTCGGAGCGGGCGGAGTGCGCCAGACCATGGTGGAGATGGACGACGCGTTCCTCTTCGTGGCCGCGGCCGGCGACGGTTCCTGCCTCGCCCTGCTCACCGCGGTCACGGCCGACATCGGGCTGGTCGCCTACGAGATGGCCCGCTTGGTCAAACAGGTCGGCGAGCACCTCCGCACGGCGCCGCGCCTCGGGGCGCAACCGCCCGCCGCGGGTTGAGCCGGGAGGGCGGCACCGATGACCGAGAACCCGACCGGCGAGTCCCGGGAGCCGGGCAGCCAGTGGTACGACGGCGAGGCCGGACCCCTGGTCCGCCCGTACGCCATGACCGGTGGCCGCACCCAGCCCGGGCCGACCGGAGTGCGCTTCGACCTGATCGCACTCGTCACCCTCGATCCCGCGGCACCGGCGCTCGACGACGACACCGCGCTCGGCCCCGAGCACCGGACCCTGATCGACCTGTGCCGCCCGGAGACCCAGTCCGTCGCCGAACTCGCCGCGGACGCGGACCTCCCGGTCGGCGTGGTCAGGGTGCTGCTCGGGGACCTCCTGGAATTCGGCTGCGTGACCGTCAGCCGCCCCGTGCCGCCCGCGCACCTGCCCGACGAGCGAATCCTGCGCGAGGTCATCGAGGGATTGCGAGCGCTGTGACCGAGGGACCACGAGCACCGCAGACGAACGTCCGGAGGCCGCTGCCGGCCGCGCCGTGCCGGCACCCGTACGCCCGGCCGCGTCCCGGTCCGTCCGATCCGAGCGCTTTGCGTCAACGATCGGGCGCGAGCCGCTCATATCAGGTGTACTTCGGTCCCCTCGCCCCGACCCGCGTCCCCGTTGTCATGATGCTGCCTTCACCCCCGGACCACGCGGACGCCGGCCGCGGCCGGCCCTCCCGAGAGAAGTGATCATGGTCTCCGAGCACACCGACACCGTCGGCGACACCTCCGCCCTGGCACTGAAGATACTGGTCGCCGGTGGCTTCGGCGTCGGCAAGACGACCCTGGTGGGGGCCGTCAGCGAGATCCGGCCGCTGCGCACCGAGGAACTGCTCAGCGAAGCGGGCCAACTGGTGGACGACACCGACGGCGTGGACCACAAGGTCACCACCACCGTGGCCATGGACTTCGGCCGCATCACCATCCGCTCCGGTCTCTCGCTCTACCTCTTCGGCACACCGGGACAGGACCGGTTCTGGTTCCTGTGGGACGAACTCGCCCAGGGCGCACTCGGCGCGGTGGTCCTCGCCGACACCCGGCGACTGGAGGACTGCTTCCCCGCCGTCGACTATTTCGAGCACCGGCGCATCCCGTTCGTGGTGGCCGTCAACCGCTTCACGGGAGCCCGCTCCTACGGCGCCCCCGACGTCTGCCGGGCACTCGATCTCGACCGCGGCACCCCCGTGGTGCTGTGCGACGCGCGCGACCGCGACTCCGGCAAGGAGGTGCTGATCAGGCTCGTCGAGTACGCCGGGCGGATGCACACCGCCCGGCTCCTGGACTCGGTCGGCTGAGCCCGCCGCTCAACCCGCGACGTCCCGCATGGCCAGTACCTTGTCGATGGTCACGCGGACGAGCAGTTCCCCCGGTACGCCGTTGCGGGCGCCGTACTCCTCGGCGCGGTCCTCGCCCATGTACCGGGCGGCGATCCGGGTCGCCCACAGACGCACCTCGGCCAGATCCTCCGACAACCGGGCGCGGCCGTTGAGCACCACGAAGTGGAACGGCGGGCGGTCGTCGTCCACGCACAGGGCCACCCTGCCGTCACGCGCCAGATTGCGCCCCTTCGCCGTGTTCTTGCCGGTGTTGAACACCAACTCGTCCCCGTCCAGCAGGAACCAGATCGGAGCCACGTGCGGGCTTCCGTCGGCGCGGACAGTGGAGAGCTTGCCGGTGCGAGTGCCGTCGAGGACGAACGCCCGCCATTCCTCATCGGTCATCTTCTCTGCCATGGGCCCATCCTCCTTGCCCGCGCGCCGGTCGTGGGGAAGGCTGGCGGGGAGTTCCTCCAGCCAGGGGGAGACATCACACGGGGAGACGGACATGGCGCAGAAGCAGGGTCTCGGCTGGCTCCTGGACGATCTGACCGAGCGGGTGGACCACGTACGTCACGCGGTCATCCTGTCGAACGACGGACTGGTCACCGCGGCGAGCACGGGCTTACGCCGCGAGGACGCGGAACACCTCGCGGCCGTGGCCTCCGGGCTGCACAGTCTGGCCAAGGGCTCGGGACGCCACTTCGGCGCGGGCAGGGTGCGCCAGACGATGATCGAGTACGACGACGCCGTGCTGTTCGTGACCGCGGCCGGCGCCGGAAGTTGTCTGTGCGTGCTCAGTGGGGCCCAGGTCGACATCGGCCAGATCGCCTACGAGATGACCTTGCTCGTCAACCGGGTCGGCGAACACCTCGGCGTCGACGCCAGGGCACCCGAGAGGTCTCCCACCACAGACCTCTGACCTGCTGCTTTCCCCGCCGCATGGAGTTATCCACAGGCTCGCCACGCCTCGCGCCCAAGCGGCTACGGTGAGTGCACGGCGAACGCGCAGGGCGTGAGCCACCGACTCCACGGGGGAGTACGACCATGTCGGTAAGCACCTTCGGCCCCACCCGCCCCGGTACCTGCACACCGGGCCGTGCCGCTCGCGAACTGGGGCTCAAGCGGGTCGAGTTCGACCTCGCTGTCCAACTCGGCCGTGTCCGCACCGTGCCCGACGAGGGCGGCGGAGGAGGCCGGCGTGTGGAGCACGCGGAGATCGAGCGCCTGCGGGCGCAGGACGGCTTCCCCGAGTCCCTTCGCGAGCGGGTGCGGGTCGTGGGTACGGCGGAGGGCGCCGCCCTCATGGCAATCCCGGCCGGACGGTTCACCCGGCTCGCCCGCCTGGGCCTGCTCGTGCCCGTGAAGTTCTACCTCAACCGTTACCGCGCCGTGGTCTGGCTCTATCTCGCGGAAGAACTGCGCCAGTTCGCGGTGAGCCCGGAGCACGCGCACCTGCTCAAGGGGCGTACGCCCGAAACCCTCCGGGCCCAGCTGGCGGCGGGGGTGGATCTGCGGGCACGCAACTGGCGCGCACGCAAGGTCGGATTCCTGCTGCGGCAGGCCGAGGACCCGTGGGCCCGCGCCGGAGCCGTGGCCGCGTTCCTCGCGCCCGTCGAGGTCGCGGACGTCGTCACACATGCCTGCGAGCGTGCCCACCTCGACCGGTTCCGGCCCGTGTCGCCTGTGCCCGGTGTGCCGGGTTCTCCTTCCGCTCGTCTTACCGAGCGGATCATGACGGCGCAGGACGCGGACGAGGTCGACTGGCTGCGCAGCGAGTTGGCGCGCTCGGTCGAGGAGGCCCGCGCCATCTCGCCGGCCCCGCGCCAGGCCGTCCACCGGGTACCGCCGGCGATGCGGGCGGTGGCACGGCCCATCCCGCCGATCGCACGGACGGTCACCCGGCCAACGGAGGAGACGACGAGGTCGTGGGAGATGGCCGCGCGGCCGACGGAATCGGCGGTGCCTTCTATGGAGTCGGCGACGGCATTTCCGGAGTTGGCAGTGCCATCTTCGAACTCAGCCACTCCATCCGCAGAGTTGGCGGTGCCACCTTCGAAGTACGCGGCACAGTCCCCGGATTCGACGCGTGAGGCCCCACCGTCCCGGGAGACGGCGGCACCGTTCCCGGAGTCGGTGGTGTGGGATCCTCGGCCGACGGGGCGCCCCGCGGACCCGGGACCCCGCGTCCCGCAGATGCGGACGCGGCTTCCCGGGTCGGTGGCGGCACAGCTCATGGAGGCGGCGACATCACCCACGGAGTCGGCCGTGCGGCACCCCGAGCCGCGGGTGCGGCCCCGCCAGCCGTACGTCGTTCCACGAGTGCCGGCCGCGCGGCCGACGGTGCCGCCGCCCCCTCGCGACCACGAGCCGGCGCAGCCCCTTCCGCCGCCCTCGTCGCGCGGTCTGCGGGCCTGGCTACGGCGGAGAAGCACACGGTCGGCACCGCCCGCGCGGGTCTGAACAGCCGGTCCCGGCTGTCGTCGCCAGCTGTTAAAGGGCCCTGAACAGGCCCTCCTGCACGACCGAGACGAGCAGCCGTCCCTCCAGGTCGTAGATGCGCCCGCGGGCCAGCCCGCGACCGCCGGTGGCGATCGGTGACTCCTGGTCGTACAGGAACCACTCGTCCGCGCGGAACGGCCGGTGGAACCACATGGCGTGGTCCAGCGAGGCCATGTCGAAGTTCCGCGGCCCCCACAGGGGCTCCACCGGGAGCCGCACCGCGTCCAGCAGGGTCATGTCGCTCGCGTAGGTCAGCGCGCACGTGTGGACCAGCGGGTCGTCACCGAGCGGGCCGACCGCGCGCATCCACACGGCGCTGCGCGGCTCGGCGCCCTCGATCTCCTCGGAGTTCCAGCGCAGCCGGTCGACGTACCGGATGTCGAACGGCTGGCGGCGCGCCATCCGCTCCAACTGCTCCGGCAAGGCCCCCAGGTGCTTACGGATCTCCTCGGACACCGTCGGCAGCGACTCGGGATCCGGCACCTCGCGGGCCGGCGGCAGCTGGTGCTCGAACGGTCCTTGCTCAGGCTTGTGAAAGGAGGCGGTCAGATTGAAGATCGTGCGGCCCTGCTGCACGGCCGTGACGCGGCGCGTCGTGAAGGAGCGTCCGTCGCGGACCCGCTCCACCTGGTACACGATCGGCACGCCCGGCCGGCCCGGGCGCAGGAAGTACGCGTGCAGCGAGTGCACCGGGCGCTCGCCGTCCGTGGTGCGGCCGGCGGCGACCAGCGCCTGGCCGGCCACCTGGCCGCCGAAGACCCGTTGCAGGGACTCCTGCGGGCTGCGGCCACGGAAGATGTTGACCTCTATCTGCTCCAGGTCGAGGAGGTCGACCAGTCTCTCGGCCGGATTCGTCATCGGTGGGATTCTCCTTGGCTTGCCACGGGCCGGGGACGGCTCACAGCTGGCCGACATCGGTGACGCGGACGACCGCACGCCCCTCGGCGTCGGAAGCCGCGAGGTCGATCTCGGCGCTGATGCCCCAGTCGTGGTCGCCGTTCGGGTCGTCGAAGATCTGGCGGACCCGCCAGAGGCCGTTCTCCGGCTCCTCCTTGATGACGAGCAGCTTGGGCCCCCGGGCGTCGGGCCCGGTGCCGAGGTCGTCGTACTCGTCCCAGTACTTGTCCATCGCCTCGCCCCACGCCTCGGCGTCCCATCCGGACTCGGCGTCCAGCTCTCCCAGTTCCTCGACCTGGTCCAGGGCGGCCAGCTCCACGCGGCGGAACATGGCGTTGCGGACCAGGACGCGGAAGGCGCGGGCGTTGGTGGTGACCGGCTTGACCTCGTCCGCCTTTTCCTGGGCCTCCTCGGCGGTCATCTCCTCCGGGTTGGCGAGCTGCTCCCACTCGTCCAGCAGGCTGGAGTCCACCTGGCGCACCATCTCGCCCAGCCACTCGATCAGATCCTGAAGATCCTCGGACTTCAGGTCGTCCGGAATGGTGTGGTCCAGGGTCTTGTAGGCGCTGGCGAGGTAGCGCAGCACGATGCCCTCGGTGCGGGCCAGCTCGTAGAGGGACACCAGCTCGGTGAAGGACAGAGCCCGCTCGTACATGTCCCGGACCACCGACTTGGGCGACAGCGGGTGGTCGCCGACCCACGGGTGGCTCTTGCGGTAGGTGTTGTACGCGTGGAAGAGCAGCTCCTCCAGCGGCTTCGGGTACGTGACGTCCTGGAGGCGCTCCATGCGCTCCTCGTACTCGACGCCGTCGGCCTTCATCGCCGCCACGGCCTCACCGCGCGCCTTGTTCTGCTGGGCGACGAGGATCTGCCGGGGATCGTCCAGGGTGGATTCGACGACGGAGACCATGTCCAGCGCGTAGGACGGCGACTCGGGGTCGAGGAGTTCGAACGCGGCCAGGGCGAACGTGGACAGCGGCTGGTTCAGCGCGAAGTCCTGCTGGAGGTCGACGGTAAGCCGCACGATGCGGCCCTCGGCATCCGGCTTGTCCAGCTTCTCCACGATTCCGCCGTCCAGCAGCGAGCGGTAGATCGCGATCGCCCGGCGGACGTGCCGCAGCTGCTGCCGGCGCGGCTCGTGGTTGTCCTCCAGCAGATGGCGCATCGCCTCGAACGCGTTGCCCGGCCGGGCGATGATCGAGAGCAACATCGTGTGCGTCACCCGGAATCGCGAGGTCAGCGGCTCCGGCTCCGACTCGATCAGCTTCTGGAAGGTGTTCTCCGTCCAGCCGACGAAGCCCTCCGGCGCCTTCTTGCGGACCACCTTGCGCCGCTTCTTCGGGTCGTCGCCCGCCTTCGCCAGCGCCTTCTCGTTCTCGATGACGTGCTCCGGCGCCTGCGCGACCACGAGCCCCGCCGTGTCGAAGCCGGCCCGGCCGGCCCGGCCCGCGATCTGGTGGAACTCACGGGCCCGCAGCGTGCGCACCCGGCTGCCGTCGTACTTGGTCAGCGCGGTGAAGAGCACCGTGCGGATCGGCACGTTGACGCCCACGCCGAGCGTGTCCGTGCCGCAGATGACCTTGAGCAGACCGGCCTGGGCGAGCTTCTCCACCAAGCGCCGGTACTTGGGCAGCATGCCGGCGTGGTGCACGCCGATGCCGTGCCGGACGTAACGGGAGAGGTTACGGCCGAACTTGGTCGTGAAGCGGAAGTTGCCGATCAACTCGGCGATCTGGTCCTTCTCCTCGCGCGAGCACATGTTGATGCTCATGAGCGCCTGCGCCCGCTCCACGGCCTGCGCCTGGGTGAAGTGCACGATGTACACCGGTGCCTGCTTGGTCTCCAGCAGGTCGGTGAGCGTCTCGGTGAGCGGGGTCAGCTTGTACTCGTAGGAGAGGGGCACCGGGCGGGTCGCCGAACGGACCACCGAGGTGGGGCGGCCGGTGCGGCGGGTGAGGTCCTTCTCGAAGAAGGACACATCGCCCAGAGTGGCCGACATCAGGATGAACTGCGCCTGTGGCAGCTCCAGCAGCGGGATCTGCCAGGCCCAGCCGCGGTCGCCCTCCGCGTAGAAGTGGAACTCGTCCATGACGACCTGGCCGACGTCCGCGTCCTTGCCGTCGCGCAGCGCGATCGACGCCAGCACCTCGGCGGTGCAGCAGATGACGGGCGCGTCGGCGTTCACGGAGGCGTCGCCGGTGAGCATGCCGACGTTCTCGGTGCCGAAGAGCTTGCACAGCTCGAAGAACTTCTCCGACACCAGCGCCTTGATCGGTGCCGTGTAGAAGGTGACCTCGTCCCGGGCCAGCGCGGCGAAGTGCGCACCCGCGGCGATCATGCTCTTGCCGGAGCCGGTGGGCGTCGAGACGATCACGTTCGCCCCCGAGACCGCCTCGATCAGCGCCTCCTCCTGGTGGGGATAGAGGGTGAGACCGCGCTCCTGCGCCCACGACTCGAAGGCTTCGTACAGGGCGTCGGGGTCGGGGGTCGGCGGCAGCTGATCGATGAGGGTCACGCCCCCATCTTGCCTGGCCTCGAGCCCGAGCGCGGAATCGGCTGGGGATGCGAAGATCACGACCGCTACGCTGTGTCGCCGACGCGGCGTCAGCGCACCAGGTCAACTGGTCAGCGGCACACGAGAAATGGGGCGGGAAGCGGCCATGATGGGACCAGCACACTCACTGTCGGGGGCCGCGGCCTGGCTCGGCGTCGGAGCCGCCACCGCGGCGGCCGGACACCCGATGCCCTGGCCGGTCCTCCTCTCCGGTGCCTTGATCTGCGCCGGTGCCGCACTCGCCCCGGACCTCGACCACAAGGCCGCCACGATCTCCCGGGCCTTCGGCCCGCTCTCCCGCTGGCTCTGCGAGATCGTGGACAAGCTGTCGTACACGGTCTACAAGGCGACCAGGAAGCAGGGCGACCCTCGTCGCTCCGGCGGGCACCGCACCCTGACGCACACCTGGCTGTGGGCCGTCCTGATCGGCGCCGGCTGCTCGGCCGCCGCGATCACCGGAGGCCGCTGGGCGGTCCTGGCGATCCTGTTCGCGCACATGGTGCTCGCCATCGAAGGTCTGCTGTGGCGGGCGGCGCGGGGCTCCAGCAGCGATGTCCTGGTCTGGCTGCTGGCGGCGACGAGTGCGTGGATCCTGGCGGGCGTGCTGGACAAACCGGGCAACGGCTCGGACTGGCTGTTCACCGAACCAGGGCAGGAGTACCTCTGGCTGGGGCTGCCGATCGTGCTGGGCGCGCTGGTGCACGACATCGGGGACGCGCTGACCGTGTCCGGCTGCCCGATCCTGTGGCCGATACCGGTCGGCCGCAAGCGCTGGTACCCGCTGGGGCCGCCGAAGGCGATGCGGTTCCGGGCGGGCAGCTGGGTGGAGCTGAAGGTGCTGATGCCCGCGTTCATGCTGCTCGGGGGAGCGGGCTGCGCCGCCGCCCTCAACCTGATCTGACGGGGCCCCGGGGGGTGGGGAGGCCCGCCTGCTCAGGTGGCCTCGCCGGCATCCGCCGCACCGTACCGGCGCTCGAAGCGGGCGACGCGGCCCTCGGTGTCGACCGTGCGGGCCTTGCCCGTGTAGAAGGGGTGGCTCTCCGAGGAGATCTCCACGTCGATCACCGGGTAGGTCTGGCCGTCGTCCCACTCGATGGTCTGCTCGCTCCGCGCGGTGGAACGGGTGAGGAAGGCGTAGCCGGCGGCGCGGTCCCGGAAGACCACGGGGTGGTAGTCGGGGTGCTTGTCCTGCTGCATGGCGGCTCCTTGTGCGGGGCGCTCGGGGCGGGGACGGCCGGAGGGTCAGGCTCAGCCGGGCAGGGAGTCCTCGTCGACGATGTGCATCGCGGCTTCCTCGGCGGAGGCGGCGGCACCGTCGATGCCGACGTCGGTCGCGACGAGGGCGGCCTCCTCGTCCTCGTGCGCACCCTCGTCGGGGGCCACCAGCCGGCCGGAGCGGAAGTTGCCGACCTCGTTGTCCAGCAGCTCGCCGTCCGTACCGTCGACGTCTCCGATGCCGTCGCCGTCCGGGGCGTCGAGGTCCGGCTGCTCCTCGGCGAGCCGCTGGTCGAGGGTCTCGCCCGCCTGGCGCTCGGCCGCCGTCACACCGGTGTGCTCGACCGCCCACGGGCGCTCCGGAGGGGACCAGCCGCGGTCGAGGGGTTCGGCGACGCCGTCGAAATCCAGGGTGTCCTCGACGTCGAGCACCCCCGAGTCCTCCGGGATCTCCGAGGGATCGGGCTGGTAGACGTCGTCGCCCCAGCCGTCCGTGTCCACGACTACCTCCAGGTGGTGAGCACGGCCCGCTGCCGTCCCAGTGGGCGGCGGACCGCCGGCACGCCGGGTGCGGGGACGCACCGGGAACCGCCGGGTTCCCGGAGACACCCCGAGCCGGTGCCGCTTTCCAGCCTTCCACCCCTGCTCGGCACCGCGCAACGGCACGGGTCCCGGCGGGGCCGGACCCACCGGGTCCCGGCCATGGCGACCGACGGCTGCGGAACCCGGCGTCCGGGGCCCCGGCCGGGTACGGATCCCATGCCGGCGCGACGGGCTTCGCCACCGGCCGAACCGAACGGGGCACACCACCGGGCGGAGCCCGTCAATCGCGCCGAGCGGACCGAGTGGGCCGGGCGGACCGGCTCGACCAAGGCGGCCGGACCGGCCGAGCCCACGGAGCCGACCCCCGGCAGGCCGCGGATCTCACCCGTGCCAAGACCGCCACAGCGCCGCGTACGCACCCTCCGCCGCGACCAGCTCCTCGTGGCTGCCCAGCTCGCTGATGCGGCCGTTCTCGACGACGGCGATCACGTCGGCGTCGTGGGCGGTGTGCAGACGATGGGCGATGGCGACCACGGTGCGGCCGTCGAGGACACGCGCGAGGGAGCGTTCCAGGTGGCGGGCCGCGCGCGGGTCGAGCAGCGAGGTCGCCTCGTCCAGGACCAGCGTGTGCGGATCGGCCAGCACCAGCCGGGCCAGTGCGATCTGCTGGGCTTGCGCCGGGGTCAGCGCCGAGCCGCCGGAGCCCACCTCGGTGTCCAGGCCGTCGTCCAGCGCCCGTGCCCATCCGTCCGCGTCGACCGCGCCCAGGGCCGCCCACAGCTCGGCGTCCGTCGCGCCGGTGCGGGCCAGCAGGAGGTTGTCGCGCAGCGAGCCCACGAAGACGTGGTGCTCCTGGTTGACGAGGGCCACGTGGGAGCGGACGCGTTCCGCGGGCATCCGGGACAGTTCCGCCCCGCCCAGGGTGACCCGGCCGTCCCTGGGCGCGTAGATCCCGGCGAGCAGGCGGCCCAGCGTCGACTTGCCCGCGCCGGACGGCCCGACCAGGGCGAGCCGGGTGCCCGGAGCGACCTCCAGGGAGACCTTGCGCAGCACGTCGACGCCCTCCCGGTAGCCGAAGCGCACCCGGTCGGCACGCACGTCCCGCCCGTCGGGGGCCAGCGCGGCCTCCCCGGCCTCGGGCTCGATGTCCCGCACGCCGACCAGCCGGGCCAGCGACACCTGGGCAACCTGCACCTCGTCGTACCAGCGCAGGATGAGGTTCACCGGATCGACCAGCATCTGGGCGATGAGCGCGCCCGTGGTCAGCTGCCCCACGCCGATCCAGCCGTGCAGGACGAAGACGCCGCCGACCATCAGGACCGAGCCGAGCACGAGCAGGTGGACGGTGTTGACGACCGGGAAGAGCACGGAGCGGAGCCAGAGGGTGTAGCGCTCCCACGCGACCCACTGGGAGATCCGCTGCTCGGACAGGGCCACGCGGCGGTCGCCGAGGCGGTGTGCCTCGACGGTGTGGCCCGCGTCCACGGTCTCGGCGAGAGCGGCGGCGACGGCGGCGTACCCGGCGGCTTCCGAGCGGTAGCCGGACGGTGCCCGCTTGAAGTACCAGCGGCAGCCGATCACCAGGACGGGGACGGCGAGCAGTACGGCGGCGGCCAGCGGCGGGGCCGTCACGACCAGTCCGCCGAGCAGCAGCAGGGCCCACACGAAACCGATGGCCAGCTGGGGCACGGCCTCGCGCATGGCGTTGGCCAGGCGGTCGATGTCGGTCGTGATGCGGGAGAGCAGGTCGCCGGTGCCCGCCCGCTCCAGCACGCCCGGCGGCAGTCCGACGGACCGTACGAGGAAGTCTTCGCGCAGGTCGGCCAGCATCCGCTCGCCGAGCATCGCGCCGCGCAGCCGCACCTGCCGGACGAACCCGGCCTGCACGGCCAGCTCGAGCACGAACAGCCCGGCGGTCAGGCCCAGACGGAGGTCGCGGGCGCCGTCCGTCACCCGCTCGACCAGGCCGCCGAGCAGGTACGGGCCCACCATGGAGGCGACCACGGCCACGGTGTTCACCGTGATGAGCAGCCAGAAGGCCCGGCGGTGCCGGCGGAACAGCTCGGTGACGTAGGCGCGCACGGTCGCGGCGGCGCCGACGGGCAGGGTGGTGGCGGTCGTCGGGGCCGCCGGGTCGTACGCCGGTGGCGCAACGCCGATCATGCGCTCTCCTCGATCTCTTCCAGCTCCTGGAGCGCCTCCAGGAGGATGCCCTCGTCGGCCGCGGTCAGTTCCTCGTCGGTCTCCCGGGTCACCACGGCCCGGTACCGCGGCTCGCCGTCGACGAGTTCGCGGTGCACGCCGACCGCCACGACCTCCCCCTCGTGCACCAGGGCGACCCGGTCAGCGCGGTCGAGGAGCAGCGGGGAGGAGGTGAACACCACCGTCGTCCGTCCCGACCGCAGCCGGCGCAGCCCGTCCGCGATCCGGGCCTCGGTGTGCGAGTCGACCGCGGAGGTCGGCTCGTCCAGCACCAGCACCTCCGGATCGGTGAGGAGCGACCGGGCGAGGGCGAGCCGCTGGCGCTGGCCGCCGGACAGGGAGCGTCCGCGCTCGGTGATCCGGGCGTCCATCGGGTCGGCCGCGTCCAGCGAACCCTGCACGAGAGCGTCCAGCACGTCCCCGCACTGCGCTGCCGCCAGCGCGTCCTCGGCCCGTACGGCACCGGAGGCGGGCACGTCGAGCAGCTCGCGCAGCGTGCCGGAGAGCAGGACCGGGTCCTTGTCCTGGACGAGGACGGCGGTCCGGGCGCTGTCGAGGGGGAGTTCGTCCAGCGGGACCCCGCCCAGCAGCACCGACCGGCCCGGCTCCGTGGGGTGGCCGCCCAGCCGTTCGGCAAGCCTGCCGGCCGCGTCCGGGTCTCCGCAGACGACGGCGGTGAACCGGCCGGCGGGGGCGAGCAGCCCGGTCGCGGGGTCGTACAGGTCGCCGCCCGGCACCTCGGCCGCCCGGCTGCCGTCGGTGGCCGTGGACCGCTCCAGCGACAGCACGCGCGCGGCCCGCTTGGCCGAGGGGCGCGAGAAGGAGTACGCCATGGCGATCTCCTCGAAGTGCCGCAGCGGATAGTTCAGGATCATGACGGCGCTGTAGACCGTGACGAGTTCGCCGACCGTGATCCGGCCCTGGCGGGCCAGGCCGATGCCGTGCCAGACGACCGCGATGAGCAGCAGGCCGGGCAGCAGCACCTGAATGGCGGAGATCAGCGACCACATCCGGGCGCTGCGCACGGCGGCGTGCCGTACCTCCTGCGAGGCGCGGCGGTAGCGGTCGAGGAACAGTTCCTCGCCGCCGATGCCGCGCAGCACCCGCAGGCCGGCGACGGTGTCCGAGGCCAGTTCGGTGGCCCGCCCCGCTTTCTCGCGCTGCACGTCGGCGCGGCGCGTCGCCCGGGGCAGCAGCGGCAGTACCGCGAGGGCCACGACGGGCAGGCCCACGGCGACGACCACGCCGAGCGCGGGCTGGTACAGGAGCAGGCTGACGCAGACGACCAGGACCGTGAGCGCGGCGGCGGTGAACCGGGAGACCGCTTCGACGAACCAGCCGATCTTCTCCACGTCGCCGGTGGAGACGGCCACCACCTCGCCGGCGGCCACCCGCCGGGTCAGGGCCGAGCCCAGCTGGGCGGCCTTGCGCGCGAGCAGTTGCTGGACGCGGGCGGCCGCGGTGATCCAGTTGGTGACGGCGGTCCGGTGCAGGAAGGTGTCGCCGACGGCGATGCCCGTTCCGCACACCAGCATCAGAGCACCCGTCAGGGCCAGCCGGGTGCCGGAGCGGTCGACGGCCGCCTGCACGGCGAGGCCGACGCAGAAGGGGAGGGCGGAGACGGAGACGAAGTGCAGCAGGCCCCAGGCGAGCGACTTCAGCTGCCCGCCCAGCTGGTTGCGCCAGAGCCACCACAGGAATCGAGGACCCGAACGCGCGTCGGGCACGCCCGGATCGGGATACGGAAGGTCTTGAATCTGCATGACGTCCCAGTGGCTCGTGTCGAGGGCAGGGAAAGAGCGGAACGCCGCGGGGAGCGGCGACAAGCCGTGAAAGGTTCGCGTCGCAGAGTGGTGAATTTCAAACGGTTTTCTCCAGCGCCCGCCCAAATCGCCTATTTCCGGCCATGGCGACAGTTGTGGTCAGGTCGGGTGCCCCGGATACAAGGGATCACGGCAGCGGTACCTGCGCCGCGCCGGCGTGCGCGAGAAGGCCGTGAAGTGCCCGCGCACCTCACGGCCCGGTGAAGGCGCCGCGCCGCGGCTCCCTCCGAGTGCGAGCCGGACCGGTCCCGGCTCGTCTGACGTCAGCGCCCGCCCGGACCGGCCGCCTTCTGACCCTTCGGTCCCGCCGCGCCGGACGAGTCCACCACGTCCACGTCGCTGGCCCGGACGTACGCGAGCCGGTGGCCGAGCTGGATCTCGTAGTACCGCTCCCGGCCCCACACCACCGGGTTGGGCGTGTCGCTGAAGGACTTGGCGGTGTAGGAACTGCCGACGCCGGCCTGCGTCACGTACCGCTGGCCCGCCAGGATCGGGTACGGCAGCGGCGACTCGGCCGGCCCGTCGATGCCCTCCGGGTACGCGTCCTCCTCGGGGAGGGCGCGGCCGTACACCGGGATCTCGTCCAGACCCTCCTTCGGTGTGATCATGCGCCCCCTGGCACCGACGGCGGTCGGGTGCTTCTTGGGGTTCTCGAACCACGCCTTGTGGCCCTGGAACCAGATGGCCGTCCAGTCGCCCCTGCGGTCGGCCACGGCGAAGGTCTGGCCGGTGGAGACGCGCGACCCCAGGTCGTTGACGTCCTTCGTGGAATCGTCCCCGTTGGGCTTGCGGCCCGGGTCCTGGATCAGCGGGGCCTTCTCGTCCGGTTCGGTGTGCAGGCGGACGGCGCTGGAGCCGTGCGGCGGGCACGGTTTGCCGCTGCCGCCGCATCCCGTGTAGTCGGGCTTGTGCTGCGCGAAGTCCGGCAGGATCGTCACCATGTCGCTGTCCGGGCCCGCCGTGGCCTTCAGCGGCGCTCCGAGGAGGTCGAAGTAGTGCCGCCAGTCCCAGAAGGGACCGGGATCGTCGTGCATGTCGGGGATGCTGCCGGCGGTGGGGGCGGGCACGTTGTCGTGGCCGAAGATGTGCTGGCGGTCGAGCGGGATGCTGTACTTCTGCGCCAGGTACCGCACCAGGCGTGCCGAGGACTGGTACATCCGCTCCGTGTACCAGGTCCCGGGCTGGGTGAGGAACCCCTCGTGCTCGATGCCGATCGAGCGGGCGTTCACGAACTGGCTGCCGGAGTGCCAGGCCTCGTCCTTGGTCCGGATGTGCTGGGTGACATGGCCGTCGCTGGAGCGGATCGAGTAGTGCCACGACGCCTCGGTCGGGTCCTGCACCGTCTGGAGCATGCTCGGCAGCACGGCCTCGGTGTCGTGGATGACGATGTACTCGATCGGCTGGTCCCTGGGCCGGTCGGCCAGGTCGTGGTTGCCGTAGTCGCCGTCGTTGATCTCCTGGTACGGCGCGCCGAGCCAGTCACAGGCCAGTTCGGCGGGGCACTCGACCTGCTCCGGCCGCTGAGGGCCCTGCGCCCGGGGAGTGCGGGGGTGCGGTTGCAGGCCGGGGGTGGCGGGGAGCGCCACGTCCTGTCCTTCGGCGGTGGTGCGGTGTGCTCCCCGCCGGATCAGGGCGAAGACGTCGTCGGCGTAGGCCGCGGCTGACGCGACGTCAGGGGTGCCCGGGAAGCGTGCGACCGTCTCCCACCAGTCCGCCGGGTTCGCGCTCAGGGGCTTGCCGAGCTGCCGTTGCGTGGCCGCGAGGAGTGCCGCTCCGCCGCGGACGTTGGCGGCGGCGTCCGTGCGCAGACGTTCGGCCGGCACATGGATCAGGCGGGCCGCGTTCCGCAGGTCCGCCGGCTGCACGGCGCGTGCCCCCGTGGCGGGCGTTCCCGCCGCGCCCGTGCGGGGCGGGGCCTGGCCGTCGAGCGGCTCCTGCGGTGCGGACGGCGCCGCCGAGGCCTGGACGCGGTCGGCGTCCACCAGGTGCATGGGCCCGAAACCGCCGGCGACGCTGGGCGCGCCCGGGTGGGAGTCCCAGCGGGACTGCATGTAGGACACGCTCATGAGCACGCTGCGCGGCACGTGGAACTCGCGCGCGGCGTTCGTGAAGGCGTCCTGCAGAAGCCGGTCGTCCGCGTCGTCGCTGCCGGACATCGGGAGGATCAGCAGCGGCGGCAGCAGAGCCGCCCCCGCGATCACACAAGCCGTGAGGCGGCACCTCCGGATGGCACCGGGAACATGTGCAGAAACAATTCTTCTCATCGCAGAGGCTCTCCCAACCACGCTCGACCGCACCAGGACAGAGGAGTTGCCCGTAGCGCCACCCCTCGTACGTTTCCGTGCTACGGGCGCCGTGTCGTGGCGAACGTCACCGGGGTGGACCAGCGGTCCGGCCCAGGCCACCCGGTCGGCGGCAGCGGCTCGGCTGCCTGGGGCAACCACGGGCGACCGGGCGCGGCTCAGTCCTCGACCGGGTCCACCTGCCAGTCGGGGTGGCCCGGCATGGGCGGGGTGTGCGGACCGTACAACCACGGGTTCAGAAACGGCGTCAGGTCCTCGCCGGCGACCCGGGAGGCGAGCGCGACGAAGTCCCGGGTGCCGGCCGTACGGCCCCGGTACTCGGTCACCCAGGCCCGCTCGATCCGCTCGAAGGTCTCCGCGCCGACCTTCTCCCGCAGGGCGAACAGCACCAGTGCCGAGCCGTCGTACCGCATCACCTTGAACAGCGTGGCCTCGCCGGGCTCGGCGGGCGCCCCTTCGTCGTGCCGCCACTGGTCGTGCTGTTCGTACGCCGACCGCATCACCGACTCCAGGCTCACTCCGCCGTGCTCGTCGGAGTACAGGCGTTCGTAGAAACGGGCGTGACCCTCGCTCAGCCACAGGTCCGACCAGCGCCGGATGGCGACGCTGTCGCCCGTCCAATGGTGGGTCAGCTCGTGGACGAGGTTGCGTTCGGCGTCGACCCGGTCGCCCAGCAGGTCCTCCCGCGGCAGGACGGAGAGCGACTGGGTCTCCAGCGCCACGGGCAGGTCGGTGTCCCCGACCAGCACGCCGTAGCGGCGGAAGGGGTAGGGGCCGAGCCGCCGTTCCAGCCAGGCCAGGTGGTCCGCGGTGAGCGAGCGGTACTCCGCGGTGCCGGCGACCAGGCCGTCCGGGACCACGTCCCGGACGGGCAGGCCGCGCGGGCCGCTGCTGTCGACGAAGGTGAACCTCCCGATCGCCAGCTGGACCAGCTGTGCCGCGAGAGGGTGCTCGGAGTCGTACGTCCACCGGGTGCGGCCGTCGGGCCGCCGGGCGGTGCCGACGAGCCGGCCGTTGGCCACCGCGTCGAGCCCCGGCGGGGTGGTGATGTGGAAGGTGACCGGTGCCCGCAGGCTCGGGTGGTCGTTCGCCGGGAAGATCATGCGGGCGCCGTCCGGCTGCGCGCAGACCAGGGTGCCGTCGGAGGTGGGCACCCAGCCGTAGTCCTGGATCGCGTCGTCGCGGTGCCGCGCCTGCGTCGGGTCGGCGGTGTAGGCGACGCGGACGGTGAACGTGCTGCCGCGCCGGATCGGTCGTGCGGGAGTGACGACGAGTTCGTCACCGTCGCGTCGCGTGGCGGCGGGCGCGCCGTCGACGGTGACGCGGTGCAGCGTGTTGCCCGCGAAGTCCAGGTCGAAGCGGGACAGGGACTGCGTGGCGGTGGCGCTGATGGTGGCGCCTGCCGCGAAGGGGGTGCGGGGTGCCCGCCAGTCGAAGTCGAGGGTGTAGTGGCGGACGGTGTAGCCGCCGTTGCCGGCGAGCGGCATGAGCGGGTCGCCGATGCCCGGTGCGCCGGAGGCCGGGGGCGGGCCCGACGAGGCGGCCGGACCGGGGGCCGGTGGACTGTCGGCGCCGTGCGGGAGCGCGCCGGTGAAGACGGCGGTACCGGTCAGCGCACCCGCTCCGGCGAGGGCGAGGACCAGGGTCGCGCGACGGGTGCGGAGGACATGACGGGGGCGTTCCGGCCGGAATCCCTCGTGTGCGGATTCCTCGCCCGGCCCCTTGGTGATCTCCATGACCGCACTATGCCAGTAAGATCCGTTTATATCACCAGATGTTCCTGCGTCGGGTGCCCGCCGGGGGGCGTGTGATGACCGGTCTCATCGCGCCGATCCGTCCGAGGCGTCATTGCGGGGCGGCGCGCCTGCCCGTAGAACACCGGCCATGAGAAGACGGATCGTCATGTCCATGCTCGCCGGGGCGACCCTCGTGGCGGGCGCGCTCTTCGGCACGGGAACCGCGGCGGCCCAGGCGGCCGGCGTACCCGCCGAGTTCGGCACCGACTGGCACGACCCCGTGACCGCGGCACCGCCCGTCGAGCGGCCGCACACCACGTCCTGCCAGGTCACCCTCGCCGACGCCCGGTTCCGCGACTTCACGCCGTACCGGGGCGCGTACGCACCCCCCGAGGGCTGCGGCGACCGCTGGAGCAAGGTGGTCCTGCGCCTCGACGGCGAGGTGAAGGGCCGTCAGTACGACCGGCTGGGCTATCTGCACGTCGGCGGCGTCGAGATCCTGCGCACCTCCACGCCGGAGCCCTCGCCCGACGGCATCGCGTGGCACGTCGAGAAGGACGTCACCCGTTACAGCGACACCTTCCGGACCGCCCAGGACGTCGAGATGCTGATCGGCAACGTCGTGGACGACACGTACACCGGTGTCATCGACGTCCACGTCACACTGACCTTCTACGCGGGACGCCCCGCGGCACCCGCCCCCGACCGCGTCCTCACCCTCGCCGGCACGCCCGCCGGCACGACCCTCACCACCCCGCGCAACAGCGAGCGCGTCGTCGCCGAGGTGTACGCGACCGGCTCGGGCGGCGGCTGCGAGGAGTTCTGGTACCTGACCGTCGCCGACCCGGCGCCGTACTCGTGCAAGGCCGGCCGCGGCCCGTACCGCGAGGTGCAGATCAGCGTCGACGGCCGGCTCGCCGGTATCGCGGCGCCGTTCCCGAACGTGTGGACCGGCGGCTGGTCCAACCCCTTCCTCTGGTACGTCCTCCCGGCCCCGCGCGCCTTCGACGTGCGGCCGATCGAGTACGACCTCACGCCCTTCGCCGGCCTCCTCAACGACGGCCGCCCGCACCGCGTCGAGGTGTCCGTCGCCGGCGTGCCCGCGGGCCGGCCGGGCTGGAGCACGCCGGTGAACGTGCTCGTCTGGCAGGACGCGCACCGCGCCCACGTGCCGGGCGCGGTCACCCGGGCCGAGGCGAGCGACCTCGCCGACTCCTCCGCCTTCACCCCCGGAGCGGAGAACCGCGTACGCACCGAGGCGGGGCACCGGCTCACCGTCTCCGGATACCTGGACACCTCGCACGGCCGCGTGACCACCACGGTCACCCGGACGCTCGCCCACACTTCCGTCCACCGCTGGACCGACGGCGAGGCGGTGGACGGGCTCGACGCGACCTGGACCGACGACGAGACGGTCGGTGCCGCCGGCCACGGCCCCGCGCGCACGACCCGCACGCACCGGACGTACACCATGAACGGCGCCACGACGCTGGGCGCGGACGACCGGCTGCGCACGGTGCTGACGCTCGGCGACCGGGCGACGGCGGTGACACGTGAGGGCGGCCGGCGCACCACGTGGTCACGGCTGGACGACACCTACAGCGGCGACGCCACGTACACGGTCGGCGTCCCGCGCGACCAGCGGCACGCCGTCGGCACGTCGGCCGAGCGCTACCGGCTCCTCGGCTCGGACGGCTGCTACGACCGTTCGCTGACCACGGTCCAGGGGGTGCTGACGGAGGACCGCAGCCGCTGCTGAGAGGCGTGGTGCGGGGCGCGCCCCCGTCGGCCGGGCCGCGGGGCCGGGCCGGACGGGGGATCGCCGGCCCGTCGGAGGCGGGCGAGGGGCCGGCGCCGGTCAGCAGCGGTGGGCGGCGTCCCCGTCGATCAGGTTGTCCAGCAGGACACCGAGCACCTGGCGCTCCTTCTCCGTCAGCGGCGCCAGTATCTCCTCGGCCGCCGAGCGGCGGGCGCCGCGCAGTTCGCGCAGGGTCGCGCGCCCCTCGTCCGTCAGCTCGATCCGGGTCACGCGGCGGTTCGCCGGATCCGGCACCCGCCGCACCTTGCCGCTCGCCTCCAGCCCGTCCACCAGCGTCGTCACCGCACGGGGCACGACCTCCAGGCGCTCGGCGAGGTCGGCCATGCGCGGCGGGGAGCCATAGTGCGCGAGGGTGCGCAGCAGCCTGGACTGCGCCGGGGTGACGCCCAGGTCACGCTGTTCCAGATGGCGCTTCTGGATGCGGTGCACCCGGCGGGTGAGCCGCAGCAACTGCTCGGCGAGCAGGCCGTCGGGATCGGGGGTGGTCATGCGGGAACAATATCAGGATGCCGTTCATTGTGAGTATAGGTAACAATGAGCTATGATCCGTACCGTCGTCGCCGGCTGTCCCCCGGCCGGCCCCCCGCCCACTACGTAGGAGCCCATGCACCCCGACCGTGAACCCTCCTGGACCCCACCTGCCGACGCCGGCGAACAGCCCCGGCAGGTGCGCCGCATCCTGCGGCTCTTCCGTCCCTACCGCGGGCGGCTGGCCGTCGTCGGCCTGCTCGTCGGCGCCTCGTCGCTGGTTTCGGTGGCCACACCGTTCCTGCTGAAGGAGACGCTCGACGTCGCCATCCCGCAGGGCCGCACCGGCCTGCTGAGCCTGCTCGCGCTCGGCATGATCCTCAGCGCCGTCCTGGGCGGCGTCTTCGGCGTGCTGCAGACGCTGATCTCCACCACCGTCGGCCAGCGGGTGATGCACGACCTGCGCACCGCGGTCTACGGCCGCCTGCAGCGCATGTCCCTGGCCTTCTTCACCCGCACCCGCACCGGCGAGGTGCAGTCCCGCATCGCCAACGACATCGGCGGCATGCAGGCCACCGTCACCTCCACCGCCACCTCCCTGGTGTCCAACGCCACCAGTGTGATCGCCACGATCGTCGCGATGATCGCCCTGGACTGGCGGCTGACCATCGTCTCCCTGCTCCTGCTTCCGGTGTTCGTGTGGATCAGCCGCCGCGTCGGCAACGAACGCAAGAAGATCACGACCCAGCGGCAGAAGCAGATGGCCGCGATGGCGGCCACGGTCACCGAGTCGCTCTCGGTCAGCGGCATCCTGCTCGGCCGCACCATGGGCCGCTCCGACTCGCTGACGGCCTCCTTCGCGCAGGAGTCCGAGGGCCTGGTCGACCTGGAAGTGCGGTCGAACATGGCCGGGCGCTGGCGCATGGCCGTGATCTCGATCGTCATGGCCGCGATGCCCGCCGTCATCTACTGGACCGCCGGCCTCGCCCTCCGGTTCGGCGGCCCCGAGGTCTCCCTCGGCACCATCGTCGCCTTCGTCTCGCTCCAGCAGGGCCTGTTCCGCCCGGCCGTGAGCCTGCTCGCGACCGGCGTGCAGATCCAGACCTCGCTCGCCCTCTTCCAGCGCATCTTCGAGTACCTCGACCTGCCCGTCGACATCACCGAGCGCGAGCGGCCGGTCCACCTGGACCAGATCAAGGGAGAGGTCCGCTTCGAGGACGTCGAGTTCCGCTACGACGACAAAGGCGGCCCCGTCCTCCACGGCGTCGACGTCACCGTGCCGGCCGGCAGCAGTCTCGCCGTCGTCGGCCCCACCGGCGCCGGCAAGTCCACGCTCGGCTATCTCGTGCCCCGCCTGTACGACGTCACCGGCGGCCGCGTGACCCTGGACGGCGTCGACGTGCGCGACCTCGACTTCGACACCCTCGCCCGCGCGGTCGGCGTCGTCTCGCAGGAGACGTACCTCTTCCACGCCTCGGTCGGCGACAACCTGCGCTTCGCCAAGCCCGACGCCAGCGACGAGGAACTGCACGCGGCGGCCAAGGCGGCCCAGATCCACGACCACATAGCGGCGCTGCCCGACGGCTACGACACCGTCGTCGGCGAACGCGGTCACCGCTTCTCCGGCGGCGAGAAGCAGCGCCTCGCGATAGCCCGCACCATTCTGCGCGACCCGCCGGTGCTCATCCTGGACGAGGCGACGAGCGCACTGGACACCCGCACGGAAGCCGCCGTGCAGGAGGCCATCGACGCGCTGTCGGCCGACCGCACCACGATCACCATCGCGCACCGCCTGTCCACGATCCGCGACGCCGACCAGATCGTGGTGCTGGACTCCGGCCGGGTCGCCGAACGGGGCACGCACGATGAACTCCTGGAGCGCGACGGCCGGTACGCGGCCCTGGTGCGCCGGGACGCACGGCTGCAACCCGCGAACTGAACAGGCGACCGCGACCGACAAGCTGAATATATGCCGGGTTTGTGAGGATATGCGTATTACCGTGCCCGCATGCAGACGAACACTCCGTCACGGAGCAGGACCCGACTGACACGCCGCGGCAGACTCGCCGTCCTGGTGGCCGGCGCCGTCATGGCCGGCACCGCCGTGGCGGTGCCGCTGCTGACACTGGCAGCCGACGACGACCAGGCGAAGCCCGCCGCGCTGGTCATCCCACCGGGCTGGCGCGCGCACCAGATCTACGACGCGATCGACAAGGCCCTCAGCCTGCCCCTGGGAAGCACCCGCGCCGCCCTCGGCAAGGCCGCCCTCAAGCTGCCGAGCGAGGCCGGGGGCAACCCGGAGGGCTATCTCTTCCCGGCGACGTACCCCGTCCGGAAGGGAGCGACGCCCGAATCCATGCTGCAGCTGATGATCGACACGGCGGACCGGAAGTTCAACGGCGCACCGGTCGCGGCCGGGGCCCAGCGCAACGCGATGAACGTCTACCAGACGGTCACCATCGCCAGCATCGTCCAGGCCGAGGCCTCGACGAAGGCGGACATGGGCAAGGTCGCCCGGGTCATCTTCAACCGGCTCAACAGCGGAATGCCGCTGCAGATGGATTCGACCCTGCACTACGCGCTGAACCGCGGCACCGCCGACGCCGGCCAGGGCGACACCCAGGAGAGCCCGTACAACTCCCACCAGCGCACGGGCCTGCCGCCCACGCCGATCGACAACCCCGGCGAGGACGCGATGCGCGCCGCGCTCAACCCGACGCCGGGCGACTGGCTGTACTTCGTCACCATCACCCCCGGGGACACCCGCTTCACCGCGGACTACAACACGCACCTGCGGAACGTGGCCGAGTTCAACGCCCTCCACCAGAACGCGGGGACGGCCCAGCCGACCGGTGACGGCCCGCCGGCACCTCCGTCCGAGTCCGACGGACCGCAGCCCGCGCTCCGCTGAGCCGGTGGGACGTCACGCGGCGACGGGTTCCTCGGCGAGCAGCCGCCGGATGTCCCGGACGGCCGCGCGTCCGGCCCGGTTGGCACCGATGGTGCTGGCCGAGGGGCCGTAGCCGACGAGGTGGATCCGCGGGTCGGCGACCACGCGCGTGCCCTCCACCTGGATACCGCCACCCGGCTCGCGCAGCCTCAGCGGGGCGAGATGGTCGAGCGCGGCCCGGAACCCGGTCGCCCACAGGATCACATCGGCGGACACCTGCCGGCCGTCCCGCCACGCCACGCCGTCCGGTGTGATCCGGTCGAACATCGGCTGCCGGTCCAGGACGCCGTTCGCCAGGCCCTGCCGGACGGCGTCGTTCAGCGGCAGCCCGGTGACCGAGACCACACTGCGCGGCGGCAGCCCCTGACGCACCCGCTCCTCCACCAGCGCGACGGCCGCACGCCCCGCCTCCTCGCCGAACGGGCCCTCACGGAAGACCGGGGGCCGCCGGGTGACCCAGGTGGTCGCGGCGGCGTACGGGGCGAGTTCCAGCAGATGCTGGGTGCCCGAGGCGCCCCCGCCCACCACCACGACCCGCTGCCCGGCGAACTCCTGCGGACCGGCGTACCGCGCGGTGTGCAACTGCCGGCCGCGGAAGGTCTCCTGCCCGGGGTAGCGCGGCCAGAACGGGCGGTCCCAGGTGCCGGTCGCGTTGATCAGCGCCCGTGTCGACCAGGTGCCGCCGGACGTCTCCACGAGCAGCCGCCCGCCGGGGCCCTCGCGCACCGCGCGCACGTCCACGGGCCGCCGCACCCGCAGGTCGAACGTGCGCTCGTACCGGTCGAAGTACTCCCGGACGACGTCGGCCGAGGGCCGCGCTGGGTCGGCGCCGGTCAGCTCCATGCCGGGCAGCGCGTGCATGCCGTGCACCTTGCCGAAGGTCAGCGAGGGCCACCGGAACTGCCAGGCGCCGCCCGGGCCGGGGGAGTGGTCGAGGACGGTGAAGTCGCGGTCCGGCTCGAAGCCGGTGCGCCGCAGGTGGTACGCGGCGGCCAGACCCGCCTGACCGGCACCGATGACGACGACCTCGACCTCGCGCACTTCGTTCACGCCTGGGCCAACAGCGGGCCGCGCACGGATCTTCCCCGCGGCTCCGGCAGAACCGGGGCGCCCATGGGTGTGGGAACCGCCGTATGGGTCAGGATTGAGGGCATGTCCGATGCCTTCACCACACGCGTCCTGAACGTCTCCACCGGCAGCCGGGAACGCGTCGTCGACCTCACCGCCGACTGCGAGGAGTTCCTGCGGGAGGCGGCGGCCGGCCGCGACGGTCTGCTCAACATCTTCGTCCCGCACGCCACCGCCGGAATCGCCGTGATCGAGACGGGCGCCGGCAGCGACGACGACCTCCTGGCCGCCCTGCACACCCTGCTCCCCGCCGACGACCGCTGGCAGCACCGGCACGGCAGCCCCGGCCACGGCCGTGACCACGTCCTGCCCGCCATCGTGCCGCCGCACGCGACCCTCCCGGTGATCGGCGGACACCTGGAGCTCGGCACCTGGCAGTCGGTGTGTCTGGTGGACACCAACAAGGACAATCCCGACCGCAAGGTGCGGCTGAGCTTCCTCGGCTGAGGTCCGCCGGACCATCGAGCCCCGCCGGCCCACCGGGCCGGCCTTCGCCGGCTCACGGCAGGGCCTGGTGCCGCGTCAGGAAGAGCGAGCCCGGGCGGCCTCGGCCCGGCCCGGCGTCGGCACCAGGCCGAGCCGCTGCGCCCGCAGCACCGTGCCGACGCGGTCGCGGGTGCCCAGCTTGCGGTAGATGTTCTCCACGTGCTTGTGCACCGTGCGGACCGAGATGCCGAGACGCCGGCCGATCGCGTCGGCGGTGAGCGCGTCCGTGAGCAGCAGCAGGACGGCGGTCTCGCGGGGAGTCAGCGCGCAGTCCGCCGCCCGCTGGTCCGGCGCGCCGGCCGGGCCGAGCGCCCGCCGCCACTCCACCAGCAGCTGCCGCTGCCGCTCGACCGCCGTCAGCAGCGGCTGGGCACGCTCGGCGACGGTCAGGTGGTCGTCGCTGAAATCCGCACCGGCGCGGTACACCAGGCACCCGGTGATCGGGGCGGCGCTTCCCGGCAGCGGCACGCCCAGCACATGGTCGAGGTCCAGCACCTCGCGGAGCATGCGGGCCGTCGGGCTGGACCGCCACGCACGGCCCGCCGCCCGGTGCGCGCTGACCGGCGTCCGGTCGGTTCCGGCCGCGTAGTGACCGGCGAAGGGATAGCCGGCCCGCAGCAGACCGAGGTCGGCGTCCCCGAGCCGGGCCAGCTCGGCGGCGGCGGCATCCGGCACCGTGCCGAGCGTGCCCTCGCTCTCGCTCCACTCGTCCAGCTTGTGGATGACCGCCTCGCCGCCGCACACGTCCGCGAGCGTGCCGGCCAGCATCGGCCACAGCCGCTCGGGTTCCCGTTCGTGCAGTGCCGCGACGGCGACGGCCGTCATGCGCTCGTAGGCCTTCTCCAGCCGCACGGTTCCTCTCCGGTTGCCTCGCGTACCCGCCCTCCCGCCGGCGTACGTAGTTCTACGCATACCGCTGCGGTCCCCGGCCGGCGCACACTTCAACCCGGTGACACCGGTCTGCTCGGGCAGGGCGTGTCCGAGGGGCCGCCGGCACGGGGGAACGGCGGCCCGTCCGGTGTCGCCCTCCACGTGCCCCTTCCGTGCCTGGCCGGCTCCCCGGCCGGCAACGGGCAACGCCCCCCGGCGGAGCCGGAGGGCGTCGGGACGGGCGGAAGGATCAGCCGCGCTCGGCGCCGCCTTCCCTCTTCTCCGCCTTCTCCTGCTTCAGGTCCTTGAGCCGCGCGGCCTCCTTGCGGACCTCCGCCTGGGTGGCGCGCTCCTTCTCCAGCCACTCGGGCCGCTCCTGCCGGAGCTCCTCGATCTGCTCGGTGGTCAGCGGCTCGGTGACGCCGCCCCGGGCGAGACCGGCGATGGACACGCCCAGCCTGGCGGCCACCACCGGACGCGGGTGGGGACCGTTGGTCCGCAGCTCGCGCAGCCACTCCGGCGGGTCGGCCTGCAACTCGTTCAGCTCGGCGCGCGTGACCACACCCTCCTGGAAGGAGGCGGGGGTGGCGGGGAGGTACACACCCAGCTTCTTCGCCGCGGTCGCGGGCTTCATCGTCTGGGGGCTCTGCTGCGACTTCATGCCGTCCAGGGTATCGGCCATGTGGGGGAGGGCCGACCACGGCCGGTGACGAACGCCTGGCCGGCACGCCGGGGCGGAGCCGGCACCTGCCGCAGGGGCCCGGTGCCGTGGAAGAGGCGGGGGCTCGTCCGCGCCGTGGCGGAGAGCCGTGCCGGCGGTCCGTGGCCCGGGGGGGTTCGGCGGGCCGGTAACCTGGCCTGATGACAGGCTCGGAGGATTCACCGTCGTTCCGGCTCGCGTACGTTCCCGGAGTGACGCCCGCCAAGTGGGTGAGGATCTGGAACGAGCGCCTGCCCGGCATCCCGCTCACCCTGGTCCAGGTCCCGGCCACCGAGGCGCCCGGGGTGCTGCGCGCGAGGGAGGCCGACGCGGGCTTCGTCCGGCTGCCGGTCGACCGTACGTTCTTCAGCGCGATCCCGCTCTACACCGAGACCACGGTGGTCGTCGTCCCCAAGGACCACCTGATCACGGCGGCGGACGAGGTGACCCTGGCCGACCTCGCCGACGAGGTGCTCCTCCACCCCCTGGACGACGTCTTCGACTGGGACGCCCCGCCCGGTGAACCGGCCTTCGAGCGGCCCGCCACCACCCCGGACGCCATCGAGCTGGTGGCGGCGAACGTCGGCCTCCTGGTCGTCCCGCAGTCCCTGGCCCGCCTCTACCACCGCCGGGACCTCACCTACCGCCCGGTCGTCGACGCCCCGCAGGCCAGCGTCGCCCTGGCCTGGCCGGAGGAGGCCACCACCGAGCTGGTGGAGGAGTTCATCGGCATCGTGCGCGGACGCACGGTCAACAGCACCAGGGGCCGTACGGCGGTGCGGGCCCCGGCCGACGAGCAGCGCAAGCGCTCCGACCAGGGCGGCACCCGCCAGACGCAGGGGGCGAAGGCGCAGGCCAAGTCGTCGGGGAAGCCGTCCGCGAAGTCCTCGGGCAAGCCGGGCGGCCGTACGGCACACGCCCGTACGGGCGGTGGCGGCAAGCCGGCCAAACGGGGCAAGCCGCGCCGCAGGTCGTGAGGCCCTTCACGGACCCGGGCGCAGCCCCTCGACGGCGCCCCCGTCCTCCCAGCTCCGCCCGACGGGCTCCCCGGCCTTCCCGGGTTCCGGACGTGCCTGGCGTTCGCGCAGGTCGGCGACCGCGAGCACGAGTGCGACCAGGATGATCCCCGCCACGGTGAGCAGCCCCAGCTGGAGTGCCGTGTCCGCGCGGCCGTGATTGGCGAGGTGGGCGAAGTACACCGCGCCCACCACCGCGATCCCGGCCGCCGAGCCGACGCGCTGGCCCGTCTGGAGGACGCCGCCGGCCGCGCCCGCCCGGTGCACGGGGACGCGGGTCAGAGTCAGGGTGGTGTTCGGGGAGACCGTCAGACCGGACCCGATGCCGCCGACGAGCAGGGGCAGCGCCGACGCCCACCCCACATTCCGTCCGGGCACCAGCTCCACCGCCGCGACGACCCCGAGCACGCCCAGGGCCACTCCTGCCAGCCCCATGACGACCAGCTTGCGGCCGAAGCGCACCACCAGCCGGCCGCCGATGGCAGCGCCGACCGCCGAGGCCGCCGCGAAGGGCAGGACCGTGAGCCCGGAGGCGAGCGCGCTGTATCCCACGCCGTTCTGGAGGTACAGGGCGTAGAGGAAGAAGACGGTCGTGAAGCCCGCGAAGTAGCTGAGGCTGATCAGGGAGCCGAGCGTGAAGGAGCGCAGGGAGAACAGCGACAGGTCGACCAGCGGGGCCCGGCCCAGCCGCCCCTGCCGTCTCTCCCACGCCCAGAACCCGCCCAGCAGCACGACGGCGAGCGGCATCAGCGCCCACTTCTCCCGGCCGGTCCACTGCTGCTCCTGAACCAGGGGCAGCATGAGCGCGAGCACGCCCGAGCCGAGGAGGAACACCCCGAACAGGTCGAACTCCTCGTGCTTCCCGGTCACCGGGAGACGCGGCAGCAGCCGCAGGCCCGCGACGAAGGCGGCCACCCCGATCGGCAGGTTGACGAAGAACACCCAGCGCCAGCCGTCGTCGGTGCCGGCTGCGTCGATGAGCAGGCCGCCCGCCAGCGGGCCCGTCGCCGTGGACACCCCGATGACGGTCCCGAGCACACCGAAGGCCTTGGCCCGTTCGGAGCTCTGGAACATCTGCTGGATCAGTCCCGAGGTCTGCGGCGCGACGATGCCGGCCGCGGTGCCCTGGATCAGCCGGAACACCACCAGCCAGCCGGTACTGGGCGCGAACCCGCACGCCGCCGAGGCCACCGTGAACAGGGCGAGCCCGAAGAGGAAGGCCTCGCGCCGGCCGCGCATGTCGCCCAGCCGGCCGGCCGGGACCAGCGCCAGTCCGAAGGTGAGGGCGTACCCGGAGACCACCCATGCCTGGGTCGCCTCCGAGGCCCCGAGTCCGCGCTCCAGCGAGGGCAGCGCCACGTTCACGATCGAGGTGTCGAGGAGCGAGATGAAACCCGCTGCCAGACAGACCCCGAGCGCCTTCCACCGCCGCTCGTCGGGGGCGGTCCGGGCCTGTTCTGTGCTCATGGGGTCACGCTATGCAGTCATGGCCGCTTGCGCACGCGGGGACCGGCCGCGCGCACCCGTCGCACGGAGCCCTGGCGAGCCGCCGGCTTCCTCCTCGCGCCCCGCCCTCCGGCCGTCCCCCGGGCGACCCGGGCGCCCACGGTCCTCCCCGGGACGAGCAGCGCGTCCTTGCTCCGAACGGGGCGGCGGCGCCGTGGCCAGGGCCGGCCGGGCCGGTGACGAGCGGGCGGTTCAGCGGGCCGTGTCCCGCAGCCACGCGTACGCCGACCGCGCCGTGAACTCCTCCTGGCCGCCCCGCAGCAGCAGGGTCGCGGTGCCGAATTCGGGCGCGTCGGCCTGGGCGGGGACGTACGGGACGGCCAGGCAGCGCATGCCGGCCGCGTGGGCGGCGGCGGCCCCGGGGGCCGCGTCCTCCAGGACCACGCAGTCGGCCGGGTCCGCGCCGAGCCGGCGGGCCGCCTCCAGGAAGACGTCGGGCGCCGGTTTCCCGCGCGGGACCTCGTCGGCCGAGACCACCGTGCGCAGGGAGGCGCCCAGTCCGGTGCCCGCCAGGACCGCTGCGATGGCCTCCGGGGAGGAGCCCGACGCCACCGCCATCGGGACGTTCCGCGCGGCCAGCAGCTCCACGAACGCGCGCATCTCCGGGTACGCGCGCGTGCGGGTGCGCGCCAGCTCCAGGTAGCGGCCGTTCGTCGCGGCCAGCAGTTCCGTCACCGAGGCGCGCAGGCCGTAGCGCTCCCGCCAGATCGCCACCGTCTCCCGGGTGCTGATGCCGACGTAGCCCTCGTGGTCCGACCAGGTGAAGTCCGGGACGCCGTGCTCGGCCAGGACCTGCCGGCTCGCCTCGTAGTAGTTCGGCTCGCTGTCCACCAGCGTTCCGTCGAGATCGAAGATGACCGAGAGGGCGCCGAGATCGTTCATGGCGTCCAGGATGCCAAGCGTCAGGCGCGGGCCGCCCGGCCCACCGACTCCACCAGGGGCAGCAGCCGGTACGGGACGCGCTCGCGCAGCGCCACCTCGGTGCGGGTGCGCACCACGCCGGGGATGCTGATCAGCTTCTGGATCACGTCCTCCAGGTGCGCGTTGTCCCGGCCCACCACGCGCGCGAGCAGGTCTCCGCCACCGGTGATCGAGAAGGCCTCCACGATCTCCGGTACGGCGGCCAGCGCGTCCCCCACGTCGTCCAGGTGGCCCTGGGTGACCTCGATGTGCACGAAGGCCACCACCGGGTGGCCGAGCGCCGCGGGGGAGAGGGAGGGGCCCGTGCCGGTGATCACGCCGTCCCGCTCCATCCGGTCCAGCCGGGCCTGGAGCGTGCCGCGGGCCACGCCGAGGATGCGGGCGTACTCGCGCACGCTGGTGCGCGGCTGCTCCAGGAGCAGCCGCAGGATGCGGGTGTCGAGTGCGTCCACGGCCATGATGGACGACTGTACCAATGGTCCAGGTGCTCCAGTGACGGGTGTGCCGTCCCACCTGGCACGTTGGCATTCCGGTGGGCGTGCGTGCTGAGCTGACGCCATACCAATGGCTCAGCGATGAGCGTCCTGCTTGAGCCAGTGACCTCCGTGATGCTCTCATGGAGGTGTCGATGGCGCTGCGGAACCCCGCGGCGCCTTTTCTGTGCCGGTGTACCCATGCACCCAGGGGAGGGCAGCAGTGCTGAAGAGGATGTTCGCGGCTCCGGACCCGGGACGGGCGCGATTGCGCTTCGCCGCGCGGGCCGTCCTCGGCATCGGACTGGCGGTGGTGGTCTGCGCACTCGCCGGGCACTCCCTCGCCGGCGCGGTCACCGGGGGTCTCGCCGCGCTGCTCGCGCTGTTCACCGTCTCCGACCCGACCGTGCGCGGACAGGCCGTCACCACCGCCCTGCTGCCCGTCGTGGGCGTGCCGGTGCTCGCCGTCGCGGCCGGGCTGCACGACCACCCCGTCGCCCGCGACCTCACCTTCCTGGCCGTCGTCGGCGCCGGCGTCCACGCCCGCCGGTGGGGACCGCGCGGACACAGCCTCGGCGTGTTCGCCTTCATGACGTTCTTCGTGGCCCAGTTCCTGCACGCCATCCCGGGACAGTTGCCCGAGCTGTACGCCGCCGTCCTGCTCTCCGTGCTCAGCGCCGCCGTCGTGCGTTTCGGCGTGTGGTGCTACGAACGCCGGCTGCCGCCGGCCGCCGCCGTCCCGGCCCCGCCCGCCGGGACCGGGCTGGCCCGGGTGACCACCCGGCAGGCCGTCCAGGCCACCGCGGGCGCGGGGTTCGCGCTGGTCGTGGGCCAGCTGGTGTCCGGGCAGCGCTGGTACTGGGCCGTCGGTGCGACATGGTGGATCTTCGTCAACACCACCTCGCGCGGCGAGACCTTGGTCCGCGGCTTCCGCCGGGTCCTCGGCACGGTCATCGGCATCTGCCTGGGCTTCCTGATCGCCGTCCCGGTGCACGGCGCACCCCTGCCGACGGCCGTCCTCGTCGCGGTCGCCGTGTTCGGCATCTTCTACACGGCCGCCGTCTCCTACACCTGGATGATGCTCTGGGTGACCCTGCTCGCCGAGTCCTTGTACGGCCTCCTCGGCGTCCTCAGCCCCGGACTGCTCGCGCTGCGGCTCGTCGAGACCGGTGTCGGGGCGCTCGGCGCCGCGCTCGCCGTCCTGTTCGTGCTGCCGGTCACCACGCACGCCACCACCGACGCCTGGATCCAGCGGGCCCTGCGCTGCGTGCACGCCTGCACGGCCGAGGCCGCCGCCCGCCTCGCCGGCTCCGCCACCGCCGACCCCGCGCCCCGCGTGGCCGAACTGGAGCAGTCGCTCGGCCGGGTCCGGCTCTCGGTGGCGCCGCTGGTGCACCCGCTGAACCCGATGCCGGCACGCAAGGCGCGGGCCCGCCGGGTCCTGGCGCTGCTCGACGACTGCGCCCGCGAGATCCGGGGCCTGGTCGCGGTCGCCGCCGACCCGGTGGCCTCCCACGACGCCCGCCTCGCCGCCGCCTGCTGGCGTGTGGAAGCCGCGGTCGAGGCCCTCACCGAAGGCCGTGCCGAGCCGTCGCACCGCCCCGCCGAACCGCCCGCGGAACCCGCCTTGGCGCATCTGCACGGGCTGGAACGCGCCCTCGCCGAACTGGCCGAGCCGCTGCGCACGCCGTCGGGCTCCCGGCCGGCCGGGGCGTGAGCGACGCGGGGCGCACGAGAACCGAGTGCGCCCCACTCCGCAGGGAAGTGCGCCGACTCCCGGAAGAACCACGCCGCGACTCCCGCATCTTGGTCTAGACCTCGCGTGATCGACTGCTACCGTCGGCCCCGGACCGGCTCGACGGCTCGACCGAGAGGGGACAGCGGTGGCACAGGACGGCAGGGCGGGCAGGCGCCGGGCGTTCATCGGATCGTTCACGGCGGCGGGCGGCCCGGGGCTGGTGACAGCGGAGGTCGCACCGGACACCGGGGCACTCACCCTGGTCTCCGCCGTGCAGGACGTACCCGACCCCTCCTACCTGGCCCTGTCACCGGACGGGCACACCCTCTACGCGGTCAGCGAGACGGCCGAGGGCGCCGTCGCCGCCTACCGCGTCACCGGGGGACGGCCGGAACCCGCCGGTCCCCCGGTGCCGGTGGCCGGCAGCGGCCCCACCCACCTCAGCCTGTACGACGGACATGTGCTGACCGCCAACTACGGCTGCGGCAGCGTCACCGCCGTCCCCCTGCGCCCGGACGGCACGCTCGCCGGCGCGCCCTCCGGACGGCTCCAGCACACCGGCTCGGGACCGCACGACCGGCGCCAACGCGGCCCGCACGCCCACCAGGTGCGGCCCGACCCCAGCGGACGGTGGGCGGTCAGCGTCGATCTCGGAACCGACTCGGTGCGCGTGTGCACCCTCGTGGACGGCAGCCCCGCCGTGCACCGCGAGATCGCGATGCGTCCCGGCTCCGGGCCGCGCCACCTCGCCTTCCACCCCGACGGCGAGCACGCCTACGTGGTCAACGAGCTGACCCCCACGGTCACGGTGTGCCGCTGGGACGCCGCGGGCGGCTCCCTGAAGCCGCTGACGGAGGTGCCCGTGCTGCCCGGCGCACCCGCCGGCGACGCCTACCCGTCGGGGATCGTCGTCTCACCCGACGGCCGCTTCGTGTGGGTCGCGACCCGCGGCGAGGACGTCCTGTCCGTCCTCGCCGTGGAGACGGACGGGCTGCGGCTGATCCGTACGGTGCCCTGCGGCGGGCGCTGGCCGCGCGCGCTGGCCGAGCACGACGGCTTCCTCTACGCCGCGAACGAGCGCTCCGGCGACGTGACCTGGTTCGCCGTGGACAGGCTGACCGGCGTCCCCCGTTACGACGGCTCCGTACGGGTTCCGGCGGCCTCGTGCGTGGTCTTCGGCTGAGCGGGCGCCGCGGACCGGTGGTGCCGTCGCCCGGCCCGGTGAGGCGGCCGGCGTCCCCGGGCGCGCCGACGCCCCGGCCAAGGCGAAGGGCCCGCTCCCGGAGGGGAGCGGGCCCTGTGTCGTACGAGTGCCGAGGGACCCGGGTGCCGGGGGCGTCAGCGGGCCGGTGCGCTCTGCGGCTGCTGCGGGGCGATGCCCAGCGCCGTCGTGTACTTGGCGAGCGCGAGCTTGCCGATCGCCGGGTAGGCACCGAGGGCCTCGGCCGTGGCGCAGCCCACCTCCTCGGCGGCCCCGGCCAGCAGCGCCGGGTCGATCTCCGGGCCGATCAGGTACGGGGCCAGGGCGAGCTGCTGCGAGCCGGCGGAACGCAGCTGCTCGGCCACGGAGGCGATGGAGCCCTCCTGGTCCAGGGCCGCCGCCATCACCGGCACGGCCAGACGCGCGGCGAGCAGCATGCCGGTGATCCCGGCCGCCTGGACGGCCTCCTCGCCGCCCACGGAGGCCAGGATGATGCCGTCCGCTGCGGTGGCCACGGTGAACAGCCGGGCGCGGTCGGCGCGGGCCAGGCCCGCCTCCGACAGCCGCACGTGCAGCGCCTCCGCGAGCAGCGGGTGCGGACCGAGGACATCGGTCAGGTCGGCGGCGACCCGGCTGTCCATCACCGCCTGACGGATCTGCCGCAGCAGCGCGCTGTCCGGGCCGGCCAGCAGCGGGACGACGACGGCGACCGGGCCGTCGGGCTCCTTGATCCCCTCGACCCCGGCGGCGACGGCCTGCTCATACCGCGCGGTGCGCTCCTCGGCGGCGCGCGCCAGCACGGAACGCAGCGCCGGGAACTCGGTGTCGTCCCCGTCCAGGTACCCGATCCGGGCGTCGAGGCCGGGCAGCTCGGAGCGGGCGATGCTCACGACCTCCTCGGCGAGGCTGCGCGTGGTGGTGCTGGGCACACCGGGCACCGCGAGGACGAGCGCGGGCGCGCCCTCGGGAGCCACCAGCGGTTCCGGACGGCGGTGCCGTCCGGGCTGGCGGGGTCGCGGCATTCGTACGGGCAGGCCGGACGCGGGTCCAGTGGGGGAGCTCATGGCGCCGCATGTTACTGGCTTCCTGGTCTCCGCCGTTCGGGGAGGGTGCAGGTGAGCGGTATCCGTCCTGTTTTGTCTGATGAGTTACGCCGGGGAGACGCCTGTAGGAGGCGCGTGCCCGGCGAGTGTGCCGGACGTCGACCGGGAACCGGCACGGAACCACTGGTCGGAGGCACCGCCCGGCCGTGCCGGACCGGTTACGGCAGGCGCCAGTCCACCGGTTGTCCGCCCTGCTGGATCAGCAGGTCGTTGGCCCGGCTGAACGGACGCGAGCCGAAGAAGCCGCGGTCGGCCGACATCGGCGAGGGGTGCGCCGACTCCACCGCCGGCAGACGGCCCAGCAGCGGACGCAGATTGCGGGCGTCACGGCCCCACAGGATGGACACCAGCGGCTTGCCGCGTGCCGCGAGGGCCCGGATCGCCTGCTCGGTGACCTCTTCCCAGCCCTTGCCGCGGTGCGCGCCCGGGCTGCGCGGCGCGGTGGTGAGCGCCCTGTTCAGCAGCAGCACGCCCTGCTCGGTCCACGGGGTGAGATCCCCGGTCGACGGCTGGGGCAGCCCCAGGTCGCCGGTCAGTTCACGGAAGATGTTGATCAGGCTGGGCGGCAGCGGGCGCACGTCGGGTGCCACGGAGAACGACAGGCCCACCGCGTGCCCCGGTGTGGGATACGGGTCCTGACCCACGATCAGAACCCGTACCTCGTCGAAGGGTTGCTGGAAGGCCCGCAGGACGTTCGGTCCGGCCGGGAGATAGGTGCGCCCCGCGGCGATCTCCGCGCGCAGGAAATCGCCCATCTCGGCGATCCGTCCGGCGACGGGTTCCAGGGCCTTCGCCCAGCCCGGTTCGACGATTTCATGCAAGGGTCGTGGTGCCACGGGCGTCACCCTACTGCCGTACACCCGTCGGCGATCAACCGATGGCCGGATCACGGCAGCGGACGGCGTCCCGCCGCTGTCCGCCTCCGGGGCGGGGCCGGACGGTCGGTCAGCCGATCACCGCCGCCCGTACGCACAGCACGTCCGGCAGGTGCCCGGCCAGCAGTCGCCAGCTGTCACCGTCGTCGTCCGAGGCGTACACCTCGCCGTTGCGGTTGCCGAAGTACACCCCGGCGGGGTCGCGGTCGTCCGTGCACAGGGCGTCCCGCAGGACCGTGCCGTAATGGTCCTCCTCCGGCAGCCCCTTGGACAGCGGCTCCCAGCCGCGGCCCGCGTCGGTCGTCCGGAAGACCCGGCAGCGGCGCCCGGCGGGCACCCGGTCCGCGTCCGCGGCGATCGGGAAGACGTACGCCGTGTCGCCCCGGTGCGGGTGCGCCGCCGCCGCGAAGCCGAACGTCGACGGCAGGCCCTCGCCGATGTCGGTCCAGTGCGCGCCCGCGTCGTCGCTGCGGTACACCCCCCAGTGGTTCTGGAGATACAGGCGGTCCGGGGCGGCCGGGTCCCTGGTGATCTTGTGCACGCACTGGCCGAACTCCGGGTCCGGATCCGGCAGGAACACCGCCGACACACCGGAGTTGGACGGCGACCAGCTGGCGCCGCCGTCCGTCGTGCGGAACACGCCCGCCGCGGAGACGGCCACCGTCACGACCCCGGGGTCGCGCGCGTCGGTGAGCACCGTGTGCAGGCACTGGCCGCCCGCGCCCGGCACCCACTGCGGGCGCGAGGGGTGCTCCCACAGCGGCCGGACCAGCTCGAACGTCTCACCGCGGTCCTCCGAGCGGTACAACGCGGCCGGTTCCGCGCCCGCGTACACCACGTCGGGCTCGGCGGCGGACGGGTGCAGCTGCCAGACGCGCTCCAGGGAAGCGCCGGTCTCCTTCGGGAACTTCACGGCGGGCCGGGCCGGTTCGGTCCACGTGCGGCCGAGGTCGTCGGAATGGAACACCGACGGACCCCAGTGCGCGCTGTCACCGCCCGCCAGCAGCCGGGGCCGGGCGCCCCGGGTGTCGATCGCCACCGAATAGACCGCCTGCGCGTTGAAATACGGGCTCTCGTCGAACTCCCAGGGGCCGTCGCCCCTCCGCCGCGCGATGAACAGGCCTTTGCGGGTGCCCACCGCGAGCAGTACCTCGGTCATGCCGATCACCTCCGGGACGCCGTTGTCCCGATAGCCGATAGATACCGGCCAGTGTGCACCCCACCACTGACACTCCCCCCGGAATGCGTGTCGGCCCAGGTCAGCGCCTGTGTCGTCGGGGTGCGGCCTAGACAGGCCGTCCCGTTCCGGCATGTGCCTGCGCGGAAGGGGTGTCTCGTGCGACCGTCGGGGAGACGGCTCGTCGTGAGCAACGGAGCGGTCTCCCGCGTATGGGAGGGCGGTCCGGCCGGTCGGTGCGCTCGTGAGGAGGATGCCCTTGAAGGCGTTCCGTGGTCCGAAGGTGTGGCTGTGGCGCTGGCGGCGCAACCCGCTCAGACGCCGGGCCGACGTCGTGGAGGCCTGGGTGGTGCTCGGCACCTGTCTGCTGACCGTCCTGGCCGGCGTGCTCGCCGGACTCGCCGCGGCCGGCTCGGTGGAGCACGGACTCGCCCGGGAGCGGGCCACCTCGCGGCCCACCGTGGCCCGGGTCGTCACGCGGGTTCCGGGAAAGTCCCCGGCGCACAGCAGCCATGCCTCCGCCGGGGAACGGGTCTGGGCCGAGGTCCGCTGGACGGCCGCCGACGGCTCCGCCCACACCGGCCGGGTCCGGGTGGAGCCCGGCAGCAAGTCCGGTACGCCCGTCACCGTCTGGACCGACCCGCAAGGCCACCTGGTCTCCCGGCCCACCACCGCCTCCGAGGCCGCGTTCCGGTTCACCGTGATAGGCCTCCTGGTCGGCGCCGGCACCGCCGCCGTGCCCCTCGTCGCCGGCCTGGCCGTACGCAGTCGTCTGGAACACCGGCGCATGGAGGCGTGGGACACGGAATGGGCCCGGCTGGGCCCCCAGTGGGGCCGGACGGTCTGACCCCGCGGGGCCGCTCCGGCGGGGTCGGACTTCCGGCTGCCGCCGACGGTCCGCTCCACGGCCCGGGGGAGCGAGCCGGACCGTAGCGCGTCGCAGGGCTCATCGGCCGGCGTCGCGGGGCTCATCGCCCTCGCCCGGCGGACCGGGCCCGTCCGGCGGGTCCTACAGCCCCGCCGGCACCTCCCGGCACCTCCTCAGCGGTTCCTTCGTGGGGAGACGGGCCGGACGGTAGCGCGTCGCGGGGCTCCTCACCTCGCACGGCGGACCGGCCCGTACGGCGGCCCTCACAGCACCGCCAGCACCTCCCGGCACCTCCTCAGCAGTTCCTCGTCGTCCGGGATGTCACGGCTGCCGTACGCGCCCTCGGCGGCCGTGTGCCGGCGGGGGTGGGTCAGTTCTGCGGTGACCAGGTCGCGCAGCGGCGCGGCGGCCGGGCCCATCGTGGTCAGGCACCGGGCGATCGGGACACGGGCGCGGGGGTCCGCCGTCCAGGCGTACCGGAGGACCGGGCGGACCGGTTCGGGGTCCCCGGCGATGCGCCACAGCGCGCACGCGGCCGGTATGCGTTCCGGCACCGGTCCGGACCGGGCGAGGCGGCGCAGCCCGGGCAGCGCCGCGCGCGCGGCCGGCCCCAGTCTGCCGAGCTGCCGGACGGCGGCGCGCCGGGCGCCCGGATCGTCCCGCGCCGACTCCCGCAGCAGGACGGGCAGTACGGCGGTGGCGTCCCCGTCCGCCGACCACAGCGCGCCCGCCGCGGTGGCCGCGTGCCGGGTCCGGAGCAGTCGGCGCAGGAGCGGTGCCGTCTGCCCGGCGGCGCCCAGTTCCGCCAGCGTTTCGATCACCTGGCCCGCGACCGCGTCCCGCGCCCCCAGGCCGTCGGGGGCACCCGAGAGCAGCCGTACCAGTTCGGGGACGGCCTCCTTGTCGCCGATGGCCCTGATCGCCGTCAGCAGCGGGGTGGCGAGCCGGGCGGCGGCGGGCGAAGCGAGCGGGAGGCGGCCGAGGCGGAGTCTCAGCGCGGGGGCCAGCGGAGCCGCGGCCCGGCCCAGGTGCGCCGCTTCGCGGCCCAGCGCGAGGGGCGCCGCCGGACCGGCCAGCAGCTGGGCCAGGGCCGGGACGGCGCGCCGGTCGCCGGTCCTGGCCAGCGCCTTGAGCGGGCCGCCGAGCGAGGGGGAGCCGCGCTCCCAGCGGTGCGTCCACAGGTCGGGCCGGGTGCTCACCAGCGCGTGCAGGTCGTCCGCCGCGGGCGCGGCCAGCGTGTACAGCTCCGCCAGGACCGAGACCGCCGCGTCCCGCAGGCGGTCCTGATCGGTGCTCAGCTGGGCGCCCAGCAGCCGGACGGGCGTGCCGTAGGCGCCGCGCCAGCCGCGGAACAGGGCCGCCGACATCCAGACGGCGTTGCACCGGTCCACCGGGTCCGGACTGGTCAACTGACCGGTGAGCAGGGCGATCCGGTCGTCCACCCGGTCACCGAGCGCGAGGTGCAGGGTGCGCAGCAGGACGGCGCCCTGTTCGTCCGAGGGGCGCAGCCGCCGTATCCGGCGCACCAGGGTGTCCGTGCCGGAGCCTTCCGCGGCCGGCCGGTGCCGCGCGGACCGCTCGTGCAGCAGCCGGACCGCCGTGGGCACCAGGTCGGCGGGGAGCCGGACGGGCGCGTGGAGCGCCAGCTGGCCGAGTGCGGCCAGCCGCGGGCCCGGCGCGTAGGGGGGCGCGCTCTGTTCGGCCAGGAGGTCCAGCGCGCCGTCGGCGAGGGCCGGGTGCCGGTGCGCGAACAGGGCGAGCGCCTCCGTCAGGGCCGGCAGGACGTGGTCGTCCCGCTCGGCCGCGAGCCGCCGCCGCAGCAGCCCCAGGACCCGCGCGGGGTCGTCCAGGAAGCGCACCAGGGCCCCGGCCGCCGCCCGGCGCACCGCGGGGTCCGGGTCCCCGGCGAGCGTGACGAAGGCCTCGGCGCCGGCACGCACCGCCCTCCGGGCCGCGTCCGCCGCAGCCGCGGCGCCCGCGCTCCCGCCGCCCTCCCCGCCGATGCCGACCAGCAGCTCCACGACGCAGCCCCGGTCCGGTACCTCCTCGCGGGCCGCCAGCGCGAACAGGAAGGGCACGCAGGCCGGCGTCGCCTCGTACACCCTCCCCTCGTGGTGCAACGCGTCGTACAGCCCGTCGAGCGCGGTCGCCCGCTCGACGGTGTCGGAGGACGCCAGGGCCCGTAACCACCCGGGCACGTCCTCCGCGCTGCCGCGCGCGTGCCGCAGCGAGGCCCAGTCGACCTCGTCGATCCCCGTGCACACGTGTCCTCCCTGTCCCCCCGGACGAGTGACGCCTGACGGGGAGTGTGCACCACGGCACCGACAACGGACCGGAACCGTGCGCTGACTGTGTGCGATCCGCCGTCGGTGACCGGCCACCCGGCGCGACCGCCCGGCACGCGCGCGTGCAGCGGTCAGTCCCGGCCGGGCAGGGCGCGTTCCAGGACGGCGTCGAGGTCGGTTCCCGCCGGCAGGGTGCCGAACGAGTGGCCCCAGTCGCCGCCCAGCCGGCTCGCGCAGAAGGCGTCCGCGACCGGGTGCGGAGCGTGCCGGACGAGCAGGGAGGCCTGGAGCGCCAGCGCCATCCGCTCGACCAGCCGGCGTGCGCCCACCTGATCGGTTCCGGCCACGTCCTGCTTCAGCGTGGCCACGGCCGCGTCGAGCCGGGTGTCCGCCCCGCGCGCGAGGGCGAGTTCGGCGAAGAACGCCTCGGCGGTGTCCGGTTCGCGGCCGAGGGCGCGCAGCACGTCGAGCGCGTTGACGTTGCCGGAGCCCTCCCAGATCGACAGCAGCGGAGCCTCCCGGTAGTGCCGGGGCATGCCGGAGTCCTCGACGTACCCGTTCCCGCCCAGGCACTCCAGGGCCTCGGCGGTGAAGGCCGGGCCGCGCTTGGTCACCCAGTACTTGCCGACGGCGGTGGCGATGCGCCGGAAGGCCCGCTCCCCGGCGTCCCCGCGCACCGCGCGGTCGGCCGCGCCGGCCAGCCGCAGCGTGAGGGTCGTCGCCGCCTCCGACTCCAGCGCGAGATCGGCCAGGACGTTGCGCATCAGCGGCTGGTCGATCAGCCGGGCGCCGAACGCGCTGCGGTACCGGGCGTGGTGCCCCGCCTCGACCAGCGTCTTGCGCATCAGGGTCGCCGAGGACATCACACAGTCCAGGCGGGTGCAGTTGACCATCTCGATGATGGTCTTCACGCCCCGCCCCTCCGGCCCCACCAGCCAGGCGACGGTCCGGTCGAACTCCGGTTCCGAGGAGGCGTTGGACCGGTTGCCGAGCTTGTCCTTCAGCCGCTGGATGCGGAAGGTGTTGCGGCTGCCGTCCGGCAGGACGCGCGGCACCAAGAAGCACGACAGCCCGCCCGGAGCCTGCGCGAGCACCAGGAAGACGTCGCACATCGGCGCCGACGTGAACCACTTGTGCCCGCGCAGCGTGTAGACGCCCGCCTCCCCGGTGGGCGTGGCCGTGGTGGTGTTCGTCCGGACGTCGGAGCCGCCCTGCTTCTCGGTCATGCCCATTCCGGCCAGCAGCCCGGACTTCTCCGTCGGAACGCGCAGCCGGGGATCGTACTCGCGGCTGGTGAGCAGCGGCTCGTACACCTTGGCGAGATCCGGCTGTGCGCGCAGGGCGGGTACGGCGGCGTACGTCATCGACGTGGGGCAGCCGTGTCCCGCCTCCGTGTGCCCCCACACCAAGCCGCCAGCCGTCCGGGCGACGTGCGCGCCCGGCCGGTCGTCGGCCCACGGGGCGCCGGCCAGGCCCTCGGCGACCGCCGTCCGCATCAGGTGGTGCCAGCTGGGGTGGAACTCCACCTCGTCGACGCGGTGGCCGTAGCGGTCGTGGGTGCGCAGCACAGGCTCGTACCGGTTCGCCAGCTCGCCCCACTCCTGCGCCTCCGCGCTGCCGGCGCGCGCCCCCAGCCGCCGGACGCGCTCCTCGGCCCACCCCGCGCCCTCCCGGCGCAGCCCCTCCAGCAGGGCCGGGTCGTCGGAGGGGTCGTAGGGGGCGAGCGGCGGGGGCTGGTTGGTCACGTCGTGCGTGGCGTACGACGGCTGTGACGGCGAGGGCGGCTGTGACTCTGACTGTGACTGCGTCTGCTCGGAAATCGAGGCCATGACAGCATGTTGCACTCTTCCTGCGGTTGTAGCAATGATGCAACACGACAACGCACGTACAGTACGGGGCCATGCGCATGAACGTCTCCGCGGAGCCGGACGCGGACGCCGCCGGTCTGCGGCCGCTGTCCGCCCGGTCGGTCGTGCTGAGCCTGCTCCTCGGCGTGCATCCGCCCCAGCTGCCGGTGAAGGACCTGGTCCGGCTGGTGGAGCCGTTCGGGGTCGGCGGCTCCACACTGCGGGCCGCGCTCAGCCGCATGGTGGCCGCCGGCGACCTGCGGCGCGGCGACGCCGTCTACCGGCTCAGCGACCGGCTGCTGGCCCGGCAGCGCCGCCAGGACGAAGCCGTACGGCCCCGCACGCGCGCGTGGGACGGCGACTGGGAGATGGTGGTGGTCACGGCGACGGGCCGCGGCCCCGCCGAACGCGCCGACCTGCGTGCCCGGCTGACCGCCCTGCGCCTGGCCGAGCTCCGCGAGGGCGTCTGGCTGCGCCCGGCCAACCTCGACCGCCCCCTGCCGGGGGATGTGCGGCAGGTGGCGCTGACGTGCACCGCGCGCCCCGACGAGCCCTCGCGCGACCTAGCCGCCCGGCTCTGGCCGCTGACCGACTGGGCGGCCACCGCGCGCTCCCTGCTGGCCCGCGCGACCGGGGCCGACCACCCGGCCGTCCGGCTCACCGCCTACGCGGCGGCCGTCCGGCACCTGCTGACCGACCCGGTCCTGCCGTCCGCGCTGCTGCCCTGCGACTGGCCGGGGGAGGACCTGCGCACGGCCTACGCCGACTACCGGCGGCAACTGGCCACGACCCTGGGCACACCGGAACCGGACGACGCACCCTGACCGCACGGCCCCGCGGGGTGCCGGGGCGCTCCGAGCGGGGCTGGTGTGGCCGGCGGCTGCGTCGAGGACGACCCACGAGACGCGGGCCGGCGCGCGCCCGGCCCTGCGCTGTGCGGGCCTTCGGGGGAGCGGGCTGCCGCGGCGGCCGGCGTGGGCGTCAAGTTCGCTGCGGTGTGCGGGCCGGCCTGTGGGACTGTCCTGCCGTGACGGCTCGGGCAAGGCTTGTGCGGGCGCATGGCAGAGGTCCGGTGATGGGGGCAGCTCCGCGGGGGTGTGGGCCGGTGCGGGTGTCCGGCTGACCGTGCTGTGCGGGCCTCCGGGAGCGGTCTGCCGCGGGGTTAGTGTCCGTGCGTGGCCGGCGGTCCGCTGAGGGATGGTCCCGAGGTGGCGGGGGGTGGCGTGGGCGTCCGGCTCCCCGCGATGTGCGGGCCAGCCTGTGGGATCGGCCTTCGACGACTGCTCGGGCGGGTGACCGGCTGGCTGGCCGGGTCCTGAGGAGGCCGCGGGTAGGTCCGGGCGTCTGGTTGAGCGCGCTGTGCACGTCACCTGGGGGAACGACTCGGACGGGGCTCGTGTCCGCGCATGGCCAGGGGCCCGGTGGCCGGACGGCTCCGGGGAGGTGGGGGCCGGTGCGGGTGTCCGGCTGACCGTGCGCGCCAGCGGAGACGCGGTTCGGGGGCTCGCGTCCGCGTACGGCCCCCCAGGGGCGCCGAGGGGCGCGGCCCGACGCGGGCGTTCAGCTCACCGCCCCGCACGCCACCCGGAGGGATCGGCCCGCCTCGGCGGTCCGGGGCCCAGCGCGGCGCACACGTCCGGCTCACCGCGCCCCACGCGCCGCGCGGGCGCCCGGGGTGACGGTGGCACCCCGGGCGTCCGGCCGGCGATCACTCGCAGCCGGTGATCACTTGTAGGTGAGGTCCGAGCTGGAGTACTTGCAGTACGTGCTGTCCGGGCCCGAGCCGTTCGTGGTCGGCTCCTTGCCGGTGTTGTTGCCCGTGTACTTCTGGCAGGGAACGATCTTCTTGCCGCTGTCCCCGACGATGGTGATGTTCCTCAGGGTCGCGCTGTCGCCGTAGTTGGTGTTGATGCCGACGAGCTTGCTGCCCTTGTAGGTCGCCTCGATGCCGCTGAGGTTGATCGTCCGCTTGTACTGCGTCTTGCAGTTGCCGCAGGAGCGGGCGAACGTGCCGAAGTTCTTCACCGCGAAGCCGGAGACGTTCAGCGTGCCGGCGCCGTTGAACTGGAACACCTTGTCGCCGGCCTCCTTCGCCCCGCCGCCGCTGACGGTGTAGACGTTGGACGACGAGGAGCCGAGGAAGGTGGCCGCGTCCTCGCCGACGTCCTCCCACCACACGTTCTGGAGCGTGCAGCTGCCGAGGCAGTGGATGCCGTCCGCGGCGGGGGCGCCGATGATGACGTTCTTGAGGACCGTGCCGGGGGCGAGTTCCAGCAGGGGGCCCTGGTCCTCGTCCTGGCTGTCACTGCCGAGGTCGCCGGTGCCGTACAGCCGCTTCATCCCGTAGTCCTTGGTGCCGGACACGGAGATCGTGGCGGAGACCGCCTGGCTTCCGCTGGCGCTGGGCCAGGTGGCGGCGCCCGCCGGTGCGCCTGATGTCATGATCATGCCAAGCATCAGTCCGAGGGCGGCCAGGCCGCCCAGCAGACCGCGCGGGCGTGCTGATGAGGTCATGTCCCGAATGCCTTCTTCCGAGTGGGGGTCAGATCTTCCCCGCGCCCGCGCCCGACGTCACCGAAGCGACGACTCCGGACGCGGGTTCGGCCGTGTAGCCGTACGGCGGGGTGGTGAAGGAACCGCCCTGCGAGATCTCGGTGGCGGCTCCGCCGAGGTCGTTGCCGCGCAGGACGGCGTATCCGTCGACGTCGCTGTCCCGGCTGGTGGTGACGGCGACCTGGGTGTCACGGAACACGTTGTTCTCGACGAGCATCTGCGCGCCCATGCGGGAGTGCACGGCGGTCTCCGCGCCGACCACGTAGTTGTCGTAGAAGTGCCCGGTGCCGAAACGCAGGCTGGGGATGCGGGAGTTGACGTTGGCGAACCAGTTGTGGTGGTACGTCACCCGCAGGTGTCCGGTGTCCTCGGCCGCGTTGTTGTCGCTGTGGCCGACCAGTGAGCCCTTGTAGTGGTCCTTGAAGACGTTCCAGGACACCGTGACCTGGTCGGAGCCGTGGGTGATGTCGACCAGGCCGTCGTAGTAGTCCTTGCCGTGGTCGCGGTCGGAGGACAGCGTGTTGTGGTCGATCCACACCTTCGTGGAAGCCTGCACGGTGAGGGCGTCCGTCTTGACGGCCTTGCTGATGTTCAGGTTGCGGATGACGACGTTGCCGACCTTCTTCAGGCGCAGTCCGCCGCCGGTGAAGCCGGAGGACGAACCGACGCCCAGCACGGTGGTGTTGGAGCCGATGTCGACCTGGCCGCTCAGCGCTATCAGGCCGTTCACCTTCACCACCTTCGCGGAACCGCCGGTCACGGCCGCCTTGAAGGCGTCCAGGGTGGAGACCGTCACCGCGGGGGCGCTGCCGCCGCCGGTCGTGCCGGCGCCGTAGCCGACCGGCGCGGACTCGGCGGCACCGGCCGGCTGCGGCAGGGCGAGGACGGCCGCAGCCGCCACGGCGACGGCCGTTCCGGCCGCGCCGGTAACTCCTTTGCTGCGCATGCGGGTGCGTCCCTTCTTTGTGGGGGGGGGGTGTTTGTATACGTGAATGCTGTACGTCACGCGGAACGCATGTGCGGGTCCCGTGGCCGTCGACAGCCGCTGTGGGCGTCGATCGGTCACGCTGATGAACGGACCGTAGAGTGCAAGCGCTTTCTAGTCAACAGGTCGCGCAGCGCGGTTCCGGCCACCGGAGAAGTGCCGTGGGAGCGCTTCCATGAACTGCGTGTCCATGCCACGATGCCGGGTGTTCCTCGCACGACGCGCACGCAGCGCGCCCTCGCACGAGCCGCGATCCGAAGGGACAAGTGACGTGCCCCCCACACCGCACCGCTGCCCGCACCGCTCACCGCACCGCTCGACAACCGGTCTCCGCAAGGCACTTGTCACCCTCCTGGGTGCTCTCCTGCCGCTCATGGCGGCCCTGGCCCTCGCCTCGCCCGCGGCCACGGCCCGGGAGCGGGCCGTCCCCACGGCCGCCCTCACGGAGGTCACCGGCTTCGGCGCCAACCCCAGCAACCTCCGGATGTACCTCTACGTGCCGGACGACGTCACCGCCCACCCGGCGGTCGTGGTGGCCGTGCACTGGTGCGGCGGTTCCGCCTCCGCGATGTACTCCGGCACGGAATGGGCCTCGCTGGCCGACCGGTACGGGTTCGTCGTCGTGTACCCGTCGGTGACCCGCGGCAGCAAGTGCTTCGACGTCTCCTCCCGGCAGGCGCTCCGCCGCGACGGCGGCAGCGACCCCGTCGGCATCCGGTCCATGGTCGACTGGACGGCCCGCGCCTACGCCGCCGACACCGGCCGGATCTTCGTCACCGGCAATTCCTCCGGCGCCATGATGACCAACGTCCTGCTCGGCGACTACCCGGACGTGTTCGCCGCGGGCGCCGCCTTCTCCGGGGTCCCCTTCGGCTGCTTCGCCACCACCGACGGCTCCGAGTGGAACAGCGCCTGCTCCGGCGGCACCGTCACCCACACCCCGCAGGAATGGGGCGACCTGGTGCGCGCCGCCTACCCCGGCTACACCGGTCCCCGCCCCCGGATGCAGTTGTGGCACGGCACCGCCGACGACACCCTGCGCTACCCGAACTTCGGGGAGGAGGTGAAGCAGTGGACGAACGTCCTCGGTGTGGGCCAGACCCCGGCCGCGACCGACACCCCCGTCTCCGGCTGGACCCGTACCCGTTACGGCGCCACCGGTGACCGGGCCCCCGTCGAGGCGATCAGCCTCCAGGGCGTCGGCCACAACCTCTACGGCCCCGGCATGGCCTCCCGGGCACTGGCCTTCTTCGGTCTCGACGGGGGCACCACCACGCCGCAACCGCCCGCCGGCGCCTGCGCGGTCACGGCGGGCGTCAGCGCCTGGAACACCGGTCTGACCGCCTCCGTGACCGTGACCAACACCGGTACGACCGCGCTGAACGGCTGGAAGCTCGGCTTCACCCTCCCGGCCGGCCAGACCATCACCAACGGCTGGAACGCCACCTACAGCCCGGCCTCCGGCACCGTGACGGCGACCAACACGCCGTACGACGCCACCCTCGCCCCCGGCGCGAGCGTGACCATCGGCTACCAGGCCACGCACACCGGCAACAGCGCGGCACCGGCCGCGTACACCCTCAACGGCAGTGCGTGCACGGCCGGTCGATGACCCGGGTGCGCGCCGGAGCGGCATGAGCCCCCGGTGCGCGCCCCTGCGCACCCGCGCCCCGGACAGCCCCACGCGTCACACCGCACATCGCACCCGTCGTCGCCCCGCATCCCCGGAAGGTCTCCGTGAAGCCGCCCAGCAGAACACCGCTCGCCACCGTCCTCGGCGCCTGCGTCCTGGTCCTCGCCCTCGCCGTGACGGCCTCGGCGCTCACGGCGCTGGTCAAACGGGGGGCCGCGGCCACCCCCGCGGCGGGCCCCGGCCGGCACTGGGTGAACACCTGGACCGGCATGCCCCAGCTGACCGAGCCCGCCAACCTGCCGCCCGCGCCGTACACCGGTGAGAAGTCGGTGCTCGCCGACACCACCCTGCGGCAGACGGTGCGCGTCACCGCCGGCGGCCGCCGCGTCCGGCTGCGGTTCTCCAACGCGTACGGCGACACCCCGCTGCCGCTGACCGCCGTCACCGTCGCCCTGCCCCGCGACGGCAGGGCCGGGGTCAGCGCGGTCGAACCCGGGACCCTGCGCCGGGTCACCTTCGCCGGCCGGGACTCCACGACCGTCCCGGTGGGCGCCCAGATGGTCTCCGACCCCCTCGACTTCGAGCTGCGCGCCGGGTCCGAGCTGACGGTGACGGCGTACACCGCGCGCGGCCAGGCGTCGCTCGCGCTCACCTCCCACCCCGGTTCGCGCACCACGTCGTACCTGACGCACGGCGACCACACACGCGACCAGGACCTCCCGGGCGCGACCGCCGTCGACCACTGGTACCTGCTCAGCGACGTCGAGGTGCTGGCGCCCGGCCGTACCGAGGCGGTCGCCCTGGTCGGCGACTCCCTCACCGACGGACGCGGCTCCACCACCAACGGAAACGACCGCTGGCCCGACCAGTTCTACGACCGTCTGCGCCGCGACCCGGCCACCTCGGACATCGCCGTCCTCAACCAGGCGGCCGGCGGCAACCGCGTCCTCCACGACGGGCTCGGCCCCAACGTGCTCGCCCGCCTCGACCGGGACGTCCTCTCCCGCAGCGGCGTGGCCTGGCTGGTCCTCTTCGAGGGCGTCAACGACATCGGCACCGCCGACGCCACCCCCGAGGCCCAGCGCGCGGTCACCGACGACCTGATCGCCGGGTACCGGCAGGTCGTCGTCCGCGCCCACGCCCAGGGCATACGGGTCTACGGCGCGACCCTCACCCCGTTCGGCGGCAGCACCCTGTACGACGATCCGGCGGGCGAGCGGGAGACCGCCCGGCAGCGCGTCAACGCCTGGATCCGCACCCCCGGCCACTTCGACGCGGTGATCGACTTCGACCGGGCGGTACGGGACCCCGGGGCGCCGGACCGGCTCCGGCCCGCGCTGCACGCCGGGGACTGGCTGCACCTCAACCCCGAGGGGTACGGCGTCCTCGCCGCGGCCGTGCCGGCGGCGCTGTTCCGGCGCACCTCCTGACGGGCGGGGCGGGTGGCGCTCAGAGGATTCGTGGCATTTCCTTGGAAAAGGTGGTTTCCCTACGAAATGAGGGGATGACCAGCATGGTCGCGGGCACTCGGTGGGGCAGGCAAGACGATCTCACCCGAGGAGAGTCATGGCTGAGCAGAAGTCGTCGGCCCTCACGGCGCCCCTGCGCGGCGCGGCCTCGGTACTGCGCAGGGTGCCCGGCGCCGGAACGGTGACCAGGGCCGCCGAGGAAACACTGGACAAAGTCGGCGCGGTCTCGCCCCGCGGCCGACGCATGGCGGTCTACGCGGGAGCAGGGGTGCTCGGCGCCGCGGGCGTGGTGGAGTGGCCCGTGGCCCTGACCGGCGCGGCGGTGGCCTGGCTCACCCAGCCCCGGCCCCCGCAGCCGACGGGCACCGGGGAGGCGGCCCCGGCCGCGGAACCGGCGCACGACCTGGGCACCGCGGCCCTCAGGGCCGGCGGCGGGAGCCCCGAGCCCGGCCAGGCGGCCGGCACCGGGACCCCCGCGGACACCCCGGCACCGGCCGGCACCGTGACGCCGGGGCCGGTCAAGCAGCCCGGTCACACGGCGGAACCGAGCCCGCCCGAGGCCTCCCACGGTGCTCGCGCGTCCGCGGGCAGGACGTCCTCCGGTCCCCTCGGACCCACCGCACGCCCCGATCGCACCACGCTCTGAGGAGGGCATGTGCCCGGTCTGCTGACAGCGCCGTCGTCCGCCGTCCGCCGGATGTCGGCGGCGCCACGCCTGCTCGCGCGGGCGGCGGCACCGGCGGCCGGACTGGCCGCCGGTGCCGCTGCCGGAACCGCGCGCGCCGGCGTACGCGGCCTGGACGCCGCCGCGCATGTGGGCCGGGTGGCGCGCAGCGCGCTGCCCGGCTCCGGTGGCCACTGGCGGTCCGGCGCCCGCACCCACCTGGCGGTACGACCGCTGGAACAGGCGCGGGCGCGGTGCGCGGGCGGCACGGGGCACCTGGCGCGCCGGATGGCCGAGGCGCTGGCGGACCACCCCGACGTCCTCGTCGCCTACTGGGACGAGGGACTCGCCCGCCTGGTGGTGACCGCGACCGGGGAGGAGGCCCTCGACCGCGTCCTGGACCACGCGGCCGGCCTCGCCGAGCGGCACGGGCTCGCCCTGGCGGACGGAGGCGTGGACGACACCACGCATCCGGCCGACCCGGCCGGAGTGCGCGCCGCGCTGACCACGCTCGCCGTCGACGGCGCCGGAATCGCGGTCGCGCTGACCGCGTACGCGCTGCGGCTGCCGCCCTCCCCCCGGGTGGCGACCGCGGCCGTGACCCTCCTGCGGGAGAACCCGCGTTTCCGCGCGTGGCTGCGCGCCCGGCTCGGCGACACCGGCATGGACCTCCTGCTGACCTGCGCCAACGCCGCCGTGCACGGCGCCGGCCAGACCCCCACCTCCCTGGTGCTCGACGGCGCCCTGCGGGCCTGCCAGGTGGCCGAGACGGTGGCCCGCTCGGCCGCCTTCGACACGGTGCACGACCAGCTGTGCGCCCCCGGCCGCGTCAGCCTCGCCGCGCAGGGCCCGCCGCGCCCCCCGCTGCGCGTCTCCCCGGCCCAGGAGTACGCGGCCCACGCGTCCGCCGGCAGCCTCCTGGGCGCGGCGGCCACCCTCATGGTCAAGCACGACGGCGCCGAGGCGGCCGAAGCGGTGCTGGCCGGCTCCCCGAAGGCCGCCCGCTACGGTCCCGCCGCCTTCCACGCCGTGCTCAGCGCCGCCCTGGCCCGCACCGGCGTGCTGGTCCGCGCCCCCGAACGGCTGCGCCAGCTGGAGATGGCCGGCACGGTCGTCCTGCACCCCAGCGCGCTGCGCACCGCGGACGGCGAGGCCGACCCGTGGGCCGAACCGGTGCTGGACGCGGCCCGCCGGGCCGGACTCCGGGTGGTCCTCGTGGACGACCCGGCCCTGGAGGACTTCACCGGCCTCGCCGACCAGGTCGTCGACGCCCGCCGGCCGCTGGACGACGTCGTGTACGAGGCGCGTGGCGACGAGGGCGCCGTCCTGGTGGTCGCCCGGGTCCGCACGGCCGACGAGCACGACGTCCTGGGCGCCCTGCGGGCCGCCGATGTCGCGCTCGCCCTGACCGACCGGGACGGAGCGGTGGTCTGGGGCGCGGACCTCCTCGCCCTGCACGGCCTGCCCGACGTGTGGCGGGTGCTGACCGCGGTCCCGGCCGCCCGCCGGGTCGGGCACCGGGCGCAGACCCTGGCCCGCTCCGGTGCCGCGCTGTCCGGGCTGCTCGTCGCCGTCGGCGAGTCCGGCGGCGGCCGCGGCCGCCGGTCCGTGCTGCCGGGGCTCCGGCACGCACCCGTCGACGCCGGCGCCGCCCTGGCCCTGCTGTCCGGGATGCGCTCCGCACTGGGCGTGGCGGCGGCCCGCGCCCCGCACCCGCGGCCCCGGGTGCACTGGCACGAGCTGGACGCGGACCAGGCCCGGGACCGGCTGGCCCGCGAACCGGCCGCCGAGAGCGACCGGTCCGACACGCTGGCCGCCCGGATGCGCAAGGCGGCCGAGGGCGTCGGCCGGCATCCGGCCGCCGCGCCCGCCCGCTGGACCTACCGGCTCGGCCGCGCCGTCCGCAGCGAACTCCAGGACCCGCTCACCCCGGTCCTGGCGGTCGGTTCGGCCGCGTCGGCGATCCTCGGCTCCGTCATGGACGCGCTGCTCGTCGTCGGCGCCCTCGACCTGAACGCCCTCGTCGGCGGCATCCAGCGGCTGCGGGCGGAGCGGGCCCTGTCCGGGCTGGTCGCGGAGCAGAAGCAGAGGGCGCGCCTGGTACCGCCGGAGACCGAGGCCCCGGCCGGCGGCACCCGCACCGTGGAGGCGGGCAAGCTCCGGCCGGGCGATGTGATCCAGCTCAAGACGGACGACGTGGTCCCCGCCGACGCCCGGCTGCTGTGGCAGGAGGGCCTGGAGGTGGACGAGTCCGCCCTGACCGGGGAGTCGCTGCCGGTGGAGAAGCGGACGGCTCCCACTCCGCACGCCGCGGTGGCCGACCGGCGGTGCATGGTCTTCGAGGGCACGACCGTGGTGGCGGGCGAGGCCCGGGCCATCGTCGTCGACACCGGCGACCGCACCGAGGCCGCCCGCGCCGTCCATCTCGCCGCCCGCACGCCCCCGGCCGGCGGCGTCCAGGCCAGGCTCCAGGAACTCACCCGCAAGGCGCTGCCGCTGACCCTGGCGGGCGGCGCCGCGGTGACCGGGCTGGCGCTGCTGCGCGGCACCCCGATCCGCGAGGCGGTCAGCGGCGGGGTGGCGGTGGCCGTGGCGGCCGTGCCGGAGGGGTTGCCGCTGGTGGCGACGGTGGCGCAGCTCGCCGCCGCCCGGCGGCTGAGCCGTGGCGGCGTCCTGGTGCGCACCCCGCGCACCCTGGAGGCGCTGGGCCGGATGGACACCATCTGCTTCGACAAGACCGGCACGCTCACCGAGAACCGGCTGCGGCTGGTGCGCACCTCCGACGCCGGGGGCACCGTCCACGCGGTGGACGACGCCGGCTCCGAGGAGACGATCCGCATTGCCGCGCGGGCCTGCCCGCGGCTGAACGGCGGCTCCGACCGGCCGGTGCACGCCACCGACGAGGCCGTGCTGGCCGCCGCGCCGCCCGACCCCGGCTGGACCCAGCTCGCCGACCTGCCGTTCGAGGCCGCGCGCGGCTACGCCGTCGGCGTCGGCCGGAGCGGGGACGGCCCGGCGGTCCTGGTGGTCAAGGGCGCCCCGGAGACCGTGCTGCCCGCCTGCACCGGGCTGCCTGCGCACGCCTCCGAGTCCGCGCACACGCTGGCCGGGTCCGGGCTGCGGGTCCTGGCGGTGGCCGAACGGCGGCTCGACGCGGCGGAACAGGAGTCGGACGTCCCCGAACAGCCCCTCCACGACCTGGAGTTCATCGGTCTGCTGGCCCTGTCCGACGTACCCCGCGAGACCTCAACGGCGCTGGTGAACGGGCTGAACGGCGCGGGCGTACGACCGGTCATGCTCACCGGCGACCACCCGCAGACCGCGCGGTCCATCGCCGCCGACCTGGGCTGGCCGGAGGACACCGTGGTGGTCACCGGCGACGAGCTGGCCGCGGCCGACCGCGCGTCCCGGGCCCGGATGCTGCGGGACGCGGGCGTGGTGGCCCGGGTGGCGCCCGAGCAGAAGCTCCAGGTCGTGGAGGCACTGCGGGACGCGGGCCGGGTCGTCGGCATGGTCGGCGACGGCGCCAACGACGCCGCGGCCATCCGCGCCGCCGACATCGGCGTCGGCATCAACGCGCGCGGATCGGCCGCCGCGCGCAACGCTGCGGACATCGTGCTGACCGACGACGACCTGACGGTGCTGATCGACGCCGTCGGCGAGGGCCGTGCGCTGTGGCACAGCGTGGCCGACGCGATCGCCATCCTGATCGGCGGCAACGCGGGCGAGGTCGGGTTCGGCATCCTCGGCACGCTGCTGTCCGGCCGAGCGCCGCTGTCCACCCGGCAGATGCTCATGGTGAACCTCTTCACCGACCTGTTCCCGTCGATGGCGGTGGCGGTGACCGAGAAGGAGGGCGAGGCGGACCTGGGGCACGTGGAGGAGGCCGCCGGGGTGCTGGGCGACCCCCTGCTGCGGCAGATCCGGCACCGGGCCCTGACCACCTGCCTGGGCGCGCTCACGGCCTGGCTGATCGGCCGCTTCACGCCGGGCACCGCCCGTCGCTCCGGCACGATGGCGCTGTGCGGGGTGGTGGGCACCCAGCTCGTGCAGACGCTCCTCGACCGGCGGGACAGCCGCCTGGTGCAGATCACCTCGCTGGGCTCCGCGCTGGCCCTGGTGGCCGTGGTCCAGACCCCGGGCATCAGCCGGGTCTTCGGCTGCACCCCGCTCGGCCCGGTCGCCTGGGCGGGTGTCGTGGCCGCGATCGCCCTCGCCCTGGCGGGCCAGCGCGCCCTGCCGGGGCTGGAACGGGCCGTCGTGCGGCTGCTGCCGGACTGAACCGCGTCGCCGGGCCGGGGGGACCGGCCCGGCGGTACCGGCTCAGACCGAGCGGTGGTACTGGTCCGGGACCCGGACCTGAGCCTCCAGCTCACGTGCCGCGTGACGGGCCCAGGAGGGGTTGCGCAGGAGTTCCCGGCCGAGCAGGACCGCGTCCGCCTCGCCGTTCGCCACGATCTTCTCGGCCTGGCCGGGCTCGGTGATCAGGCCCACCGCGGCGACCTGCATCGGCGTCTCGGCCTTCACCCGGGCGGCGAACGGGACCTGGTAGCCGGGCCCGGTCGGGATGCTGACGCCGGCGGCGTTCCCGCCGGTGGAGACGTCGAGCAGGTCGACGCCGTGGGCGTGCAGGTCGCGGGCGAGGCGGACCGTGTCCTCGGGGGTCCAGCCGCCGTCCTGGAGCCAGTCGGTGGCCGAGACGCGGAAGAAGACCGGCTTGTCCGCGGGCCACACCTCCCGTACGGCGTCCACGACCTCGAGGGCGAACCGGGTCCGGTTCTCGTACGAGCCGCCGTAGGCGTCGGTGCGGTGGTTGGAGTGCGGGGAGAGGAACTCGTTGACGAGATAGCCGTGGGCACCGTGGATCTCGACGGCCTGGAACCCCGCGGCGAGCGCGCGGCGCGCGGCGGCGGCGAACTGCCCGGTGATCTCGGCGATCTGGTCCGCCGTCAACTCGGTCGGCACCGGGTGGCGTGCGTCGAACGGCAGCGGGCTCGGGGCGAGCGGCTGCCAGCCGTGCGCCTCGGGCCCGACGGGCGCACCGCCCTTCCACGGCCGGTCGGTGGACGCCTTGCGGCCGCTGTGGCCGATCTGGACCGCCGGCACGGTGCCCTGTGCGGTGAGGAAGCGGGTGATCCGGCGGAAGGCCTCCACCTGGGTGTCGTTCCACAGCCCGAGGTCGTACGGGGAGATCCGGCCCTCGGGCGAGACCGCGGTGGCCTCCACCACGATCAGGCCGGTGCCGCCGGCGGCCCGCGCCGCGTAGTGCGCGAAGTGCCAGTCGTTCGGAGCACCGGCGAGCGGCCCCTCCGGGTCGGCCGAGTACTGGCACATCGGGGGCATCCACACCCGGTTCGGGATGGTCACTTCGCGCAGGGTGATGGGCTCGAAGAGCGCACTCACGACGGACTCCATTCGTCACGGACCGCTGATCGGTTCGTACGGTACCCCTCGTACTACGATGGATGTCAAACTACGATGGCTCTCGTACAATGCGGGCAGCCGAGCATCTTGTGAGGAAGGGGCAGTCGCCGTGACCGACACCGCCACCGCCGGCCGCGCGCTGCCGCATCCGGCACGGGAGCAGATCCGGCTGGAGTCCGTGCTGCACGCGCTCTCCGATCCGATGCGGCTCCGGATCGTGCGCGAACTCGCCGTGCGCGGAACGGAGCTGACCTGTTCGCACTTCGACCTGCCGGTCACCAAGTCCACCAGTACGCACCACTTCCGGGTGCTGCGGGAGAGCGGGGTCATCCGGCAGGTCTACCGGGGTACGGCCAAGATGAACGGCCTGCGCCGCGACGATCTGGACGGCCTCTTCCCGGGGCTGCTCGACAGCCTCCTCACCGCCGCCGACCGTCAGTCAGGCCGGCTGCGCGCCGACGGCTGAACCGCGCTCCACCGCGAGGTGGTCCAAGAGCGGGCACGTGCTCGCGACGTGCGCGGGCGGCCGCCGTGCCGTGGACCGTGGGCGGCGAGACCGTGGGCGCCTCGAACAGTGCGGGGACAGCCGCGCTACGACGGCACTCGCGCCGCTCCCAGCAGCGCGTCCCAGTCGGAGAGCTTGACCACGCCCCGCCCCAGCCGCGCCCCGAGCTCGGTCTCCGCCCGCTCGATCGCCAGCCAGCCGTCCCAGGGCACGGGCTCGACGCCCGCCGCCCGCAGGGCCGCGACCGGCTCCTCCGGCAGGTCCGCGCGGCCGAGCGCGGGAGCGTCCGCGAGCAGCGAGGTCACCGTCTCCTTGGCGCAGGGCCGGTTGGTGCCGATGACCCCGGTCGGGCCGCGCTTGATCCAGCCGGCGACGTATTCGCCGGGGCAGGGGACGCCGTCGCGCAGCACCCGGCCCTCCTGGTGCGGGACGGTGCCGCTCGCCGGGTCGAACGGCAGGCCCTCCAGCGGCACTCCGCGGTAGCCCACCGAGCGCAGGACCAACTGGGCGGGCACGTCCTCGTACCGGCCCGTGCCGGTCATGCCGCCGGTGCCGTCCGGGGCCGTCCGCTCGAAGCGCACGGCACCCACCCGGCCGCCGTCGGCGAGCAGCTCCACCGGCCGCAGGAAGAAACGCAGCCGGATCCGCCGCGCGGCGGCCACCGCGGGAGGTCGTGCCGCCCAGTCGCGCAGCACCTCCACGTTGCGGCGCGGCCCCGCCGGCAGCGCGCCGGGATCGGCCGGATCGAGCGCCAGCTCGGCCTTGTCCACGATCACGTCGGTGTCCGGCAGCCCGCCCAGCTCACGCAGCTCCTTGGTGGTGAAACGGGCCTGTGCCGGGCCGCGCCGGCCCACCATCTGCACCTCGGTGAGCCCGCTCGCCGCCAGCGTGTCCAGCGCGGCCTGCGGGATGTCCGTCGGCCGCAGCTCCGCCGCACCCCGGACCAGCATCCGGGTGACGTCCACCGCGACGTTGCCCACCCCGATGACGACCGCCGAGCGCACCCCGCGCAGGAAGCCCGCGTCGGCCGCGTCCGGGTGCGCGCTGTACCAGGACACGAACTCGGTCGCCGACCAGCTGCCCGCCAGGTCCTCGCCGGGGATCCCCAGCCGCCGGTCGGTGGCCGCGCCCACGCAGTACACCACCGCGTGGTAGAGCTCCCTGAGCCGCCGTGCCGGCAGTCCGCCGGGGCCGCCCACCCGGACCCCGCCGAGGAACCGCACCCGCTCGTGCTCCAGCACCGTCCGCAGACTGCCCTGAAGCGACTTGATCTTCTCGTGGTCCGGGGCGACGCCGTAGCGGACCAGGCCGTACGGACACGGCAGCCGGTCCAGGACGTCCACCCGGACCTCCGGATCACGCTGAACGAGGCTCTGGGCGGTGTAACACCCACTCGGCCCGGAACCGACGACGGCGACACGCAGCACAGCGGTGCTCCTCGCCCGAAGGAGGATGTGCGGACGGCTCCAGCATGGCACCGCGCAGGCCCCGGGGGCAGGGGCCGGTGGGGTGACCCGGGTGCGTGTCCATGCGTACGGGTGTGGTCACGACGTTACGTTGCGTGGGTGCCAGAAGCATCCTTTCTTGATCTTTCTGATCGGCACGCGGAGGATGGCGCGGTCTCCGTGTGGCCCGCGTGGCAGGTGCGGGAGCACGACGGCGTCACGTCCTGGTTCCAGGTCCGGCTGGCCTTCTCCGACGGGGCCCGGGTCGACGCCCTTGCCGTGGTGAGCGGGGGGCGCGTCTCCATCGAGGACGTCCAGGCCGAGCCGGCCCTGTCCCTCGCCGACCTGACGGCGCTCGCCGACTGGATCGAGGGGCCGCTGTTCGCGGCGTGCGGCGTGGAGACCGGTGCGGGCAGGGCGTGTGACGCGGAGCGCGAAACTCGCGTGGCCTTCGGCGTGCTCGTTGACGCGGGCGTGGCACGCGAGGCGGACGCCGACGACCACCCGGCGTCCGGCGCGGACGCCGGTGGTGGCTTGGCGTCCGGTGTGGACGCCGGCGCTCATGTGGCTTGCGATGTGCTCGCGGAAGCCGACGTGGCACGCGGTGCGGGAGTGGGCATGGGCGGGGGTGGAGCGGGTGACGGGGTGGACCCGAACGGCGGGTCCCCGGCGACCGGGCGATCCCGGCCCGACGCTGGCCCAACCGACGCCGGCCCAACCGTCGCCGGCCGTGCCCGGCCGCCCTGGCCGCGGGGCACCGAGGGCCGCCGGCTCGTCGCGCGGGAGTACCGCGCGGCCCAGGACGCGGGCGCCGACCCGGTGCTCGCCGTGATGAACGCGACCGGACGCGGTCGCCGGCGCGCCCTGCGGCTGATCGCCCAGGCACGGGACGCGGGCCTCCTCGCACCCCGCCACGCCCGGCGCTGACCGAGCGGCCGGACCGCGTCAGGGAGTGCCGGGCCGCTCCCCCGTGGCGAAGAACCGGGACACGTCCCCCTGCTCCGCCCCGCGCTCCGCCTCGCTCTCCGGGGGCACACCCATGTCCCACTCGAGCCCGTACCGCTGGAACAGCTCCGTCCGCAGCGCCGGCACGGGCATCGGCACCCCCGGCACCAGCGCCGCGTACACCGCGCCCATCAACAGGGCCCGCAGCATCGGGTAGTCGGCCGAGACGTTCTGCGCCCCGTACCGGGCGACGGTGTCGCTGAGCAGCTCCGCCAGCCGGCGCTGCTCCGGGCACTGTACGAAGCCCTCGGCCTGGAGCAGGCCCGCCATGTGCTGGCGCATCAGCACGGGCCGGTCCCGGGCGAGGCCCAGGATCGCGTCGATGGCCCGGGCCAGCCGCTCCCGGCCGTCCTGCGTGCGCGGCTCCCGCTCCAGCGCCTCCTCCAGCGTCCGGTGCATCAGCCGGTGCACGGCGGACTGCACCAACTGGCGCTTGCCGGGGAAGTAGTACGACACCAGACCGCGCGCCGAACCAGCCCGGTCCGCGATGTCGCCCAGCGTCGTGGCCTCGAACCCGTGCTCGCCGACCAGTTCCACGGCGGCCTGCAGCAGCCGTTCCCGGGAACGCCGCCGCAATTCTTCATTGACCGAGGCGCTGCGCGGGGACATCCTGTAACTCCTGCGTTGACTGGCTGCCAGCCAACTATACTCAACGCAGCGGGTGCCCCCATGCCCGGGGCCCGCCCGGAACAGCCGTCCGTCTGGGGCGACGCGGGGGATCGTCTCAGACGGGCGGTGCGGTGCACTCGCTCGCTGCCGGTGCTCAGGGCGCCGGCAGGTCGTCCACGAAGCGCACCCGGCAGCCGAGCGCGGCGGCGCCGCCGTCCGCCACCCGGTTGTCGCCGACCACGGCGCGGGTCCCAGCCGATGTCGCTGACCACCCCGACGCCGGTCCCGCGCTCGCGCAGGGTGCGCAGCACCTCCTCGGCGTCGGGGTAGGGGGTCCAGGCGGCGCGGGGGACATGGGCCGTTCGTACAGGGCGTCGTGCAGGCGTGGATCCGGCAGCGGCACCCGGCGGGACAGGCCCGTGCAGGCGGCCCGGTGCAGCTCCGCGCTCTCGTCCCGCACCGCCCAGAGCGCCGCGAGGTCCGCCGGCGGTTCCACCGGCTCCGCACCGCCAGGCTGTGCGCCGGCCGCCTCAAGGGCCCGTGCGGTGCGGGTCAGTCCGGCCTCGGACAGCGGGTGACCGGTCCCGTCCAGCACCGCACGCGCCCATGACTCGGCGGACTCGGTGCGCTACAGGGTCCCGGAGAAGTCGAACAGCACGGCGGTCATGCGCCCGGACTCCGCCGGCCGCGCGACGGCCACGCCCGGCCGTCGCGCGGCCACTCGTGGACGGTCACCGCCGCCGCGACCAGCGCCGCGCCGGCCAGCCATCCGCCCAGCACGTCCGAGGGCCAGTGGACGCCCAGCCACACCCGGGTGACACCCACGCCCAGCACCGAGACGAGTGCCGCCGTCACCGCGGTGCGCCACAGGGCGGGGCGTGGGCCGTGCCGGTGCAGCAGCCACAGCAGCAGGCCGCTGACGACGGTGGCGGTCATCGCGTGACCGGACGGGAAGGCCGCGTAGTGCGCGGAGTCGACCGGGTTCGGCCAGACCGGGCGGGGTCGGCCGACGGCGGACTTCACGGCCTGCTGCACGAGCGTGGCCACCGCGCAGGTGATCGCCAGCCACAGCGCGGTCCACCAGGCCGCGCGCCGCCAGACCAGCCACACCGCCGCCGCCGCGCAGACCAGACGCATGGTGGTCGGGTCCCACACCCAGTCCGTCAGCACGCGGAAGACACGCGTCACCTCGTGGTCGCCGACCGCCCAGCGGTGGGTGGTGCGGGAGATGTCGCCGTCCACGGTGATCAAGGGATGCCAGCGCAGGGCGACGAGCACCAGCAGCACCAGGAAGCAGGCGCCGAGCGCGGCGGCCAGACGGGCGGCTCTGCGGAGCGTCGTCGGTGGCTCGGCGACGGGGGGCGACGGGGGAGCGGAGGGGCGATGGCGCATACCGTGATCCTTGTGCAACGGAGCCGCCGTGGCCAAGCCCCCGCGGGCCGGGGGCGACCCCGGTGCCATCGGGTGGGGCCCGCAGGGCGGCCGGCATCGGCCCGGCACCGGTGGCCCGTGCATCGACGCCCTCGGCAACGGGCCGAGGGCACCGGCGAGGGCCGCCGGTAGCCCAGTCAGCCCGGTCGGCGCAGGGCCGTCAGCCGCCGCACACGGGGCGGCAACCGGGGCCTGTGGAGCGGCACCGGGACGGTCGACGGCGACCGGTGGCGACCGTCCCGTGCGGCAGCCGGTGTCCGGTGGCGACCGTCCCGTGCGGCAGCCGGTCGTGCCGGGCCCTCGCCTGTCCTCTCGTGGCCGAGCGGCCGGGACGCCTGGCCGGGCCATCACCGGACATCGGGGCGGCCGCCGTCCGTTTCCCCGCCCGGCGGCAGCGGTGTGCCCACCCGTGTCCGGTCCGGCGGCCTGTACGGCCTCCCCGGCGGCGCGCCCGGGCCGCACAGGCCGCCGCGGTCGGGCGGCACGGCGGCGACGGCGGTCAGGGCGTCGACCGGCACAGGGCACAGGGCCGCGGGGGCCGTCCCTGGCCGGGGTCCGGGTTCCCGAGGGTGCGCGTTCCTGACGCCGACGCGGGCGTGCGGCTCGCCGAGCCCGTCGTCACATCGTCAGCAGCATCGCCACCATGCCGATCCCCATCGACAGCCGGCAGGCCCGGGCCAGCTCGGGGCGGTCGCCCCAGTGTGCCGGGCCGCCCCCGCCCGTGGTGCCCGTGCCGCCCGCCGGGGCGGGGGCCGGCACCAGTCGGGCGCCGGAGAACAGCACGTACCCCGCGAAGTACAGCAGCAGGGCGCCGGTGAGCAGCGGCACGCCGGTGCCGCCGTGCCCGTGGTGGGCGGCGTGCGGGGACACGGCCATCGCCACCGCCATGTAGACCATCGCGGCGCTGCCCACCAGGTGGTGCAGATGGTGCGGGGCACCGCGCGCGGCCCACAGCGCGCGCAGGGCCGCCGCGCCGAACACGGCCGCGTACACCGGCCACGCCCATCCCGGCGGCGTGAACACCGCCGCCGGGACGGCCATCGCGGCCATGCCGAAGCCCATCAGCGCCTCGCCGCCCGCGGCCCGGCGCTGCTCCTCGACACCGCTACGCATCCGCAGCAGGCAGTAAGCCCCGGTCAGCGCGCACAGCGCGACCAGCAGCCAGGCGATCGACACCGGTCCGTGCACGCGCACCTCCACGCTCGACGGTCGGTCGAGGGTGCGATGCCCACCGCCGGCGGAGCGCACGCGAGCGCAAGGAGGTACACGGGGAGCATGCGGGGGAGCACGGTCGGTGACCAGGCCCTCCCACAACTGTTTTACAGATAAAACACATGCTAAATTTATGAGTATGAGCAGTGCGACCCCCCACCGTCTCCCCCTCGCCACGACCCTCCGCCTCGGGCGCCCCTCCGACATCTGGTTCAAGCCCGCGCTGAGCGTGGTGGCCGCGGTCGCCCCGCCCAACCTCACCCTGCTCGCCCTCGGCCGCCTCGACCTCGCCATGTACACGATGGCCGGCTCCCTGTGCGCGCTCTACGGCCACAACCGGCCCTACGCCGCCCGGGCCCGCACGCTCGTCTGGGTCGTGCTCGGCATGGTCGGCGGTCTCGCCGTCTCCCTGCTCGCCGCCGCGCTCACCACGAACGCCGTCGTCCTCGTCACCGTCGGCGCCGTCCTCGCGGCGGTCCAGAAGACCGTGTGCGACGCCACCCGGATCGGACCGCCCGGCAACGTGGTCCTCACCTTCATCAGCTCCGCCTCGCTGTTCGCGCCGCAGACCCCCGGCCAGGTCCCCGGCCACCTCGGCCTCGCGCTGGCCGCCGGCGCCTGGGCCTGGCTGGTCGGCATGGCCCCCGGGCTGCTCCGCCCGCACGGCCCCGAGCGCCGCGCCACCGCCCAGGCCCTGAACGCCGCCGCCGCGTACGCCGAGACGCGCGGCACCGCCGACGGCCACGCCCGGGCCCGCGCCGCGACCGCCGCCGCGATCCACGCCGCCTGGCAGTCGCTGCTCGCCGCCGGCGCCCGCCCCGACCGCACCCGGCGCGCCCTCGAACAGCTCGTCGTCCGCGCCGAGGTCGCCCTGGCCGCGCCCGCCGACACCGACCCCGTCCGGCTGCGCGCCTGGGCCCGCGACCTGCGCGGCACCGGCCGTGTCCCGCGCGTCGAGACGCCGCGCGAGTCCGCCGACGAACTCCTCGGTCTGGCCGCCGAACAGGCCCTGCCCGCCCGCTCGCCGCGGCACCTCCTGGCCCCCCTCGCCCCGCTCGCCGTGCGCACCGCGCTCGGCTGCGCCCTCGCCGGATACGCCGCCCTCGCGCTCGGTGTCGGCCGCCCCTACTGGGCGCTGGTCACCGCGGCCTCGCTCTACCAGGCCAACGTCACCCTCACCTGGAGCCGGGGCGTCCAGCGGGTCGTCGGCAACCTCCTCGGCGTCCTGCTCTTCGCCGCGCTCGCCCCGCTCACCCATCTGCACCCCGCCGCCCTGGTGCTGTGCTGCATCGCCCTGAACTTCGGCGCCGAGGCGCTGATCGGCCGCAACTACTGGCTGGGCACCGTCTGCGTCACGCCGATGGCCCTGCTCATCACGGAGTTCGCCCGCACCCAGGACGCGACCGAGCTGATCACCGACCGGATCGTGGACACCCTCGTCGGCGCCCTGGTCGGCTTCGCCGCCGCCGTCGCCGTCACCAACCGCCGCGCGGGCGACCGCCTGGAGCACGCCCTGACCGCGGCGGAACGGGCCCGCGAGCACGCCGCCCGCCTGCTCGCCGAGCCGCAGGCCGGGCCCCGCGCGCTGGAGTCCGCCCGCCGTACGCTGGCCGCCGCCCTCGTCGATCTGCGCGCCACGGCCGACGCCGCGGCCGGCGAGTGGTGGCAGCGCGCCCTGCCCGAGGAACGGCTCGTGCTCACCGAGCAGGCCGGACACCGTACGCTCGCGGCGACGGTACGGCGGCAGGGCCTCGTGCCGCAGGACCCGGACAGCCACCAGGCCCCGGGCCGTGACCAGGACCGCGACCGGGTCCAGGACCCGGGCAGGACGACGGAGGACATACGGCCATGACGGCGACGAACGGCGGACCGACGCCCGGAAGCGACGCGACCGGCACCCGGCCCCGGGCCGGCACCGACCCCGCGCGCGGCGACACCGTCTCCGCCGTCGTCAGCCAGTGGCGGGCCGTCCACCCCGAGCTGGACACCGGGCCGATGCAGGTCATCGGCCGGATCAACCGCTGCGCCGCCCTGCTCCAGCAGGCCGAGGACGCCCCGCTGCGCCGGGCCGGCCTGAGCCGCGCCGAGTTCGACCTGCTCGGCGCGCTCCGCCGCACCGGACACGAGCTGACCCCGGGCGAGCTGGCCCGGGAGACCTTCTCCTCCGGAGCCGCCGTCACCAAGCGGATCAAGCAGCTGACCGAGCGCGGCCTGGTCGAACGGCGCGGCGACACCCGCGACCGCCGCGTGGCCCACGTCCGCCTCACCGGCACCGGCCGTGACCTGGTCGACGGCATCCTCCCCGAACAACTCGCCTACGAGACGGCCGTCCTGTCCGTCCTCGACCCGGCCGGACAGGGTGAACTCGCGGGCCTGCTCGCTGAGTTGCTCAGCCGCCTGGAGGGCCGGGCGAGCGGCCTGCGGGCGTAGCCGGGCCGGCCGCCGCGCTCCCGCCCCGGCGTGCCTCTCGGCCCCGGGCGTACCGCCGCGTGTTCCAATCGGGCATGGCATCGTCCTGGACTGGTGAACGGGTACGCCTGCGGGCCATCGAGCCCGGCGACTGGACGGCGTTCGCGCGCCTCGCCGACGACGGGTGGCGCGTGGGCCGGCCGGACCTGCCCCGGTCCGCCGAGAGTTACCGTGCGTGGGCGCGGGAGCAGGCCGTCGCCGGGTGCGACGGCGACCGCTTCCGGCTGGCGGTCGAGACGACGGCGGGGCAGGAGCTGGTCGGCACGGTCGCCTCGCACCGCACCGGCCGTCACTCGGGCTGGTTCGAGTTCGATGTCGCGATCGGCGCCGAGCACCGGCGCAGGGGCTACGCCGCGGAAGCCCTGGCGCTGCTGCTGCGCTTCATGTTCGAGGAGCGGCGTTATCACAAGTGCATGGCGGTGATCCACGCCCGCAACGAGGCGTCGCTGGCACTCACCCGCCGGCTCGGCTTCACCGAGGAGGGGCGGTTGCGGGACCACGTCTTCTTCGCCGGCCGGTACCACGACCTCGTCGTGCTGGGCCTGCTCGCCGACGAGTTCGGCCGGCGGCACGCGACGAGCGGGCCGTGACGAGCGGGCCGGTCACCCGGGGCGGGACCGCGCCGGGTCCCGCGGGGCGGCACGCAGGCGCAGGCCGGGGGTCGCCAGACCTTCGAACGTGGTGACGCGGAAACCGGGTTCCGGTCCGGACGGCTCGCTCAAGCGGTGGCAGCGGGCCGTGTGCGCGGTCAGGAGCGTCAGCATCGCCATGGCGAGTGCGGCTCCCTCGCAGCCGTGCGGCCCGGTGCCGAAGGAGAGGAAGGGCCCGGGGTCGGCCGGCGCGCCCGAACCGTCGAGCCAGCGCTCGGGCCGGAACCGGTCCGGCTCGGCGTGTTCCCGTGCGTCCCGGTGCGCGGTGTAGGGGCAGACCAGAACGGTGGACCCGGCGTCGAGGGCGTAGTCGGCGAGTTCGGTCCGCCGTGCGGTCCGCCGGGTCAGCAGCCAGCTCGGGGGGTAGAGCCGGAGCACCTCGCGTACCAGTGCCTGGGTGTACCGCAGGTCGTCCAGGTGGGCGCTGGTCGTCGCGGCGGGTTCGGCGGGCAGCGAGGCGGCTTCGGCAGCGACGCGGTCCGCCGCCCGCGGGTGCCGGGCCAGGTGGAGCAGGATCCACCCGGCCGCCCGGGTGGGCGCCTCGAAGGTGGCGACGGTGATTCCGGGGAGGGTGTCGAGGACGGCCTCCTCCGGCAGCGGGCCGTAGCGCGAGGAGGGCTGGAGCATCTGCCCGAGCACGTCGTCGCCGAGCCGGCCCGACGCGAGGCGCCGGCGGACGATGAGCCGCAAGGCGTCGGTGAAGGCGGCCTGTTGCCGTGTGCGGAACCGCCGTGCCGGTGTGGGGACCCACCGCGGCCACTCCCAGCGGGAGGGGCGTACGAGCACTTCCCGGGCCAGGAAGAGCCGTGCGGCGAACGGCAGCAGGGCGGGGGCGTCCTCGGAGAAGAGGTAGCGGACGCCGATCTCCGCGAGGGCGTGCCGGGCCGCGGGCAGGACCTCCACGTCCTGGCCGGCGGGCCACCGGTCGGCGAAGAGCGCGGCTCCGGCTGCGATCTCGCCGACCCGGGCCGCGACCGCCTGCGCGCGCAGTCCGCGCATACGGGCGGCGTGGGCGTGCAGACGCTCCTGAGCCGTCGGCGCCCCGTTCGACCCCTTCAGCGGCGGGAAGAGCGGCGAGGGCGCCTTGGGGAAGTCCTCCGCGCGGCGCAGCACGGCCTCGCACGGTCCGGCCGTGGCGGCCACGTAGACACCCGGCTCCAGTTGCCAGACGTCCCCGCACTCGTCCAGACCACGGCGTGCCTCAGCCAGCCGGTCGCGGCTCCAGGCGGCGAAGCCGCCTCCGGGCAGCCGCGGTGGCTCGATCATCCGGCCCATGAGATCGTCCCCGACCTTCGTGCCTGTCCAGGCCGATGCCCTCGGCAGTACGCCTCACAGCCGACGGGCGCCCGGGGCGCCCGCCGGGAGTGCCCTCAGACTCAGTCGCCGGCGTACGCGTCCCACTCGTGGGAGCCGTACGCACCGTAGCGGCGGGTGAAGGACAGCTTGCCGAGCAGCCTGGCGATCATGATGCGCTCCTCTCGCCTGTCCGAGCCGTCCAGCCGGGGAGTCCGATGAACCCACCAGCACCTCAGATGCCACAGTCGCCATCTTTCCAGCACATGCCGTATATGTCATATCCGCACGGCACGTGCACCGGCCCGGCCGGAGGCTAGATTCCCGGCCGGTGCCGCAGGGGGTGGTCCGGCGGGATCTCCACCAGGACGATCGGGGTGCCGTCCGGGTCGGCGATCCACATCTCGACCAGGCCCCACGGCTCCCGCACCGGGGGCCGGACGATCTCGACACCGCGCGCCCGCAGCTCCTCGCCCGCGGCCCGCACGTCCTCGACCTGCAACCACAGCCGCACCGCGGGCGCGGACGGGCCCTCGGACCGGCCGGACACCTCCAGGAAACCGCCGCCGAGGAAGTAGACCGTGCCGCGCTCGGGGCCGGTACCGAACTCGCGGTAGACGGACAGCCCCAGCCGCTCGCCGTAGAAGGCACGGGAGCGCTCGGGATCGGTGGGCCGGAGCAGGATCCGGCTGCTGAGTACATGCACCATGCGGGGGGAGCCTAGCGGCAGGGTTACCCTCGTCCCTGGCTCAGCCACGCCCGAGATCGGAGACCGCAACCATGGACGCCACCGCCACCGGACTCACCTTCCGGGACGCCACCGACGCCGACGTCGACGCACTCGTGGCACTGATCGAGTCGGCGTACCGGGGGGACGCCAGCCGGTCCGGGTGGACCACCGAGGCGGACCTGCTGGAGGGCCAGCGGACCGATCCGCAGGGCGTGCTCGAGGTGATCAAGGCCCCCGGCAGCCGGCTGCTGACCGCCGAGCGGGACGGCCGTCTCGTCGCCTGCTGCCAGCTCGAACACCGGGGCGGCCACGCCTACTTCGGCATGTTCGCGGTCAGTCCCACCCAGCAGGGCGCGGGCCTCGGCAAGGTCGTCATGGCGGAGGCGGAGCGCCTGGCCAGGCAGACCTGGGGGGTCACCGAGATGCAGATGACGGTGATCTCCCAGCGGGAGGACCTGATCGCCTGGTACGAGCGCCGCGGTTACCGCCGTACGGGCCGGACGCAGCCGTTCCCCTACGGCGACGAGCGCTTCGGCATCCCGCTCCGCCCGGACCTGCGGTTCGAGCTGCTGGTCAAGCCGCTGGTGTGAGGTCACGGCGGGCGTCCGGGCACGGGCCTGAGCGCCCGGGTCAGGCGGTGAACCGGCCTGTGCGCTTGATCTCGGGATAGTCGGTCGTCGCCCCGTCCAGCTCCAGGGCGCGGACCAGCCGCAGCTGGTCCTGCGTGTTGACGACCCAGCCGATGATCCGCAGCCCGGACGCGCGCGCGTGCTCGACGATCTCCAGGGTGAGCCGGCGGATGTCGAGGCACACCGTGGCGGCGCCCACGGCCACGGCGCGGTCCACCACGTCGGTGCCGTACCGGCTCGCGACCAGCGCGGTGCGCACGCCCGGCACCAGTCGCGCGATCTCGGCGACCGCCTCGTCGTCGAACGACGACACCTCGACCCGCGCGGTCAGATCCCGCGCGCGCATCACCTCGGCCAGCGCCCGCGCCGCGGCCACGTCCTTGATTCCGGCCTGCAACGGGGTGCCGACCGCCTCCAGGACCTCCTCGAACACCGGCACCCGCTCCCCGCGGCCCGCGTCCAGGGCGCGCAGCTCCGCGAGCGTCTTCTCGGCGACCGGTCCCGAGCCGTCGGTCGTCCGGTCCACCTCCGCGTCGTGCATGACGACCAGGGCGCCGTCCTTGCTGAGATGCAGATCGAGGGCGATCAGGTCCAGGCCGGCCTGCTGCGCGGCGACGAAGGAACGGAGGGTGTTCTCGGGCTCGACGCCCATGACTCCGCGATGTCCGATGGTAAGGAAGTTCACGGTCAACTCGCTTCCGTCGACGGCGGCTCGGCGACGCGCGGACCGACGGCCCCCGTACCGGACGTCGTCGTCCACGCGGCAGGCTCGCAGCCTAGTGGCCGGGCCGCGCGTTGAACCCGTGGCTGCACCGGGGCTTCCGGCTCCCGGACGGCCGCCCGTCGGCCGGTACCTATCGGACCATGGCCGCCCCTGGCTCGCATGTTGTCGCGGAAGTGAGCGCCGTCACGGTTTACCGCAGGAAAAATGTCGGTGACCAAGGGGGTGGACAGAATAATTTCCCGAATCTGCTCTTGCTGAGAGAAACCGGGTATGCATACGGTGTCTGCACGCGAGGTTCTCCTGTGGAGGATGGGACATGACGGAAATTCTTGTGCAGTCGGGTGTGGAGGAGCAGGTTTCTCCGCTGAACAGGGTGGTGGAGCACCCGGCCTGGCCCGTGCTCAAGGATGCCGTGGAGCAGATCCGGCCATGGCAGTCGAAGGACGGATCGATCGACTTCGACGCCGAGGGCGCCCCGGAGCGGGCCGACGCCGCGGCGGCCGTCGAGCGTGTCGCCGACGCGGTCGAGCGGCTCTCCCCGCTCCTCCCGCACGACGCCGCCTACCACGAGGCGCTGGTGAGGGACCTGCGCCGCTGGGCCGAAGGCGGCTTCCAGGTCCCGGACTTCCTGGACTCCCTGCTGGCCTTCAACCCGGCCGCGAACCGCGCCGACGGCCTGCAGCACCTGGTCGTCTTCCCGATGTACACGCAGAACGGCAACCCGGACCGCAACCTGGAGGCGGTCGTCCTGCGCATGGTCTGGCCGGACTGGCTGGCCGAGCTGGAGCGCACCCGGTACGACAACCCGCTCTTCTGCGGCATCACCTTCGAGGACTTCACCTCGGGCTACGACACCAACTCCGCCGTGCTCTTCCCGGAGACGATCGCCGTGCGCGAGGCGCCGGAACGTTTCTCCTGGGGTGGCATCTTCTGCGACCGCGAGGCCGCCCGCTTCCGCCGCGTGACCGAGGCCGCCGTCGACCTCCTGGGCCTGGAGCTGCCCGAGGACATCGCCGCGATGGTCCACGACCAGAAGCGCTGCGAAGAGGCCTTCGTGCTCTGGGACATGGTCCACGACCGCACCCACAGCCACGGCGACCTGCCGTTCGACCCGTTCATGATCAAGCAGCGCCAGCCGTTCTGGATGTACGGCCTGGAGGAGCTGCGCTGTGACCTCACCGCCTTCAAGGAGGCCGTGAAGCTCCAGGCGGACGGCGTCCCGCAGGCCCGGGACGTGCAGTACGCGGTCCTCTTCGACCGGATGTTCCGCTTCCCGGTCACCGGCGACCGCAACCGCAACTACGACGGCCTCGGCGGCCAGCTGCTCTTCGCCTACCTGCACAAGCACGACGTCGTCCGCTGGACCGACAACAAGCTCTCCATCGACTGGGAGCGCGCCCCGCAGGTCACCAACCAGCTGTGCGCCGAGATAGAGAAGCTCTACCGGGACGGCATCGACCGCCCGAAGCTGGTGCACTGGTTCGCCGGCTACCAGCTGGTCTCCACCTACCTCGCCCCGCACCCCGGCTCCCGGTGGGCCAAGGGCCCGGACGCCCTGGACCTGACCCAGCCCCCGCGCAAGCTCGTGGACGACGTGCTTCCGGACGAGTTTCCGCTGAGCATGTTCTATGAGGCCCTGTCCAAGAAGCTGAAGAATGTGATCGCCTCCACCAAGGGCATCACGGCGGACACCGCCGAGCGGATCGCCGCGTGAGCGACCGCGTCGGCCGGAACACTGCTTCAGAGGGGAAGAACATGGGGAACGGGACGAACGGACCGCTCAGCGGCGCGGTGATCGCGGTGGCCGGTGCGGGCGGACCCGCCGGGCGCGCGGCGCTGCTGCGGCTCGCCGAGGCCGGGGCGACCGTCGTCGGGGCGGACAACGACCCGCAGCGGCTGTCCGAGGCCGTCGACGCGGCCCGGTACGCCTCCGGTGGCGCGACCGTCACCGGTGACACGGTGGACCTGCTCGATCTGCAGTCCACCCGGGACTGGGCCGCGCACATCGAGAAGGACTTCGGCCGGGTCGACGGGCTGGTGCACCTGGTGGGCGGCTGGCGCGGCAGCGAGACGTTCACCAAGACCAGCCTGGACGACTGGGACTTCCTGGAGCTGCTGCTCGTCAAGACCGTGCAGCACACCTCCCTCGCCTTCCACGAGGCGCTGCAGCGCAGCGAGCGCGGCCGGTACGTGCTGATCAGCGCGGCCGGTGCGTCGAAGCCGACCGCCGGCAACGCCGCGTACTCCGCGGCCAAGGCCGCCGCCGAGGCGTGGACGCTGGCCCTGGCCGACTACTTCCGCAAGGCGGGCGGCCCCGAGGGGCCGACGTCCGCGGCTACCATCCTGGTGGTGAAGGCGCTGGTGCACGACGCGATGCGCGCCGAACGCCCCAACGCGAAGTTCGCGGGCTTCACGGACGTCAAGGACCTGGCCGAGGCCGTCGTGGGCGTCTGGAGCAAGCCCGCCGCGGAAGTGAACGGAAACCGTCTGTGGCTGACCGAGAAGCCGTGAACCCTCCGAAGACCGACGCGCGTCGCCACCACGACCCGCAGGTCCGCGGTTTCGCCAGTGACAACTACGCCGGAGCGCACCCGGAGGTGCTGGCCGCCCTGGCCCTGGCGAACGGCGGCCACCAGGTGGCGTACGGCGAGGACGACTACACCGAGAACCTCCAGCGGATCATCCGGAGCCACTTCGGGGCCACCGCGGAGGCCTTCCCGGTCTTCAACGGCACCGGCGCGAACGTGGTCGCGCTCCAGGCGGTCACGGACCGCTGGGGCGCGGTGGTCTGCGCCGAGAGCGCGCACATCAACGTGGACGAGGGCGGTGCGCCCGAGCGCATGGGCGGGCTCAAGCTGCTCACCGTGCCGACGCCGGACGGCAAGCTCACGCCCGAGCTGATCGACCGGCAGGCCTGGGGCTGGGAGGACGAGCACCGGGCGATGCCCCAGGTGGTGTCGATCACCCAGAGCACCGAGCTGGGCACCCTCTACACGCCCGAGGAGATCCGCGCGATCTGCGAGCACGCCCACGCGCACGGCATGAAGGTGCACCTGGACGGCTCCCGGATAGCCAACGCGGCCGCCTCCCTGGACGTGCCCATGCGGACGTTCACCAACGCGGTCGGCGTCGACATCCTCTCCCTCGGCGGCACGAAGAACGGCGCCGTGTTCGGCGAGGCGGTCGTCGTGCTCAACCCCGGCGCGGTGCGGCAGATGAAGCACCTGCGCAAGATGTCGATGCAGCTGGCCTCCAAGATGCGTTTCGTCTCCGTGCAGTTGGAGGCGCTCCTCGCCAAGGACCTGTGGCTGCGCAACGCCCGGCACGCCAACGAGATGGCCCAGCGGCTCGCCGAGGGCGTCCGCGCGGTGCACGGCGTGGAGATCCTTTACCCGGTGCAGGCCAACGGTGTCTTCGCCAAGCTGCCGCACGACGTGAGTGAGCGGCTCCAGAAGCGGTTCCGTTTCTACTTCTGGGACGAGGGCGCCGGGGTGGTGCGCTGGATGTGCTCCTTCGACACCACGGAGGACGACGTCGACACCTTCGTGGCGGCGCTGAAGGAGGAGATGGCGCGCTAGCCGCGGGATCTCCCCCTCCTGCTCTGCATAGGTATGCGGTCGCCTGAAAAGTCATTGACTCTCGGGTGATCGCGTTCCTATGCTCTGCGGGCATGGAGCTCATCCAGGACACCGCCGACCTGTCCGCCTACCTGGCCGCCGACGACGTCATCGACCACCATCATCCGCTCGTCCGGGCCACCGCCGCCCGGCTGGCGGCGGAGGTCTCCGACTCGTATGACTATGCGCGGGCCGCCTATGAGTTCGTCCGGGACGCCATCCCGCACTCCCAGGACTCGGGCGACCTCCGCGTCACCTGGCGCGCCTCCGACGTGCTGGCCCTCGGTACGGGCATCTGCTACGCCAAGTCCCATGCCCTGGCCGCCCTGTTGCGGGCCGAGGACATCCCGGCCGCCCTGTGCTACCAGCGATTGGGGGACGGTGAGGGCGGGCACGCGGTCCACGGCCTGGTCGCCGTCCGCTTCCGCGGCGCCTGGCACCGGCAGGACCCCCGCGGGAACAAGCCGGGTGTCGACGCCCGGTTCTCGCTGGACGGCGAGCGGCTGGCCTGGATCCCTGACCCCTCGTCCCACGAGGTGGACTATCCGGTCCTGTACGCCGCACCGCACCCGGTCGTCCTCGCCGCCCTGCGGGCCGCGCCGGACCGGCCGCACCTGTGGAGGACGCTCCCGGGCACACTCTGAAGGAGACGGCCGGACCCCGGGCCGGAGGAGCGCCGGAGCGGGTGGCCAGTGGCGTCGGGCATGACGTGGGCCGGCCGGCGGCCGGGACCGCGTTCCCCGCTCCGTGCCGTGGGCCTCAGTGGGCGCCGGCCGTGCGCAGTTCCTCGGTCGTCGGTGCGGTGCCGCCCAGGTGGGAGGGCAGCCACCAGGTGTCCTGCGGGTCCTTGGGACGGCCCGGGTACGCGCGCTGGGCGGCGTCCAGCAGTTCCTGGACGCGTTCGCGCAGGCGGCGGGTGATCGCGCCGGCGTACTGGTCGCGCGGTGCCTCCACCGGCTCGCCGACGCGGACGGTGACGGGCAGGTGGTCGCGCTTGAAGTTGCGGGGGTGGCCCTTCGTCCACAGCCGCTGCGTGCCCCACACCGCCATCGGGACCAGCGGGACGCCCGCCTCCTGGGCGAGCCGGGCCGCGCCCGACTTGAAGCTCTTCAGCGTGAACGACTCGGAGATCGTCGCCTCCGGGAACACCCCGATGACCTCGCCGGAGCGCAGCGAGTCCAGGGCGTGCGCGTACGCCGTTTCGCCCTGCGCGCGGTCCACCGGGATGTGCTTCATGCCCCGCATCAGCGGACCGGAGACCTTGTGCCGGAAGACCGACTCCTTGGCCATGAACCGCACCAGGCGCTTCTGCGGCAGCGCGGCCAGACCGTTGAAGATGAAGTCCAGGTAGCTGATGTGATTGCTCACCAGAACCGCGCCGCCCGCGCGCGGGATGTTCTCCGACCCCTGGCAGTCGATCTTCAGATCCCAGACCTTGAACAGCGTCTTGGCGAAACCGATGACGGGACGGTAGACCAGCTCTGCCATGGGCGGGGTGGACCCTTTCTGCTCTGCTCGGGAAAGGGGCTCCCGGCGGGAAAGTTACGCAGCCGTAGGTTTACGGCGTCTCGCAGATCGTGCCCGAAGAACGGACGGGGAGCCAGTCCTGGTGCCCCGCGGCGGCGAGATCCTCGTCACGTCGGCCTACATCCCACCGTGGATCCTCACGTTCCTTTACTCCACACGTGTCGTGGTTCCCCGTGAAGGGGGGAATATGCCGCACCCTGACGGCTGTCGCCGCGTCGGGGCCCCCGGGGAATCATCGCGGGCGCGGGAACGCTTGTATGGAGTACGACCGGTGGTGTGCCGGGCGGTGCTCGCGGCGGCGGGCGCCCATGAAGAGCCGTACGGACGGCGGAAGGGGAGAACGCGGGTGCGCGGGCACGACGACGGAAGGCGGCTCGGTGCGGCCGAACTCGGCGGCGAACTGGGTCAGCGCGCCACGCTCGTACAGTTCTCCAGCGCCTTCTGCGCACCCTGCCGGGCCACCCGGCGCGTCCTCGCCGGGGTCGCCGCAATGGTCCCGGGCGTCACCCACGTCGAGGTCGACGCCGAGGCGCACCTGGACCTCGTACGCGAACTGGAGATCCTCAAGACGCCCACCGTCCTCGTCCTCGACGCCGGCGGGCGGGTGGTGCGGCGCGCCACCGGGCAGCCGCGCACGGCGGACGTCATCGCGGCGCTCGGGGAGGCGGTGTGAGCGGGTGTCAGGGAACGGTGAGGCGTCTTCCGCATCCCGGAGCCGGCTTGACTGCACGCGCCATCCATCGTCAGCCTGACCGTATGCCGACCGAACTCCTTCTCCACGGTCGGGTCCACGTCGACCTGGCCCGCACCGCGAGCGCGCGCTGTCCGGGCCGTTGAGCTGCCACGGACCCACGCCCCGACTCCCGCAGAAGGACAGTTCCATGACGGCCACTCCCGACCTCGGCGCCGCCCGGCCCGCCTCCTCCGACCTGCTGCGCTCCACCTTCCGCCGGCACGCCGCCGGCGTGGCGGTGATCACCGCGCGCGGCGCCTTTGGCCCGGTCGGCTTCACCGCCACCTCCCTGACCTCCGTCTCCGCCGACCCGCCCCTGGTCTCGTTCGGCATCGGCACCGGCGCCTCCAGCTGGCCCGCGGTGGCCGAGGCCGACCACGTGGGCGTGCACATACTCGGCGAGCACCAGAGCGAGCTGGCCGCCACCTTCGCCCGCAGCGGCGCCGACCGCTTCGGCGCGCCCACCGTCTGGCGGGAGGGCCCGGAAGGCGTCCCCGTGCTGGACGACGTGCTCGCCTGGCTGGTGTGCAGGATCGTCGGGCGGGTCCCGGCCGGTGATCACCGGATCGTGCTCGCCGAGGTGGTCCTCGGCGACCCTTCGGGCGCCGGCCGCCCGCTCCTCTACCACCAGGGCCGCTTCAACGGCCTGCGGGATTGATCACGTCCCGACCGCTCCGCCCCCTCCTGCGAGGCCGTCGGGTTCCGGTTACGCTGCGTTGCGAACGTCACAGTTCAAAGCGCTTGCTTAGCGGGCAGGCACTAGGTGTACTGGCGAGTAATATCTCGTTCGGAGCGCGCGGACGCCCCGACCGGGATCGGCCGATTGAGGCGCCTATGCTGCCTGCAAGAGGCAGCCCGAAATGACGATGCAGTAGGAGAGCCGGCGTGAGCTTGAGGATCGTTGTCACTGTGAAGTACGTGCCCGACGCCACTGGCGACCGGCACTTCGCCGATGACCTGACCGTCGACCGCGACGACGTGGACGGTCTGCTCTCCGAGCTGGACGAGTACGCGGTCGAGCAGGCCCTCCAGATCGCGGAGAACGCGGACGACGCCGAGGTCACCGTCCTGACGATCGGCCCCGAGGACGCCAAGGACGCGCTCCGCAAGGCCCTCTCGATGGGTGCCGACAAGGCCATCCACGTCGAGGACGACGACCTGCACGGCACCGACGCCATCGGCACCTCCCTGGTCCTGGCCAAGGCCATCGAGAAGGCCGGCTACGACCTGGTCGTCTCCGGCATGGCCTCCACCGACGGCACCATGGGCGTCGTCCCGGCGCTGGTCGCCGAGCGCCTCGGGGTCCCGCAGGTCACGCTGCTGTCCGAGGTCTCCGTCGAGGACGGCACGGTCAAGGGCCGCCGCGACGGCGACGCCGCCTCGGAGCAGCTCGAGGCGCAGCTCCCGGCCGTCGTCTCCGTCACCGACCAGTCGGGCGAGGCCCGCTACCCGTCCTTCAAGGGCATCATGGCGGCCAAGAAGAAGCCGGTGGAGTCCTGGGACCTGTCCGACCTCGACATCGAGGCCGAGGAGGTCGGCCTGGACGGCGCGTTCACCAAGGTCGAGGCCGCGACCGCGCGTCCGGCCCGCACGGCCGGCACCATCGTCAAGGACGAGGGCGAGGGCGGCAAGCAGCTCGCTGAGTTCCTCGCGAGCCAGAAGTTCATCTGAGGCTCGCCCCCGCTGACCGCCCCTCAACTTCGTTTCGCAGGAGAGCAATCCCATGGCTGAAGTCCTCGTCTACGTCGACCACGTGGACGGTGCCGTCCGCAAGCCCACCCTGGAGCTGCTGACCCTGGCCCGTCGCCTCGGCGAGCCCGTCGCCGTCGCGCTGGGCAATGGCGCCGCCGACACCGCCGCCACGCTCGCCGAGCACGGCGCGGTGAAGGTCCTCACCCACGACGCGTCCGAGTACGCCGAGTACCTGGTCGTGCCGAAGGTGGACGCCCTCCAGGCCGCCTACGAGGCCGTCTCCCCGGCCGCCGTGCTGGTCCCGTCCTCCGCCGAGGGCAAGGAGATCGCCGCCCGCCTGGCGCTGCGCATCGGCTCCGGCATCATCACCGACGCCGTCGACCTGGAGGCCGGCGACGAGGGCCCGGTGGCCACCCAGTCGGTGTTCGCCGCGTCCTTCACCACCAAGTCGCGCGTCATCAAGGGCACCCCGGTCATCACGGTCAAGCCGAACTCGGCCGCCGTCGAGGCCGCCCCGGCCGCGGGCGCGGTCGAGGCCCTGTCCGTGACCTTCTCGGACAAGGCGACCGGCACGAAGATCACCGGCCGTACGCCGCGTGAGTCGACGGGCCGCCCGGAGCTGACCGAGGCCGCGATCGTGGTCTCCGGCGGCCGCGGTGTCAACGGCGCCGAGAACTTCTCGATCATCGAGGCCCTCGCCGACCAGCTCGGCGCGGCCGTCGGCGCCTCGCGTGCCGCCGTGGACGCCGGCTGGTACCCGCACACCAACCAGGTCGGCCAGACCGGCAAGTCGGTCTCTCCGCAGCTCTACGTCGCCAACGGCATCTCCGGTGCGATCCAGCACCGCGCCGGCATGCAGACCTCGAAGACGATCGTGGCCGTCAACAAGGACGCCGAGGCGCCGATCTTCGAGCTGGTCGACTTCGGTGTGGTCGGCGACCTGTTCGACGTCGTCCCGCAGCTGACCGAGGAGATCAAGGCCCGCAAGGGCTGAGTCCTCCCAGGGCTCGCGCCGAGGCCCCGGTGACCGCATCGGTCACCGGGGCCTCGGCGCATCCTGGTGACAGGCGGACGGAAGGGGCGGCCAGGGTCCGGACGGGGTGTTGACCAGTGAGAATCACCCAGATAACTTCATTCTACGGATTGTTGATTCCGTAGAGCGGAAAATTGGAGGGTGTGGGATGGGTCAGCAGGAGAAGGTGGCGACGAGCCTCGCGGGCACCGTCAGCGAGGAGATCAGCGCCTCCCTCGCACCGGTCGACGCGGAACTGGAACGCCGCTACCCCGGAGACCCCGGCACCCGGCAGCCCGTCCACACCGTGTACGTCCCCGGGGACGCCTTCACCGCGGACACGCTGCGCTCCTGGGGCGACCAGGCGCTCGCCCTGCTCGACGAACACGCCCCGGACGCGGCCTCCTTCGCGGCGGTCCTCGGCCTGCCCGCCGAACTGGCCGAGCCGGTCCACTCCCGCGTCCGCGCCAAGCTGGAGCGCGAGCCCGTCGAGGACCTGCGCGTCGACTTCGAGGACGGCTACGGCCCCCGGCCCGACGCCGAAGAGGACGAGGCGGCCGCCCGCGCGGCCCGTCTGATCGCCGAGGCGTACGCGAACGGCACGGCGGCGCCGTACATGGGCATCCGCGTGAAGTGCATGGAAGCCGCCGTACGCGACCGCGGCATCCGCACCCTCGACGTCTTCCTCACCGGCCTCATGGCGGCCGGGGGCCCGCCCGAGGGGCTGGTCCTCACCCTGCCCAAGGTCACCTACCCCGAGCAGGTCGGCGCCTTCGTCCGGCTCCTGGAGTCCTTCGAGAAGACGCACGGCCTGGACGCCGGCCGCCTGGGCTTCGAGATCCAGATCGAGACCAGCCAGGCCATCCTCGCCACCGACGGCACCGCCACCGTCGCCCGCATGATCCAGGCCGCCGAGGGCCGCGCCACCGGGCTGCACTACGGCACCTTCGACTACAGCGCCTGCCTCGGCGTCTCCGCCGCCTACCAGGCCAGCGACCACCCGGCCGCCGACCACGCCAAGGCGGTGATGCAGGTCGCGGCGGCCGGCACCGGCGTCCGCGTGTCCGACGGCTCCACCAACGTCCTCCCCGTCGGCCCGACGGCCAAGGTCCACGACGCCTGGCGCCTGCACTACGGCCTCACCCGCCGCGCCCTCGCCCGCGCCTACTACCAGGGCTGGGACATGCACCCCGGCCACCTCCCCACCCGTTACGCGGCCGTCTTCGCCTTCTACCGCGAGGGGTTCGAACAGGCGGCGGCCCGCCTCGCCCGGTACGCCGACCGGGCCGGCGGCGACGTCATGGACGAGCCCGCCACCGCCAAGGCCCTCAGCGGCTACCTGCTGCGCGGCCTCGACTGCGGCGCCCTCGACCTCCCCGAGGTCGCCCGCCTCACCGGCCTGACCCGCGCCGGCCTGGAGAGCTTCGCGTCCCCCCGCCGCGGCGACCTGACGGCTTCGGGGCAGTAAGCAGTAAGGAGGACGCGGGCCGTCCGGCCGGGGGAGCACGTCCGCCGGCCGGGGGAGCACGTCCGCCGGCCGGGCGGCAAGGGCGGCCTCATCCCGGTCGCCGGCGTGCGGGGCCCGGCCCGGGCCTACGGCTGCGAGGCCCGCCGCCGCGGGCCCCTCACACCGCCGGGGGCAGTTCGCCCGAGCCGCGGGTGATCAGGCGGGTCGGCAGTTCGATGCGTTCGGGGGCGAGCAGGGTGCCCTCCAGCTGACGGAAGAGGCGTTCGGCGGCGGTGCGGCCGAGGGCCGCCGCGTCCTGGGCGACGACCGTGACGCCGGGCTGGAGCAGATCGGCCAGCTCGATGTCGTCGAAGCCGACGAGCGCCACCGGCCGGGAGTGCTCGGCGAGGACCCGGATCACGGTGACCGTCACCCGGTTGTTGCCGGCGAAGATCGCGGTGACCGGGTCGGCGCCGGACAGCATCTCCTCCGCCGCCCGGCGCACCCGCTCCGGATTCGTCGCGCCGAGGGACATCCAGCGCTCCTCGACGGCTATGCCCGCGTCCTCCATGGCCGCCCGGTAGCCGCGCAGCCGCTCCGCCGCGGTGTGGATGCGGGGCATGTCGCCGATGAAACCGATCCGGCGGTGCCCGTGCGCGAGGAGGTGCGCTACCCCGTCGCGGGAGCCGCCGTAGTTGTCGGACAGCACGACGTCCGCGTCGATCCGTCCGGCCGGGCGGTCCACGAACACGGTCGCCACACCCGCCCTGATCTCCGGCTCCAGATAGCGGTGGTCGTCCCCGGCCGGGATCACCACCAGACCGTCCACCCGGCGCGCGCACAGCGCCAGCGCCAGCTCCTGCTCGCGCTCGGGGTCCTCGGCGCTGGACCCGTTGATCAGCAGCGCGCCGTGCGCGCGGGCCACCTCCTCGACGGCGCGGCTGAGCGGGCCGTAGAACGGGTCCGCGAGGTCCTCCAGCACCAGGCCGATGCTCGCCGTCCGGCCCTTGCGCAGCACGCGGGCACTGTCGTTGCGGCGGAAGCCGAGCGCCTCGATCGCCTCCTGCACCCGGCGCTCGGTGTCCGGGGTGACCCCGGGCTCGCCGTTGACCACCCGGGAGACCGTCTTCAGTCCGACCCCGGCGCGCGCCGCCACGTCCTTCATCGTCGGACGGTTGCCGTACCGGTTACCGGGACGGCGGTCTGCTCGGCGGGTGGTCTCGGGCACGATGCGTCTGTCCTGTCTCTCGTCCGACTCGTCCACGGGGGGTAGCGGGGGGTGGTGCGCGATCCGTGGGCTTGTATGAGGATGTGGCGTCGAGCATAGAGCCTGGACAACGTTGTCAGATGCGCGAGAGACTGTCCACCGCTGTCCCCGGCCTGCGCCCCCACCGCTCGACCGGCCTGCCTCTCTTTGATTTTCAAGCTTGAACGGGGAGATCTGACTCTGATGCACACCGACCTCGTGGCGGCCCTGGACATCGGCGGCACCAAGATCGCCGGCGCGCTGGTGGACGGCGGCGGCCGGATCCTGGCCAGGACCCAGCGCGCCACGCCCGCCCAGCAGGACGGCGAAACGGTCATGCGGGCCGTGACGGAGGTGCTCGGCGACCTCGCCGGGTCGCCCCTGTGGGAACGCGCGGGCTCGGTCGGCATCGGCAGCGCCGGTCCGGTCGACGCCTCCGCGGGCACCGTCAGCCCGGTGAACGTGCCGGGCTGGCGCGACTTCCCGCTGGTGGACCGGGTGCGTACGGTCACCGGGGGCCTGCCGGTGGAGCTGATCGGCGACGGTGTCGCGATCACCGCGGCCGAGCACTGGCAGGGCGCGGCGCGCGGCCACGACAACGCGCTGTGCATGGTGGTCTCGACGGGCGTCGGCGGTGGCCTGGTGCTGGGCGGACGCCTGCATCCCGGTCCGACCGGCAACGCCGGGCACATCGGCCACATCAGCGTGGACCTCGACGGCGATCTCTGCCCGTGCGGCTCGCGTGGCTGCGTGGAGCGGATCGCCAGCGGCCCGAACATCGCCCGCCGGGCCCTGGAGCACGGCTGGCGTCCGGGGCCGGACGGTGACACCTCGGCCGCCGCGGTGGCCGCGGCGGCCCGCGCGGGCGACCCGGTGGCCGTGGCCTCCTTCGAGCGGGCGGCGCAGGCGCTCGCCGCCGGCATCGCGGCCACCGCGACCCTGGTCGAGATCGACATCGCGGTGGTCGGCGGGGGCGTCGGCAAGGCGGGCGAGGTCCTGTTCACGCCCCTGCGCAAGGCCCTCACCGACTACGCGACCCTGTCCTTCGTGCGGCGCCTGACCGTCGTCCCCGCCCAGATGGGCACCGACGCCGGCCTGGTCGGCGCGGCAGCGGCGGCCCTGACCCGCACCCCGGACCCGGCGACGGCAAGCCGGTAGGCTCCGCCGGTTGACGGCAGCGAGGCGCCCGGGGCGCCGGGCGGGGCGTGAGGCTTCCAGGCGGGGCCGGGTCGGGTGGCGAGCCGTCCGACGTTGCTGGGCCAAAGTCGCCGGGAGCTGCTGGTGGAGCGGGCGGCGAGCCGTCAGGGTTCGCCGGTTCGGGCAGCGAGGCGGAGCCGGGACTGCGCCGGGCCCGATCAGGCGGCGACCTGGCGAGGCGCCGGGTTCAGCTTCCGACGGCGGCCGGACACAGCTCTCGGTGAGCCCCGGGGCCGACACCGGGCGGGGTTTCGACGGGGACGGTTGGTGAGTCGGCGGAGTCCCGGGCCCGCCTTCCTTCAGCTCTCGCTGGTGCCCCTGGATGCGGCTCTGGACGGGGGATCGGCGGGGTGGACTGCTGAGTCGGCGAAGTCCTGGGCCCGGTTCCGGACCGAGCCCAGGGGCCGGCGCCGGGCGGGGGCTCGGCGGTCCCGGTTTCCGGAGGACTCCCGGGTTCAGCTCTCGGTGGAGCCCCTGGATGCGGCTCTGGGCGGGGGATCGGCGGGGTCGACTGGGGCGTTGGCGGAGCCCCTGGGCGCGGTCTCCGACCGAGCCCAGGGCCGGCGCCGGCTCCCGGTGAACCCCGGGTCCAGCCCCCAGGCCGGCGGCCGGTGGAGTCGCGGGATCAGCAGCTGAGGCGGGCGTCTGCCCAGTCCGCGTGGTCGGAGTCGACGCCGTCGTTCCCGTCCGTGACGACCAGCCGTACCACCTGGGCGCCGGTGACGTCGGCGGTGAGCGGCTGGGCGGGCATCGCGTTGGTGAGGACGCCGGTGGACGCGGCCTTCCTGCCGTCCGCCCAGATCTCGAAGGCGACGGTGCCCTTCGTGCCCTTCTCGTCGTCCACGCCGACCTCCGCCGTGACCTTCTCGCAGGCCTTGCCGGTGTAGAAGGAGATGTCGCTGGGCGCGTGGACGCCGAGCCCCTTGGCGTACACCGTCCCGCCGATGGTCAGCGGGTTGCCGTCGCCGGCGGCGCTCTCCCCGTTGCTGGTGTTCCGCTCCACCGGCCCCCAGCCGTTGGTCGCCGACAGCCACGGCAGGTCACCGAGGTACGACGTCCCGGCGGGCGGCGGCACGACGACGGACGCGGTCAGCGCGAGGGTGCTGGTGACCGGTGTGCCGGACGGCGAGCGGTAGTTCGTCGTGAGCGTGAGGCCGTAGGAGCCGGCCGGGGTTCCGGACGGCGCGGTCACCTGCCAGCCGGTGCGCAGCGTCCCGCCGGGGGCGAGCGCGGAGGCCGAGGTCGCCGAGGTGGGCCGTACCGTCCAGCCGGCGGGGCCGGTCAGCGACACGGAGACCCGTCGCGCGGGTGTCCGGCCGAGATCGGTGACGGTGCTGGTGAGCGTGGCCGGGCGGGCCGCCTCCAGCAGCGTGCTGCCGTCCAGGCCGAGGTCGACGGCCGGCGGGTGGGCGGCCCAGCGCGGGTCGGCCGCGACGCGCAGCAGGACCGTGCCGTGCGCCGGGACGGTGGCGGCGATGGCGCCGGCGGTGTTGTACGTGCGGTGCTGCCACAGGTCCCGCAGGGCGTAGGCGTCGGCGTCCGGCAGGCCGACGGCACGCGCGCTGGTGGCGATCCGCTGGGCGGTGCCGGACTCGTTGAAGAGGGCCACCGCGCGGCTGCCGTCCTCCATCTCCTTGGCGACGACCCAGCGCCCGCCCTCGGAGGAGACGACGGTGCCCTGCTTGCCGAGCGGGTCCTGGTCGACGGCGATGACCTCCTTGTTGCCCAGGATGTCGTAGGTCGCCGGGGTCGCCTTGCGCAGGTCGGTGCCGATGAGCAGGGGCGCGGCCATCACCGACCAGAGCGAGAAGTGCGAGCGGTACTCGGTGTCCGTCATGCCGCCGTTGCCGACCTCCAGCATGTCGGGGTCGTTCCAGTGACCGGGGCCGGCGTAGGGGGCGAGCGGGAGGTTCTGCTTCAGGATCGACAGCATCGAGCCCCAGTTGTCGCTGATGTCGCCGGTGGTCCGCCACAGGTGGCCGACGTCCGAGGCCCACTCCCAGGGCTTGTTCTGCCCCCACTCGCAGATGCTGTAGACGATGGGCCGCCCGGTCGCCTTCAGCGCGTCCCGCATGGTCCGGTAGCGCTGCTGGGCGTCCACGCCCTGGTTGTTGCAGTTGTCGTACTTGAGGTAGTCCACGCCCCAGTCGGCGAACTGCCGTGCGTCGCTGTACTCGTGGCCCAGGGCGCCCGGGAAGCCGGTGCTGTCGCAGGTCTTGGTGCCGGCGCTGGTGTAGATGCCGAGCTTGAGGCCCTTGGCGTGGACGTAGTCCGCGACCGCCTTGATGCCGTCGGGGAAGCGGGCCGGGTCGGGCACCAGCTTGCCGTTCGCGTCACGGTCGGGCAGGGCCCAGCAGTCGTCCAGGTTGACGTACTGGTAGCCCGCGGCCTTCAGGCCCTTCTCCACGAAGAGGTCCGCGATGCCCTCGACCATGGACGCGTTGAACTCGGCGCGGCAGTGGGTGGAGTTCCAGTTGTTGAAGCCCATCGGCGGGGTGAGGGCGAGCCCGTCGGCGAGGGCGGGCGCGGCGGGGCTCCGGGCGGGCGCCGCCAGGGCGGGGGCGGCGAGGCCCGTCGCGCACAGCAGCGCGGCGGTGAGCGCTCCGGCCACTCTTCGGCGTGTGGTGCGGGTCGTGCGGGTGTGAGGGTGACGCATCGTCGACGTTCCTCCGACTCGCGATACCGGGATGACTGCGTGTACGCGTCATCAGTGCGCGTTTACGGTAGGACGTGTCTGACTGTGTTGGAAGAGGGTTGTCGAATGTTCGGCTGTGTTTGTTTGGGGAAGGCCGCAGCCCTGGTGCACGGGAGCCACAGCGTGACTCCTTCCCCCTCCGCGCAGTTGATCAGCGCATGAAGAAGCGCAGCATGCTCGCCCTCGCCACCCTCGCGGCCGGGTTCGTCGTGGCCGCCGTCACCCCGTCCCACGCGGCGGACCAGGCACCCCTCGGCGACCTCAACGTCTCGGACACCCTCGACTCGGCCGGCCATCTCGTCGCCCAGGACAGCCTGGACGTCGACCACGGCGCGCTCGGACACGAGTAACCGCCGACGGCGTACGGCGTGCGTGCCGGTGTCCCCGCCGCAGGGGGCGCCGGCACTCCCGTGCGCGCGCGGACAGGCGCCCTCAACGGGAGGGGGTTTCCGTGGCAGGGTGGAGCGGGCAAGCCTCAGGGGGCCGACACAGGAGGGGGAGTCCGTGACCGTCGTCTGGATCAACGGCGCGTTCGGTGCGGGAAAGACCACCACGGCACGCGAACTGATCGAACTGATCCCGAACAGCGCGCTCTTCGACCCCGAGGTCATCGGCGGGGCGCTCACGCACCTGCTGCCGCCCAAGCGCCTGGCCGAGGTCGGCGACTTCCAGGACCTGCCGATCTGGCGCCGGATGGTGGTCGACACCGCCGCCGCGATGCTCGCCGAGCTGGGCGGCACCCTCGTCGTGCCCATGACCCTGCTCCGCCAGGAGTACCGGGACGAGATCTTCGGTGCTCTCGCCGCCCGCCGGATCACCGTGCACCATCTGCTGCTGGCCCCGGCCGAAACGATCCTGCGCGAGCGGATAGCCGGGCGGGAGATCCCGCCCGGCCTGCCCGACGGCGAGATACGCGTACGGCAGTGGTCGTACGACCACATCGAGCCGTACCGCGCCGCCCTCGCCTCCTGGCTCACCGCCGACGCCCACCCGGTCGACACCAGCGACCTCACCCCGTACGAGACCGCCGTCCGCATCGCCGACGCCGTCGGCGCCGGGGCCGTGCCCGCCTGCGACATCGTCCAGACCCCCGAGCCGACCGCCGAGACGCTCGCCGCCGGCGTGCTGCTCTTCGACGAGCACGACCGGGTCCTGCTGGTCGACCCCACGTACAAGCCCGGCTGGGAGTTCCCCGGTGGTGTGGTGGAGCGGGGCGAGGCTCCGGCCCGCGCCGGGATGCGCGAGGTCGCCGAGGAGACCGGGATACAGCTGCGCGAGGTGCCCCGGCTGCTCGTCGTGGACTGGGAGCGGCCCGTTCCGCCCGGCTTCGGCGGGCTGCGCCTGCTGTTCGACGGGGGCCGGCTGGCGTCCGCGGAGGCGTCCCGGGTGCTGCTGCCCGGCCCGGAACTGCGCGCCTGGCGGTTCGCCACGGAACAGGAGGCCGCCTCGATGCTGCCCCCCGTCCGGTACGAGCGGCTGCGCTGGGCGCTGCGCGCCCGGGAGCGGGGCAGCGCGCTCTACCTGGAGGCGGGCGTACCGGTCGGCTGACCCGGCGCCGCGACGATCGAGCGGAGCGCGGCGGTGGCGCCGCTCAGCACCGGATCGCCGTGGCCGAAGCAGGCCACCTCCGCACCGAGGTCCGCCAACCGTCCGATCGAGGCGAGCAGCCGGGCCCGGTCCAGGTTGAACACCCCCGCCACCGGCGTCCCGTCGTCCGGCGCCGCCGCCACCGTGTCCCCGGTGAAGAGCACGCCGTGCGCGGGCAGGAACAGCGCGATGCTGCCGTCGGTGTGGCCCGGGACGTGCACCACCCGTGCCCCGCCGCCGAAGCCGAGCACGTCTGCGTCCGTCACCTCGGTGAGGGCGGCCGGAGGCACCCGGGGGCCCTCGGGCAGGTGCCGGGCCGCCTCCGCGTGGACCGGCAGCTCCCACTCCTCGAAGCGCGGCGCCGGACCGGGCCGCTCACCCCGCACGAAGGGGGCGTCCAGAGGGTGCGCCAGCACCTCCGCCCCGCTCAGCGCGGCGAACTCGCCCGCCCCGCCCACGTGGTCCTCGTGGAAGTGGGTCAGGACGACGCGTCGTACGTCCCGCGGGGCGCGCCCCGAAGCGGTGACCGCGTCCGCGATCGCCCGGCCGGAGCCGATCAGGCCCGCGTCGATCAGGGTCAGTTCGCCGCCGTCGCGCCAGAGGTAGGCCTGGCCGACCGGGAAGCGCAACAGGTGCAGGCGGGGCAGCAGTTCGATGACGTCCATGCGCCGATCGTGGGAAGGGCCCCCGCGGGTGGCGAGGGCCCTCTGCCCTGGGCAGAACGGTTCAGCTCGCCGCGTAGTTGCGCAGGAACAGCGCCTCCGCGACCGACAGCCGCTCCAGTTCCTCGGGGGAGACGCTCTCGTTGACCGCGTGGATCTGCGCCTCCGGCTCGCTCAGCCCGATGAGCAGGATCTCCGCCTGCGGGTAGAGACCGGCGAGCGTGTTGCACAGCGGGATGGAGCCGCCCTGGCCCGCGTAACTCATGGTCTCGCCGGGGTAGGCCACCGCCATCGCGTCGGCCATCGCCTGGTAGGCGGGGCTGGAGGTGTCGGCGCTGAACGGCTGGCCCTGGCCGATCTGCTCGGTGCTGACCCGGGCGCCCCACGGGGTGTGCGCCTCGATGTGCGCCTGGAGCAGCTTGCCCGCCTCCGCCGCGTCCACGCCCGGCGGCACCCGCAGGCTGACCAGGGCGCGGGCGCTCGACTGCACCGAGGGGGTGGCCCCCACGACCGGCGGGCAGTCGATGCCGAGGACGGTGACCGCCGGGCGGGCCCAGATGCGGTCGGCGACCGAACCGTCACCGATCAGCCCGACCCCGTCCAGCACCTTGGCGTCCGCGCGGAACTGCTCCTCGTCGTACTCCAGGCCGTCCCACCCGGCCGTGGCGTCCAGGCCGTCCACCGTGGTGGAGCCGTCCTCGGCGCGCAGCGAGTCCAGCACCCGGATCAGCGCGGCCAGCGCGTCCGGCGCGGCGCCGCCGAACTGGCCCGAGTGCAGGTTGCCGGCCAGGGTGTCGATCCGCACCCGGAGCAGGATCATCCCGCGCAGCGTGGTGGTCACGGTCGGCAGACCGGCCCGGAAGTTGCCCGCGTCACCGATGACGATCGTGTCCGCCTCCAGCAGCTCGGGGTGCTGCTCGGCGTACCGCTCCAGGCCGCCCGTGCCCTGCTCCTCCGAGCCCTCCACGATCACCTTCACGTGCACCGGGACGCCGCCGTTCGCCTTGAGGGCGCGCAGCGCGAGCAGGTGCATGATGAAGCCGCCCTTGCAGTCGGCGGTCCCGCGGCCGTACCAGCGGCCGTCCCGCTCGGTCAGCTCGAACGGCGGGGTGGCCCAGCCGGCCTCGTCCAGCGGGGGCTGCACGTCGTAGTGCGCGTACAGGAGAACCGTTTTCGCACCCTCCGGGCCCGGGAGGTGGCCGTACACGGACCGCGTGCCGTCCGGGGTGTCCAGCAGGGCCACGTCCGTGAAGCCCTCGGCGCGCAGGGCGTCGGCTATCCAGCCCGCGGCGGCGTCGCTCTCGCTCTTCGGGAACTGCGTGAAGTCCGCCACCGACTTGAAGGCGACGAGTTCGGTCAGCTCCGCCTTCGCCCGGGGCAGCAGCGAGGCGACGGTCTCGGCGACCGGATTCGACGGCATGGGCACGCTCCTCGTAGGTGCGACGTTGTACGGCGTAGACCGATCCTCCCACAGTGGCCTGCGCGGACGGCCGCCGTAGGATGCGACAGGACACTCGGCAACGGCTTGATCGGAGCGGTAGACCATCGTGAGCGGCGAGAACTCTTCGGCGGACGACGTGCAGCGGGTCTGGGACGTCGTCGTGGTGGGCGCGGGCCCCGCGGGCGCCTCGGCCGCCTACGCGGCGGCGGTCGCGGGACGGCGCGTGCTGTTGCTGGAGAAGGCCGAGTTGCCCCGTTACAAGACGTGCGGCGGCGGCATCATCGGCCCCTCGCGCGACGCGCTGCCGCCCGGCTTCGAGCTGCCCTTCCAGGACCGGGTGCACGCGGTCACCTTCTCCAACAACGGCCGCTTCACCCGCACCCGCCGCTCCAAGCAGATGCTGTTCGGGCTGATCAACCGCCCCGAGTTCGACCAGCAACTGGTCGAGCACGCCCAGAAGGCGGGCGCCGAGCTGCGTACGGGAGTCACCGTGCAGCGGGTGGAGCAGCACGGCTCGGCGGTGCCGGACCGGCGTACGGTCGCCGTCGTCCTCCAGGGCGGGGAGACCGTGCTGGCCCGCGCGGTCGTCGGCGCCGACGGCAGCGCCAGCCGGATAGGCGCCCACGTCGGTGTGAAGCTCGACCAGGTCGACCTCGGCCTGGAGGCGGAGATCCCGGTGCCGGAGACGGTCGCCGAGGACTGGAAGGGCCGGGTCCTCATCGACTGGGGTCCGATGCCGGGCAGTTACGGCTGGGTCTTCCCGAAGGGCGACACGCTGACGGTCGGCGTGATCTCCGCGCGCGGTCAGGGCGCCGCCACCAAGCGGTACCTGGAGGACTTCATCGCCCGGCTGGGCCTCGCCGGCTTCGAGCCCGCCATCTCCTCCGGGCACCTGACCCGCTGCCGCGCCGACGACTCGCCGCTGTCCCGGGGCCGGGTGCTGGTCTGCGGGGACGCGGCCGGCCTGCTGGAGCCGTGGACCCGCGAGGGCATCTCCTTCGCGCTGCGCTCGGGCCGGCTGGCGGGGGAGTGGGCGGTCCGGATCGCCGAGGCGCACGACGCCGTCGACGCCCGCCGCCAGGCCCTGAACTACGCGTTCGCCATCAAGGCGGGGCTCGGCGTCGAGATGAGCGTCGGCAAGCGGATGCTCGCGGTGTTCGAGAAGCGCCCCGGTCTCTTCCACGCCGCCCTCACCGGGTTCCGCCCGGCCTGGCGGGCGTTCCGGGACATCACCCAGGGTTCGACCTCGCTGGGCGAGCTGGTCCGCTCCCACCCGATCGCCCAGCGCGCGCTGGCCGCGTTCGACCGGAGCCAGGCGGCCCCGGCGGAGGAGCCCGTCAGTTCGTGACGGTGATGCGGAAGACCGGGTGGTCGGGGGCGATCCGGCGCAGCTCCGCGTCCGGGGAGTCGGGGCCGACGCCGTTGAAGAAGACCCCGACCTCCGCCTTCCAGCGCTTGAGGTAGGCCCGCAGCAGCGGGACCTTGTCGTCGTCGGCGACCTCGGCCGCGGTGAAGACGTCCACGTTCTTGCCGAGCCGCAGCTCGCCGCCGCCGGCCGCGCGCATGTTCCGGGTCCACTGGACGTGGCCGCGCGGGGCGAGCAGGTACTGCTGCCCGTCCACCGTCAGCAGGTTGACCGGCGTGGTGCGCCACTGCCCGCTCTTGCGCCCCCGCACCGCGAGGACCCGGGAGCCCCAGATGCTGATGCCGCGCCGGGTGAGCCAGGAGACGGCCCGGTTGAAGACGTTGACGGTGAACCAGCCCGGCTTGACGACGTGTGTCGGCATGGAGACCCCCCGCGGTTTGAGAGAGCGGTGCTCTCGGTTGGCTCCAGTGTGGGGGAGATGGGTGCTCCAGCGCAAGAGCGGTGCTCTCTTTTTGGGGCGCCGCTCTCGTCCGTGTGCGCCGCTCTCTCCGCGTGGCACACTGCTGGCATGACCACCGCACAGGGTGCCCGCGCGCGGGCCAGGCAGGAAGTCACCGCGGCCATCAAGGAGGCGGCACGCAGACAGCTGGCGGCGGAGGGCGCGGCCAAGCTTTCCCTGCGGGCCGTGGCCCGCGAGCTGGGCATGGTCTCGTCGGCGCTGTACCGCTACTTCCCCAGCCGGGACGAGCTGCTGACCGCCCTGATCATCGACGCGTACGACTCCGTCGGCGAGGCGGCCGAGCGGGCCCGGGACGCGGCGGCCGACGCCCCGCCGCCGGACCGCTGGACCGCCGTGTGCGCGGCGGTACGCGACTGGGCGCTCGCCCATCCGCACGAGTACGCGCTGATCTACGGCTCGCCCGTGCCCGGTTACTCCGCCCCCGAGACCACCGTCCCGGCCGCGGCCCGCGTCGGCATGGTCTTCATCGGCATCGTGCGGGACGCCCACGAAGGCCCGGGCCTCTCCCCGCTCTCCCTCCCGGCCGGCCTGCGTCCCGAGGGCGCGCGCATGGCCGCCGACTTCGCCCCCGACGTGCCGCCGGAGGCCGCGGTGGCGCTGGTGGCGGCCTGGGCCCAGCTGTTCGGACTGATCGGCTTCGAGCTGTTCGGCCAGTTCAACCGGGTGGTGGAGGACCGGGAGGCGTTCTTCCGCCACGCGGCCGGCCGACTGGCGGAGGGGGTGGGTCTGGGGCGGGGCTGAGCGGGGCGCCGCCTGCTGCGGGGTGGCTCGGGCGGGGTGCCTTGCCGGGCGGGCCACGGGTCGGCGGTGGCCGCCGTGACCGTCGAGACGCTCGACGCGTTCCCTGCTGGTGCCGGACGAGTACGTCTTCGAGGCGATCCGCGCGGGCGCCTCCGGCTTCCTCGCGAAGGACACCGAGCCGGAGGAACTCCTGCGCGCGTTACGGGCGGTGGTCGAGGGGGACGCACTGCTGCCGCCGGGTGTCACGCGCCGGCTCATCGCCGAGTTCGCGGCGCGGTCCAGGCAGCCCGCGGCCGCGGACGCGCTCGCCCGGCTCACCGAGCGGGAACGGGAGGTGATGGCGCTGGTGGGCATCGGTCTGTCCAACGAGGAGATCGCCCGCCGGCTGGTGGTCAGCCCGCTCACGGCCAAGAGGCACGTGAGCCGGACCATGGTGAAGTGGGCGCCCGGGACCGCGCCCGACTCGTCGTCCTCGCCTACGAGTCGGGGCTGGTGCGGCCCGGCCGGCTGGGCTGAGCCGTCCGCCGGAAGCGCACCAGCACGCTGACCACCCGGGCGACGAACACGACCGCCGCGACCGTCATGCCGAGCCGCGGCAGGACCTTCGACGGCAGGTCGGGCAGGTCGAAGAGGAGCGCGGGGCCGGCCACGGCCCCGAACAGCACCGCCGCCGCGAACGCGGCGCTGACGAGCGCGTAACCGGTCTCCACCGTCGCCGCGTCCCGCTCCGCCTTGTTCCGGCGTCCCCCGTCCGCGTACATCCCGTCAGTCTCACAGGCGTGCGCCCGGCGGGGCAAGCGGTCCCCCCGGGCGCACGCGGAGGTGTCGCCCTCTTCGCCCGGTCTCGCCTAGTCGCGGACCGGTACGCGATCCGCGTCCGCCTCGGTCACGGTGCCCGCCCCGGTCATGGTGCTCGCCTCGGTCACGGTGGACCTCGCGACCACCACCGAGCGTCCCCGGCGGGTACGGCGCAACCCGGTGAGCGACAGCAGCAGTCCCACGACGGCCATGGCCGCGACCACGACCAGCCCGGGCCGGTAGCTGTCCAGGACGGCCTGCGGGGTGGCCTTCGCGGGAGCGTGCGCGGTCACCACCGCCGTCACTACGGCCAGGAAGAGCGCGCCGCCCACCTGCACCGAGGTGTTCAGCAGGCCGGAGACCATGCCCTGCTCGTGCTCGTCCACGCCGTTGGTGGCCTGCACGTTGAGGGACGGGAAGGTCAGCGCGAAGCCCGAGCCGACCAGCAGCATGGTCGGCAGGATCACGGCCGCGTAGACCGGGTGCAGGTCGACGCGCAGGAACAGCACGTACCCGACCGCCAGGAGGACGAAGCCGACCACGATCAGCCGCGCGGTGCCGAACCGGTCGATGACGGCCCCGACCTTGGTCGCGGAGAGCGCCACCAGCGCGCCCGCCGGCAGGAAGGCCAGCGCCGTGTGCAGGGCCGACCAGCCCAGCACCTGCTGCATGCAGAGCGTGACCAGGAACTGGAACCCGGTGTAGCTGCCGACGAACGTCAACGCGCCCAGCTGGGCCCGGACCTGCGGCCCGGAGCGCAGCACCCCGAGCCGGATCAGCGGGCTCGGGCTGCGCAGCTCGACCAGCACGAAGGCGACCAGCATGACGGCCGCGGCGGCGAAGGACAGCAGCGTCCGGGCGGAGGCCCACCCGGCGCCGGGCGCCTCGACGACGGTGAACACCAGCAGCAGCATCGAGGCGGTGCCGAGGACGGCGCCCGGGACGTCGTAGCCGCCGTGGTCGCGTTCGCGCTCGCTGCGCGGCAGCAGCCTCGTGCCCACGAGCAGGGCGAGGAGTGCGACGGGGGCGGGCAGCAGCATGGTGAACCGCCAGCTGGCCTCGGTGAGCAGCCCGGAGAAGACCAGGCCCATGGAGTAGCCGGCGGCGGCGCAGGTGGTGTAGATCGACAGGGCCCGGTTGCGCAGCGGGCCCTCCGGGAACGTCGTGGTGATGATCGACAGGCCCGCCGGTGCCGTGAAGGCCGCGCTCAGGCCCTTGATGAAGCGGCTGGCGATCAGCAGCGGTCCGGAGTCCACGAGTCCGCCGAGCAGCGAGGCCAGTGCGAAGACGCCGAGCGCCACCAGGAACACCTGACGCCTGCCGAGCAGGTCGGCGGTCCGGCCGCCGAGGAGGAGCAGGCCGCCGTAACCGAGGATGTAGCCGCTGACGACCCATTGCAGGGTCGACGTGGTCAGGCCGAGATCCGAGCCGATGGACGGCAGCGCGACGCCGACCATCGACACGTCCAGTGCGTCCAGGAACATCGCGGCGCAGAGCACCAGCAGGGTGCCCCACAGTCTGGGCGTCCAGCGGACCGCCGGGGACGGGGTCGCGGAGGTGGTGAGCGGAGAGGTCATGCCGCGTACATTTACATGCGTGTGCATGAGATGCAAGTGCATTTAATGATGGTGCAATAATCGCGTCGCTCTGCTACGGTGCGGTCATGGCGGCGAAGAAGCAGCCCGAACAGGCGCTCGTGGAGCAGTGGCGGGACATCCTCGCCCTGCACGCCCGCACCCAGTGCGAAGTGGACCGGGCACTGCACGGGCACGGCCTGTGCGCGAGTGACTTCGAGGTCCTCGACCTGCTGGCCGAGGGCGCGGCGGCGGACGGCGGCTCCGCCTACCGGGTGCAGGAGATCTCCGACCGGGTCCACCTCAGCCAGAGCGCGCTGTCCCGGCTCATCGGCCGGCTGGAGAAGGACGGCCTGGTGGAGCGGGCCATGTGCCCGGAAGACCGGCGCGGGGTGCGGGTGGCCCTCACGCCGAAGGGGCGCGCGCTGCACGGCGAGGTACGGCCGGTGCAGCGGGCGGTGCTGGCGAGGATGCTGGCCGAGACGGACTGACGGTCCCGGCGCCGGCAGGTGCCGTAGGCGGCGTCGGCCGTCGTGGCTGTCGTCGGAGCGTGTCCGGGCCGCCTGCCGGGGTGACCTCGCGGAGGCCGAGCGGCACGGCGCGGGGATCGCCGGCCATGGCGACGGCCGGGGTACGGGGATCAGGCCGCGGGAGATCCGCGAAGCGCTCCGGCGGGGCGGCCACCGGCACGGACGTCACCGGCAGGGGGGCGGCGGCCCTCGCCGCCGCGCTCAGCGCGCGAGGGCCCCCATGGGGTCCCAGGCGGGGAGGACGATCGGCGGCCGGTCGAGGGCGGCGGCCAGCTCCGGCGGGAGTGCGGAGCGGCGTACGGCGATCTCGAAGACGTGCTCGCCGAACCACGAGTCGTTCATGGTCCAGAAGCCCTTGTCGGCTCTCGCCTCACCCCAGCTGTTCTCCACCCGCCAGCGGCGCGGGTCGCCGTCCACCACGTCGACGCCGGTGAACAGCATCGCGTGGGTCATCTGCGTGTCGTGGTGCAGCAGCCGGTCGGCCTTGTCCAGGGTGAACGGGGCGTCATAGACGGCCGCGTAGTCGAACAGCGCGGCGTCCCAGACGCCGGCGTCCGCGCGCATCATCTTGGCCACGTCGCAGCCGAACCACACCGGCTCGCCGCCGACGACCGCCTCCATGGCCAGCCGCTTCAGCAACTCCACCGGCGCGTTGAGGTAGACCACCGGTGGGGCGTCCACGACATTGCCCAGGTACTCGACGGTGAACGTGCGGCCGACCGGGCTCGACTCCCGCGGATCGTGCACCAGGCAGACGTACTCGTCCAGCGGCAGCTCGACGTACTCGGCGGCGAACTCGGCCGGGGTCAGCCAGCCGGCGCGGTGGAACTCCCTGTCCCTGTCCTCCCACTGCCACAGGAACCGCTGCGGAGGCGTGCCGAGATGGATGCTGAGCACCCGGTGGACGGCGGCCAGCACCTCCCGCTTGTGCCCCCGCTGTGCCCCGACCCCCTCGGCGGCCAGGCCGCGCAGGTCGCGGGCGCCCTGGCGGAGCAGGGTCTGCAGGGCCCGGTTCATCGCCCGGGTCGAGGAGGAGCTGTCGGTCTCCGGCATGGCCGGCTTGGGGACCAGGCCGTGCTTGGCGACCAGGGCGACGAACATGTTCCACTGGCCGCCGTCACCGATCGGATCCGCCAGCAGGTGCGCCACCGTGCGGTCGTCCACGTCCCGGTCGGAGGTCTCGACGACGGCCTCCAGGAAGTGGTTCGCGCGCTCGAACTTGTCCCACCACAGCAGGTAGTTCTGCGAGAACTCGAAGTCCTTCACGCCCAGCTTCCGTGCGGCGCCGACCCTGAGCAGGTTGAGCCCCGCGAACATCCAGCAACGGCCGCTCTGCTTCTGGTCGGTGACCTTCCAGTCGTCCAGGTGGTGGGAGACCGAGTGGTCGATACCGGTGAGTATCCGCCGGTCGAGGGCGACGTCGTCGACCGGCGTCTGGGTGACCGCGTTCTGCATCAGCCGGTTCACCGGGCGAGCGGCGAACTCCTTCTCGAACAGCTCCAGCTGATCGGGCGTCAGAGCGCGCTCCATGGGCCGGCGGGAGTCGTCGTTTCCGAAGGTCACGGTGGTCCGCCTCCAGTTCCCAGGGATTCATGACAGGAGCGCGCCCTCACCGTCGCACGGTGGTTCGGCCGCAGTCAACGGAGTGTCGAAGCACAGCGCCCGCCATCCGTGGCGCCGGCCTGTTCGGCACGTGGACTCCTGTGCGCATTCCTGAACGCCCGGCGGAAACAGGTCGGTTAATGCTTGCTCACGAACTGGTTGCGGACGGGTGAGCGCGTCATGATGGGCCCATGACGTTGGCCTCGCGCGCGCTCGCGCAACTGGCGACCTGGCCGGACCTGAGACGGGCCGTCCCGAGCTGCGGTCTGGGACAGGCGGTGCGGTCGGCCCAGGGGGAGATCGCGCACTTCCACTCCGAGCGTGATGTGGATCTGCGGCTCACCGACCGGGCCATCCGGCGGTTCGCCAAGGACCTCAGGGGCTCGGACGCCATCCGGGTCGTGCCCGGCTCGCAGTGGGTGACCCTGCGCCTGGACGCCGCGAGCGACGTCGACCTGCTGCTGACGCTGGTCAGTGTGGCGCTCCAGGCCCCCCAGACGTGGCCCGATCCGGCGGACCGGGCGGTCGCGGGCTGCAACGACCAGCGCGGCGCGGGGTTCGTGAAGGCCGACCTCGGCGGTTTCTGAGGCGGTGGCGGGGGCCGGTCCGGCCGGGGGCCGTCTCAGACCGCCAGCACCCGGACGCCCGCCTCCTCGAACCGCCGCACCGTCTCCCGTTCCGCCGCCGTGTCCGTCACCAGCGTGTCCACCAGCTCGGTCCCGCAGATCCGGGCGAACGCGCGGCGGCCCAGCTTGCTGGAGTCGGCGGCGACCACCACCCGCTCGGCGCGCTCGCACAGCAGCCGGTTGATCGCGGCCTCCGCCTCGTCGTGCGCCGCCGCCCCGTGCGTCACGTCGAGGCCGACGACACCCAGCACCGCCACGTCGAGCGTGATCTGGCCCAACACCCCGTCCGCGAGCGGTCCGACGAGTTCGTACGACTGCGCACGCGCCACCCCGCCCGTCACCACGATCTTGAACTGGGGGCGTACGGCGAGCTCGTTGGCGATGTTGAGCGCGTTGGTGACCACGGTGAGCGCCGGTGCCCCGGTGGCCAGGTCGCCGCGCACGGCGAGCGCCCGGGCGACCTCCGTGGTGGTGGTCCCGCCGGTCAGTCCCACCGCCTCGCCCGGAGCGAGGAGTTCGGCCACCGCCTTGGCGATGCGCTGCTTCTCCGAGGCGCGCCGGGCCGTCTTGTAGCGCAACGGCAGTTCGTAGGACACCCCGTGCACCACGGCCCCGCCCCGGGTGCGGACCAGCATCTGCTGCTCCGCGAGCTGGTCGAAGTCCCGGCGGATCGTCGCCGCCGACACCGCCAGCTCGGCCGCCGCCTCCTCGACCTCCAGCCGGCCGCGCTCGACGAGCAGTTCCAGCAGCGCCTGCCAGCGGGCGTCCCGGGACATCCGCCGCTCCCTTCCGTTCGATCCACCGGCGACCCTAGCGCACCCGGTCTGCGCGTCCGAATGCTTGATAGTGCTCGAAAACTCGCTATATCTTGCAGGAACAATCAGCCGGGAGGGTCTGGGCATGACGTATGTCGAGGACGAGCTGAACAGCCAGCCCGAGTGCTGGACACGGGCGGCCGAGCAGGCGGGACGGCACCGCGGCGCGCTGCCGGAGCCGGGGGAGCGGGTCGCCGTCGTCGGATGCGGGACCTCGTACTTCATGGCCCAGGCCGTGGCCGCCCTGCGCGAGGGCGCCGGACAGGGCGAGACCGACGCGTTCCCCGCCTCCGAGTTCCCGCACGGGCGGCCCTACGACCGGATCCTCGCCCTCACCCGGTCCGGCACCACCACCGAAGTGCTGGAACTGCTGGGCGAGTCGGCGGGGCGGACCCGCACCACCGCCGTGACCGCCGACCCGCACACCCCGGTCGTGTCGGCCGCCGACGACCTCGTCGTCCTCGACTTCGCCGACGAACGCTCCGTCGTCCAGACCCGGTTCGCGACCACCGCGCTCACCCTCCTGCGCGCCCACCTCGGCCTGCACACCGACGCCGTCGTCGCCGACGCGCGCACCGCCCTCGCCGCTCCCCTGCCCGAAGGGCTCGTGGAGTGCGCGCAGTTCACCTTCCTCGGGCGCGGCTGGACCGTCGGACTGGCGCACGAGGCCGGGCTGAAGATGCGCGAGGCATCCCTCTCCTGGACCGAGTCCTACCCGGCGATGGAGTACCGGCACGGCCCGATCAGCGTCACCACCGGGGGAACGGCCACCTGGATGCTGGGCGCGGCGCCCGACGGACTCGCCGACCAGGTCCGCGCCACCGGCGGCCTGTGGATCGAGGGCGGGCTCGACCCCCTCGCCGAACTCGTCCGGGTCCAGCGGCTCGCGGTCGCCGTCGCCGCCGCCCGCGGTCTCGACCCCGACCGGCCGCGGCACCTCACCCGCTCGGTGATCCTCGCCCCCTGATGAACCCGCCGGCCCTCCCGGAAGGACACCTCACGTGCCCCTCGCGTCCACCGGCGAGCTGATCACCCGGGCCGCCGCCGCCCGCTGTGCCGTCGCCGCGTTCAACGTCATCACCCTGGAACACATCGAGGCGGTCGTCGCCGGCGCCGAGTCGGCCGGCGCACCCGTGGTCCTCCAGGTCAGCGAGAACGCCGTCACGTACCGCCACGGACGGCTGCGGCCGCTGGCCCGCGCCGCCGTCGCCGCCGCCGAACGGGCCGCCGTACCCGTCGCCCTGCACCTGGACCACGTCCAGAGCGACGACCTGCTGCGCCAGGCGCCCGGCGCCGGGTTCAGCTCGGTGATGTACGACGCGGCCCGCCTGCCGTACGCCGGCAACCTGGCCGCCACCCGGGCCGCCGTCGACTGGGCGCACGCCCGAGGCCTGTGGATCGAGGCCGAACTGGGGCAGATCGGCGGCAAGGACGGCCGGCCCCCGCTGGACGCGCACGCGCCCGGCGCCCGCACCGACCCCGACCAGGCGCGGGACTTCGTCGCCGGCACCGGCGTCGACGCCCTGGCCGTCGCCATCGGCAGCGCGCACGCCATGACCACCCGCACCGCCGTCCTCGACCTCGGCCTGCTGGCGCGGCTGTCCGCCGCGCTGACCGTGCCGCTGGTCCTGCACGGCTCCTCCGGGGTGCCGGACGACGGTCTCGTCGCGGCGGTCGGCGGCGGCATCGCCAAGGTCAACGTCGGGACCGCGCTCAACGCGGCCATGACCGGGGCGATCAGGGAGTTCCTCGCCGCCCGTCCCGAGGCCGTCGACGCGCGCACCTACCTCGGCGCGGGCCGGGAGGCGATGGCCTGCGAGGTACGGCGGATCATCGGGGTCCTCTCCCGGACCGGCGGCTGACCAGCCCGGCTCCCCGCAGCGCGCCTAACCCCTCTTGACCGCCCTCAGCACCACGAACTTCGGGTCGGACGCCACCAGTTCACTGTTGCCGAACAACCGCCTCAGCTTCACGTGGTAGCCCAGGTGCCGGTTCCCGATCACCCACAGCTCACCCCCCGGCCGCAGCGCGCGCAGCGCCCCCGTGAACATCCGCCACGCCACCGCGTCCGTGGTCGCCTGGTGGGAGTGGAACGGCGGGTTGTTCAGGACCAGGTCCACACTGCCGGGAGCCACCCCGGCCAGCCCGTCCCCGACCCGGAACTCGGCGTGCCCCGGCACCCCGTTCGCCTTGTACGTCGCCTCCGCCGAGGCCACTGCCTGGTACGACTCGTCCACGAACAGCACCTCGGCCCCCGGATCGGCCAGCGCCACCGCCGTACCGACCACGCCGTTGCCGCAGCCGAGGTCCACCACGCGCCCGGCGCCGGGGCCGGGCAGGTGCCGGAGGAGGAAGCGGGTGCCGATGTCCAGCCGCTCGGCGCAGAAGACGCCCGCGTGGTTGACCACCGTGCGCCCCGACACCGCGCCGACGCCGTCCGGCAGGGCGTAGCTGTACGGCCACGGGTTCGCGGGCCGCTCCAGCGCCGGGTCCGGGGTGCAGAAGATCAGCCGGGCCTTCTGCCGGGCCAGCGAGGTCCGGGTCGGGCCGAGGATCCGCTCGAACAGCCGCAGCGTCGAGGTGTGGATCTCCTTCACCATCCCGGTGCCGACGACGACCGTGCCCGCGTGCACGGCGGGCGCCAGCCGCAGCAGCTGGTCCTCCAGCAGCGCCAGGCTCTTCGGCACCCGCACCAGCAGCACGTCCACCCGCTCCGGCGGCGGGTCCTGCGTGGTGAGCAGGCGTACGGCACCGGGCTCCACGCCCGCCCGCGCCAGGTTCGCCCGGGTCGCCTCCTGGCCGAGGAAGGAGTCGGTGATCTGCGTCGGCCGGTGCTCCGCCAGCGCGGTCACCAGCGCGCCCCAGCGGTCCCCGACCACCATGACCGCGCCCGTGAGCGGTACCTTCTCCTCCGCGAGGTGGCGCAGCAGGTACACGTCGGAGGCGTCCCAGGCGCGCAGCGGGTCGCGGGGGTCCTCGGGGAAGCGGGTCAGCCCGACCTCGCCCCACGGTGTCGTCATACGGTCGCTCATCGTGCGTCCAGGCTAGCGGAGCCGCAGATCAGAGGGCGTGGGGCAGGATGGGGGCATGGAGGACGAGCTGTTCGGCCGGGAGCGCGCGGAGGTCGCTCCGGGCGCCGTGCACGTCCCGGACTGGCTGGACGGCGAACGGCAGCGCGCCCTGCTCGCCGCCTGCCGCGACTGGGCCCGGCCCCCCGCCGGACTGCGCACGGTGCGCACGCCGGGCGGCGGCACGATGACCGCGCGCCAGGTCTGCCTGGGCTGGCACTGGTACCCGTACGCCTACGCCCGCACCGTCGTCGACGGCGACGGCAGCCCCGTAAAGCCGTTCCCGGACTGGCTCGACGCGCTGGGCCGCCGCGCGGTGGCCGACGCGCTCGGCCCGGACGCCGTACCGGCCACGCCGTACGACATCGCGCTGATCAACTTCTACGGCGGTGACGCCCGCATGGGCATGCACCGCGACGGCGACGAGAAGACCGACGCGCCCGTGGTCTCGCTCAGCCTCGGCGACACCTGCGTCTTCCGCTTCGGCACCACCGGGACGCGCGGCAGGCCCTACACCGACGTGGAACTGCGCAGCGGCGACCTGTTCGTCTTCGGCGGCCCGTCCCGGTTCGCCTACCACGGCGTGCCGCGCGTCCGCCCCGGCACGGCCCCGGCCCGGCTGGGCCTCGACGGACGGCTGAACATCACCCTGCGGGTCAGCGGCCTGTAGCCGGCGGGCGCAGGCCGCCCGGGGGGCGGATCATGGGAGACTCGCCCTCATGAGCGGCAAGGCGGATCCCCGGGCAGCGGGGGAGAGGACCACCTCGAGGGGGCGGCTGGACCGCGGGCGCGGGGCGCTCGGGCCGGCGCTGGAGCTGGTGCACACCGGACGGGCGCCCACCCGCGCCGTGCTCACCGCCGAACTCGGCGTCACCCGGGCGACGGCCGGCGCGGTCGCCGCCGAGCTGGAGGCGCTGGGCCTGATCCGCGTGGACGCCCGGCCCGGCTCGGCCGCCGGCTCCCAGGGGCGTCCCTCGCACCGGCTGGAGGTCGCCGAGGACGGTCCGGTCGCACTCGCGGCGCAGATCCACGCCGACGGCTTCCGGGCCGCGCTGGTCGGTCTCGGCGGACGGATCGTGGCGACCGCGCCCGGCTGCGAGACCGTCGACGCCGACCCGGCGAAGGTGCTCGGCTCCGTGGTCGAGGCGGGCGCGGAACTGCTGCGCCGCACCGGCCGGCGCTGCGTCGGCGCCGGACTCGCCGTGCCGTCCGCCGTAGCCGAACCCGCCGGACTGGCCCTCAACCCCCTGCACCTGGCCTGGCCCGCGGGCGCCCCCGTCCGGGAGATCTTCGCGGAACGCGTGCGCGCCGCGGGCATCGGCGGGCCCGCGTTCGCGGGCAACGACGTCAACCTCGCCGCACTCGCCGAGCACCGGCACGGCGCCGGCCGGGGCGCGCGGGACCTGCTGTGCGTCGCCACCGGGCACCGGGGCGTCGGCGGCGCGCTCGTCCTGGACGGCCGCCTGCACACGGGCAGTTCGGGACTCGCGCTGGAGGTCGGCCACCTCACGGTCAACCCCGAGGGCCGCCCCTGCCACTGCGGCAGCCGGGGCTGCCTGGACGTCGAGGCGGACCCGCTCGCCCTGCTCGTGGAGGCGGGGCGGGAGCCGGGCCCCGAGGTGTCGCTGGTCCAGCAGGCGGGTGACCTGCTGCGCACCCAGTACGACGACCCGGCCGTCCGCAGGGCCGCCGAGGTCCTCATCGACCGTCTCGGCCTCGGCCTGGCCGGCCTGGTCAACATCCTCAACCCCGACCGCATCATCCTCGGCGGTCTGCACCGCACCCTGCTGGACGCGGACCCCGGCCGGCTGCGCGCGGTGGTCGCCGACCGCAGCCTGTGGGGCCAGAGCGGCGGCGTCCCCATCCTGCCGTGCACCCTTGACCACAACAGCCTGGTCGGCGCGGCGGAACTCGCCTGGCAGCCGGTGCTGGACGATCCACTGGAGGCGCTGGCCGGGAGCGACTAGATGTGCTGTCCGGGGATGTTGGTGACACGCGTGCTGGGGGCTTGAACGGGTGCGGGCAGCGTAGGACACGGCACTGACCTTGATGCTGATACTCGGGTTCCGGTGGTCGTGACCCGGGCACTGGCTGACGCTCTGCTGGGCTGTCCTCGCGTTGTGCCGATCGTGGCGGTGACGCGGGCGTGGCGTTCCGGTGTTGAGCAGCCGGCATTCAGCCGGAGTACACGCTGCTTCCACCTCGGTTCTCCAGAGTTCCGCCTCGTGCCTACTTCACACTCACGCGTCGGCGTCGCCTCCGTATGCGCCGCGGCTTTGACGTTCTCAGGTCTGGTTGCCACCGGGCTGTTCGCCGCTCAGCCCGCGGCTGCCGCTGACCCGGCCGGCTACCAAAACGTTCGCATCAATGAGGTCACCTCTTCGAACAGCGACACGGTGGAGCTGTACAACACCGGCTCCACCGCGGTGAGCATCAGCGGCTGGAAGATGTCCGACGACAGCTTCTCGCCACAGTCGTTCACCCCGTCCGCCACCACGATCACGGCCGGCGGCTTCGTCACCTTCAACTCGCCCAAGGGGCTCGGTGACTCCGACAAGCTGGTGATCTACACGGCCGACGGCACGGTCGTCGACCGCGTGGAGTGGGCCGCCAACGGGGCGAAGCCGGCGATGGCCCGCTGCGGGGGCGACGGCACCGGCGCGTGGGTGACCACGACCAAGGCGACCACGTTCGGCGCCGCGAACGTCTCCGGCTGCCCGTCGTCGATCCCGTCGGCCAGCCAGGTGCGGATCAACGAGGTCACCTCCGACGGCGCGGACACCGTGGAGCTGTACAACGGCGGTACGAGCGCAGTCGGCATCGGATCGTGGAAGTACGTGGACAACGACACCAGCCACTCCCCGGTCTCGGTCGCTTCCTCCTCGCCGAACGCGACGAGCATCCCCGCGGGCGGCTACGTCACCTTCGACTCCGCTCTCGGCCTGGGCGACGCCGACTCGCTCTTCCTCACCGACAGCAGCGGCAACTCCGTGGATTCGGTGACCTGGGCCACTGGCGGTGCCAAGCCGTCCGAGGGACGCTGTGCCAACGGCACCGGCTGGTTCCAGACCTCCACGACCGCGACGCTCGGAAGCGCCAACTCCTGCTCCGGCGGCGGAAGTGGTGGCGGTGGCGGGCAGACCGGCCATCTGCTGGGCGGTGGGGGCTCGCTGACCAGCGGCTGCACCCCTGAGGCGCCCTCCGGTACGGGCACGGTCCCAGCGGGCACGTCGGCGTGGCCGGGCGGGCTGGACGTCACGATCACCGACGACGTCTGCGCTTTCACCACGTCCACCGGACCTGAGGGCCGTGACGTGAGCGGGCTGGCGTTCGACCCGGCGAACCCGTCGGTGCTGTGGGCGGCGAAGAACAAGAACTGGCTGTACAAGCTGGTCAAGAGCAACGGCAAGTGGGTCCCGGACCCCTCGTGGAGCGCGACCGGCAAGCAGATCCGCTTCGCGGGTGGCTCGGGCCAGCCGGACTCCGAGGGCGTGACGGTCGGCGGCAACGGCCACATCTACGTGACCTCGGAGCGTGACAACGCCAACAACACCGTCCCGAAGGACACGATCATGGAGTTCGACCCGGCCGCGACCGGCTCGACCCTGACGCCGGTCCACCAGTGGGACATGACCTCGCAGTTCCCTCAGCTCGACACCGGCAGCAAGGACGACGCCAACCTGGGCTTCGAGGGCGTCGGGTACGTGCCGGACAGCTGGCTGACCGCGAACGGCTGGACCGACCCGCTCACCCACGCCGCCTACAACCCGGCGAACTACCCGCTGCACGGGTCGGGCCTGTACTTCGCCGGCCTGGAGTGGGACGGCACGCTACGCGTCTACGGGCTGAACTCCGACGGCACGTACACCACGTTCGGCACCATCTCGACCGGCAAGGCGTCCGTGATGGACGTGACGTTCGACGCCGGTACCCAGCGCATCATCGCGACCTGCGACAACACTTGCGGCGAGACGCACACCTTCATGAAGGTCGACGCATCCGGCACGATCGTGCCGGATGTGACCTACACGAACCCGACCGTCATGCCGGTCGACAATCTGGAGGGCTTCGCGATCGCGCCCACGGCGACCTGCGCCAACGGGTTCCGCGAGGCGGTCTGGAGCGATGACGGCATCTACGGCTTTGGCTCCGCGAGCTCCTCCGACGGACACGCCCTCTACAGCGGCACCTTCCCCTGCTGATCGCCCAGATCGCGGGAGACGGCTCACGGGGACTGACTGATCATGAGCCGGTCACGCTCCGCCGGCTGGTCCGTCGCGTCTCGACCGGGCGGCCGCCGGAGCGCGGGGGCGGCCACCACGGGTCACTGGGACACCGACGCCGTGACTTCGAGCGCGGACCGAGCGGCACCGGGTGCGGAGCCGGGCGCGGACCCTGGCCCGGCCGCGCTGTGGTCCGGCGGACTCGTGGCGGGCCCGATGCCCTGGCCGGTCGGCCGGGGGAGTGGCGGGCCGGGAGCCGCCCGTGGGCCGGGTGCCGCCGTGGTCGGCCGGGGGCCTCCGCGTGTCAGGTGGGCACGGCCGACCGGGCGGGTGCCGGTGTTCCGGCCGGTGTGGGGGCGGGCGCCCCCACCGGTGCCGTGGCCGCCGCGGCGACGGCCGGCGTGTCGACGGCGGGCGCGGTACGGCGCAGGGGCGGGGGCGCGGGGCTGGCGAGGGGCGCGGCACTCGCCGGTACGGGGGCGGACGGGGCCACGCGGGGTCCCGCCGGACCGGGTGCCCCCGCGGGGACGGCCGCCTCCGCGGGAGCGGTCGCCCTCGTGGGCACGGCCGCCCTCGTCGCGGCCGGCGCCGGTGTGCCCCGTACCGCTCCGCGCGGCGATCCCGGCGGATGGCTGCGGGGCGTCACCGGGGCCGGGAGCGTGAACCAGACGATCTTGCCGTTCTCGCCGTCCGGGCGGGCGCCCCAGCTCTCGCTCACCGCGGCCACCATGGCCAGGCCCCGCCCGCAGGTGGCCAGCGGCGTGGCCGCCGTCGCCCCCGCGGACTCGGCCGGCACCGGAAGGCGCGGATCGTGGTCGCGCACGGAGACCGTGAGCCGGTCCGGCAGCAGCTCCAGCTCGACGGTGCACGACTTGTCGGGCCTGGCGTGCCGGTGGACGTTGCTCAGCAGCTCCGTCACACCGAGCGCGGCCCGGTCGATCAACGGGTCCATATGCCAGTAGCGCAACTGCGCAGATACGATTCTGCGGACCTGGCCGATCCGCGACGGCAGGGCTTGGAGCTCCACCGTGCAGTGCCTGCTTGGGTGACTGATCACGGCTGCGACTCCCCGATGTGAGGTCCGGAGGAACCGGAGGAACACGGAGAACAACGGATCCAGCAGGGTGCTTGCGTCCAAACGTCCGCCTGCTGTCGTGGCCGGCGGGCTGGTTCGCAGCGTTATCGCCGGTAAACCCAGAGTGACGTGAGACAAGCGTGGCGCAGCGGATGCGCTCCCGCAACTCGCCGCGACCGACCGCTCCCCGGCGTGTGCGACCGGCCGCCGTTCGGCAGGCGCGGCCGGCCGCCGCGGGTCGTGAGCGGGCGCGCTCCTCAGCCGCCGCGTCCCGCCGCCCGGCGGACCGCCTCGACGAACCGCCGTGCCGCGGGCGGTCCGGGCCGGCCCGGCGCGGGATCGCGCGCGCCCATCGTCAGCAGGTACCGCGTGCCGTTGACGTCGGCGAGCGCCCGGTCGTCCGGTACGAACCACGGCTTGGACGCGCGCACCGCCTGCACCGGCGCGCTGTCTATCTCGCTGCCGTAGCTGGTGAGCAACTGGAGCCTGCCGTCGCTGATCCGGACCTGTCCGGCCCGGGTGAGCGAACGCAGGCGTTTGCCGATGCGCACGCCGGTGGCCGTGAACTCCGGTTCCGCCATGTCTGGCCGCCCCCTCGCGGTGTTCCCGTGATTCCCTGTCGCGCCCCCGTCCGGGACCGCGGTCCCGTCGCGTGCAGTCTGCCCCGGCTCGGCGTGGAGCACCAGTACGCGCGGGGCGCGTGCGGCAGCCGCCCGGAGCACTCGCGCCCATGCGCCCCCCTCGGGCTCGCACACCCGTGCCCCAGCGCGTCTTTGGGTGGCTAAAAGATGCGTTTATGCAGGTGGGAAGCGGTGTGAAAGGTGCCTATGCTCGATCTGCCGGCCCGCGCGAGGCGCTGTCGGCGAGCAGCGTAAGGAGCCCCGCCGTGAGCACCACTCCCCAGATCAGCACCGGCGCCACCCTCGACGTCGACCGCAGCGATCCCGCCTACCGTGACTGGCTGAAAGAGGCCGTCCGCAAGGTTCAGGCCGACGCGAACCGATCCGCGGACACGCACCTGTTGCGCTTCCCGCTGCCCGAGCGGTGGGGTATCGACCTCTACCTCAAGGACGAATCCACCCATCCGACCGGCAGCCTCAAGCACCGGCTCGCCCGTTCCCTCTTCCTCTACGGCCTCTGCAACGGCTGGGTCCGCCCCGGCCGCCCGGTGATCGAGGCGTCCAGCGGTTCGACGGCGGTCTCCGAGGCCTACTTCGCGAAGCTGATCGGCGTGCCCTTCATCGCGGTCATGCCGCGCACGACGAGTGCGGAGAAGATCCGCCTGATCGAGTTCCACGGCGGACGATGTCACTTCGTGGACGACCCCCGGAGGATGTACGAGGAGTCCGCACGCCTCGCGGTGGAGACCGGTGGTCACTACATGGACCAGTTCACCTACGCCGAACGCGCGACGGACTGGCGCGGCAACAACAACATCGCCGAGTCGATCTTCCGTCAGATGCGGCTGGAGCGGTTCCCGGAGCCGGCCTGGATCGTCGCCACGGCGGGCACCGGCGGCACCTCCGCGACCCTCGCGCGCTACGTCCACTACATGCAGTACGACACCCGCGTCTGCGTCGCCGACCCGGAGAACTCCTGCTTCTTCGAGGGCTGGACGACCGCCGACCCGGACGTCACCTGCGACTGCGGCTCCCGGATCGAGGGCATCGGCCGGCCGCGCATGGAGCCGAGCTTCGTGCCCGGCGCGATCGACCGGATGATGAAGGTCCCGGACGCGGCCAGCGTCGCCGCCGTACGGGCCCTGGAGGCGGCCATCGGCCGGAAGGCGGGCGGCTCGACGGGCACCGGTCTGTGGAGCGCGCTCAGGATCGTCGCCGAGATGGTGGCCGGGGGGCGTACGGGCAGCGTCGTCACGCTGTTGTGCGATCCGGGCGACCGGTACCTGGACAAGTACTACTCGGACGCGTGGCTCGCGGCGCAGGGCCTGGACATCGCGCCGTACACCGCCGCCGTGGACACGTTCCTGGCCACGGGCGTGTGGCCGGTCTGAGTCGTCCTCCACCCCTGCTCGGGCGGCTCCTTCCCGGGCAGCCGGCGCGCGTCAGCTCGGTTGCGGTGTTGTGAGGGTTTGGTGACGTCTCAATTGGGGCCCTCGGAAAGCCGGTTGGATCTAAGCGGCTGATAAGATCATCCCACTTTTCAGTGGACTGACGGCGTGTCATGAACGCGTCTGGGGGACAGTCTCGAAGGCACCGTCGCGCTGTCACCTTCCCGGCGCGATGCGACTTGAAGAGAGTCTCATGACGTCATTGACTCAGGATCCACTGCTGTGGGTCTTGTTGGTGGTGCTCGTCGCCGCGGTCGCCGCGGTGATGCGGGCCCGGAGAACCAATATGGCGCTCCGAAGAACGAAGAAGGACCTGGAGGCAGGACTCGGCGAGGCCCGCGGCGATGTCGGAGAGCTCCACGCGCACATCGCCACGCTGACCGCCCAGCACCAGCGCGACCTGGCGGACGTCCGGGCGGACGCGGAGGCGGCGACCAAGGCGGTGCTCAAGTCCGCGATGGGAACGCTCCAGTCGCTCGCGGAGGAGCAGCAGGTGCTCCTCGACAGCCTGCTGAAGAAGTACGGCGACACCACCGAGGTCCTGGCCGACCTGATGACGGTCGACCACACCGGCAGCCAGTTCGGCCGCCGCGCCAAGGGCATCTCCGTGCTGTGCGGCGGCTGGCTGGGCCGGCGGGAGGGCGCCGCCACGGTCTACGACGTCGCGCGCAGCGCCCAGGGCCGGATCAAGGACTTCAACCGGGTCGGCGTCCACTCGCAGGTGAACGTCTCCCTCGTCGGCAAGGCCGTCGAGCCGGTGGCCGTCGTGCTGGCCGAGCTGCTGGACAACGCGACGAACTACAGCGCGCCGGGCACCCCGGTCGAGGTCAACATCCAGACCGTACCGACCGGTGTGTGCTTCATCGTCGACGACGCCGGGCTCGGCATGGACCAGGAGACGAAGGACCGGGCGGCGGCCCTGCTGTCGGTCGACGGTCCGGTCGACATCACCGGTCTCGGCGATCCGCCGCGGTTCGGCTTCGCCGTGTGCGGCATGCTCGCCGCCCGCTACGGCTTCGCCGTCTCCGTCGGTTCCGTGTCCCCCTACGGCGGAGTGCGTGCAGTGATCCGTGTGCCCGAAAGTCTCCTCGCGCCCGACGCGCCCGCCCCCGCGGCCGACGCCCAGGACGCCACGGGCCCGGAGGCGGCCCCCCAGCGGCTGGCGCCGGTCCCGGTGGTCGGCCCCACCCACGTCGTGGGGACGACCTCGGGAGGTCTGCCCAAACGCCGCCGACGCAGCGGCCCCGTCACGGTCGTCCCGGCACTCGACGCCACTGCCGGTCAGGAGGTCACGCCCGAGCCCGTCAGCGAGGTGACGGCGTCCCGGCTCGGCGCGTTCGCGCGCGGAACCCAGCTCGGGCGCACCACGAACACCACGGAAGGACCTGACAACAAGTGAACATCGACCTGTCCTGGGTGCTGAACGACGTGCTCGAGGTGCGCGGAGCCCGGCACGCGATCCTCGTCTCGGGCGACGGCCTGCTGCTGCAGCGCTCGGACGAGATCGGGCGGGACGACGCCGAGACGAACGCCGCCGCGATGAGCTCCATGCAGTCGCTGAGCCGGGCCGTCGCCGGGTTCGTGGGAGCGGGACACGGGATCTGGAAGCAGACGCTGCTGGAGTACGACGGCGGCTGGATCTTCCTGATCGCCGCCGGCCAGGGCTCCTACCTCGCCGTCTCCGCCGCGCTGGACGTCGACATGGAGGCCATGTCGTTCCGCATGCAGAAGACGGTCACGGGCCTGAGCAAGGCGATGAGCGTGGCGCCCCGCTCTGACAACGGTGCCGGCGCATGACGACCCCCGGCGAGGAAGCCTCCGTCACCAGCGACTTCGTCCGCTCCTACGTCATCACCGGCGGCCGGACGCTGCCGGACTCGGACGACCTGGCGCTGCACACCCTGGTCACCATCGCTCCCGACCGGACACCCCCGCTGGGAGCCGGCCCCGAGGTGACGGCGATCTGGAAGCTGTGCGCGGGCGGCTACCTGTCGGTCGCCGAAGTGGCCGGCCACCTGGGACTGCCGGTGGGGGTGGCCCGGCTGCTGCTGACCGATTTATTCGAGCAGGGACACCTCCTGCGCCGCGCCGAGCCGCCCCGGGCTCAGAACGTTGACAGAGCGACCCTGGAAAAGGTTCTGAATGGACTCCAATCCCTCATCGGCTGAGACGGCCCCCGGCTCCATCTACGTCTCCAGCGCGGTGACCAACGCTGCCAAGATCCTGGTCGTCGGGCATTTCGCCGTGGGCAAGACGACCTTCATCGGTTCCTTGTCGGAGATCACCCCGCTGCGCACCGAGGAGAAGATGACGCAGGCGTCGCTCCACGTGGACGACCTCAGAGGCGTGGCCGACAAGACCACCACCACCGTGGCCCTGGACTTCGGCCGGCTCACGCTCAGCGACGACCTCGTGCTGTACCTGTTCGGCACCCCCGGACAGCAGCGCTTCATGCAGCTGTGGGAGGACATGGCCCGCGGGGCGCTGGGGGCGCTGCTCCTGGTCGACCCCGCCCGGCTGGAGGAGACGTTCCCCGTCATCGACCTCGTCGAGCGGTACGGCCTGGAGTACGCCATCGCGGTCAACAGCTTCGAGGCGGGCTCGGTGTACGAGGAGGCGGAGGTGCGCGAGGCCCTCGACCTGCTTCCCGACACCCCCGTCGTCTACTGCGACGCCCGCGACCGGCAGTCCTCCGCCCACGCGCTGATCGCGCTCGTGCGGCACCTGCTCACCCGGGCCGCCTGACACGGCCGCCCCGCACGCCCATCCCCGATCCCGGGCTCAGGCCCTCCGCCCGGGCCCGGGACCTCTGCCGGGACCCCGGCCCGGCACCACCCCCCGGCCCCCGGCCCGGACGGCCCCGGCCCCGGCCGGACCCATCCGCCCGGAGCCTCGGCCCGGAGCCAGCAGAAGGAACCCCATGGACCGCCAGTCAGCCCCCGCCCCCGCCGGCGCCAGATGCCCCATGCACGACGCCGCGTTCGCCGCCGATCCGCAGCAGGTCTACGACCGGCTGCGCGCCCACGGTCCGGCCGGACCGGTCGAACTCGCCCCGGGCGTCGACGCGACCCTGGTCGTCGGCCACGAGATGGCACTGCGCGTGCTGCAGAACTCCACGCTCTTCGCCCGGGACGCCCGCCGGTGGAAGGCGCTCAACGAAGGGCGCGTCGGGCTGGACAGCCCGGTGCTGCCGATGATGGCGTACCGGCCCAACTGCCTGTTCACCGACGGCGCCGTGCACCTGCGGCTGCGCAAGGCCGTCACGGACAGTCTGGCCCGGCTCAACATCACCCGCATCCGCCGCGACGTCGAGCCCATCGCCGACTACCTCATCGACCAGTTCAGCGAGCGCGGCCGGGCCGACCTCCTCAACGACTACGCCAAGCTGCTGCCGCTGCTGCTGTTCAACAAGCTCTTCGGCTGCCCGGCGGACATCGGCGACACCCTCACGAGCGCCATGTCGGCGATCTTCGACGGCAAGGACGCCCTGCGCGCCAACGAGGAACTCACCGCCTGCCTGATGGAGCTGATCGCCCTCAAGCGCCGCCAGCCCGGTGACGACGTCACCTCCTGGCTGATCCAGCACCCCGCCGGGCTCACCGACGAGGAACTCAAGGACCAGCTGGTCATGCTGATGGGCGCCGGCGTGGAGCCCGAGCGCAACCTCATCGGCAACGCCCTGCTCCTGCTGCTGTCGCCCGACAGGAGCGGGCGCGACTCGGGGCTGCTGGTCGAGGAGGCGATCGACGACGTGCTGTGGAACCAGACGCCCATCGCCAACTACGCCACCCACTACCCGGTGCAGGACGTGGACCTCGGGGGAGTGGTGGCCGAGGCCGGCACGCCGGTCGTCATCAGCTTCGCCGCGGCCAACAGCGATCCGGCGCTGGCCGAAGCCCGCCTGAAGCGCGGCAAGGGCGCCCACCTGGCCTGGGGGGCCGGCCCGCACGCGTGCCCGGCCAAGGACCCGGCGCAGGTCATCGCCGTCACCGCGATCGAGAAGATCCTCAATGCCCTGCCCGACCTCACCCTCGCCGTCGCCGAGAAGGAGCTGGCATGGCGGCCGGGGCCGTTCCACCGGGCCCTGGTCGCGCTGCCCGTGGCCTTCAGCCCGACCCCGGCCACCCGCATGGTCAACGCCCTCCGGAACCGCACCGGCTCCGCCGCGGCGGAGCAGCCGCTGCCCACGGTCCCGGCCTCCGCCGCTTCCGCCGGTCGCCACGAGCCGGCCAGGAAGAAGGGATTCTGGAGCAGTTTCCTGGACATTTTCCGGGTCTGATGTGCGGCATGTGACAGGAGCAACACTGACAGGCGCATGACGAAGGAGAGGGGAAGGGTAGGTTCCGGCGGTAACGGTAGCGCCCAGCAGAGGAGCTTCGCGTGACCGCCGTTGGCGTCATACGCGGTACCACCCCCGACCGCCGAGTCGTCATCCCCCTCCTTCGCCGCCTGAGGTCCGGCGAGGGACTGGCCGACCCCCGCCCCGTCTGGGAGGAACTGCGCGCACTGGGCGATGTGGTGCCCGCGCCCTGGGGCGGGTACTTCGTGACCGGATTCGAGGCGTGCAGCCAGGTGCTGCGCGGCAGGAACTGGCGCGTCCCCGACTTCGACTGGCAGGAGCGCCAGCCCGACCCGAGGCGCTGGCGGGAGCCGGCGACGCGGGAGATGACGCGGACCCTCTCCCGCCTCAACCCGCCCGTGCACACCTTCCAGCGGCGCGCTCTGGGCAACCTCTTCGACCGGGGCACCCTGGAGGCCATGCGGCCCCGGATCGCCGGCCACGTCACCCGGCTCCTGGACCGCCTCGCCCTGCAACTGCGCACCCGCGGCGAGGCCGACTTCGCCGGCACGGTCGGCGACCGGCTGCCGATCCACACCGTCGGACAGTGGCTCGCCATCCCGGCCGAGCACTACCCGCGGATCCTGGACTTCACCCACCGCCAGGTCCACGCCCAGGAACTCCTGCCCACCAAGAGCGAACTGGCCGTCTCCGCCCAGGCCACCCTGGAGATGAGGACCTTCTTCACCCGCCTGATCGCCCACCGTCGCCGCCACCTTGGCAACGATGTCCTCTCCGGCTGGATCCGCTACTGGGACGCCCAGTACCCCGACGACCGCGCGGCGGCGGACCAGACGCTCTACGACCTGACGATGTTCATCACCATCGCGTCCCTGGAGACCACGGCCACCCTGCTGACCAACGCCGTGTGGTTCCTCACCCGGGACCCGGCCCTGGCCGACCGGCTGCGCCGGCACCCCGAACACATCGACGCCGCGATCGACGAGGTGCTGCGCTACGACCCGCCCATCCACCTCAACTCCCGGTACGCCGCCGACGACACCGTCCTCGCCGGCGTCCCCGTCGCCAAGGACACCACCGTCCACGTCCTCTACGGCGCCGCCAACCACGACCCGCGCCGCAACGCGAATCCGCACGTGTTCGACATCGGCCGCAAGGGCGCCCACCTCACCTTCGGCGGCGGGGCCCACTACTGCCTCGGCATGGCCCTGGCCCGGCTGGAGGCCCGCCTGCTCCTCAGCGAGCTGCTGGAACGATTCCCCACCCTGCGGCCGACCGCGGGCCCGACGTATGCGCGCCGGATGGTCTTCCGGCGCGTCACCTCCCTCATGGTGACCGCGTGACCCCCTGGAGGCGAACTCCCCGCACCTGACGGCAGACCCGCCCGGAACCGACGACGACACGACTCCCCGGAAAGCGACGACATGACCGCCCTCCCCCTCACGGCTCTCCCGGCCGGCCCCGTACGGCAGACCCTGCGGACCCACCGGGAGGGGCCGGTCCTCACCATCGAGCTGAACACCCCCGAGCACGGCAACACCGTCACCGACGCCCTGCTGGACGACCTCCTGGCCGTCCTCCAGGACCAGGACCCGGCGGTCCGCGTGCTCGTCCTCACCGGGAGCGGCGACGACTTCAGCCTCGGCGGGGACCGCGGCGAGTTCACCCGGCACCTCGCCGCCGACCCCACCGGCAGCGGCATCCGCGTCTCGGGGACCAAGGCGCGGCGGGTCTGCGACGCCCTGACCGGGAACCCGGCCGTCACCATCGCCCGCGTCCACGGCAAGGCCATCGGGGCGGGCATGGCCCTGGCACTCGCCTGCGACCTGCGGGTCGGCTCCGAGGACGCGACCTTCCGGCTGCCCGAACTCGCCCTCGGGCTCCCCACCGCCTGGGGCGGCCTGCTGCCCCGGCTCATCAACGAGGTGGGCGCCGCCCGCGTCCGCGAACTCGTCCTCACCGGCCGGGCGTTCGGCGCGGCGGAAGCCCACTCCCTGTCCATCCTGCAGAAGGTCGTGCCGGCTCACCAGCTGGACGCGGCCGTCGACGCCTGGGCCAGGCCCGTCGTCCGCCGCCCCCCGGCGGCGCTGCGCGTCACCAAGACCCTGCTGAACTCCCTCTCGGCCGCTTCCCGGATGGCCGACGTCTCGGCGCTGGACGCGGAACTGATGGCAGCGGTCCTGTCCGAGGCGCGGCACGCCGGCGGCTGATCACCGCTGGGCCACGTACCTGTCCAAGGACGTCACCGCGTCGCGGAAGGCGCGCCCCAGGCCCGCCCGGGCCAGCGTGAGGACGAACCGGAACGGCGCCGTCCCGTCGGCGGCGAAGGTCCACTGCACACGCGTGCCGGTGTCCCGGGGCGTCAGGCGCCACTCCTCGGCCAGGGCACGGGCGCCCGGCGCGTTGGTGCTGTCGACGCGGTAGGCGTACACCTCGGGGGCCTTCGCGACGAGCACCGTCTCCGCGAACCGCCCCCCGCCCCAGAGCCGGATCTCCCGCCCGGAGCCGCCGTCGGTGGCCCGGGCGAGCGTCACCGCCGCGAACCACTCGGCCCAGCCGGGCACATCCTCGGCGAGCGCGCGGAAGACCCGCTCGGGCGGGGCGGAGATGTTCCGCGCGAAGACCATGCGTACGGGGGCGGTCCCGATGAAGCCGGGATCCACCGGGCGCAGCCGACGAGCCATGGACGAAAACCCCCTCGTGACACGGGCGCGGGTCGGTTGACCGGGCATCGTCAACCGGACACCCGTCAGCCTAGCTGACGGGCTCTCAGCTGTCTGTGCCGTCCTCGTCCCCGGGCTCGCCCGCCACCAGCACCCGCAGATGCTCGGAGATCTCCGCGCGCGCCTCGGCGGGCAGGCCGGCGTCGGTCACCAGCGTGTCCACCTGCTCCAGCGCGGCGAACGAACTCAGGCCCACCACACCCCACTTGGTGTGGTCCGCGACCACCACGACCCGGCGCGCGGAATGCACCAGCCGCCGGTTGGTCTCGGCCTCCGCGAGGTTCGGCGTGGACAGACCGGCCTCCACCGATATCCCGTGCACCCCGAGGAAGAGCAGGTCGAAGTGGAGCGCGGCGATCGCCTGGTCGGCCACCGGCCCCACCAGCGAGTCCGACGGGGTGCGCACCCCGCCGGTCAGCACCACCGTGGCCGACCCCTGCCGCTGCCCCGCGGTGCGCTGCGCCGAGTGGAAGACGTCCGCGACCCGCACCGAGTTCGTCACCACGGTCAGGTCGGGCACCTCCAGCAGGTGCTGCGCGAGCGCGTACGTCGTCGTACCGCCGGACAGCGCGATCGCCGCCCCCGGGCCGACCAGGCCGGCCGCGGCGCGCGCGATGTCCTCCTTGGCGGTCAGCTCCAGACCCGACTTCGCCTCGAACCCCGGCTCGTGCGTGCTCGCCTCGACCACCGGCACCGCGCCGCCGTGCACCTTCTCCAGCACGCCCTGGCGGGCGAGCGCGTCCAGATCGCGGCGCACCGTCATGTCCGAGACACCGAGCTTGCGGGTCAGCTCGTTGACCCGTACCCCGCCCCGGCGCCGGACCTCGTCCACGATCAGGGCGCGGCGCTGCTCCGCGAGGAGGTTCTGATTCTCGCTCACGTACGCTCCGGTCCTTTCGCCGCCATCCGTCCGACACGCCCGGCGCACCGGCTCCGACCAGGAACGTCCATCTGTCCGGCAGTGTGCGGGCGTCCCATCTTTTCACGGGTCGGCACCGGTTGCGCCACCGCGTCGCGACCCGTCCGGCGGCACTCGGTTCGGGGAGATTCCGTGACGAGAGGTGTACCCGGCCGCCGGACCGGAGATCCTGGAGCGCGCACGGCACAGGCGTCAGGGCGTCATGGGGGAAGTGCGAGAACAGTGGAACGCGCGCGGGAACACCCGGTGGGGCAGCGGGAGCGGCGTCCCGCCGGACCGTACGAGGGCCGGTCCGGGGAGCCGCCGGAGACCGAGCTGGAACTGCTGGTGCACGGGGTCGGCGGGACCACGCCGGAGAAGATGCTCGGTGACCCACGCACGGTCCGGGTCACCGGCGACGACACGGCCGCCGTCTTCCGGCGCGCCGGGGACACCGGGGCCGCCCCGGACGGGAGCGGGGCCGGGGGAGCAGCGGGGCGGCAGCGCGGGCGGGAGCCGCGGAGCGGACCGGTCCGGGAGGCGTACGTCTGGTGCAACCTCACCTCGGGCGACGGCAGCCGCGCCCTGTGGCTGTTGCTGCTGCCGTTCATGGTGGTGAACCTCGCCCACTGGATGCGCCCCGCCGCACCCGGCCGGCCGCGTGTGGTCCGGCTCTACGGCCTCCTGGTGCGTCTGTCCGCCCTCACCCTGACCGTGCTGCTGGTGGCCGCCGCCTGCGAGGTGGCGCTCGACCTGGTCGCCTGGCAGTGCGCCGGCGTCCAGGCCTGCCTCCGCCGGCACTCCTGGCTGGACTTCCTGTCGCCCGCGGCCGGCGGCTGGTGGGGTGCCCCCGGCCGCCGGCTCGCCCTCGCGTCGGCATTGCCGCTCTCGCTGACCGGCCTGCTGTGGTACCTCTCCCACCGCACCTGGCGCGCCTACGAGTCCCACCGACCGCTGCCCCGTGCCCCGGGACCGGCCGGTGACGAGCAGGGGCCGGCCGGCGGCGGAGCCGGCTCGGGCGGGGCGGAGCCGCCCGGTGACGACGCCGGACCCGCCGCCCACGGCAGCGCGCTGGTGCGGCCCGGGTTCTGGTACGGGCGCCGGCTGGTCGCCCGGCTGCGCGCCGCGCACACCGCGGCCGGCCTGCTCACGGTGGCCGGCGCCGTCACCGCCCCGGCGGTCCGTTTCGACCACCGGCCCGGCGGGCCCGCGGCCCCGGACCTGCTCGGCCTGCTGCTGGCGGCGGCCCTGCTCGTCTGCGGGGCGGCGGTGGTCGCGGTGGTCTGCCGCCGGGGCCGCAGCGAGAGGCGGCCGGACCAGCGGCTCGACCGGCACGTCGTACGCGGCCTGCCGCTCGCCGCGCTCGCCCTGCTGGTGCTCGCACTGGTGTACGCCGGCTGGTCCCGGCCCGGCTGGCGGTCCACCGGCCGGCTGCCCGGCGACCCCTCCTTCGGCGCCCTCATGCTGGGCCAGGGCGTGCTCGTCGTCGCCCTCGCCGCCGTGGCCGGATACCTGCACCGGCGCCGCCCCGAGCCGCGCGCCGCGATGCACGGGCTCGGCGGTCCCGCCGTCACCCTGCTCGCCTGTGCGCTGGGCGGCGTGATCTCCGGCGGGGTCGCCCAGCGCGTGGCCGACTGGCTGGACGGCACCCGTGCCGTGCTCACCGGCCCGCCGGTGCTGCTGACGTGGCAGGCGTCCGTCATCCCGCCGCTCCTCGCCATCCTGCTGCTCCTGACCGCCGGGCTCGCCCTGCACACCGCCCGGCTCGCCCGCGCCGAACGCGACCGGGTCCGCCGCGAGCACCCCGGCGAGCCCGAGGACCCGTCCCGCACCCGCGCCATCGCCCACGCGCGGGCCATGGCCACCCTCACCGACCGGGCGCCGCTCGTCGTCGCCGTGCTCACCGCCGCCACCCTGGTCCTGGGCTCCGTGGCGCTGGCCGGAGCCCTGGTCACGAGGAAGACGCCCGACGGGGCCGCGCACCACACCCACCACCTCGTGCGGGCCGTGGCCGAGACCTCGCAGGCGCTCGGCTCCTGGCTGGTCGGCCTCGGCTTCCTGCTCTTCGTGACCTGGGGCAGGCGCGCCTACAAGGACGCCTCGGCCCGGCGCACCATCGGCATCCTCTGGGACGTCGGCACCTTCTGGCCGCGCGCTGCCCACCCCTTCGCACCGCCCTGCTACGCCGAGCGCGCGGTACCGGACCTGACCTGGCGCATGGCCACCTGGACCCGGCGCACCGGGGGCCGGCTGGTGCTGTCCGGCCACTCCCAGGGCAGCGTCCTCGCCGCCGCGGCGGCCTGGCAGCTCCCGCCGTCCGTACGCGGACGGGTCGCCCTGCTCACCTACGGCTCCCCGCTGGAACGCCTGTACGGCCGCTGGTTCCCGGCCCACTTCGGCCCGCCGGCCCTGGCCGCCCTGCACCACGACATCGACTGCTGGCGCAACCTCTACCGGCGGACCGATCCCATCGGCGGCCCCGTCCGCGTCCCCGACGGCACCTCCCCCGACGTGGACCACGAGCCCCTGCGGGACCCCCTCGCCTACGGCCGCACCCCGGACCACCCGCTCCCGGCCCCGATCCTCGGCCACTCCGACTACCAGTCGGACCCCGCCTTCACCCGCGAGCGGACCCGCCTGCTGACCCGCCTCCAGCCGGAGCTGCCGGGCCAGCGCCCCAAGACCGAGCCCGAGCCCGGGGACGAGGCCGCCGGTCCCCCGGCGTGACCTGGCCGGCCGCGGGACGGCTCAGGGCAGGTCCGGCAGGTCCTCCGCGTAGAGCAGCGTCAGGTCGTCGGTGGTCGGGTCGGGCAGCTGGGCGACGCGGCTCGCGTGGCGCTCCACCATCGCCTCGAAGGTCTGCCGTGCGGTGCGGCCGTTGCCGAACGCCGGGCCCTTCGGGATCACCGTGAAGTACTTCAGCAGCGCCTCGGCCGCGCCCGGCGCCAGCCGGTACTCGTGCTCGTCGGCCTGCTGCTCCACGATCCGCAGGAGTTCCTCGGGGCCGTAGTCACCGAAGGTGATGGTGCGGGAGAAGCGGGAGGCGACGCCCGGGTTGACGGACAGGAAGCGCTCCATCTCCGCGGTGTACCCGGCGACGATCACCACCACCGCGTCGCGCTGGTCCTCCATCAGCTTCACCAGCGTGTCGATGGCCTCCTTGCCGAAGTCCCGCCCGGCGTCCTCCGGGGACAGCGCGTACGCCTCGTCGATGAACAGCACGCCACCGCGGGCCCGCTCGAAGGCCTCCTGGGTGCGGATCGCCGTGGAACCGATGTGCTCGCCGACCAGGTCGACCCGGGACACCTCCACGAGATGGCCCTTCTCCAGCACGTCCAGCGAGGCGAGGATCTCGCCGTAGAGCCGGGCGACCGTCGTCTTGCCGGTGCCGGGGGAGCCGGTGAAGACCAGGTGCCGCTTGACGGAGGCCGCCTTCAGTCCCGCCCGCTGCCGGCGCCGGCCCACCTCGATCATGTCGGTCAGCGCCCGCACCTCGCGCTTGACGCTCTCCAGGCCGACCAGCGCGTCGAGTTCACCGAGCACGTCCTTCGAGGTGCGTGGCGGCTCCTCCGGCTCCACCACGGCCACGGGCGGCGCCTGCTCCGCCGCCCGCTGCCCGGGGAGCGCGCCGAGCAGGCCCGCGGGCTGCGTCACCGTCTCCACGGCCGCCTCCCGGACCGCGGGCGGCCGGACACCGCCGCTCTCGTCGCTGGTGCAGTCCTCCACGACCGGTCCGGTTCCGGGCCCGGCGTCCGGGCCGGCGTCGGCGAACTCGTACCCGCCGCGCGCGCACCGCTCCGTACGGCATTTGCGCAGCGTCGTACGGCAGCCGTCGATCACGTGGAAGCCGTAGCCGCCGCTGCCGGTGACCCGGCAGTTCAGGAAGCTGCCCCGGCCGCCCGCGGAGACGTAGAAACCGGCCTCGGCGGGGGAGTCGACCGTGCACCGCTCGATGGTCGGGTCGGCGCCCTTGGTGACGATCACACCGGTCTGGGTGCCGTCCAGACTGCAGTTGTGGAGCGTGCCGCCGCTGCCGTGGTCGCGGAACCAGGCACCGGTGGCCGCCTCCCTGATCCGGCAGTCGTCCAGTTGCGCGGTCGCCCCGTCGCTCACCGACACGGCCGTGTTGCGCACCTGCGACAGATCGCTGTCCACGACGTCCGCGCGGGAGCCGCGGTCCAGTACGAACAGCGCGTCCGGCACGTCGTGCACCCGGCAGGACTCCAGTACGGCGGTGGCCCCGTCGCTCACCCACACCGCCGGGTAGTCGCCGGTGCTGTCGAAGATCTCGCACTGGTTGGCGTCCACCCGGGTCCCCGGGTCCCACACCGACAGGCCGTTGCGCCCGAACCGGCGGACCGTCGTCCGGGTCAGCGTGAGCACCGAGCGGGAGCGCAGGTCGACCGCGTTCTCCGGGATGTCGTGGAGGTGGCAGTCGGCGAGCGTGAGCACCGCGTCGGTGTCCAGGGTGATGCCGTCGGCGGTGGTGCGGTGCACCTCGCAGTCGGTCAGGTGCGCGGTGGCCCGCTGGGTGACCTGCACCCCGGAGCCGCGCACCTCGTAGATCTCGCAGCCCACCGCCTCCAGCGAGGAGTTCTCGCCGGTCGCGGTCAGTCCGGTACCGGAGGCGTGGTGCACCCGGCAGCGCTCCAGCCGGGGATGGGCCCCGCCGCGCACCGCCACGCCCGCCTGCCCGGCCGCGACGACCTCGCACTCCTCGAACACCCCGCCCCCGCCGTCGAGTACGGCGATGCCGATGCCGGCCGGGTTGTCGACGGTGCACCGGCGCACGGTCGGGCGGGCGCCGCCGCGCACCTCGATGCCGGCGGCGGACCGCGTGACGATCCGCACGTCCATCAGCTCGGGCGTGCCCTCCTCGACGAGCAGCGCGGGCGCCGCCGCGTCCTGCCCCTCCACGTGCAGGTCCTGCACGACGGCCGAGGCCCGCACGGTGAGCGGGACGCCGTCCACCGGCGCGATCCGCACCGAGCCGGACGAGCCCTCGGGCCCACGGAGTGTCACCGCCCGCTGGACGACGAGGTTCTCCCGGTAGGTGCCGGGGGCGATGGTGAGGACGTCGCCGTCGGCGGCGGCCTCCAGGGCGGCGGCGAGCGATGCGTACTCACCCGTGCGGCGCCGCCACCGCGAAGTACCGGTGTGCGTCACCTGGACCGTGCCCTGTGCCATGGCGTTGCTGTGCCCCCACCTCGTCGTACTGATGGCTCGCTGTCCGCCGGGGCGCTGCCGCCGTGCCTGGACCGCGGCCGTGCTCGGTCCCCCTGGACGTCAGCGCGTCGGCGCCCCTGGAGTCCTGTGCGCCCCGGGGTTCACGCACCCGCGGGTTGTCGCCGAATGCGCTTCGGCCGGTCCACCGTAGCGCGTGCGTGCACGCCGGGTTGACCAGAGCCGGAAGGCCGTCAGCTGCCGGTGCCCGCCTTGCCCCAGTCCGGGCCCGCCCGGTCCCAGGCCTGGTCCCAGCGCGCGTAGCGCCGGCGGACCAGGCGCCAGACGGTCAGGCGCCGGCCGCCCTCGACCAGGGCGGCGGTCAGCAGGGCCGCGCCGGCTCCCGCGAGCACGGCGTGCGTCGTCGCCGTGGCGGAGTCCAGCGGGCGGGTCGTTATTCGGCCGTGCGGATCGGTCCAGAGCCGGAAGTGGTCCCCCTGGTGCGGGGACTTGAGGTCCGCGAGGACCGGGCCGTGCCGCGGTGTGCCGTCCGGAGCGGTCCAGTCGGCGAGGACGCGGCTGCCGGTCCGGCGCGTGGAAGCGGCGTCGGGGTCGGTCTCCGGCAGGGCCCCGCCCATGTCCCGCACCACGGTGGCCGTGACCGGATGGCGTGTGTGCCGCTGTTCCAGTACGGACCGCTGGAGCGAGTCCCGGGCGGCGGCACCGACCAGGCAGCCGGTCACGGGCGCGGCCACGGCGATGAGCAGCAGCGCCACCAGGGCCGCCCACGCCTCGGCCAGATCGGTCGCGCGGCACAGCGGATTGTGCCGCCAGCGCCACAGCCCACTGAGTGCTCGCATGCCCCACCCCCTTCCGGTCCGTCACGACCCCGGCATCCGCGCTCGGCCCCGGACCGGACCGGGTGAGAGCGCTTCACGTCCGCCGCGGCACCTGACGCACGCGGCTCCTCACGAATTTCTCACGCTTGCCCAACGACCGGCACCCGCCCCCCGGTTCCCGGTCCGCCGGATCATCACCGGCGGCTGTGCGCGGGCCGGTGCCTACCCCAGCACCCGCACCGGGTCGCCGACCCTGATCGTGCCCGGGGAGAGGGGCACCAGGTTCAGCCCGAACAGCAGTCTGCCGCCGATCCTGCGGTGGCGCGCGAGCGTGCGCAGCGGTTCCCGGCCGCGTACCGCCGTGGCCTGGTCGGTGGTGGTCACCACGCACCGTCCGCTCGGCTTCGGGACCCGGAAGACGACCTCGCCGACGGCGATCCGCTCCCAGTGGTCCTCGGCCCACGGTTCGGTGCCCGCGACCACGACGTTCGGCCGGAACCGGTTCATGGGCAGCGGGCCCTCGTGCGCGTCCGGCCCCTGCGCGATCAGGGAGTTCAGGGCGTCCAGCGAGGCCACCGTGGTGACCAGCAGGGGATAGCCGTCGGCGAAGCTCACCGTCTCGCCGGGCAGCGCGTACTCGGGGTCGACCGGGCGGCGGGTGGCCGGGTCGTCCAGGTGGACCAGACGGACCCCGTACCCGAGGAAGGCGCTGCACCAGGCGTCCGCGGCCGGGTCGGCCGGGACCCCCTCCACCTTCGTGCCGAACACGTCCATCGGCACGGTCCCCGCCGGCTCCGGCACCGCGACCGTCAGCGGCGGCAGACCGGGCGCGGACAGACGCAGGCCGCCGCCGGCCAGAGGCTCGGCGGCGGCCAGGGCGAGACGCGGCCGGTCGCGCTGCGTGACGACCTTCCCCCCGTGGTCGATCAGCGCCCAGCGCCGGTCACCGGCCAGGCCCCAGGGCTCCACGACGGCCTCCCGGGGCGAGAGGCCCCGGAACGCCTTGACCGGGTGGACGTGGATCGACTCCACTTCGGCATGTCCCATGCCGTCCATCGTGCCAGGCGGCACGGGCAGCCGGGACGCGGGCGGTCAGTACCCGCGGTACTGCTGGTTGTTGTACGGGTCCTGGTAGGGAGCCGGCGCGGGCCGCGGCGCGGCCGGGCGCATGGCCTCGTACCCGTTGCCCGGCGCCATCGGCCGCTGCTGCTGCGGGGCCTGCGGGCCGGGGTAGCCGCGCGGGGCGCTCGCCTGCTGCGGGATGTACGCCGTGGGCGCCTGCTGCAGCGGTGCGGGCTGCTGCTGCGGATAGCCGTAGGCGGGGGGCTGCTGCTGTGCCGGTGCCGCCGGGAGGGCGGGGAGGGCCGACGGCAGGGCGGGCAGGCTGTTGCTGCTGCCCGTGTCGTAGGCGGCGGGGACCCGGATCGGGGCGATCTGCGGGGTGCCACGCTCGGCGACGAGCGAGTCGTAGATCGGGGTGTCCGGGAAGGAGGCGGAGTAGTAGCCGCCACCATAAGTGGAGCGGGGGGAGGTCATGGCACATAAGTTAAGCCCACGATGTGCTGGTTGGGGAGACCGATAAGAGGGTTGTTTTCCGTGTCGGTGGGAGCCTGCGATCCTCAATACGAGCGAACTTGGCAAAAAGGGACGCCGATCAACGTTTGGATCGTGTAAAGGCCGGGTTCGTCCCGGGTTACCGGCGGTTGACCGGCGATCTTCCTGCGCCGCTCGTGGGCGTGCGGCGCACCCGGCCATAGGTTGGGCGGGAAGGGGTGACCCGGACGCGGGGCGAGACCCGGAAGCCGACACGTGAGGGGGCGGACATGTCAATGCCCAAAGGAGCCAACACAGCGGTGCCCACCACGGCACTGCGCGTCGAAGTGGGCCGGCGCTCCGGCCCCGGGGTTCCGGACGCCGACGCCTCGGCACTGCTGCTCGCCGACGGAAAGGTGCGCTCCGACGGGGACTTCGTCTTCTACAACCAGCCCGCCCACTCCTCCGGCGCGGTACGCCACGAGGGCAAGCGGACGACCGGCGGACGGGTCACCGACACCCTCTGGGTCGACCTCGCGCGCGTGGAGGGCGCCGTCGAACGCATCGTCCTCGCCGCCTCCGCCGACGGCGGCACCTTCGGACAGGTCCCGGACCTCTCCGTCGAGGTGACGGACGCCGCCTCGGGCCAGGTGGTCGCCCGCTTCGACAGCTCCGGCGCGACCGTCGAGACGGCCTTCGTGCTCGGCGAGTTCTACCGCCGCCAGGGCGGCTGGAAGTTCCGTGCCGTCGGCCAGGGCTACAGCAGCGGACTCGAGGGCCTGGCAACGGACTTCGGCATCACCGTGGACGAACCGCAGCACACCGCGCCGCCGGCCGCGCCGGCCCCGGCCGCCACCCCGCCGCGCCCCGCCGCGGCGCCCACCGCGCCGCCCCCGGCCCAGCCCGTCCGCCTCTCCAAGGTCACCCTCACCAAGGCGTCGCCCTCGGTCTCGCTGGCCAAGCAGGGCGGCACGTCCGGCGCGATGCGGGTGAACCTCAACTGGCAGACGCGCAAGCGGTCCACGGGCCGGGGCCGCCGGGGCGGCGGTGGCGACATCGACCTCGACCTGTGCGCGCTGTACGAACTCGCCGACGGCCGCAAGGGAGTCGTACAGGCCCTCGGCAACGCCTTCGGCTCGCTCCACCGGCCGCCGTACATCCACCTCGACGGCGACGACCGCACCGGAGCCGCCGCGGCCGGCGAGAACCTCACCGTCAACCTCGACCACACGCGGGACTTCCGGCGCGTCCTCGTCTTCGTCACCATCTACGAGGGCGCCCGGTCCTTCGCGGACCTGCACGCCACCGTCACCCTCCAGCCGCAGCACGGCGCCTCCATCGAGTTCTCGCTGGACGAGTGCACCGTCGACTCCCCGGTGTGCGCGCTCGCGCTGATCACCAACACCGGCGGCGACCTGCTCGTCCAGCGCGAGGCCCGGTACCTGGTGCCGGACCGCGGGGTGAGCCCGCAGCGGACCGTGGACCGCGCCTACGGCTGGGGCATGAACTGGACGCCCGGCCGCAAGTGACCGGGCTCAGCCCTCGTCGGCCACGGCGTGCGGACGGGCGTAGGTGCGGCCCTTCCACGCCGCCCCGCGCCCGCGGTAGTGCTGCACGGCCGAGTCGACCGTCATCAGCAGATAGAGGAACGCGGTGAACGGCAGCAGGGGGGCGAGCCACAGCGGCTGCCGGTAGTAACGCAGCATCGGCACGTACGTCCCCGCCATCACCGCCCACGCCGCGGCCCCCACGACAGCGACCGCCGCGGCGCCGCCGGCCGCGCCCCCGACGACGGCGGCCGGCGGGACCAGGTACACCAGCGCGAGCCCGGCGACCGTACCGAGGAGCAGCGGGGGACTGTGCCGCAGCTGCGCGTAGGCGCTGCGCGAGACCATGCGCCACAGGTCGCGCAGCCGCGGATAGGGGCGCACGCTGTCCACCCGGTCGGCCAGCCCCAGCCAGACCCGGCCGCCCGCGCCCTTCACCGCGCGCGCGAGCGCGACGTCGTCGATGACGGCGTGCCGGATGGCCTCCGGGATGCGTGCCTTCTCGGCCATGTCCGCGCGCAACAGGACGCAGCCGCCCGCCGCCGCGGCGGTGCGCGAGCCCGGCCGGCCGATCCAGCGGAAGGGATACAGCTGCGCGAAGAAGTACACGAACGCCGGGACCACGAGCCGCTCCCACCGGCTCGCCACCCGCAGCCGCGCCATCTGCGACACGACGTCGAAGCCGCCGGTGCCGGCCGCCGCCACCAGCTCGCGCAGGCTGTCCGGCGCGTGCGCGATGTCGGCGTCCGTGAGCAGCAGGTATTCGGGGTCACGCGCGCGTGCCAGCCCGATGCCGTACCGCACCGCCCACAGCTTGCCCGTCCAGCCCGCCGGCGGCTCCCCGGGCGATCCCACCGTGAGCGGCAGCCCGCCGTGCCGCCGGGACAGCTCGCGGGCCAGGTCCCCGGTGCCGTCCGTACTGCCGTCGTCCACCAGGAAGACCTCCGCGCGTCCCGGATAGTCCTGCGCCAGCAGCGACGGCAGGCCGGCGGGCAGCACGGCGGCCTCGTCACGGGCCGGTACGACCACACAGACCGACGGCCACACGTCCGGGTCCCGGCGCCGCGGCAGGCGGACGTCCGTGCGCCAGAAGAAGCCCTGGCCCAGCAGCAGCCAGCACCAGGCGGCCAGTGATACGACGGTGATCCACAGGAAGGCGCTCACGGCCGCAGTCTGCCCCACCCGGACGGCCCACGAGGCCCCATCGTCTATCGTGGCCGGGTGAAGATCGCGCTCATGGACTCCGGAATCGGCCTGCTGCCCGCCGCCGCCGCGGTACGTCGACTGCGACCCGACGCGGATCTCGTGCTCTCGTGGGACCCGGACGGCATGCCCTGGGGACCGCGCACTCCCGAGGACATCACCGAGCGGGCCATCGCCGTCGCCGCGGCCGCCGCCGCACACGCCCCCGACGTCCTGATCGTCGCCTGCAACACGGCGTCGGTGCACGCCCTGCCGGCGATGCGGGCCCGTTTCGAGCCGGACCTGCCGATCATCGGTACCGTTCCGGCGATCAAGCCGGCCGCCGCGGGCGGCGGGCCCGTCGCGATCTGGGCGACCCCGGCCACCACGGGAAGCGCCTACCAGCGGGGCCTGATCGAGGAGTTCGCGGCGGGCGTGACCGTGACCGAGGTGGCCTGCCCCGGTCTCGCGGACGCCGTGCACCACGCGGACGACGCGGCGATCGACGCGGCCATCGCCTCGGCCGCCGCCCGCACCCCCGACGACGTCACCACGCTCGTCCTCGGCTGCACCAACTACGAGCTGGTTGCCGAGCGCATCCGGGCGGCCGTCCAGCGGCCCGGCCGACCGCCGCTCATCCTGCACGGCACCGCCGGGGCGGTGGCCGCCCAGGCCCTGCGCCGGATCGGAGCGGAGTCGGTCCCGGCCGCCGTCGCCGGCACCCCGCTCACGGTGCTGCTGAGCGGCCGCGAGGCGACCCTCCCGGACACGGCGCTCTCCTACGAGGAGGGCCGCTTCCTCCAGGCCGTCAGCCCCGTCCGCTGACCGGCGCGTAACCGGCCCGGCCGCACGGTCCGCCGTGCCCCGGCCGGGCCAGTCACCCCGTGCCACGCCCTACCGGCGGTGCGAAACGTGAGTAACCTCGTACACATGAGGGACCACCCCGACGCCGACGACACCCCCCGCCCGGACGTCTGGACGGGACGCGCCACCAACCGGGTCCAGTGGCTGCTCGCGCTGGTCGGAGCCGCCTGCATGGCGCTCGGCATCGAGCTGGCCGTCGACTCGGCCTGGGGCTCCGGCATCGCCCCGCTCGTGATGTCCGTCGTGGGCTGCATCGCGGCCGGCCTGCTGGTCATCTTCGGCACGCTCGCCTTCGTGCACGTCGACCTCAAGCTCGACAAGGAGTGCGTCGAAGTGCGCTGCGGGCACATGGGCCTGCCGCGCCGCCGCATCCCGCTCTCCCACGTGGCCGGCGCCGACTTCACCGCTCTCGTCACCCCCCGGCACTGGGGCGGCTGGGGCTACCGCTGGCGTCCCGAGAAGGGGACCGCGGTCGTCGTACGCCGCGGCGAGGGGATCGTGCTGCGCCTGTGGGACGGCCACACGTTCACGATCACCGTGGACAACGCGGAAACGGCGGTACGGGTCATCAGGGACCGCCTGCGGACGATCAAGCCGGGGACGGCGGCCTGACCCGTCGCACCGCGTGCCCGGCTCCGGCGGCCGGCACCCACGGCGCCCGTCGCCCGCCGTACCCGGCCCTCCGGCCGGTGGCGGGCCGGCTCACCCACGGTTCGCCGGACGTGCGCGGAGCAGCACCGTGACCAGCGGCGGACGCCGGTGTGCGGGGCCCGGCCGCGCTGTCGGCGGTGAGGTCACCCGCCGTACACTCACCCGGGTGACCGTCACCGCAACTTCCGTGGACCAGTCGGACCAGCTCCAGCCGCGCCGGGCCTCCGGTGCGCGCGGCCGGCTGCTGCGCCTGGTCCCGGCCGCCGCCTCCGCGCTCTGCGGGGTGCTGCTCTACGTCAGCTTCCCGCCGCGCACCCTGTGGTGGCTGGCCCTGCCCGCCTTCGCCGGTTTCGGCTGGGTGCTGCGCGGCCGGAGCTGGAAGGCCGCCCTGGGCCTCGGCTATCTCTTCGGGCTGGGTTTCCTGCTGCCGCTGCTGGTGTGGACGAGCGTGGAGGTCGGCCCGCTGCCCTGGCTGGCGCTCGTGGCCATCGAGGCGGTCTTCATCGCGCTGGTCGGCGTGGGCGTCGCCGCGGTCTCCCGGCTGCCCGCCTGGCCGGTGTGGGCAGCGGCCGTGTGGACGGCGGGCGAGGCGGCCCGCGCGCGGGTGCCCTTCCAGGGCTTCCCGTGGGGCAAGGTGGCGTTCGGGCAGGCCGACGGCGTCTTCCTGCCGCTCGCCGCGCTGGGCGGCACCCCCGTGCTCGGCTTCGCGGTCGTCCTGTGCGGCTTCGGCCTGTACGAGGCAGGCCGGCTGATCGCCGAGCGGCGCCGTGGCCGGGTCGTGCGGCGCGCCGCCGCGACCGCGGCGCTGCTCGGCGTGACGGTACCGGTGGCGGGCGCGGTCGCCGCCCGCGCGCTGGTGAGCGACTCCGCGCAGCACGGCACCGCGACCGTGGCGCTCGTCCAGGGCAACGTGCCGCGCGCCGGGCTGGAGTTCAACGCCCAGCGGCGGGCCGTGCTCGACTACCACGCGCGCGAGACGCACAAGCTCGCCGCCGACGTCAGGGCGGGCAAGGCTCCCAGGCCGGACTACGTCCTGTGGCCGGAGAACTCCTCCGACATCGACCCCTTCGTGTACCCGGACGCCGCCGCGGTCATCGAGCAGGCGGCCAAGGACATCGGCGCGCCCATCTCCGTCGGCAGCGTGGTCGAGCGGGACGGCAAGCTGCTCAACGAACAGATCCTGTGGGACCCGGTCAAGGGACCGACGCAGACCTACGACAAGCGGCAGATCCAGCCCTTCGGCGAGTACCTCCCGCTGCGCTCGCTGGTCGGCGCGATCAACAAGAGCTGGACCGAGATGGCCCGCCAGGACTTCAGCAGGGGCGCCAAGCCGGGTGTCTTCGACATCGACGGCGCCAGGGTGGGCCTGGCCACCTGCTACGAGGCCGCCTTCGACTGGGCGGTGCGGGACACGGTGACGCACGGCGCGGAGATGATCTCCGTGCCGAGCAACAACGCCACCTTCGACCGCAGCGAGATGACCTACCAGCAGCTCGCCATGTCCCGCGTCCGCGCCGTCGAGCACAGCCGCACCGTGACCGTGCCGGTGACCAGCGGGGTCAGCGCGGTCATCATGCCGGACGGGCGGATCACCCAGAGGACCGGCATGTTCGTGCCCGCCTATCTCGTCCAGAAGGTGCCGCTGCGCACGTCCACGACCCCCGCCACCGAACTGGGCATCCTTCCGGAGATCGCCCTGGTGCTGGTCGCCGCGGGCGGGATCGGCTGGGCGATCGGGTCCGGACCGCGCGCCCGGCGCGCCGGTGGCGCGTAGCCGTGGGCGTGCGGTGCGCGGTGCGCGCGACCGCCGTACGAGCCGCCGTATGAGCGCCGTACGACCGTCATACGACTCCCGAAGCGGCCCTGACGCGGCGCACCGGCCCGCTGGGGTCTGTTGTGAAAGTGCTGGTCACAGCCACTCGTTGATGGCTGCGACCAGCACGGTCGCTTCGTAGCGGACGGCGAGTTTGTCGTACCGGGCGGCGACGGCCCGGTGGCGTTTGAGCCGGTTGATCCCGCACTCGACCGCGTGCCGCTGCTTGTAGTCGTCCTTGTCGAACGCCGGTGGACGCCCGCCACGCGATCCGCGCTTGAGGCGGTTGCGGACCCGGTCCGCCGGAACCGGGATGGTGGCCTTGATCCCTCGTCTGCGCAGGTAGGAGCTGATTGCCACGGGAGTCGTACGCCTTGTCGGCCCGGACCCGGTCCGGGCGCTTGCGCGGCCTGCCGAGCCCCAGCCGGGGAACCCGGATGGCTTCCAGGACCAGCTCGAACTGCGGGGAGTCGCCCCGCTGCCCGGCCGTGATCACGACGGACAAGGGCTTCTGCCCCTGCTCGACGGCGAGGTGGATCTTGCTGGTCAGTCCGCCACGGGAGCGTCCGAGGCCGTGGTCGGCCGGCTCGACGAAGATCCCGCCGGGTGGCTCCTTCTGCAGGTCCCCCTTTTCACCGCGCTTTCGCAACAGACCCTAGGGTCGGGATCATGGCTACTCCCGATTTCATCCGCACGCTCAGGGCCACCGCCGGTCAACAGCTGCTGTGGCTCCCCGGCGTCACCGCGATCGTCTTCGACGACGAGGGCAGAGTGCTGCTCGGACGGCGGTCCGACACGCGCGAGTGGTCGGTGATCGGCGGCATCCCGGAGCCGGGCGAGCAGCCCGCGGCCTGTGCGGTGCGGGAGGTCTTCGAGGAGACGGCGGTGCACTGCGTCGCCGAGCGGGTCGTCCTGGTGCAGGCGCTGGAGCCGGTGACCTATCCCAACGGCGACACGTGCCAGTACATGGACGTCACCATCCGCTGCCGGGCGGTGGGCGGCGAGGCCCGGGTCAACGACGACGAGTCGCTGGAGGTCGGCTGGTTCACGGTCGACGCGCTGCCCGACCTGGATGAGTTCGGGCTCTTTCGGATCAAGCAAGCCATGTCGGATGCACCCACATGGTTCGACCCTATGACTGCCAGCTGAAGTATGGGTGGTCACCACATGTGGTGACCGTGGGGCTCCGCTTAGGGTCGGCACATGACCTCGTCCACCCCCCTTCCGGGGCCCGGCCCCCGATCCCGGCCCCCCAGCCTCGACCTCGGCGGCCGCACCGCCCTCGTCACCGGTGCCGCCGGCGGCATCGGCCGCGCCTGCGCGCTGCGGCTCGCCGCCGCCGGGGCCGAGGTGCGCGCCGTCGACCGGGACGCGGCCGGCCTGGCCGAACTGGCCGAGCAGGCGGAGCGGACCGGCGACCTCGCGGGCACCGTCGTACCCGTGGTCGTGGACCTCACCGACCTGGACGCCGCCGAACGCGCCGCCGCCGGCACCGACGTGCTGGTCAACAACGCCGGCCTGCAACTCGTGCGGCCCATCGAGGAGTTCCCGCCCGAGGTGTTCCACACGGTCCTCACCGTGATGCTGGAAGCCCCCTTCCGCCTGATCCGGGGCGCCCTGCCGCACATGTACGCGCAGGGCTGGGGCCGGATCGTCAATGTCTCCTCCGTCCATGGTCTGCGGGCCTCGGCCTATAAGTCCGCCTATGTGGCCGCCAAACACGGCCTCGAAGGGCTGTCCAAGACGGCAGCGCTGGAAGGCGCCGCCCATGGAGTGACCTCGAACTGTGTGAACCCGGCCTATGTGCGCACCCCGCTGGTCGAGAAGCAGATCGCCGACCAGGCCGAGGCGCACGGCATCCCCGAGGACCGCGTGCTCGCCGAGGTCCTGCTGAAGGACAGCGCCGTGCGGCGGCTCATCGAACCGGAGGAGGTCGCCGAGGCCGTGGCCTACCTGTGCGGCCCGCAGGCGTCCTTCGTCACCGGCACCTCGCTCGTCCTGGACGGCGGGTGGACGGCCCACTGACCGGCCCGGCGGCACCGGCACCGGCAGCGGCACCGGGAGTTTTCCACAGGGCTGCCGGGCCGGGTGGCCCATACGGAATCCTGTGACCATGTCCCGCGATCATCTCCAGTCGGCACCCAGCGGCAGCGCCGAGGCCCCGTACCTCGGCCTGCTGGCCCGCGACGCCTCCGTCGAGGCCTACGAGCAGCCCGTGCTGCGCGCCCGAGCCGAGGGCGAGCCGGCGGACCGCGTCGCCGCGCTGGAAGAGGCCAGACTGCTCGCCCTGCGCGTGCGCGCGGAGCTGGAGGGCCGCCGACGCCGCGAGGCGGAACTGTCGGCGCTCTTCGAGACCGCCCACGACCTGGCCGGACTCCGCGATCTGGACGCCGTCCTCCAGGCGATCGTGCAGCGTGCCCGTTCCCTGCTGGGCACGGACGTCGCCTACCTGAGCCTGAACGACCCGGCCCGCGGCGACACCTACATGCGGGTCACGGAGGGCTCCGTCTCGGCCCGCTTCCAGCAGCTGCGCCTCGGCATGGGAGAGGGACTCGGCGGACTCGTCGCCCAGACCGCCCGGCCGTACGTCACCGACGACTACTTCCAGGACGGCCGTTTCCAGCACACCCTCACCATCGACGCCGGCGTCCGCGACGAGGGGCTGGTCGCCATCCTCGGCGTCCCCCTGATGCTCGGCCCGCACGTGATCGGCGTCCTGTTCGCCGCGGACCGGCGCGCGAGGGTCTTCGAACGCGGGCAGATCGCCCTGCTCGGCTCCTTCGCGGCCCTCGCCGCGGCGGCCATCGACACCGCCAACCTGCTCACCGAGACCCGCGCCGCCCTGGCCGGCCTGGAGCACGCCAACGAGATCATCCGCGACCGCAGCGCCGTCATCGAGCGCGCGTCCGACGTCCACGACCGGCTCGCCGAACTCGTCCTGCGCGGCGGCGGGGTCCACGACGTGGCCGCCGCCGTCTCCCAGGTCCTCGCCGGAACCGTCGAGTTCGCCGAGGCCACGGCGGCACCGGCCGAGGCGCTGGAGGCCTCCCGCGCCGAGGGGCACGCGGTACGCCACGGCAGCGACTGGATCGCCGCGGTGACCGCCGGCGGTGAACTCCTCGGCGCGCTGGTCCTGCGCGGCCACCCCGGCCTCGACCCCGTCGACCAGCGCACCCTGGAGCGCGCGGCCATGGTCACCTCCCTGCTGCTGCTCGCCCGCCGCTCCGCCGCCGAGGCCGAACAGCGCGTGCGCGGTGAGCTGCTGGACGATCTGCTGGACGCGCGCGACCGGGACCCGCGGCTGCTGCGCGAGCGCGCCAGCCGCCTCCAGGCGGACCTGGACGCCACCCATGTCGTCCTCGCCGCCCGCCTCGACGGCCCGGCGGCCGACGCCGACGAGGAGGCCGCGGCCCGCCGCCGGCTCTGGTCCGCCGCCTCCCACCTCGCGGCCACCCGGCACGGCCTGGCCGCGGCCCGTGACGGCGGCACGGTCCTGCTGCTGCCGCTCGGCGCCGGCGACACCGCCACGGACGTGGCCCGCCGCACCGCCCGCCAGCTGGGCACGGCCGTCCACCAGCCGGTCACGGTCGGCGCCTCCGCACCCGTCACCGACCTCGCCGGGAACCCCGAGACCGTGACCGCCGCCTATGCCGAGGGGCGCCGCTGCCTGGACGCGCTGCACCTGCTGGGCCGGGCCGGGGACGGCGCGGCGGCCGAGGACTTCGGCTTCCTCGGTCTGCTCCTCGCGGGTGAACGGGACATCGCCGGGTTCGTCGAGCGGACCATCGGCCCGGTGGTGTCGTACGACGAGCGGCGCGGCACGGAACTGCTGCGGACCCTGGACGCCTACTTCGAGGGCGGGATGAGCCCGGCACGCACCAAGGACGCGCTGCACGTCCACGTCAACACCGTGGCGCAGCGGCTGGAGCGCGTGGGCCGCCTGCTGGGCGAGGACTGGCAGACACCCGCGCGGGCCCTGGAGATCCAACTGGCCCTGCGGCTGCACCGGCTCGCCGCGCCCGGACGCCACTGAGCGGTCCCCGCGCGGGGACCGCTCAGTGGCGTCGGTACGGTGCCGGCGCGAAGGCCGGCCGGGATGCGGGCGGGGCGGGGGCGCCGCTCAGACGGTGCGTGCCTCGGCGGCCGGGCTCGCCGCGGGGGTGTCCCCGTCCTCACCGTCGACCCGGGCCAGATCGCGGTGCCGCGTCTCCCGCCCGAGGCCCACCGCGATCAGGGTCAGCACGGCGGCGGCGATCACGTACAGCGCGATCGGGGTGGAGCCGCCGTAGTCCTTGAGCAGCGCGGTGGCGATGAGCGGGGCGGGCGCGCCGGCGGCCACGGAGGCGAACTGAGCGCCGATGGACGCGCCCGAGTACCGCATCCGCGTCGCGAACATCTCGGCGAAGAAGGCGGCCTGGGGCGCGTACATGGCGCCGTGCAGCACGAGTCCGACGGTGACGGCGAGGATCAGGTACCCGAACGAGCCGGTGTCCACGAGCGCGAAGAAGGGGAACATCCACAGCCCGACACCGGCGGCGCCGAGCAGGTACACGGGCCGCCGGCCGACCCGGTCGGACAGCGCGCCCCAGGCCGGGATGACGGCGAAGTGCACGGCCGAGCCGATGAGGACGGCGTTGAGGGCGGTCTGCTTGGAGACGCCGGCCGAGGTGGTGGCGTAGACGAGGATGAAGGCGGTGATGACGTAGTAGCTGATGTTCTCCGCCATGCGGGCGCCCATCGCCACGAGCACGTCCCGCCAGTGGTGCCGGAGCACGGAGACGAGCGGCAGCTTCTCCTGCGCGCCGTCGCGCCGCGCCTCGGCCCGCTCCCTGGCCTCCTTGAAGACGGGCGATTCATCGACAGACAGACGAATCCACAAACCGACGAGCACGAGCACACCGGAGAGCAGGAACGGGATCCGCCACCCCCACGTTCCGAAGGCGTCGTCGGACAGCACGGCGGTGAGCAGTGAGAGCACGCCGGTCGCCAGCAGCTGTCCGGCCGGCGCGCCGGTCTGCGGCCACGATGCCCAGAAGCCGCGCCGCCGCGCGTCCCCGTGCTCCGACACCAGCAGGACGGCACCTCCCCACTCGCCGCCGAGCGCGAAGCCCTGCACCAGGCGCAGCACGGTGAGCAGCACGGGCGCGGCGGCGCCGACGGTGGCGTGCGTGGGCAGCAGGCCGATGGCGAACGTGGCCCCGCCCATCAGCAGCAGGCTGAGCACCAGCAGCTTCTTGCGCCCCAGCCGGTCACCGTAGTGCCCGAAGACGAGCGCCCCCAGCGGGCGGGCCGCGAAGCCCACGGCGTACGTCAGGAACGACAGCAGCGTGCCGACGAGCGGGTCGGAGTCCGGGAAGAACAGCTTGTTGAACACCAGCGCGGCGGCGGAGCCGTAGAGGAAGAAGTCGTACCACTCGATCGTGGTCCCGATGAGGCTGGCGGCGACGATTCTGGGGAGGCTGGCGGGGGGTGGGGGAGCGGTGGTGGTTCCGGATGCCATGTGCGCCACTTCCTCGTGTGCGGTGGGGACGGGTACGTGTCGGCACACCGTAGAAACACGCTCGTCAGCCGCACATGTGGTGAGGCACCATAGTTAGGGGGTCGGCTATGCGTCCAGCCACCATGATGGCTCTGGGCAGGGCGGTTCTGGGACGCAAAGGCTCGGCGCTGACCGGAAGTCCCGCACGCCGCGGTCGGGCCCCTGGCACAGATATATGCAGCGACGAAGCCCACGGAGTCGTCGCTGTGGCATGTGGCTCAGACGACGTGGATATGCATGTGGCGGGAATGCTGACCGTACGGGGGGAGAAACGGTGGACATCAACGGGGGGTTGTCCTTACCTGATCGAATTGTCCGAACATCCGAGTTCGCCAGGCTGACCGATTTCATTCAGTTGGTGAGAACACGCGGTCACGGCGGCGTGGAGGTACTGGGGGACCCCGGCAGCGGCAAGACGTGGCTGCTCGACGCCGCCGCCCGTGACGCGCGCCGTCGCGGCATGTGGGTGCTGCGGGCACGGTGTTCGATGGCCGAGGCGGAAGTACCGCTCCATCCCTTTCTCCAGGCGCTCAACGCCTGGGTGGCCTCCGCCGACGGCGCGCCGGGCGGTGATGCGAAGCGCACCGAGAGGGCGCGGGCGCTGGCCCGGACCCTGGCCCAGTCGGCCGGTTCGCTCCAGCCGATGCCGTCATGGGACCGGTTCTTCGAACAGCGCCGTGCGCTGGCCGAGTGCCTGGCCCTCGCCCCGGCCGGCTGCCTGCTGGTGCTGGACGACATGCAGTGGGCGGACGCCTGGTCGATCAGGTTCCTGGAGATCCTGATCCGCTGGCCGGTGGAGGAGCGGCTCGCCCTCGTCGTCGCACACCGGCCCCGGCAGAGCCCGGTGGGGCTGCGGGCGGCGCTGCAGGAAGGCATCGACCTGGGGTTCATCGGGCAGGTGCACCTCGACCCGCTCACCGTCTCGCAGAGCGGCGCCCTGCTGGACGTGGACCCGGCCTCCCCGGACCTCGCCCGTCTGCACCAGGAGGGTGACGGCCTCCCGCTGTACGTCACCGCGCTCGCCGGCAAGGAGAGCCCGCGCCTGGACAACGCCGAGACCTGGGCGCAGAGCCCCCTCGGCGCCCGACTGCTCACCGAGGTGTCCCGGCTCGACAGCGAGGCCCGGTTGGTGGCGCACGTGGCGGCGGTGCTCGGCGACTCCTTCGACGTGCCGGCGGTGGCGGCCACCGCCCAGATGAAGGTGTCGTCGGCGTCCAGGGCACTGAGCGAGCTGCGCCGGCACGACGTCGTGCGGATGCTCGGCGCCGGCATGATGATGTTCCGTCACCCCTTGATGCGGTACTGCATCTACGGCTGCACCAGCACATGGTGGCGGCACGACCTGCACCGGCGCGCCCTGGAGTACCTGACCGAGCGCGGCGAACCCGCGACGGTACTCGCCCTGCACATCGAGGCGATCGGCGCCGAGGACCCGGCGGCCGTGCGGACACTGGTCGCCGCCGCGAGCGCGGCACTGCACTCCGGCCGGTCGGAACTCGCCGTCCGCTGGCTGGTGGGGGCGTTGCGTGCGCAGCGGGCACGCGGCGGAGGGGCACGGCACGGGATGGTGGACACCGCCGTCTGGCGCCGAGTGGCGCAGGCAGCCGCCGCGGACGGTGACCGCGAGCGGCTGATCGAGCTGGGCGGCGAACTGCTGTCCCTGCTGGACGAGTCCACCGGGGCGCGGGCCACCGCGGCGGCCACGCTGGCCTGTCTGCACGCCTCTCTCGGTGACGCCGAACGAGGGCAGGCCCTGCTCGGTCAGGAGACCGCCAGGCTCGGCCGCGCCGACCCCGCGGTGCGCGCGGTGATGGACCTCTCGGGGGTGCTGGTCAAGCTGCTCACGGGCACGGTACCCAGCCGCGCCGAGCTGGACTCGCTGGGCTCGTGGGCGAGGCAGGCGCACCCGGTGCACGGCTTCGGCGCCGAGGCCGTGCGCGCGTTGTGCGTGATGTTCGAGGGCGACCGCGCGGAGGGGCAGCGTCTGCTGGCCGGGTGCGCGCAGGCGCTGGCGAACTGCTCCGACGGGGACGCGGAGACGCCGGGGTTCGCCGAGTTCCTGCTCATCATGGCCTGGGCGGAGGCGCTGGTGGGGGAGTACGAGTCGGCCCAGCGCCATGTCCGCGCGGCTCACGAGTCCATGCACAGGACCGGCGGCAGGCACCAACTGCCCCTGCTGTTGCTCGTGCTGACCGGCATCCACTACGGCCAGGGCGAACTGCCCGAGGCGTACGACGCGGCCAAGCGGGCCGAGGCGGCGGCCAGGCAGATCGGCCGGCACGACTACGCCGCTGTGGCGGACGCGTTCGCGGCGGCCGCCGCGGGCCGGGCGTGGCACCGCCATCCGGCGCCCTCGGCACCGCGGTTCCGGCACGGGCTGGACGAGGGCAACTTCTGGGCGCCGGTCGCCGTGATCCTCCACGCGGAGGCGTCGCTGTCCGTCGGCGACAACGTCGGCGTGCTGGAACTGCTGGCCGCGCAGCAGGACATGTGGGAGAGCCCCGGTCCCGCGAAAGTGCACCGGGCGCGGGTGTACGAGCTGCTCGCCGCCGCGGCGGAGGGCCTCGGGGACAAGGCCGCGGCGGGACACTGGGAGAGCCTGGCGGCGAAGGCCGTACGGTCCCGCCCGGGGCGGCGCGAGGCGTCGGACGGTAGCGGGACGGGGCCGGCCCGGACGGACGCCGCGGCGGCGGAGGAGCGGAGCGAACCCGCGCAGGACGAGGGAGACGCTCCCGGTGGCTCCGCGCCGGGACGCACGGCCGAGGAGAGCCCGCTGCCCACGGCCCTGCTGACCACGAGGGAGCGCCAGGTCGCGCAGCTGGCCGGCGAGGGCATGCGGACGAAGGACATCGCCACCTCGCTCGGCGTCAGCCCGCGCACCGTGGACACGCATCTGGCCCGGATATACAGCAAAATGGGCGTTCATTCGCGTGCCGAGCTGATGCGCAAGGTCTTCCTCGAGGGCGATGGCGAGAGTGCCGCGCGGCCACTGGCTCCGCGTCGTTCGTGACACGGCCGCCGCCACCGATCACGGGCAGTGGCGCGCCGGACACGGAATCCACCTCATCGCGACCAGATGGTGAGAACGTCCGTGCTGCGGTTCCCGCAGATGCCCCGGTAACGTCCGGTATCGTGCTGCTTTTTTCATCGGAAATGCTGGCCGCGTGTTTACGGTGCGGCGTGTCGATTTATTTGCGTTGAATTTTAAGTATTTACTTTCCATTGGCCAATCTACGTACGTGGGCCGCCCGGGGGACGCGGCCGGATGTCGTCGGTGGCCGGTGGCGGTCGTCACGGTGATGACCTCGTCGGCGCCTGCGCCGCCCGCATGAAGGCAGGGGCCGGGCGGCCGCGTCCGCGTGTCGGAAGGGGAGGAGTGCTCGTGGGACCGGGAAGCAAAGGCGGCGCTCGGACATTGTCGGGTACGTACGTAGTTCCTCGGATGTGTGTTCGCCGCGTCATGGTCCAGACTGATCGGGTTCCTTTACCGAGGAATCATTCAGCCAGACCGAACCCGTGAGGTGTGAATGCGGTTTGAAATACTCGGTTCGCTCCGAGTAATCGACGGTTCGCGACAGTTCACGCTAAGTGCCCCGAAAATCGAAACGGTCCTCGCGGCGCTGCTCGTCGAGTCGGGGCGCTTCGTCAACAAGGATCAGCTGATCGGGGAACTGTGGGTGAGCAATCCGCCCCGCCGTGCCTCGGCCACCGTCCATGTGTACATTTCCCAACTGCGCAAGTTCCTGGTGTCGGCGGGGGACATCGAGGGACGGGCCATCGTCACCAAGCCGGCGGGCTACCTGCTGAAGACCGACGGCGCGGGCTTCGACTTCCAGGACTTCCACGACGCGGTGCGCAGAGGGCACGCGCACCACCAGGCCGCGGCCTACGAGGCGGCGCTGGCCGCATTCGAACGGGCGCTGTCACTGGTCCGCGGACAGGTCCTGGACGGCTTCGCCGAGGGGCCGATCCTGAACTCCTTCGCCGCCTGGGTCGAGGAGGAGAGCCTGCAGTGCCTCGAGATGTCCGTGGAGGCGCGGCTGGCCCTCGGCCGGCACCGCGAGGTCATCGGACTGCTGTACGGGCTGACGAGCGAGTACCCGTTGCGTGAGTCGTTCTACCGGCAGCTGATGCTGGTGCTCTACCGGTCCGAACGCCAGGTCGAGGCGCTGGAGGTCTACCGCACCGCCCAGCGCGTACTCCGCGCCGAACTCGGACTGGAGCCCTGCCGTGCCCTGCGGCAGTTGCACCAGGCCATCCTCGCCGCCGACCGCGACCTGGACGTCCTGATGGCGAGCTGAGCGGCGGGCCCGCGGCCAGCCGCATGTCCGCCCTTGCCGGCCGGGGGTCGGTCTCAGTGCTCCGGCACCAGACCCCCGGCCGGGAGGAGGAGGGCCGCCAGCCGGGCGGCGAACACGGCGGGTGACTCCCGCAGGAAGAAGAAGTGCCCGCCCTCGAAGGAGTGGAAGGTGCTCTCCGTCCAGCTGCGCGCCGCCCACTCGCGGGCTTCGGCCTCGGAGACCAGCGGGTCCGCGACCCCGTGGAACACGTCTACCGGACAGTCCAGCGGGGGCGTGGCCGAGGGGCTGCGGGTCGCGCACAGGCGCAGATCCGCCCTGGTCAGTTCCAGCGCCGGACGCACCCAGTCCGGATAGCGCAGCAGTTCGGCGGACATGCCGCCGATACCGACGATCTTCTCGACGAGTTCGTCGTCGGAGTCGGTGTGCGACGAGGCCAGCGCGGGCGCCAGCTGGGGCGCACGCGCGGCTCCCGCGACGAGACGCACCGGGAGCACGTCGCCGCGGGCCTGCCTGCGGGCGACGAGGTCGTGCGCCACCAGGGCGCCCATGCTGTGGCCGTAGCAGGCGTATCGCCCCGTGAGGTACGGGCCCAGCTGCTCGTCGAGCTCGGCCACCAGGCCGGCCATCGACCGCGCGAGCGGTTCGGCCCTGCGCCCCTCCCGCCCCGGCAGTTGCACGGGCAGGACGTCGATGTGCGGCGCGAGCGCGTTGCGCACCGCGGTGAACGCCGAGGCGCTGCCACCGGCGTGGTGGAAGCAGAACAGCCGGAGCGGCCCGCCGGCGACCGGAGCCGTCGTCAGGTACCGGGTCCGCTGCGTCGCCGGCCCGCGGCCGGATGCGGTGCCTTCCCACTCACGCACGTCTGTGCCTCCCCGAGAGTTTTCGCCCATCGTCGCCGGGCCGCATTGGCCGGCTCTAAAGCCGGTCTTGAGCCCGGACGGGCGACGGCGCCGCCCGCCGGGGGCGCGGCGAGCCGCTAGAGCGGGGCCTTAAGCCCGCTTAAGCGGCCCCTCCCAGGATCTTCGCTGCCGGGCTCCGCCGGACGGCCTGTCCGGTGCACCGCCCGCTTCGAGCCGGTCGATGCCCCGGTCCGGACGGGCGGGGGCCGCGACCAGACGGAGGGACCAGATGCAACCCCAACGAATCCATGTCGCGTCCGCGGGCACCGCCCTCCCGGGCGCGCCCGTCGACAACGCCGCACTCACCCGGCGCTTCGGCATGAGCGACCAGTGGGAGGAGTGGATCGGGGTCTTCATCGCCACGGAGACCCGGCACCTCACGGTCGACCTGGACACGGGCGAACGGCGCAACACCCTGGCGGACCTGTGCGAACTCGCCGCGCGGCGCGCGCTCGACGGCGCCGCGACCGCCGCCGCCGACATCGACCTGGTGGTCATGGGCACCGCCACCCCGGACCGGCTCCTGCCGACGACGGCCTCCGTGGTGGCGGACCGGCTGGGCATCGACGGCGTCCCCGTCTTCCAGTTGCAGTCAGGATGCACCGGTGCGTTCCAGGCGCTGGACCTCGCCCACCGGCTGCTCACCACGGGCGCGTACCGCAGGGCGCTGGTGATCGGCGGCGAGCTGAACGAGAAGTACTTCGACCTCGGCCAGGACTTCTCCAAGCTGCGTCCCGAACAGCTCATCAACTACGTGCTGTTCGGCGACGGCGCCGGCGCGATGGTCCTCAGCACCGAGCCCGGGGGCGCGCTCGCCAGGGTGTGCCTCACGTCGTCCCGGCTCACGGGCCACGGCCGTGAACCGGGGCAGATCCTGGAGTGGTTCGGCCCCGCCGACCGCATGTCCGACCGGCTCCCCGCGGCGGAGGACTACAAGGCCATCGAGGAGACCGTGCCCCGGATGAGCCGCGAGATCCTGGACCAGGTGCTGGCCGACGTCGGCTGGACCCGCGAGGACGTCGACTACGTCCTGCCGCCGCAGCTGTCCGGCCGGATGACCCGCCGGGTCGTCGACGAACTGGACCTGCTGGGCGCCAAGGAGGTCAGCTGCGTCACCCGGATCGGCAACACCGGGAACGCCACGCCGTTCTTCCAGGTCGAGCGAGCGCTCCAGCTCATGGCTCCCGGAGACCGGGCGGTCGGGATCTCGGTGGAGTCGAGCAAGTGGATCCGCGCCGGTTTCGCGATCGAGCGGGTGTGACGTGATGGACACGTCCCGCCCCGGCTCCCTGCTGGAGCTGTTCCGCGCCGGCCGTCTGGCCGCCGACTACCCACGGGTGCGTTCCCTGCTCGCCGAGGCCACCGGCGCCGAACTCCAGCGGGCCGGCCGGCTCCTGTGCCGTCTCGACCCGGACGAGGTGCTGCGGCACCACGGGGACACCCCCCAGGTGCGGACAGCGGTGACCGGACACGGGAACCTGGCCCTGCTGACCCCGGCGCTCACCGCCGAACTCGCCCGGCACGGGCTGCTGCTGCGGCCGACGCTCACCGACTTCGACAGCTACGTGCCGGAACTCTCCGATCCGGCCGGCGAACTGTACTCGGCGGGCCCCGACCTGGTCCTGCTGGTCCTCGACCCGATGGTGGTCCTCGACGACCTGCCCGCGCCCTGGACCCTCGACGACGTACGCGCGGCCGTGGAGCACCGGATCTCGCTGATCGAGGCCCTGGTGGAACGCTTCGTCGCACACAGCGACGCCACCCTGGTCGTCAACACCCTGCCTCTCCCACGGACGTTGACGGCGCAGCTGATCGACTACCGCTCGCGCGCCCGGCTCGGCACGCTGTGGCGGGAGGCCAACTCACGGCTGCTGGGGCTCGGCGACAGCCGCCCCCAGGTCGTGGCACTCGACCTCGACCCGCTGCTGGCCGACGGCGTGCCCGCCACGGACCCCCGGCTCAGCGCGTACACCGGTGCCCACCTGTCGGAGCCGCTGCTCGCCGCCTACGCCAGGGAGATCGGCCATCTCGCCCGGCACCTCACCGGACGGACCAAGAAGTGCCTGGCGGTCGACCTGGACCAGACCCTCTGGGGAGGGGTGCTGAGCGAGGACGGCCGCGAGGGCATCGAGGTGGGCGACGGCCTGCGCGGCAGGGCGTTCACCGCCTTCCAGCGCGTCCTCGCCCAGCTCGCCTCGCAGGGCGTCCTGCTCTCGGCCGTCAGCAAGAACGACCCGGCACCGGTGCGCGAGGTGCTGCGCGACCACCCCGGCATGACCCTGCGCGAGGACGACTTCGTGCAGATCAGGGCCGACTGGTCGGCCAAGCCCGGGCACCTGCGCGAGATCGCGGACACGATCGGGATCGGCCTCGACAGCTTCGTCTTCGTCGACGACAGCCCGCACGAGTGCGGCCTCGTCCGCGCGCACTGCCCGCAGGCCGACGTCGTCGCCCTCGACGAGGAGCCCGCGCTGCACGTGGAGAAGCTGCTGGCCGACGGCTGGTTCACCGTGCGGACGGTCACCGCGGAGGACACCGAACGCACCGCCCTGTACCGGGCGGAGGCCGCTCGGGGTGAGCTGCGCACGGCGCACGCCGATCCCGACGACTATCTGCGGGACCTGGGGATCACCGTCACCATCGGCCCGGTGCGGCCGGACGAGATCGCCCGGGTGTCCCAGCTCACCCTGCGCACCAACCAGTTCAACCTCACCACCGAGCGGCTCCAGCCGGCGGCGGTCCAGCAGCGTGCCGACGACCCGGACGCGAGCGTGCTGGCGGTCCACGTCAGCGACCGCTTCGGCAGCAGCGGCCTGACCGGCGCGGTGTTCCTGCGGCGCACGGGCGACGTGCTGACGGTCGACAACTTCCTCCTCAGCTGCCGGGTGCTGGCCCGCGGGGTGGAACGGGCCTGCCTGGCGGCCGTGCTGCACCACGCCAAGGCGCAGGGCGCCGACGCGGTGGAGGCCGCGTACCGCCCGACCGCCAAGAACGCCAAGGTGCGGCACCTGTACCCGTCCGCCGGCTTCGAGGAGACCGGTGGCGACACCACGTCGACGACCTTCCGTCACCGACTGGACCAGCTGCCGGACGTGCCCGGCCACATCCGTCTGATCGATCGCTCCCGGGGGGCCCGCAAGTGAACAGCCTGGACGAATTCGCCGAGTTGATCAGTGACCACATCGGGATACCGGTCACCGGTGAGGATCTGCGCCGCAACGTGGACGAGGTCCCCGGCTGGGACTCGCTCCACGTGATGTGGCTGCTGACCGTGCTGGAGCGGGAGACCGGGCGACGCCTGTCCCTGCCCGACGTGATCGAAGCCCCCACGCTCGCCCACGTCTACGAACTGGCGGTGGCCCCGTGACGGTCCGGCCCCTGGCGCGGCAGCGCCGCCACACCTTCTACTTCCTCCAGACGATCCGCGGCTTCTGTCCGGTCTTCCTGGACACGGACGTCGACATGACCCGGGTCCGGCAGGTCCGCGAGGCCGCCCGGGACAGCGGTCGGCGGTACTCCGCGGTGGCGTGCGTCATCCTGGCCGCCGCACGGGCACTCGCCGCCCATCCGCAGGCCAACGCCGCGATCCTCGGGACCCTGCGCCCCCGGATCGTCACCTACGACCACGTCGACGTGAAGGTCGCCCTGGACAAGACGCTGGACGGCGAGCGGGTCGTCCTGTCGGCCCTGCTCAAGGGCGCGCAGGCGGCCGGCCTGGACGAGATCCAGAGGCAACTGGAGCACTACCGCGAGGGCGACGCGGACGACATGCCCGAGTTCGCCCCCGTCCGCCGGCTCCAGCGGCTGCCCGTGCCCGTGGGGTCCCGCGCCTTCCGGCGGGTCGTGCGCCCGCTTGCCGCCCGGCACCAGGTCATGGGCACGCTCGCCGTGTCCTCGCTCGGCCACCGGCCGGTCGACGGGTTCCACTCCGTCGGCGGCACCACCATCACCCTCGGCCTCGGGCAGATCGCCGAGCGCCCGGTCGTCCGCGACGGCCAGGTGGTCCCCGCCCCCGTCATGCGGCTCAACCTCGCCTTCGACCACCGTGTGGTGGACGGCGCCGAGGCCGCCGACCTGCTCGCGGACATCAAGACCGGAATCGAGGAGTTCCGCCACCCCCTGGCGCCGGGCAGCGACGGCCGTGCCGCGGCCCTGGAGGACGCCGTATGAACGACGTGGCGGAACTGAAGCTCTTCGGACTGGCCCACGCACGCGCCCAGAACCTCACCCAGGCCGCCTACCAGGAGGTCTGCGACCGTGTCCACTCCGACGACGGGGACCGGCCGGGCTCCTGGACGGGGGAGTGGAGCCGAGCCGCGGCCCGGCTGGAAGCCGAGGGCCGGCTGCTGGAGGCCTGCGCCCACTACAACCTGGCGCGATTCCCCGCCGTGGACGGCCCGGCCAGGGAACGGGCGCAGAAGAAGTGCGTCGAGGTCTGCGCCGCCTGGGCGGCGGACCACGCGGTGACCCGCCTCGACATCCCCGTCCTCGGTGAGACCGTGCCCTGCTGGGCGAGCGGCCTGTCCGCCACGGAGCGGCGCCCGCTGCTGCTGGTGATGGGCGGCATCATCAGCATCAAGGAACAGTGGATGACCCTGCTCGCGCAGGCGTCGCGGCTGGGCATGGCCGTGCTGGTGGCCGAGCTGCCGGGCGTCGGCGAGAACCCGTTGCCGTACTCCGCCGACAGCTGGCGGATGCTCTCCCGCCTCCTCGACGCCGTGAGCGACCGGGCCGACGTCGAGCACACCTACGGGCTGACCCTGAGCTTCAGCGGACACGCCGCCCTGCGCTGCGCGGCGCACGACCGGCGCATCAGGGGCGTCATCACCATCGCCGCCCCGGTCGCCGCCTTCTTCACCGACCCGGACTGGCGCCGCGGCCTGCCCCGGATCACCGTCGACACGCTGGCCCGGCTGACCCGCACGACCCCGGACGACATCACCGGCGACATGACCCCCTGGGCGCTCACCGACACGGAACTCGCCGCCGTCGGCATCCCGGTGCACTACCTGGCCACCCACGAGGACGCGATCATCCCGGGTGACGACGTCCGCCGGCTCACGAGCAGGGTCCCCGGCACCCGGGTCCTGGAGTACCGCGACGAACACGCGGGACCGGGCAACGCGCTGGAGACCCGGCTGTGGATCTTCCTGTCCCTGCTGCGCATGCGCCGCGTCGGCGGCCCGCGCACGGCCCTGCTCGCCGCCGCGGCCGGTCTGCTCGCCCTGCGGCGACGGCTCACCGGCGCCCTGGCCGGGGCGCGCCGGCCCAGGCCGGCTGCCTGACGCCCCGTCAGGCCACCTGCCCGACGCTTCGTCCCGTCACTTCCGGAAAGGAACGTTCCGTTGAGCGAGACCCCCATCAAGACCCCCGTCGAGCCCCCCGTCGAGATCGACACCACGCGTCCGGGCCTGGCCCGCATGTACGACTACCTCCTCGGGGGCACCGAGAACCACCCCGCCGACCGCGCGCTGGTCGACGAGATCGCCGCGACCGATCCCGGCGTCTTCGCCGCGGCCCGCGCCAACCGCGACTTCCTGATCCGCGCGGTCCGCTTCCTGACCGAAGACGTGGGCATCCGGCAGTTCCTCGACATCGGCTCCGGCCTGCCCACCCAGGACAACGTGCACGCCGTCGCGCAGGCCGTCGCTCCCGAGGCACGCGTCGTGTACGTCGACAACGACCCGACCATCACCGTGCACGCGGAGTCCCTCGTGCGCGCCGAGAAGAACATCGAGGTGGTCCTCGGCGACCTCGGCCGCCCGGAGGACATCCTGAACGCCCCCGGGGTGCGCCGGCTGCTCGACTTCGACGAGCCGGTGGCCCTGCTGCTCGTCGCCGTCCTGCACTTCGTGCCCGACGCCGAGGACCCCTGGGCCGCCGTGCGCCTGCTGCTCGACGCCCTTCCCCCGGGCAGCCACCTGGTGCTCTCCCACGTCTCCCTGGCCGAGCTGGACGAGCTCGCGGCCACCACCGACCGGGCCTTCGAGAAGCGCAGCATCGAGCTCAACGCCAACCGGACCAAGGCACAGATCGCGCGCTTCTTCGAGGGCCTCGAACTCCTGGAGCCCGGTCTGGTGGAGACCACCGAGTGGCGGGCGGAGCAGACGGCCCCCCGCAAGGTGAGCGACATGGTCATCTACGCGGGACTCGCCCGCAAGAACTGAGCCACCGCCCACAGCGACGCACACCAGCCACGGTGCAACCAAGGAGTCAGCAGGTGTTTGCAGAAACCCCGGACGTGAACGCGAACGAGTCCGCGGTGCGGCGCCAGGACGCCGTAGCGGTCATCGGCATGGCATGCCGGCTGCCGCAGGCGGACGGCCCGCAGGCCTTCTGGAAGCTCCTGCGCGAGGGCCGGGACACGGTCGTCCCCGCCCCCGAGCACCGCTGGGGCCCGGCCGGCGCCGGCACAGGCCCGCGCTGGTACGGCGCGTTCCTCGACCACGTCGACGAGTTCGACGCGGCGTTCTTCGGGATCTCCCCACGCGAGGCCGTCGAGATGGACCCGCAGCAGCGGGTGGTCCTCGAACTGGGCTGGGAGGTCCTGGAGAACGCCGGCATCGTCCCCGAGCGCGTCCGCGACTCCCGCACCGGTGTCTTCATCGGCGCCATCTGGGACGACTACGCCGGCCTCCTCGCGCGGCGCGGCCCGGACGGCAGCACCGGCCACACCGTCACCGGCACCCACCGCAGCATCATCGCCAACCGCCTCTCCTACGTCCTGGGACTGCACGGCCCGAGCCTCGCCGTGGACGCCGGCCAGTCCTCGTCGCTCGTCGCGGTCCACCTCGCCTGCGAGAGCCTGCGCGCGGGTGAGTCGGAGATGGCCATCGCCGGCGGAGTCAACCTCGACCTGCTCGCCGAGACCACCGCGGCGTCCGCCAAGTTCGGCGCCCTGTCCCCGACCGGCCGCTGCCGCACCTTCGACGCCGCCGCGGACGGCTACGTACGCGGCGAGGGCGCCGGTGTGGTCCTGCTCAAGCCGCTGGAGCAGGCGGTACGCGACGGCGACCCCGTCCACTGCGTGATCCTGGGCAGCGCCGTCACCAACGACGGACGCACCGACGGCCTGACCGTACCCGGCTCCGCGTACCAGGCCGAGGCCATCCGGCGGGCCCAGCTGGCGGCCGGGGTCACACCCGGCGAGGTGCAGTACGTCGAGCTGCACGGCACCGGCACCCGGGTCGGCGACCCCGTGGAGGCCACCGCCCTCGGCACGGTGTTCGCGCCGGGCCGTCCCGCGGACGCTCCCCTGCGGGTCGGCTCCGTCAAGACCAACATCGGCCACCTGGAGGCGGCCGCGGGCGTCGCCGGGCTGATCAAGACCGTGCTCAGCATCGCCCACGGCGAACTCCCGGCCAGCCTGCACTTCGAGACGCCCCACCCCGACATCCCCCTGGACGAGCTCCGCCTGCGGATGCAGACCCGCCACGAGAGCTGGCCCCGTCCGCAGGACCGCCTGGTGGCCGGCGTGAGCTCCTTCGGCATGGGCGGCACCAACTGCCACCTCGTCCTCGCCCAGCACCGGCACGAGCCGGTCGACGAGGGCGCGCACCCCGCGCCGCGGCACACCGGCAGCACGCCCGCCGCACCGCGGCCGGTCGTCCCCTGGCTGCTCTCCGGCACGGACCCCGCCGCCCTCCGGGCACAGGCGCGGCGCCTGCACGAGCACCTCACGTCCGGAGCCGACGCCGGGACGGCCGACATCGGACTCTCGCTGGCCACCACGCGCACCGCCTTCCCGCACCGCGCCGCCCTCGTCGGACGCGACCGCGACACCCTGCTGGGGTCCCTGTCCGCGCTCGCCGAGGGACAGCCGGCCTCCGCCGCGCTGACCGGCACCGCCGGCCCCGCCGGTCCGCTCGCGGTCGTCTTCTCCGGGCAGGGCGCCCAACGCCCCGGAATGGGACGGGAGCTCTACGCGGCCTTCGAGACCTTCCGGCACTCGGTCGACGAACTCTGCGCGGAGTTCGACGGCATGCTGGAGCGTCCGCTGCGCACCGTGATGTTCGCCGACCCCGGCACGCCCGAGGCCGACCGGCTCGACCAGACCGCCTACACACAGCCCGCCCTGTTCACCTTCGAGGTGTCGCTGCACCGTCTGCTCGCGTCCTTCGGCGTCCGCCCCGACTACCTCATCGGACATTCGATCGGAGAGCTGGCGGCCGCGCACGTCGCCGGCGTCCTCTCCCGCGGCGACGCCTGCCGGCTGGTGGCGAGCCGGGGCGCCCTCATGCAGTCGCTGCCCGCGGGCGGTGCGATGGCCGCCGTCGAGGCGACCGAGGCCGAAGTGGCACAGGCGCTGGCCGAGGGGCGCGGCGACGCCGAGATCGCGGCGCTCAACGGTCTCGACTCCACCGTCGTGTCCGGACCCGAAGAGGCCGTCCTCGCCGTCATGGAGCTGTTCGCCGGACGGGGCCGCCGAACCCGCCGGCTGCACGTCAGCCACGCCTTCCACTCCCGGCTGATGGAACCCGCGCTGGAACCCCTGCGCTCGGCGGCGTCCGACGTGGAGTTCGCCGCTCCCGCCGTACCCGTGATCTCCAACGTGACCGGCCGCCTGGCGACGGCCGAGGAACTCGCCTCCCCCGACTACTGGGCCGCGCACACCCGGAAGACCGTCCGCTTCAGCGACGGCGTCCGCACCCTTCACCGGCTGGGCGTCACCCGCTACCTGGAGATCGGTCCCGACTCCGTCCTCGTGCACATGATCCGCCAGAGCCTGCCGGCCGACGCTCCGCGCCCGCTGCTGGCAGCAGCGCAGCGACGCGACCGGCCCGAGGAGGAGACCCTCGTCCGCGCCCTGGCCCACCTGCACACCACCGGCACCGACGTGGACTGGGCCGCCTTCTTCGCCCACAGCGCCGCACGCCTCGTACCGCTGCCGACGTACGCCTTCCAGCGCCGCCGCTTCTGGCCCGGCGTCGCCGCCCCGGCCGGCGCACCGAGCCTCCCGCAGGCCGCGCCGCCCGCGCCGCCGTCCGCCCCGGACCACGCGGCGCCCGCCCCCGCCGCGGCCGACCGCTCCGCCGGCGCCCTCGCCCTGGTCCGCGCGGAGGTCGCCGCCGTCCTCGGCCACACCTCCGCGCACGACGTCGACCCCACCGGGGTCTTCCGGGACCTCGGCCTGGACTCGCTGATGTCGGTCGACCTGTGCGAGCGGCTCTCCCTCGCCACCGGCCTCGACCTGCCCACGACCCTGCTCTACGACCACCCGAGCCCGCTCGCCCTGAGCCGGCACCTGCACGAACGGCTGTACGGCGGCACCGGCCCGGACACCGACGCCCCGGCCCGTGCCGCGGCCGCCGACGAGCCCCTCGCCGTCGTCGCCATGGCCTGCCGCTACCCGGGCGGGGTCACCTCACCCGAGGACCTGTGGCGCCTGGTCGCCTCCGGGACCGACGCGATCAGCGGCTTCCCCGCGAACCGCGGCTGGAACCTCGACGGCCTCTTCGACGCCGACCCGGACCGGGCCGGGCACTCCTACGTCGACGTCGGCGGCTTCCTGCACGACGCCGACCTCTTCGACCCGGGATTCTTCGGCATCAGCCCGCGCGAGGCGGCCGCCATGGACCCGCAGCAGCGGCTGCTCCTGGAAACCTCCTGGGAGGCACTGGAGCGGGCCGGGATCGACCCGGCCACGCTGCGCGGCAGCCAGACCGGCGTGTTCGTCGGCGCCGTCGCACCCGAGTACGGTCCCCGGCTGCACCAGGGGGCCCAGGGCTTCGACGGCTACCTGCTGACCGGCAGCACCTCCAGCGTGGCCTCCGGCCGCGTGGCCTACACACTCGGCCTTCAGGGCCCGGCGATCACCGTCGACACGGCGTGCTCCTCCTCACTGGTGGCGCTGCACATGGCCGCCCGGTCCCTGCTGGCCGGAGAGTGCGACATGGCCCTCGCCGGCGGCGCCACCGTCATGAGCTCGCCCGGCATGTTCGTCGAGTTCAGCCGTCAGCGCGGGCTGGCTCCCGACGGCCGGTGCAAGCCGTTCGCGCAGGCCGCCGACGGCACCAGCTGGGCCGAGGGCGTCGGCATGATCCTGCTGATGCGGCAGTCCGAGGCCGAGCGGCGCGGCCACCCCGTGCTCGCCCTGATCCGCGGCTCCGCGATCAACCAGGACGGCGCCAGCAACGGCCTGTCCGCACCCAGCGGCCCGGCCCAGGAGCGGGTCATCCGCCAGGCACTGGCCGCCGCCGGACTCACCACCGCCGACGTGGACGCCGTGGAGGCGCACGGCACCGGCACCACCCTCGGCGACCCCATCGAGGCCCGCGCCCTGCTCGCCACCTACGGACGGCACCGCGACCCCGGCACGCCGCTGTGGCTGGGCTCGCTGAAGTCCAACATCGGCCACGCCCAGGCCGCCGCGGGCGTCGGCGGCGTCATCAAGATGGTGATGGCGCTCCGGAACGGGACGCTGCCCAGGACCCTGCACGTCGACAGCCCCACCGCGCACGTGGACTGGGACAGCGGCGCCGTCGCCCTGCTGCGCGACGCGATGCCGTGGGAGCGGGGCGAACGCCCGCGCCGGGCCGCCGTCTCCTCGTTCGGCATCTCCGGCACCAACGCCCACCTGGTCCTGGAGGAGCACCCCGAGCCCGCGCCACCCCGCGCCACGCCCCCCACCCCCCTCGGCACCCCCGTGCCCTGGCTGCTGAGCGCCCGCGACGAGACGGCGCTGCGCGAGCAGGCGGGCCGGCTGGCCGAACTGCTCGCCGCCGGCACCACCACCGACCCGGTCGGCGTCGCCCGCACCCTGGCCGGCGGCCGCACCCGGTTCGAGCACCGCGCGATCGTCACCGCCACCGGCCACGACACCACGCTGCGCGCCCTGCGCGCCCTCGCGAACGGTGAATCCGACGACCTCCTGGTACGCGGCACCGCCGCCCGGGATGTGCGTCCGGTGTTCGTGTTCCCGGGGCAGGGGTCGCAGTGGGCGGGGATGGCGGTGGAGTTGCTGGGTGCTTCGCCGGTGTTCGCGGACCGGATGGCGGAGTGCGGGCGGGCTCTGGCGCCTCATGTGGAGTGGTCGTTGCTGGATGTGGTGCGGGGTGTGGAGGGTGCGCCGTCGTTGGAGCGTGTCGATGTGGTGCAGCCGGTGTTGTTCGCGGTGATGGTGTCGCTGGCTCAGGTGTGGCGGTCGTACGGTGTGGAGCCGGCGGCGGTGGTGGGGCATTCGCAGGGTGAGATCGCGGCGGCGTGTGTGGCGGGTGCGTTGTCCCTGGAGGACGCGGCGCGTGTGGTGGCGTTGCGCAGTCGTGCGTTGTTGCGGCTGGCCGGTACCGGCGGCATGGTCTCCGTGTCCCTTCCGGCCGACGAGGTCGAGCGCCGGATCGCCGAATGGGACGGCCGCATTTGTGTGGCGGCGGCCAACGGCCCGCACTCCACGGTGGTCTCGGGCGACGCCGACGCCCTCGGGGAACTCCTCCTGCGCTTCGAGGAGTCGGACGTACGGGCCCGGCGCATCCCGGTCGACTACGCCTCGCACTCCCCGCACGTCGAGGCGCTTCAGGAGCCCCTCGCCGAGCTCCTGGCACCCGTCACCCCGAACCAGCGATCGACCGTGCCGTTCCACTCCACGCTCACGGGCGAACTCATCGAGGACACCGGCCTGCTCGACGGCGGCTACTGGTACCGCAACCTGCGCAACCCCGTACGGTTCGAGCAGGTCGTCCGTGCCCTGGCCGAGCAGGGACACACCCTGTTCATCGAGGCCAGTCCGCACCCCGTGCTCACCGTCGGCATCGAGGAGACACTCGACGGCATCGGCGTGCCCGGCGTCGCCGTCGGCTCGCTGCGCCGCCAGGACGGCGGACCGGCCCGGCTGCTGAACTCCCTGGCCGTGGCCGTCGCCCACGGGGCACACCTGGACCTGTCCGGACTCGTCCCGGCGGCCGACACCCCGGCACCGCTGCCCACCTACCCCTTCCAGCGCGAGAGCTACTGGCTCACCGACGCCACGAGCGGCGGCGACATCACCGGACTGGGCCTCCAGGGCGACGACCACCCGCTGCTCGGGGCCACCCTCGCCCTCGCCGACGGCGACCAGGTGGTCTTCACCGGCCGGCTCTCGCTGCGCACCCACCCCTGGCTGGCGGACCACAAGGTCGGCGACACCGTCCTGCTGCCCGGCACGGCCTTCGTCGAACTCGCCCTGCACGCCGGACACCGCACCGGCCACGAGCACCTGGAGGACCTGACCCTCGAAGCGCCGCTCGTCCTGCCGGAGACCGGCGGCGTACAGCTCCAGCTGTCGCTCACCGCACCGGACGACGCGGGACGCCGCGCCGTCACCGTCTCCTCGCGCCCCGACGACGCCGACGAGACGCCCGGACCGTGGACCCGGCATGCCACCGGCGCCCTCCTCCACCACGCCCAGGCGCCCGCACCGCTGCCGCGCCAGTGGCCGCCCGCCGGAGCGACCGCCCTCGACGTCGACGACCTGTACCAGCGCCTGGCGGAGCAGGGCTACCGCTACGGACCGCTGTTCCAGGGCGTCGTACGGGCCTGGGACCACGGTGACGAGACGTACGTCGAGATCGCGCTCCCCGAGGAGCAGCGCACCACGGCGGACCAGTACGGAGTGCACCCCGCGCTGCTCGACGCGGCCCTGCACCTGCTCGTCCTGGACCCCGCCGCCGCGGTCAGCGCCCCGGCGCCCCGGCTGCCCTTCTCCTGGGCGGGCGTGTCCCTGCACGCCGTCGGCGCCACCGACCTGCGGGGCCGGCTCACCAGGACCGGGGACGGCACGGCGGCGCTCGACGTCGCCGACGCCGCCGGCGCGCCGGTCGTCTCCGTCGCGGAGCTGACGCTGCGCGAGATGAGGACACCGGCCGGCCGGGCCGCCCACCCCACGCACAACGCGGTGTTCGGCGTCGACTGGGTGCCGCTGCCGGCCGGCACCGCGCCCGCACCGGCGGCGGGCCGGTGGGCCGTCGTCGGCACCGACCCCATGGACGGCGCCCCGGCCGGCACCGTCCACTACGACGGCCTCGACGATCTCGTCGCCGCGGTCGGCACCGACGGGCAGCGCCCCGAGGTCGTCCTCGCACCGATCGGCCGCACGATCGGGGACGAGTCCTGTGACGGCGCGGACACCCTGGCCCTCGCCACCACCGAGGCCGCCCTGTCTTTGGTGCGGGGGTGGTTGGCGGATGAGCGGTGGGTGTCGTCGCGGTTGGTGGTGGTGACGCGGGGTGCGGTGGGGCCTGGTGGTGTGTCGGGTGTGGGTGGTTTGGCGGGTGCGGGGGTGTGG